>NZ_JAKSYO010000071.1 GCF_022829635.1 Methylobacterium sp. E-066
CACATCGGCTTGCGAAAGCCGCCACGCGCCCCCTCTCCCGTGCGGGAGAGGGTTGGGGTGAGGGACCAGGTCTTTCCGGAAAACGCGCATCCCTCACCCTGTCCCTCTCCCGCACGGGAGAGGGGACCCGCGCCACATCCGAGGATGTGTAAATCCGATAGGCAGAGGGGGAGGGTGGGCGCGTCCTGCCTCGCCCCCCATGACAATCCGCCCCGCCTGTCCGCGAACACCCGCCGCAAGCTCGGCCGGAGGCTCGGCTCTCGGCGGCGAATCGGAAAGACCGGAGGGGATCTGTCTGAGCCGCGTACCCCATGGCGTTGTCCGTCTATCTCGTCGTCGGCCTCGGGGCCGCGGTCGCCGGGTTCGTGCAGGGGCTGTCGGGCTTTGCCTTCGGGCTCGTGGCCCTGTCGTTCTGGGCCTGGGTGATCGATCCGCAGCTGGCCGCGATCCTGGCGGTCGCCGGATCCCTGACCGGCCAGATCGTCGCCGCCGTCACGGTGCGACGCGGCTTCGACCGGGCTCGCCTCGCGCCGTTCCTGCTGGGCGGGCTGGCCGGGGTCCCGCTCGGGGTGATGCTGCTGCCCCACCTCGATGCCGACTGGTTCAAGCTGGTGCTCGGCAGCCTGCTGGTGGTCTGGTGCCCGGCGATGCTGCTGGCCAAGGACCTGCCGCGGATCACCACGGGCGGGCGGCTGGCGGATGCCGCCGTCGGCCTGAGCGGCGGCCTGCTCGGCGGGCTCGGCGGCTTCACCGGTACGCTGCCGACCCTGTGGTGCGTGCTGCGCGGCTACGAGCGCGACGTGCAGCGCACGATCATCCAGAACTTCAACCTGGCGATGCTGGCCGTGACCATGCTGGTCTATCTCGGCTCCGGCCTCGTCACCCGCGCAGCCCTGCCGATGCTGGCCGTGGTGCTGCCCGCCATGCTGATCCCGGTCTTTCTGGGCACCCGGGTCTATGTCGGCTTGAGCGAGACCGCCTTCCGCCGGGTGGTGCTCGGCCTCCTGACAATCTCCGGCGTCACGCTGCTGGCGGCGGCGCTCCCGCGGGTGCTGTAGGGCCACGCCCCATTTCGACCGTCTTTGTCGCGGAGCACCCGGGGCAATCCAATCTGCTAAGGTCTGTCGGGCTACGCTATCGGCGCGTTGGCCGGGCGAGCGGTCCGGCACCGGAGATTCTGATGGCGCGCAAGTATTTCGGAACCGACGGCATCCGGGGCCGGGCCAACGGGGTGATTACCCCGGAACTCGCCCTCAAGGTCGGGCAGGCGGCGGGCCTGGTGTTCCAGCGCGGCGATCACCGCCACCGGGTGGTGATCGGCAAGGATACCCGCCTGTCCGGCTACATGATCGAGACCGCGCTGATCGCCGGCTTCACCTCGGTGGGCATGGACGTGCTCCAGCTTGGCCCGGTGCCGACCCCCGCGGTGGCGATGCTGACCCGCTCGATGCGGGCCGATATCGGCGTGATGATCTCGGCCTCGCACAACGCCTTCGAGGATAACGGCATCAAGCTGTTCGGCCCCGACGGGTTCAAGCTCAACGACACGATCGAGGGCGAGATCGAGGAGCTGATCGACGCCGAGCTGCACACGCGGCTGGCGGGCTCCGCCGATCTCGGCCGGGCCAAGCGGATCGAGAGCGTGCATGCCCGCTACATCGAGTTCGCCAAGCGCACCCTCCCTCGGCACGTGACCCTCGACGGCCTGCGGGTGGTGGTCGATTGCGCCAACGGCGCCGCCTACCGGGTCGCCCCCGAGACCCTGTGGGAACTCGGCGCCGAGGTGATCGCCATCGGCACCGAGCCGGACGGGTTCAACATCAACCGGGATGTCGGCTCCACCGCCCCGGCGGCCCTGGTCGCCAAGGTTCGCGAGCGCCGCGCCGATATCGGCATCGCGCTGGACGGCGACGCCGACCGGGTGCTGATCGTCGACGAGAAGGGCCACGTGGTCGACGGCGACCAGCTGATGGCGGTGGTCGCGCGCTCCTGGCAGGAGGACGAGCGGCTCACCCAGCCGGGGCTGGTGGCGACGATCATGTCCAATCTCGGCCTGGAGCGCTTTCTCGGCGGCCTCGGCCTGACCCTGGCCCGCACCGCGGTGGGCGACCGCTACGTCCTCGAGCACATGCGCGAGCACGGCTACAATCTCGGCGGCGAGCAATCCGGCCACATCATCATGTCGGACTACACCACCACGGGCGACGGCCTGGTGGCGGCGCTCCAGCTTCTGAGCGTGGTGCAGCGCCAGGGCCGGCCGGTGAGCGAGGTCTGCCACTGCTTCGATCCGCTGCCGCAGATCCTCAAGAACGTCCGCTACCGGACCGGTCAGCCGCTCAGCCAGGACAGCGTGGTCAGCGCGATCGCCCAGGCCCGCGCCCGCCTGGGCAATGGCGGCCGCCTGGTGATCCGCCCCTCCGGCACCGAGCCGGTGATCCGCGTGATGGCCGAGGGCGACGACCGCAGCCTGGTCAACGAGGTGGTCGACGAGGTGGTCGAGGCCGTCACCAAGGTCGCGGCCTAAGATCCGGGATCCCAAAGGGCCTGCGGCCCTTTGGCGGGGTTCGGGGGCGGAGCCCCTGAGGGCTCGGTGCTTCACGCGTAGGCGGCGCGCAGCACGGCCGGTGCGGTGGTCCGCCAAGCCGCCAGCAGGGCGGCGCGCAGGGCCTCCTCCTCGCAGAGATCGAGGTCGAGATTGGTCCAGCCGCGCCGGCCCCAGGCGCCGTCGAGCGGCGTGAACAGGTCCGGCTCGGCCTCGCACAGCTCCGCCTGGTCGGCGGGGGCGAGGCGCAGCACCACCCGGGCCTCCTCGACCCACAGGGTCGCGAACACCCGGCCGCCGACGCGGAAATCCGGGTTGCCGCGATGGGCGCCCGCCACCGTCTCCGGCAGCATCAGCGCCAGGATGCGCACGTCCTCGGGCAGCACCGCTCAGCCCGGCCCACGGGCGGATGTGTTCGTGATCGTACCGAGCGGTGCGGCCAAGACTAGCAAATCCTTCGGTGAGCTGCGGTTTTGCAGGCTGTAGCAGCCCGCAAGGCTAACATTTAACGTTAAGCCGGATTTAAGAGGTTCGATCCATCCTTCACCACGTCATCCGAGCCGGCTTGCCAAGCGTCCGGCACATGAGTCCAGTGAAGGAATCCTTATGGCCCGCTCCAAGCTGAACGCTTTGGTGCGCAGCCTGACGCTCGCGGCGAGCGTCGGCGCGCCCTGCCTGGCCGCTGCCGCGGACCTGCTGCCCCCGCCTCCGCCGCCGCCCCCCCCGCCCCCGATCGAGGTCGGCGGCGGCTGGTACCTGCGCGGCGATGTCGGCGCCAGCGTCTACACCCGGCCGAAATACACCGAGGCCTACGATTACACCGGCTACCCGGAGGCCAACCGCGCGTTCGGCAACGAGATCGGCGGCGGCGGCTTCGCGGGCGTCGGCGTCGGCTACCAGTTCACCCCGTTCCTGCGCGGCGACGTGACCGGCGAGTACCGCTACTCCACCGGCCTGCGCGGCAGCGAGTATTACAAGGGCCCCGAGTTCGACAACGGCCTCGGCTCCTACGGGGTCAACAAGTCGACCAGCAACTTCGATTCCGCGGTGGTCCTGGCCAACGCGTATTTCGACCTCGGCACCTGGTACGGCATCACGCCGTTCATCGGCGGCGGCGTCGGCTACGCCTTCAACCACATCTCGGGCTACTCGACCAACCAGCAGTTCACCAGCCCGAGCTACGCCTACGATTACGGCAACCCGATCTACGACTGCAAGTGCGGGCAGGCGTACTACAACTACGCGCCGGTCTACGACAGCAACGGCAACCCGGTGTACAACACCAACAGCGGCAGCAAGTTCTACAAGAGCAAGACCAGCGGCAGCTTCGCCTGGGCCCTGCATGCCGGTCTCGCCTACGACGTGAGCGATGCCCTGAAGATCGAACTGGCCTACCGCTACCTCAACCTCGGCAAGGCCGAGACCGGCCCGGGCTTCGTGCCGTGCTGCACCGGCAGCCTGCAGGCGATCAAGGTGAAGGACATCGAGGCGCACGACGTGAAGATCGGCCTGCGCTACTACCTCGGCGGCCTGGTCGCGGCGCCGCTGCCGCCGCTGATGCCCGAGCCGATCCCCGGCCCGCTGGTGCGCAAGTACTGATTTTTTCCCAACGACTCTGACGGCAGACGGCGCGGATCCCCTCCGCGCCGTTTTTTTTCGTTCTGCGCCGGGGCTCGGTGGATGCACAGAGCAGAATTGGGCCGCCGGATAGTTCTTACCAGGCCGCGATGATCGGATCGGGATATCGGAAAGGACCCCAAAATAACGGACGCTTAAGGTTACCCATCTATCACTGCATCGAGGCCCGAGCCGCCGTCCGTCTCGCAGTCCCAGGACGATCCCGATGCGTACCGTCACCTTGCCGCTGCTGGCGATCCTCGGCCTCTGCGGCGCAAGCACAGCCCGGGCCGCCGACCTGGATTACGATTACCTGCGCGGCGCCGATTACGACCCGGTCCCGGCCCCGGTGGTGGACTGGAGCGGCGTGTATGTCGGCGGCCATGGCGGGTATACGTCGGGCGGTCTGGCGCAGCGCAACGCCCTGCAATCGACCCTCGCGCAGTACTTCAGCTACCGCGATATCGAGAGCGAGTTCGGCGTCTCGAAGATTCTGTCACTGCCGGGAACCCGCGTGAAGAGCGCGAGCTTCGGCGCGTTTGCGGGCTACAACGTCCAGTTCGACGACATCGTTCTCGGTATCGAGGCCGACTACACGCACGCGGATCTGAACAGCTGGTCGACCAACGGCATCGGTCGGATCATGACGACGGCTGGAGGCAATGCCGAGTCGGTCAATCTCTCCGGCTCGTCGAACACGCGGATCGACGATTACGGCAGCATCCGCGGCCGGGCGGGCTACGCCTTCGGCAACCTGCTCCCCTATGTCACGGGCGGCCTCGCGGTCGGGCGGGTGACGATCAACGACACCGTCGCGGTCCAGAATTACGGCTACAGCGCCACAACCTATGCGGCGAACCAGGCCCAGACCACGGGCCTGCCGGCCGCCGTCTACAATCACGGCTATGCCAGCTTCAACCCGAACTTCCCGCTCAACCGGTCGACGCCGGCCGGACAGGGCGTCCAGACGATTCCATACGGCCCGACTTCGCTCGTCGCGAACGCCAAGACCAAGACGATCGGCGGCGTCGCCCTCGGGTTCGGCCTCGAATACGCGATCACGCCCAACATCCTGCTGCGGGGCGAGTATCAGTACGTGCTGTTCCAGAGCTTCAACGGTCACCGTGCCGAGCTGAACACGATCCGCGGCGGCGCCGCCCTCAAGTTCTGATCGTCCCGATGCCGGCCGGATACCGACCATGACCCAGCGCCGCCCCGCCCGACCGCCGACGCTCGCCTGGGTCGTGCTGCTAGCCGCTCTCGTCCCGGCCCCGGTCTCCGCCTGGCCCGAGGATCGCGGCTTCAATCCGCCCCGCCTCCGGCGCGTCGTCCGCGCGCGACCCGAAGCGTCGGCCGTGCCGCCGCCCGTGATCGTCCGGGGCTACCTGCCCCGCAACCACAACGTCCCGATGTACAACGAGCCGCCCCGCCGGGGGCCGGCTTGGTGAATGAGGCCGTGCCGCTGCTCCGGATCGGGCTGCTGCCGGGTATGCCTCTGAGGCCTTTTGGCGGGTGTTCCCATTTGCGACCTCATCCTGAGGTGGCGTAGCGGAGCGAAGCCCTCGAAGGAGCCTTCCAGCCAGCCGCGCGATTCCTGGAGGGCTCCTTCGAGGCCCAGCGATCTTCGATCGCCGGGCACCTCAGGATGAGGGAAGAGCTTGGATATCCGTCGTCTACGCCGCGTCCCTCACCGCTGTTGCGCGCGTGACGGGCGGACGCGGTCGCGAATTGAGGGGCCGTTCCGTCGGCTACCGATCCATTCCTCTGGTCCGACCCGCGTCCGGCATGTCGTCGCCGTCCTCGGGAGGCACATCCGGAGCGTTCCGCACGCGTGCGATGGCGGATTGCACATCCGACCGCGCGGCCCGTTCTTCGAGGTGGGCGACCTGCTGTTCGGCAGGAAGGCTCATATCGACACGCTCAGCGACATCTTACTCGTGTCGTGCACCCCATAAGGGCGCGTTGACGGGCCGCTAAGTCTTTGATGTTCGACCGGCCCGCACCGCATAAGGATGTGCCGTTCAACCCAATAAGCGCGTCAAGCTCGAGGGGGCTCACCCCATAAGCGCGTGATACCCGTTTGACGGGGCAGCGCGCTGGCGGTCTCTCCTTCCGCGACGCTCATGGAGCAAGTTGACCTGAAGGAGGCGATGCGGAGATCTCAGCGTCCGAAGCCGCAGACCCGTTCGGCGATCCGCGCATTGTAGAGTTCGCGGACGGTCTGCCTGAACCGCGGCAGCTCCTTCTCGGCGAGGCAGAACGTCGGACGCCCGTCCACGAGGAACCTGCGCATCTCGACACGCTACCCATCCAGCGTCGGCTCGCCGAGAAGCTCACGGCTCTGGGACAGGCTCCTAGAGCGTGTTATGAACCTGTAACCTGTCATCAATCGTTCGGCCTGTTTCAGCATGAGACAGACGAAGGCGACCCTGTGAAGTCCTGCCAGCGTGCTGGCATAACGCTCGTAATCCTTGACCAGGCGCCAACAGCGCGTCGCCCAGGCGAAGGACCCCTCATCCTGAGCTTGTCGAAGGATCCACCACCCAGCGACGCGGCAGCAGGACAAACCCGCGTTTGGCCTCGGGCGCCTTGACCACCTCCAGGGCGATACCGTGCGCCTGGGCCGCGTCCGCCGCCCGCGCGCCGGTGTAGCCCTGATCGACGAAGCCCGTCTTGACGCTTCCGTCCGTCTCCGCTTGCACCGCGCCGGTCAGGCGATCGACCTCGCCGCGATCGTCGGCATCGGCCGGGGTGACATGCAGCGCCACCACGTGGCCTGGCGTGTCTACCGCCAGATGCACCTTCGAACCGCGCTTGCGCTTGGCCCCGTCGTAGCCCGCCCGCTCGCCGCTCTCGGGCGAGGACCGCAGCGTCCGGCTGTCCAGGATCACCGCCGACGGCTCCGGCTTGCGATCCCCTGCCATCCGGAGAACCGCCCGTAGATCCCCGGCCACATCGGTGAAGCACTCCGCAGCCAGCCAGCGCTGCGTCTGCTGGTACACCGCCGCCCACGGCGGCAGGTCTTGCGGCATGACCCGCCACGGGCCCCCCGTCTTCAGGATGACCCGCAAGCCGTTGACACCCTCCCGCAGTTCGTGGTACCGCTGGCCCGAACTCTCCCGCACCAGCGCCAGTTACGGCGCAACCAGCGCCCATTCTTCATCGAACACTTCGGACGGATAGCCGCGCCGATCCAGCCCCATCAGCCACCAAACCGACACGAACCTAGCAGGCATGCGATAAGTACTTTGAGATGCGAAC
>NZ_JAKSYO010000076.1 GCF_022829635.1 Methylobacterium sp. E-066
CGCAATCGTGTCCACGCCCTTCATCCCCCTACACCACCCTTCCGGCCGTACCGGAGGGCAGTCTGCGAGAACGAGGTTAGGGGGTCAGAATTGGACGCCGATCCCCCGCCTCACGGGGTCAAAGTTGCACGCCGAAACACAGGCAGGTGCGGATCGCGGCTATCGACCAGACCGTCCGGCCATAGGCCATCACCTCGGGCTTCGATGCGCCGGAGCAATCGTCGAGGAGACATGCGGGGCAGAAGCGCAGAGACGTCCTGAGGAGACTGCTCTTCGGGAGGCGTTCGCCTCGAAAGAGATGTCCCTCGGGCACGCGACGAAACGCTTCGGCGGCGAGCGTGGCCGGATCTGCACCCGCCAGATCTGCGAGCGCCGTCAAGGCATCCGGCTGTCCGTCGACGACACGTCTGAAATCGATCCCCATGTCGGCACAGAAGGACCTCGCGCTGGCATTGTTGGTCAGATGTAGCTGCGCCAGCCGCGAGGCGAGGGAGGTCGGAGCCTCCCCCGCCAGATGCGGCAGCGTGGGATGCAGACGCCTGCCGTTCATTTCGACTTGCCCGGCTTCTTCGGCTTGCGGACGGCCGGCGCCTGGGCTTTCGAAGCTTTCGGCTTCGTCGGCTCGACATCTGCGCGTGGGCGATCCAGAACCTGTTGTGGATCCGTTTCCCGCCACCCAACCGCGAGAAAGGGGTTCGAGGAAGTCGGGCACCCGCTTCGAGACCGGTAGACCTCGGCAAAATGGCTCGGACGAAGCTTGCCATCGCCTTCGAGGAACGCCTCTTCGATCGCGTCGCAGGCGATCTCCATCGCCAGGCCGAGCGCGTAGTTGGCGGCGTGGATCAGGCGAGCGGCCAGATCCTCGACGATCGTATGATCGAGCTTGAGAAAGGTGCCCTCGATCAGATCCTCCAGGGTGTCCGCGATCAAGTCGACATCACCTGGGATCGTCAGCCGCTTGAACTCCACGAACTTGCAGCGCCGGTACACCTGACCGTCGGTGCGGAGAAAGTCCGCGAGTTCGCAAGTTCCCGACAGAATGAGCAGCATCGGTTTGTCGCGGTCCTGGATCAGGCTTTTGATGGTGTTGAGGACGCGCCTCTTCTGGTCGGAGTTCGCCGTTTGAGTGACGTGCTGCATTTCGTCGATATGGACGATCCGTATGCCCCGCTCATCGATGCGGCGTCTGACGTCCTCCCAGATCAAATGCTCCTTCCTGTCGCGCTGGATGGGGTAGCCGAGTTCCGGAAGCAGCTTGCGGCCGAGTTGCATCAAGGTGCACGGCGAAGGCGCGACGATCGATACGAGCACCTGTTCCACGTGCTCGCGGCGCTCCCTGAACAATCTCTTGAGAGAACGGGACTTGCCGGCACCGGTCTCCCCGGTCAGGACCAGAATCCTCCCCTCGGGCTTGTCGGCCTCCTCATCCGCATCAGCGTCGTCTACTTCGAGATCGAAGTCGTCGTCCGCGACCCGACCGCTTTCGACGTGGCGGGCGTCGGCAATCTTCAACGGTACCTCGATAGTTGGACCGGGCACCAGTCCCACGACGTCGAGCAACCGGTCAAATTGGATGGCGAGCAGTTCATACCCGGGGGAGGGCAGGAACATCCGGCGCACGCCGCGCAACAACCTCTTGATAGAGATTGAATACGCCGGCTGGCGAGCCGGCTCATTCGGGGGAAGAGCAACGTCGCTACTCACTTCATCTCTCCAGTTTCACGGCGGTTCGCCTCCGGCGGTGGCCGGCGGGCTCAGTTGCATCCGGAACGGACGCGCTCTTGGCCTCGTCCGCCTCGGGCGCCGCCGAACGATCCGGCACGCTTGGGGTGCTGGGGGTAGACACGGCCGGCCGGTCGGCGACCGGAACAGCAGCTGCCGATGTCGAGCGGACCGACGGTAACGGTGAGGAGCCGGCGACGACGCGAGACGCTCCGACGGCGAAACTGCGCCTGACCGAAAATGCGAAGCTCGTTGGCAGCGTCCCTGTCGGGGAGGACTGCGACGGATAAATCTGCGGCGTCGCAACATCGTATTCTGAGACTTCTTCTGTCGGAGGGACTGAGAAACCGATGCTAAGTTTATCTTCGTAGTGCTTTATTAAATCAGAATCGTACTCAACACCCTCAATCTCCGCGATTTCGACGGCGTTGCGATGCGTCATCTCGATCTCTTCGATCGTCTTCAAGATGATCGGCAGTCGCATCTGCGCGACGTTGTCGTAAATGCGGGAAAGCTCGCCCGCGGCCAGGATCCAATCGTCCAGCCGCCGCCCTTCCATGAATTTCGTCCTGCACCGGACCGTCTTCCATTCGATGCTGTCCGGATCCAGGCGGACCGAGATCGCACCCAGATTGTACGGGTCGAGCTTCACTTCCGCCTCGGTATCGCCTTTGCGACGGCACCAAGCCTGCAGTTCTTCGGAACTGTAGTCCAAACCCAGGACGCGGATGCCCGTCATCCGGGTAGGTCGCGTCACGTCGATCCCGAAACTGATCCGCATTCTGCTGGGATCCGGAGCGGGCATGGGCGGCAATAGCTTAGTCAGCCGCACCCATGCATCGCGCGGTGTCTCGCCACCAAGGCCGGCGTGCTTCTTGTTGTGATAGATGTCGACGCACCAGCGGATCAGCAGTTGCGAGAATTGCTCGATCGTCAGCACGGCCCGAAGCTGAGCCGGATAGTCGCCAAGCGCCTTGATGCTTCCGCCCGTATTCCCCTCGAACCGCTTCAACAATCCTTTAAGGACGGTTCTGAAAAACCGCTCGATGAAGGCCCTGAGCTGCGGCTGGGCAGCAGGAGGGTTGAAGACGTCGACCAACAACGAGGCCGAGCGGAACTGAAACCACGAATTGACAAAGGCTGCCCCCTGATCGGTCGCCACCTTTATCGGCGACCCATGCTGATCCCAGGGACTGAGAGCGCCCGCCGCCCGACCAATACTAGTCTTATCGTAGAAAATCATGCGCAGCGTCTCGAGCGCGCCTTGCGAGCTCTCACTCCGCGTCAGCCTCATGTCGAGGATGCATCGAGATGCGACGTCGATCGCTACGCAGAGATACCACCGACTACGCTCGATTCCACTACGAAGTTTCGGCGACAGATGCTTCCAAACTTCAGTATCCACGAGGAGAACGTGTAGATCGACCTCATAATAATCCATTTCCACCCGCTCGAGAGCGTAGTAGACGTCCTGTCCTGTGCCGATGAGCTTACGTTTGCGGTGTGCGGCCTCGTGCCCAAGGCGCGCGAAATCGACCTCCCGCCCGTCGATCTTGGCGACCTCCAGACAGAAACGAGAGAAGGAAGGCGTTTCTTCGAGACGACTTCCCTCGTTGCGACGGCGATTGTTAAGCGCGTTGCATGCAATCACGAAGTCTTGATAAACAATATCTCTTGTCGGACAATGTGGTTTACAGTATTCAAATGAATATTCCTCAAGAATTTTATTCGTTTCATCAGTGAAACGGCAATCACGATTTCCTGATTTGTATCGGCCATCACGTAACGCGGTAAGATCCCAATCCGCTTGCTCAAGCCGCTCAACCCAACGCCGCAGAACGCTGCCGTTCAAAGCAGCATCGACATTGTTGCGGCAGCCACGTTTCTTCGGGGGCGGGGTCGGATCGTTGACGTCGCGATTGAGCTTCTTCTTCAGAAGACCAAGCTCGATGGATATCAGTTCCGCAGCACGCTTGTATCCATCACCAGTACGCGATATCTTTTTTCATAATATAGTTTATAGTACTCCTTGATGCATTCAATTTTGAATCCGACATCGTTTTGATCTTTCTTTGGTAAGTGCGAGATGGAAAGCGGATGTCTACGAGCACGCTCCACCACACAGCGCGGGCGAAAATATTCGGCTTCATACTTAAAGGTCGGCCTAAATGATTCCGCGTTGAATTATACATGCGTGATGAATGCCGTAGCGCCCGGATTGTGGACCTGTTTTAATTTGTGACCTCGTGCAGTGGTCTTGACGAGCCTCCATACCTCTCCCCACGCGTGGATACGGGCACCGTCGTCGATCGGCGTGATCGCGGCGAGCGGATTGCGGGCGGCCATTAGTTCAGCCCCTGCAGATGTTCGGACAGACCGGTGGCGAGAGAAACGCGGCTGCCGTAGCCGATACGACCCTCGCAGGAGACGACGAGCCAACCACGATCGATGAGGCGCAGGGCGGCGACGAAGGCCGCGCCACCGAGACCGCTTGCGGCGACGAGTTCATCGATCGTCCGCGTTGCTCCGGCAGCTGCCAGCAGATCGAGAACGACGTCTTCCGCCGCAAGCGGAGGACAGCGGCGCACGTAGCGAAGCAGCTTCGCGTTCGCGATCGTGTCGGGAGGGAGGTCCACCTCAGTAAGCAGCAGCACCTCGTCCGCCTGATCCGCGCGCAATTGCGACGCGATCAGTCCCATCGTCGAATCCCAGAAGCCACGCTCGACGAATACGAGGGGCTTAACCTGTATGTAGATGCGCCGAGCAGTAATTATTCTTATAAAAAAATCAAACGTATGCTCACGTTCGATACCGTCGATATCATATTATACGATCGATTCTGGCTGTTCGACCATATATTCTGGTCGCAGCAATCCATCGATTACAACGGCCCAGTTGTATTCGAGGCCACTCTCTACACTGATGATGCGGTAAGCGTCTCCGGAAGTGATCGGTAGAGTCGCCCGGGCCGAACCTTTCGAGCGCGGCGCGACATGTCGAGTTGCAAGACTTTCTTCCGGGTCGTTCCAGTACGCCGGTTCGAAGACGGGTAGGTACGGCGGTAGGTCGAGGAGCGCGGTTTCGAGGTCCATGGGTCGACTCGGCAAAGCAATCCCGTCGACCGGGAACGAGGGTCCTCCGGCCTTTGAGAATGGCTGTTGAAAAGGTGTCGACCGTCGGCGCGCATGGCGGCGCCCGCTTGCGGGCGGGGCGCGTCCATGGCAAGAATCCGCTTGCTTACGACGGATTGACCGTTGGTCGATCGAAGAGTGCGTGGCCGCTTCCAACGGCCACGCATTTTTTTTGAGCTACATGATTGCCTCCGGGCTTGGCTGTTGAGGCCAGCATGGCGACAAGGCCTGAAAATCGCAAAACGCGAATTTCGACTCCGGATGAATCATTTAGTTGGTTTTCGAGTTGCCTGCGTGGGTAGATCCGACAGGGCTTTCCCCCCTGGGGAGCAGTCGGATCTCAAGGATCGCGCCGACCGAAGACGCTGACCGGCAAACCCGGCTTTCAGGTCTGAGGCGGCTTAGATTATTTTGCCGCGCCCTGGGCTCGATCTCGCCGCGGCTGCTAAGCCGGGACGGCCGGTAGCCCCGTGGATATGGGCAGGCTTCGCTGCGGGGCGGATCGATGCCTCACCTGCGTGTCGGGCGAGAAACCATGGCTGAGATCGATCTCGATCCGACCTAAGCAGGCGAGTGCCAGGATCACCTCGATCGGTTCTGCGCAAGAGCCCGATAGGTCCCCGGATAGACGGCCTATCTCCATCCAGCCGGGATGCTCGCGAAGCTTCGCGATCGCGCGCAGTTGGTTACCGGGCGACACGAGGGTGTTTCGCATGGACTAGGTCGTGAACCCATAACGGGTGGCACGGTTTGGTCGGGGCGTCGTTGGTTCTTCGAATGGAGGACCGAGGATGGCGCGGTTTGACCTGACGGATGCAGAGTGGGCGGTGATCGAGCCGGTTCTGCCGACGGACGT
>NZ_JAKSYO010000082.1 GCF_022829635.1 Methylobacterium sp. E-066
CACAGTTCGGATCGGAGCGCACGTCTGATGGCCGGCCCGCGATCCCCGCCAAGGGAAGCGTGGCAGGGACGGAACGGAAGTGTAAGCGGTATCGCTTAAGCGAAGATACTCCTGTTCCGCCAAACCCGGATTTTCACGGAGGCATCATCCTCCACCCGGTCATCCCGGGGCGCCGCAGGCGAGCCCGGGCTCCAGAGCCGCCGACGGCGCAAGTCCTTGACACCAGAGTGTTTCTGGATCCCGGGCTCCGCTTCGCGGCCCCGGGATGACGGGGTTGTTTCCAGACCGGGCTCTGCAAGAACCAAGCGTCGTGGAGCAAGCGGGACAGTCCGCTGTCGCAAACACCTTGAAAGGGCTGGTGGCCGCCGGCTTTCGGAAAAAGACGATGTGAATCAGGAGTCTAGGGCATCGTGCCGGCATGATGCCCTAGCCGAGCCCGCTCAGCCCACCGCGCAGAGAGGCGCGTCGCTCAGGCCCTCGACCATCATCCGGACCAGCCGGTTGACCGCCTGCACCTGGAACGGCTTGCGCAGGAACAGGCTGCCCGGGACGCCCCGTCCGCCGCTCGAATCGGTCGAGGTGTAGACCACCGGCCGGTCGGCATGGATCGCCCGGAACGCGTGCGCCACGGTCCAGCCGTCGATCAGCCCGGGCAGGTGGATGTCGGTGAACAGCCAGTCGATCTCGGCCCCGCGCGTCCGCAGGAGCGTCAGCGCCGCCTCGCCCGTGGAGGCCTCGATCACCCGGATGCCCTGGGTCTCGCACAGGCTCGCGATGATCTCGAGGAGCAGGTAGCTATCCTCGACGATGAGGACGCACTGGGCGGGAGGCATGCTGCGGGTCCGGGGATCGACTGCGCGAATCAAGAACCCACACGGTTGAGGATCTCTTAAAAGCCGTCGCGAAAGCGGTATCCGGCGCTGTTGCAGCGCGGCAACCGGCGGGGCGGAAATGGCTGCGCGAGACGGTCCCATGCGCGATTGCCCCGGCACGGCCGCAATCCGGGCGCGTCAGCATCCCTCGGCGTGCGGCAGCGCACGCCGCCGATCGGCGCGGGCTCGCAGGACGCTCCGCGGCGCCGGACGGAACCGTCGCTTAACCATTCGCGCCTATCACCGGCGCTCAGGACTACGCGGACCCGCCTCGAAGACCAGCAGCCGGCCTTCGGCACCGCTCGAGGAGTTGAACGATCATGCCCCAGCGTTTCCGCGCACTCGCCCTCGGCCTCGCTGTCTGCGCCGCCCTCGGGCTCGGCGCCTGCAGCAACGACAAGGATCTCGCCGACGCCTCCGCGTTCGGAGCCGGCGCCGCGACCCCGGGCAGCGCGCAGGACTTCGTCGTCAATATCGGCGACCGGGTCTTCTTCGAATCGGATTCCACCGACCTGACCCCCACCGCCACCGCCACCCTCGACAAGCAGGCGGCCTGGTTGCAGCGCTACCCGCGCTACACCTTCATCATCGAGGGCCATGCCGACGAGCGCGGCACCCGCGAATACAACTTCTCCCTGGGCGCCCGCCGGGCCCAGTCGGTCAACGACTACCTCGCCACCCGAGGCATCGGCGCGAACCGGATGCGCACCGTCTCCTACGGCAAGGAGCGGCCGGTGGCGGTGTGCAACGACATCTCGTGCTGGTCCCAGAACCGCCGCGCGGTGATCGTGCTCGACCGCGGCGCCGGGGCGTAATCTTCGCAGAGACGGCCAACAGGTCCCGTCCGCCTGCCGATTCTTCGCAGAGTCGGCAGGCGTTTCTGCGAAGAGGGAGCCGGCCCCGGGTTCGACCTTTCCGCGCCGCAGTTTTGCCGCGGACCGGCGCATCTGATAGGGCCTCGCGCTTCCATCGGACCGCAGCCGCATCATGCTCGCCCGCCTTCGCACCCGCCTCGCGCTCACCACGATCCTCGGGGGCCTGCTCCTCGGCCATCCGGCCGCCGCGCAGGACGCCTCGGAACTGGTGGTGCGCCTGGGGCGCATCGAGAACCAGTCCCGGATCATGGCCGGGCAGATCGAGACCCTCCAGTACGAGAACCGCCAGCTGAAAGAGCAGCTGCGCAAGTTCCAGGAGGATGTCGAGTTCCGCCTGAACGAGGGCAAGGGCGGCGGCGGCAAGGCGGCTCCGTCGGCGGCGCCGGCGCAGGCCCCGGCGGGTGCGGTCAACGGCGGCAATCCCGGCTCCGGTCGCCCCGGCAAGCGCGGCGATGCCTTCGACCCGTCCCAGACCCCCGGTGCCCCCGGGGCGCCGATGCCGCTCGGCAGCACCCAGCCCTCCCCGCCCCTGCCGCCCCGGGAAGCCGCCGAGGCGGCCCCGGTCCGGCCGCAGGCCCTGCCCCGGCCCGCGATCGAGGACGAGGATCCGGATGCCGAGGGTGCCGCCCCCGGCTACGACGAGCCCGTGGACCTGCGCCCGCCCGCCCGCACCGGCGCGATCCCGGTCCCGGCGCCCCGCCCGGCCGAGAGCGTGGCCGCCACCCGGACCGGCGACCCGGCCGCCGATTACGAGGCGGCGGTCGAGCTCTACCGCTCCAAGCAGTTCGAGCAGGCCGAGATGGGCCTGCGCCAGTTCATCCAGTCGCATCCCCGCGACAACCGGGTCGCCGGCGCGACCTACTGGCTGGGCGAGAGCTACCTGGCCCGCGGCCGCAACCGCGAGGCGGCCGAGCAGTTCCTGAAGGTCTCCACCGACTATGCCCGCTCGTCCCAGGCGCCGGACGCGATGCTGAAGCTCGGCGTCACGCTCAACGCCCTCGGGGCCCGCGAGCAGGCCTGCGCGACCTTGGCCGAGCTGGACCGGAAATTCCCCAATGCCGGCACCGGCGTCCGCCAGGGCGTCGCCCGGGAGCAGAAGCGCGCCCGCTGCGCCGCCTGATCGGGGATCCCAAAGGGCGTGCCCTTTGGCGGGGTTCGGGGGCGGAGCCCCCGAGATACCAGGGCTCTGCCCTGGACCCGCAAAAGGTCGCGGACCTTTTGAATCCATGACTGGTCTGCCGGACGATCCGGTTCTCCATGCCCTCGGGCCCTGGCTCGGGCGGTCCGAGTGGGGCGTGTTGCTGGCCGTCTCGGGCGGGCCCGATTCGAGCGCGCTGATGCACGCCGCCGCAGCGCTCGGCGCGTCCGCGCAGGTCGCCACCGTCGATCACGGCCTGCGCCCGGATTCCGGCCCGGAGGCCGAGGGCGTCGGGCGGGCGGCCCGCGCGCTCGGCCTGCCGCACGCGATCCTGACCTGGGCGGGCCCGAAGCCCGGCACCGGCCTGCAGGATGCGGCCCGGGCCGCCCGCTATCGGCTGCTGGCCGCGCATGCGGAGGCGATCGGCGCCGGCCTCGTGCTCACGGGCCACACGCAGGACGACCAGGCCGAGACCGTGTTGATGCGGCTCGCCGCCGGCAGCGGACCGGCCGGGCTCGCCGGCATGCGGGCCGAGCGCCCGCTCGCCCCCGGCCTCACCCTCGGGCGGCCGTTCCTGGCCCTGCCGAAGGCGATGCTGGTGGCATGGTGCGCGGCCCGGGGCATCCCGCATGTCCGCGACCCGGCCAACGCCGACCCGCGCTTCGCCCGGGGCCGCCTGCGCGCGAGCTGGGCCGCCCTGGAGCGGGAGGGCCTGAGCCCGGCGCGGCTCGCGCGCCTCGCCGAACGGGCCACCCGGGACGACGACGCCCTCCGGGTCGCGGCCGAGCAGGCCTTCGCGGCGGTTTTGCTGCCGGCAAAGAATACCGACGCTGCGGCGCTGCACCTCGACGGCGCCGTGCTGGCGGCCCTGCCGGAGGCCGTTGCCCTGCGTTGCCTCGACGCGGCCCTGACCCGGGTGGGTGCCGCGCCACGCCGTCTGGAGCGCCTGGAATCCCTTGTCTTCGAGGCCGTGCTGCCGGCCCTGCGCCGCCGGGAGCCGATCCGGCGGACCCTGGCGGGGATTTTGGTCGCAACCGATTCCGCCGGCACGGTGAGTCTGGCGCCGGCTCCGCTGCGCCGGCACAAGACCGCCGTTTGACGGATAGATGCTGCCCTCGCCGCAGGGGGGACCGGCTTACTTGGCAAGGAAGGCCCCCCCGCCTACATTGGCGAGGTGTGCACGGATGGACCGGCAAAGCCGCGCGACGTGTCCGTCTAGGGGGCCGCACGCACCAAGGATCGATCGATGAACCCGAATTTTCGCAACTTTGCCTTGTGGGTCGTCATCTTCCTGCTGGTGCTGGCCCTCGTCACCCTGTTCCAGAACCCCGGTCACCGGGGCGGCGGCAGCGAGATCGCCTACAGCCAGCTCCTCAACGACGCCGATTCCGGCAAGATCCAGTCGGTGGTGATTTCCGGGCAGGACGTGTCCGGCACCTATGTCGGCGGCGGCAACTTCACCAGCTACGCCCCCAACGACCCGAGCCTGGTCTCCAAGCTCCAGGGCAAGGGCGTGCAGATCACCGCCCGTCCGCCGTCCGACAACACCCCGTGGTTCATCCAGCTGCTCGTGAGCTGGCTGCCGATTCTCGTCTTCATCGGCGCCTGGATCTTCCTGAGCCGCCAGATGCAGTCCGGCGCCGGCCGGGCCATGGGTTTTGGCAAGTCGAAGGCGAAGCTCCTGAACGAGGCCCATGGCCGCGTGTCGTTCGATGACGTCGCCGGCGTCGAGGAGGCCAAGGAAGACCTCCAGGAGATCGTGGAATTCCTCCGCGACCCCCAGAAATTCCAGCGCCTCGGCGGTCGGATCCCGCGCGGCGTGCTGCTCGTCGGCCCGCCCGGCACCGGTAAGACCCTGATCGCCCGGGCGGTCGCGGGCGAGGCCAACGTGCCGTTCTTCACCATCTCGGGCTCGGACTTCGTCGAGATGTTCGTCGGCGTCGGCGCCAGCCGCGTGCGCGACATGTTCGAGCAGGCCAAGAAGAACGCGCCCTGCATCATCTTCATCGACGAGATCGACGCGGTCGGCCGCCATCGCGGCGCCGGCCTCGGCGGCGGCAACGACGAGCGCGAGCAGACCCTGAACCAGCTCCTCGTGGAGATGGACGGGTTCGAGGCCAACGAGGGCGTCATCATCATCGCGGCGACCAACCGCCCCGACGTGCTCGACCCGGCACTGCTGCGTCCGGGTCGGTTCGACCGCCAGATCATGGTGCCGAACCCGGACGTCACCGGCCGCGAGCGCATCCTGCGGGTCCACGTCCGCAAGGTGCCGCTGGCGCCCGATGTCGATCTCAAGGTGATCGCCCGCGGCACCCCCGGCTTCTCGGGCGCCGACCTGATGAACCTGGTGAACGAATCCGCGCTGCTCGCCGCCCGCCGCGGCAAGCGCATCGTCACGATGCACGAGTTCGAGGACGCCAAGGACAAGGTCATGATGGGTGCCGAGCGGCGCACCCTGGTGATGACCGAGGACGAGAAGCGGCTCACCGCCTATCACGAGGGCGGCCACGCCATCGTGGCGTTCAACGTCCCGGCCACCGACCCGGTGCACAAGGCGACGATCATCCCGCGCGGCCGGGCGCTCGGCATGGTCATGCAGCTGCCCGAGCGCGACAAGCTCTCCATGAGCTTCGAGCAGATGACCTCGCGGCTGGCGATCATGATGGGCGGCCGCATCGCCGAGGAGATGACCTTCGGCCGGGACAAGGTGACCTCCGGCGCCCAGTCGGACATCGAGCAGGCGACGCGGCTCGCCAAGATGATGGTGACCCGCTGGGGCTTCTCGCCTGAGCTCGGCACCGTGGCCTACGGCGAGAACAACGACGAGGTCTTCCTCGGCATGTCGATGGGCCGGCAGCAATCGGTCTCGGAATCGACCGCCCAGAAGATCGACGCCGAGGTCCGCCGCCTGGTCGAGACCGGCCTGGAGGAGGCCCGCCGCATCCTGGCCGAGCACAAGGACGACCTGGAGGCTCTCGCCCAGGGGCTGCTCGAATACGAGACGCTCTCGGGCGACGAGATCCGCAACCTCCTGAAGGGCCAACCCCCGATCCGCGACGGCGGCGACGTGCCCCCGACCCCGGCCCGGGGCTCCTCGGTCCCCTCCGCCGGCCGCGGCCGCCCGAAGGAGAGCGACGGCGGCTTGGAGCCTCAGCCGCAGGCGTGAGCTGGAACGATGTGATGAGAAGGGCGCCGCGAGGCGCCCTTTTTTGTTGGGTTTTGCGCCGGGCCTGTTTTGGGATGAACTGCGGCCACGTGCGCATCCCCCTCTCCCCTTTGCGGGGGAGGGTGGCCCCTGCGTCAGCAGGGGTCGGGAGAGGGGAACCCGGCTTCCAAATGAAGCAGAGCAGCGTGAAGGCCGCAGCCCTATCCTGCTCCGTTGCTCCCCTCTCCCGACCCCCTTCGGGGGCCACCCTCCCCCGCAGAGGGGGGAGGGAGACGCGCGTGCGTCTGGCCGTCAGACTCATTCAGCAGCGATGTTCACACATCGGCTTGCGAAAGCCGCCACGCGCCCCCTCTCCCGTGCGGGAGAGGGTTGGGGTGAGGGACCAGGTCTTTCCGGAAAACGCGCATCCCTCACCCTGTCCCTCTCCCGCACGGGAGAGGGGACCCGCGCCACATCCG
>NZ_JAKSYO010000218.1 GCF_022829635.1 Methylobacterium sp. E-066
CGCCCCCATCACCTGCTCGATCCCCAGCTGCTGCTGGTTGGTCGAGGCCACGATCTGCTGGAACGTCTGCACGTTCTCCTCCACCCGCGCCGTGATCTCCTCGATCGTCCGCTGCGTCGTGTCCGAGCGCGTCTTGCCCGAAGCCGCCCGCTTCACCGCCTCCTCGGTCAGCATCACCGAGGTGTTGATGCCCCGCTGGATCTCGCCCAGGATCCCCCGGACCTGGCCGGTGGCCGCCTTCGCTTGATCGGCGAGCAGCTTCATCTCGGAGGCCACCACGGCGAAGCTGCGCCCGCTCTCGCCGGCCGCCGCCGCCTCGATCGCGGCATTGAGCGCGAGCAGATGCGTGCGCTCGGAGACGTCGTTGACCGTCACGATGATGTCGCCGGCCGAGATCGCC
>NZ_JAKSYO010000083.1 GCF_022829635.1 Methylobacterium sp. E-066
AGAGTCTGCCGGTTCGGGTGCGGACCCTCTCAGCGCGACAGGACATCGTGCGGGACGGAGACCGGGCGACCCAGTGCTGCGTCATCCTCGAAGGCTGGGCGTGTCGGTACAAGTTCCTGAGCGAAGGGCGCCGCCAGATCGTCTCGTTCCACATCGCGGGCGACATCCCGGATTTGCAGAGCCTGCACATCCCGCTGATGGACCACACCCTCGGGACGATGACCCAGGCCACCGTGGCGTTCGTCCCGCACGAGAGCATGCACGACCTCACGGCCCGCTTCCCGACCATCGCCGCCGCGCTCTGGCGTGACACGCTGATCGACGCGGCGATCTTCCGGGAGTGGTTGATCGCCATGGGCCGCCGCCCGGCGTTCGAGCACTTGGCCCACCTGTTCTGCGAACTGTACCTGAAACAGGAGTCGGTCGGTCTGGCGGGTGATCACCGCTGTCCGCTTCCGATCACCCAGACCGATCTCGCCGACGCTACGGGGATGACGAGCGTCCACATCAACCGCGTGCTGAAGGAGATGCGCGGTCGCGGGCTGATCACACTTCACCGGCAGACGCTGGTGGTTAAGGCGTGGGACGAGCTTGTCCGTGCCTCCGAGTTCGACGCGACCTACCTGCACTTGCAGATGCGAACG
>NZ_JAKSYO010000086.1 GCF_022829635.1 Methylobacterium sp. E-066
GGTGATCGTCGATTTCGACGGCCGCGAGGTGGTCTACCCATACGGTGAACTCGACACGCTGGTCCCGGCCTACGCCACGACCATCCACAAGTCGCAGGGCTCGGAGTACCCGGCGGTGGTGATCCCGCTGGCCATGCAGCACTGGACGATGCTGGCGCGGAACCTCCTGTACACGGGCGTGACGCGCGGCAAGCGGTTGGTCGTGCTCCTCGGGCAGCGCAAGGCGCTGGGCATCGCGGTCCGCGGCGGCAACACACGGCCGCGGTGGACCAAACTGCGCCAGTGGCTAGCGCGTGAAGCTTGATGTTCGTGGGGACTGAGGCGAGAGGTTTGGAAGAGACAATCGTCCCGAAACAAGGGTGCCATAGGAGCGGACAGAGTCCCTGCCGACGCAATGTGGACGCGTAATAGCAAGCTGCGGAATAACTGCCCAATCCGTCCAATTTCATGCTACAAAACTACTAAGATTTGTTGTAATGTGAAATCGAGCGGCCGCTGTTTATATGATAAAATAATTTAATTTGCTGTTTTAATAGCCCATGCAACAAAAATTAGCAGCGCATTAAGTGAAAGATCAGTTATCTAAGTCGCTGCGGACCAGTTTAAGGAAGGACAGGGCGGCAGCTGATAGCGGGCGCCCAGGGCTTCCCAGTACAGTGACCGAGAACGTCACAGTCGGCTGCAATCTCCGCACGACAACCTGTCCCTTTAGGGCCCTCACAGTGACAGCCTCCGCTACAGCGAAGCCGAGGCCAGCGGCGACCATGGCACAGGCGGCTGCCGCGTTCTGCGTCTCCGCGACAAGGCGAGGCACGACACCGTTGACAGTGAAGAGTTCGTCGACCTGATCGCGGAGGCGGTACTGCCGACCGAGTGAGATGTAGGGTTCGTCATGCAGCTCAGAAAGCGGGATCGCCTTGTTCCGCGTGAGGCGATGCCCGGGTGGCAGGACAACAAGTCCAGGTAGGTCGATCGGCGGTGCTGCGACGAGGGCGCTTCGGCCGACCGGCAGGGCAAACCCGAGGTCGGCATTGCCGGCCTGCACCAAATCATGGACCTCACGCGAACTCGCCACCACGAGCGATATCCGCACCGGCTGCACCTCCCGGGCGAACTTAGCTAGCAGCCGCGGAATGAGCGACAGACCCATCAATGGCATGGCGGCGACGCGCAACTCTCCGCTTCCGACTCCCCGCATATCGTCGATGGTGCGATCCAGGTGGTCGGCGGCCGCAAACAGGGTCGCGACGTCGCCCTCCAGCTTCACGGCTTCCGGCGTCGGCTGAAGGTGGCGGCGCGAGCGATCGAAGAGCGGCAATCCGGTCTCGTCCTCCAGGCCGCGCAGCAGCTTCGTGACGGCCGGCTGTGAGAGGAACATCCGCTGCGCCGCACGGCTGACCGAGCCGCTCTGCATGACTGCGCGGAATGCTTCCAGCTGGCGAAGCCGGCTCGGGGTCATCCAAAATCCTGCAACTCGCTACTGAAAGGAATGAAACGACAAAAATTATGAATTTGCGTCCCTCGTCAAGAGATCGCACGCTGTAAAGCATTCGGGGCTGGAAATTCGCGGAGATGCTCAGGCCGGAAGCGACGTGCTCGTTTTATGCCCATGAATAGCTTTCCGATTGCTCACGGAGGCAAGCAATGTTGCGGTCGACACTAGGTCTCTTTACTGCGACGGCCACCGTGCTCAGCATGGCGGCCTCCTCGGCCGCGGCCGAACAGCGCCTGACTGTTGCCGGCTACGGTGGCAGCTATGAGCAGGTCATGCGCTCCAGCGTGATCCCGGCTTTCGAACGTGAGAACAATGTCCGGATCGACTACCTGACCGGCAACTCGTCCGACAATCTCGCCCGCATGCAGGCGCAGCGCGGCAATCAGACCATCGGCGTCGCCGTGCTGGACGACGGTCCGATGGTCCAGGCGGCCGGGCTCGGCCTCTGCCGCCCGCTGCCGGAGACCACCCGGGACGCCGTGTACCCGATCGCCCGCCTTGCGAGCGATCAGGCCGTCGGCACCGGCTTCGGCTTCACCGGCATCGCCTACAACAAGGATGTCTTCGCGCAGAAGAACCTACCGGTCCCAACGTCTTGGATGGACCTCGCCCGGCCTGAATACCGGCAGCACATAGCCATCCCGGGCATCGACAATACGTACGGCGTCCACACCCTGGCGATGGTCTCGCGCATCAACGGCGGCAGCGATTCCGACATTGCGCCGGGCCTCAAAGTGCTGCGCCAGCAGATCAACCCGAACGTCCTCGCCTACGAGAGCAGCCCGGGCAAGATGAGCGAGATGTTCCAGTCCGGCGAGATCTGGCTCGCAGTCTGGGGCTCCTCGCGGGTCGCAGCGATGCAGCAGGCGGGTTTCCCCCTGGCCATCGTGCGGCCGAAGGAGGGATCGGTGGTCCTGATGACCGCAGGATGCGCCGTCACCGGCAGCCCGGAGCCCGCCCTGGCCGACAAGTTCCTGGCCTATATGATCTCGCCGGCCGTGCAACTGGCCTTTGCCACCCAGTACGGCGCCGGACCGACCAACCCGGCCACCAAACTGCCCCCCGAGGTCGCCAACCGGGTGATCTACGGTGAGGATCAGGTGAAGAGCCTCATCGGGCTCGATTGGGATGTGGTGAACCGCAACCGCGCTGACTGGACCCGCCGCTGGCAGCGCGAGGTCGAGCGCTGATGGCCGCCCCGCATTTCCTCACCCTCGACCGAATCGGCAAGGATTACGGGGCTTTCACGGCGATCCGTGAGGTCAGCTTCTCGGTAGCCCCGGGGGAGTTCCTTGGCCTGCTCGGCCCCTCCGGCTGCGGCAAGACCACCACGCTGCAGATGATAGCCGGTTTCGAGGCCCCGAGCCGCGGCCGCATCACGATGGATGGGCGCGATCTGACCACGGTGCCGGCGGCCAAGCGCGGCATCGGGCTGGTGTTCCAATCCTACGCCCTGTTCCCGCACATGACCGCGGCCGAGAACGTGGCGTTCGGCCTGGAGATGCGTCGGGTGTCGAAGGCGGAGCGCATAAAGCGCGTCGCTGAGGCGCTCGATTTGGTCCACCTTGCCCATCTCGCCGACCGCTTCCCGCGGCAGATGTCGGGCGGCCAGCAGCAGCGGGTCGCACTAGCGCGCGCCCTAGTAATCGAGCCACGCCTGCTTCTCCTCGACGAGCCGCTCTCGAACCTCGACGCGAAGCTGCGCGAGGAAATGCAGGTCGAGCTGCGCGAACTCCAGCGCAGGATCGGCGTCACCACGATCCTGGTCACGCACGACCAGTCGGAGGCGATGGCCCTGTGCGACCGCGTGGCGATCATGCAGGGCGGCCGCATTGTCCAGATCGATGCACCGTGGCGGGCCTACGACGTCCCAGCGGACGACTTCGTCGCCGACTTTCTGGGACGCAGCAACCGCCTGCCCGCCTGCGCGGGGGGCGGCCAGGCGGAAGCTGGGGGGCATCGCTTCGCACTGCCGCCGGACCTGGCCGATCGCCAGGGCGACATCCTGCTCACCATCCGGCCGGAGCGCCTGCGCATCGGCAATGATGGGGCCGCAGGGCTCGGCGGGCGGGTGCAGTCGCGCCTCTTCCTAGGGGGCTTCTGGCTCTACGCCGTCGAGACGGCGCTCGGGAGCTTCGCCGTGATGCTGCAGAACACCGGCTCCGTGCCGCACGACGAGGGTGCCCCGGTGACGCTAGACTGGGATGCCCACAGCCTGCGCCGGCTCGAACGCGCATGAACGGCCGGAGTAACCTGACCCCTGCGCTTCTCGCGGCGCCCTCCCTCGTCGTCTATGCCGGCGCGCTGCTGCTGCCGCTCGGTGGCGTGCTGCTCCTCAGCCTGCACGGGTTCGATTTCGAGAAGGGCATCCTGCCCGGCTGGGGCCTGGAGAATTACCGCGACCTGCTGACCGATAGCCTGTTCGCAGAATCGCTGCTGCGGACTCTGCGTATCGCACTCTGGACCACGGCGATCTGCCTGCTGGTTGGCGTGCCCGAAGCGTGGATCATCTACCGCATGGCTCCGCGCTGGCGCGGTGCGATGCTGCTGATCGTGGTCGGGCCGCTGCTCGTGTCGGTGGTCGTGCGCAATTTCGGCTGGATGGTGCTGCTCGGCACGACCGGGCTCGTGAACCAGGTACTGACGATCCTCGGTGTGCCAGGCGCGCCTTTCCGCCTGATGTTCACCGAACTCGCCGTGGTGATCGGCCTGGTGCACGTGATGGTGCCCTTGGTGGTTCTGTCCGTGTGGGCGAGTCTCGGTCGGCTCGATCCGGTGCTGGAGCGCGCGGCCTTCAGCCTTGGGGCGAGCCGTCTGACGGTGTTCCGCCGCGTCGTCCTCCCGAACGTCATGCCGGGCATCATGGCCGGTGCCTTGATGGTGTTCTGCCTGTCGGCCTCGGCTTTCGCGACCCCGGCCATGCTCGGGGGAAAGCGCCTCAAGGTCGTGTCGAGCATGACCTACAACGAGTTCCTGAACACGCTGAACTGGCCGCTCGGCGCTGCGCTCGCGACGCTGCTGATGGTGGCGATCCTCACCGCCACGCTGATCTGGACACGCTTCGTTGAGACGCGGGCCATGCGCCGCCTGGGCGAAGTCGCGGAAGGTGGCAAGGGAGGAAGCCGGGCATGAGCCGCAACGGTCCCCTGGCGCTGGCCTTCCACGCGCTGTTCCTCACCTTCATCCTGGCACCGCTGCTCGTGGTGATCGGCGTATCTTTCACCGGGGAGGGTTACCTCGCCCTGCCGCTCAACGGGCTCTCCCTGCGCTGGTGGCGCGCGATCGGCGACAACCCGCGCTTCCTGGAGAGCTTTTGGTTCAGCTTGCGCCTCGGCGTGACGGCCGCCACGCTATCCGCGCTGATCGCGGTGCCGGCAGCTCTGGCGATCGCCCGGTGGCGCTTCCCCGGCCGCGGGGCTCTGGTGGCGATCCTCGCCTCGCCGCTGATGATCCCGCACGTGGTGCTGGGCGTTGCGCTGCTGCGCTTCTTCTCCGGCTTTGGCCTCTCGGGCAGCTTCGCGGGCTTGGTCACCGCGCATGTCATCGTGATTACCCCCTACATGCTGCGCCTCGTCGGGGCCGGCCTGTCGGGTCTCGATCCGCGGATCGAGCGCGCCGCAGAGAGCCTCGGGGCCTCGCGCCTGACCGTGTTTCGTCGGGTGACCCTGCCGCTGATCGCCCCGGGCGTCGCGGGGGGCTGGATCCTGGCCTTCGTCACGAGCTTCGACGAGCTGACGGTTAGCCTGTTCCTGGCTTCCCCGTCCGCCAACCCGCTGCCCGTGCAGCTGTTCAACTACATCGACCAGATGACCGACCCGCTGGTCGCGTCCGTGTCGGCGGCCCTGATCCTCGGCACCGCCCTGGTCCTCCTGGTGCTCGATCGCTTCTACCCGATCGACCGCCTCCTCACCGGGGAGCGCCGCGCATGATCTCGGCAACACAGACGCTGCAGGGCGAGACGCGCGACGCCATCGTGGTCGGCGGCGGACTCGTGGGCGCAGCGATCGCGTACGGGCTGCAGCGGCAAGGCCTGTCCACGCTGATGCTGGACGAGGGCGACATCGCCCACCGGGCCAGCAGGGGCAATTTCGGGTTGATCTGGGTCCAGTCGAAGGGCCTGGGCGCACCCCATTACCAGCACTGGACCCATGGCTCGGCGAAGGCCTGGCCGGGGCTCGCCGAGGATCTGTCCGAGGCCACCGGCATCGGCGTCGGCCTGCACCAGCCGGGCGGCCTGCATTTCTGTTTCTCGGACGCGGAGATGGCGCAGCGCGACGCGCTGATGGGCCAGCTCCGCAGAGAGGCCGGCAATGCCGGCTACGAATATCGCATGCTGAGTGTCGCGGAGCTGCGCGACATGGTCCCGGGACTCGGGCCCAAGGTCGTGGGTGCCTCCTGGACCCCCTACGATGGGCATGCGAGCCCGCTGCATCTCCTGCGCGCACTCCACGCCGCGTTCCAGCGGGCGGGCGGCCATTACCGACCGAATGCCCGGGTCGAGGCCGTCACGGCGGCGCCCCACGATTTTTCCGTCAGCCTTGGCACGGCGATCGTGCGGGCGCCCCGGCTCGTGCTGGCCTCGGGGTTGGGCAACGCCGACCTTGCACCGCTCGTCGGCCTCGCCGCTCCGCTGCGGCCCGAGCGCGGCCAAATCCTTGTCACGGAACGCACCCGCGAGGTGCTCGCTCTGCCGACCCACGTCGTCCGCCAGACCGACGAGGGCTCGCTCCTCCTCGGAGACAGCAAGGAGGACATGGGCTTCGACACCCTGAGCCAGACCCCCGCGATCATGCGGGCCATCGCCCAACGGGCGGTGCAGACCTTCCCGTGGATCGCTGAACTGAACATCGTCCGGGCCTGGGCGGCCCTGCGGGTCATGTCGCCCGATGGGAAGCCGATCTACGACGAGTCCGAGCGCTGCCCCGGGGCGTTCCTGGCCAATTGCCATTCGGGCGTGACCCTGGCGGGGGCGCATGCGCACCTGCTCGCCCCGATGATCGCAGCCGGCGCGCTGGCGCCGGAGATGTCCCCCTTCAGCGCGAGACGGTTCGATGTTCAGAAGGCGGCCTGAAGCCCGCCCCGCCCCGCGGGACCGGCTGGTGGACGTGTACGTGGCCGGCGCGGTGGTCCGCGTCCCCGAGGGCGCTTCCGCCGCCGCCGCGGTGCTGCTCTCCAGCGCCCCGGCGATCCGCACGACGCCGGTAAGCGGAGCTCCGCGCCTGCCCTATTGCATGATCGGCATCTGCTTCGATTGTCTCGCTGAGATCGACGGCGTCGCCAACCGCCAGGCCTGCCTGGTCCCGGTGGCGCCGGGCATGCGCATCGAGCCGCAGCAGGGACCGCGCGCAGCCCGGCCCGACCATAATGCCCCGGAGGCCGCATGAGCTACGATCTCGCTATCGTGGGCGCCGGCCCAGCCGGCATGGCCGCCGCCATTGAGGCCACCGCGCTGGGGCTCTCGGTCACCGTGCTCGACGAGCAGGCTGCCCCGGGCGGGCAGGTGTTCCGCGCGGTGGAATCCGCCTCCGGCGACCCGGCCCTCGCGGGCGAGTTCCTGGACGCCGGCGGTGCGCTCACCGCGTCATTCCGGGGCGTCACGACGATCGCCTATAGGCCTTCCTCGACGCTGTGGCATCTCGCGCCCGACACAGGAGCGCTCTCGTTGAAAGCCGGTGGGGCTTCGTCGGAACTCGCGGCCCGGCGCGTGCTGCTGGCCACCGGCGCTCAGGAGCGACCGGTGCCGATCCCCGGCTGGACCCTCCCCGGCGTGATGAGCGCCGGCGCGGCCCAAATCCTGCTGAAAACCGCCGGCGCCGTCCCGCAGGGCGCCGTGGTGATCGCCGGCCAGGGACCTTTGTGCTGGCTGCTGGCGGTCCAGCTTCTGCGTGCCGGGGTCGGGCCGCTGACGCTGCTTGAGACCGGTGCCGGCGGCGCGCTCTGGGATGCGTTCCGCGCCGGCGGCCTTTGGACCGGCCGCCGGCTCCTCGGTAAGGGCGTTGCGCTCGTCCGGGAGGCTAAGCGACGCGGCCTTCAGGTCGTGCGGGGCGTACGCGACCTGAGGGCGGAGGGCGACGCGCACGTCCAGGCGGTGCACTGGCATGGAGGTTCGCTGCCTTGCGACACGCTGCTCCTGCACGAGGGCGTGATCCCGTCGACGCACATCACCCGGGCCCTCGGCCTTGACCACGATTGGAACGCGCGGCAGCTGTGCTGGCGGCCCCGCCTCGACCCCTGGGGCGCCACCAGTCACCCGAACGTGGCAGTCGCGGGCGATGGCGGCGGCATCGGTGGCTGGGAGGCGGCGGTTGCCAGCGGCCGGCTGGCGGCTATCGACGCGGCCCACCGCCTGGGGAAGCTCGATGCCGCGGCCCGTGATGCGCGCGCGGCGGCCCCACGCATTTCCCTGCGTTCCGCGCTGTCGCTGCGACCCTTCCTCGACCGGCTCTACGCCCCTGCACCGACTGTGCTGGCGCCCGCGGACGACACCATCGTGTGTCGCTGCGAGGAGATCACCGGCGGCCAGATCCGCGAGGCCGCGCGGCTCGGCGCCACGGGGCCAAACCAGGTCAAGGCGTTCCTGCGCGCTGGCATGGGCCCCTGCCAGGGCCGCATGTGCGGGACTGTGGTCGCCGGCCTGATCGCCGAAATCCGCGGGGCCTCGATGGAGGAGGTCGGCGCGCTCCGGCCGCGGGCGCCGTTCAAGCCGATGACCGTCGGCGAGCTGGCGCGGGAACCGCAGGACGCGGCCGCGTGAGCGCGCCCGTGGCGCTCCGGATCTGCGTGCTGGGCGGCGGTCCGGCTGGGAGGGCAGCCCTGGCCCGGCTGCCGGGGGCCGTGCTGATCGCGCGCCCGCAGGCGACTGGCTGGCATGCCGAGCCCGGGATCCTCTGGATCGAGAGCGCGGGCCGCGTCCGGCCGGAGCCCTTCGACCGCCTACTGGTCTGCGCCGACGAGCCCCTGCTGCTGGCAAGCCTCGGCTGCGCCTTCACGGAAGGCCACCTCGTCGCC
Source organism: Methylobacterium sp. E-066 (assembly GCF_022829635.1). Classification (GTDB taxonomy): domain Bacteria; phylum Pseudomonadota; class Alphaproteobacteria; order Rhizobiales; family Beijerinckiaceae; genus Methylobacterium. Next base: position 8,504 of record NZ_JAKSYO010000086.1, read on the forward strand.
GACGGGGCGGGACGCACCACCGTCCTAGGCATATCGGCCGCCGGCCGGGTGACTGGCGCGGACTCGGCGGACGCCGCGGCAAGGCAGGGGGCTGCCGCTGCCAAGGCGCTGATGGCGGGGTCTGCCGCAGCCCCGTTCCCGGCGTCGCTTCCGGAGTCTAGCGGAACGGCGTGGCTGGATCCGTTCGACCTCGCGGCGCTTCTGGAGCGTCCCGCCGATCCGGCCCGTGATGCGCGGTTGCGCGCGCACGGCATCCTTGCGGGTCCGGTCCGGCCGGCCCGGCCCGTCAGCCTCGCGGCGCTTGCGAGTTTCGTCGCGGAGGCGCCGGAGCCGCATCCGCCGCAGCTGGACGGTGGAGAGCTCGCATGAGGGAGTCTGACGTCCTCGTGGTCGGCGGCGGGCTTCACGGCCTCTCTGCCGCCCTGCATCTCGCCCTGCGCGGCATCCGGGTCCGCGTACTGGAAGCGCAGCAGGTCGGCGCGCACGCGTCAGGCTACTCAGCCGGCGGCGTGCGCACCTTGGGCCGCCACGTCGCCGAGGTGCCGCTCGCGCTGGAAGCCCTCGACCGATGGCATCGCATCGCCACTCTGGTGGGCGAGACCTGCGGCTTCCGCAGCGTCGGGCAGGTGCGGGTGGCCGAGACCGGGGCCGAACTTGCCCGCCTCGCCGAACGCGCGGCGCAGATGCAAGCGCTGGGATTCCGTCACGAAGAGGTCGTGGATGCCGAAACTCTGCGCGGCCTGCTGCCGGCCGTCGCCGGTCACGTGGTCGGCGGCCTGATCGCGCGGCGCGACGGCTACGCGGTCCCACTCCGGACCACGCAGGCCTTCGGCCGCGCAGCGACAGCTGCCGGGGCGGAGATCCTGGAGGGCGTGCGCGTCTCCAGCGCCGAGCGGCTGGACGGACGCTGGATCCTGAAGAGCCGGGACGCGGACGCTTATGCGGCCCCGTATCTCGTCAATGCGGCCGGTGCCTGGGGCGGACGCCTTGCCCGGGCGGTGGGCGAAGCAATCCCGCTCGGCTTCAACGCCTTTCAGATGCTCCTCACCGACAGTCTGCCGCCGTTCCTGACACCCGTGGTCGGCGCGGCCGGGCGGCCCCTCTCCTTCAAGCAATCCGAGAGCGGACACGTCATGATCGGCGGCGGCCACAAGGGCCTGGCGGATCTCGACACCGGTCAGGTAAGCCTAGACGTCCCGCGTCTCGCCTATTCGGCGCGCACAGCCCTCGATCTGTTCCCGATTCTCCGCGACGCGCGCATCGTGCACGCCTGGGCCGGCATCGAGGGCGTCACGCCGGACGAATTGCCGGTGATCGGCCGCTCGGCGGTCGCGGATGGGCTCGTGCACGCCTTCGGCTTCTCCGGCCACGGCTTTGCCCTGGCACCGGTGATCGGCGACATCGTCGCTGACCTCCTCCTCGATGGACGAACCCGCTTCCCCATCGAGCCCTTCGCGCCCGACCGCTTCAGCCGGGCCGCCACCGGCTCAAGCCCCCGGGGTGCCCTAATGCAGCCAGCCGGCTGAGCCCCGTTTCCACAGAGAGGACCACACTCCGTGATCGACCGTCATATCCGCACGCCCATCATGCACCGCGTCGTCGAGCACGCGGGGGTCCTCTATTTCGGCGGCATTGTCGCCGAGGATCGCTCGGTCTCGATGAAGGGGCAGACCGAGCAGGTGCTGGCGCGCATCGACGCCCTGCTGGCCGAGACCGGCAGCGACAAGAGCAAGGTCTTGACGGCTACGCTCTACATCACTGACATGAACCTGAAGGACGAGATGAATGCGGCCTGGACCGCATGGTTCGCACCCGAACTCCTGCCGAGCCGCTCGACCATCGGCGTCGCCGAGCTCGGCCCCAACGTCCTGATCGAAGCCGTGATCACGGCCGCGAAATAGCGGGTTCCCGGCTTCGCTCCCGTATGGCGATCAAGGCCGGGACATGCCGCGCTGGGGGGCCTTCCAGCCATCGGCGGCCTACGCGGTGGGTCGGCATCAGGGCAGACGCCGTCTCCTCATAGTTCGTCCGTCGTCCGGCCGCGGAATGGGCCGGCCCGTCAAACTCCGTTTCAGACGAGGGTCCAGAAGTTTCCGACTGCCATCAGCGCAACCCAAATTTCCGCCGGACCAGGACGATGCAAACCAGGCTGACGCTGGCCGCGAACATCAGGAAGAAGCTCGGGGCGAGCGCCGTATGGGTGATCGCGATCAGGCTCTCGATCCAGAACGGCGCAAAGCCGCCGAACAGCGTTACACCGACATTGTAGCTGATGTTCATGCCGGTGCTGCGCGTGCGCGTAGGGAAGATCTCGGCCATGAGCGCCGGAAGCGCTGCGCTGTAGCTCGCCTTGAGGCCGCCGATCAGCGCGAGCACCGGCACGATGACGAGCAGCACCGGATAGCTGATCAGCAGCGCGAAGGCTGGAAACATCAGCACGAAGACACCGATCACCACGGCCCGCATGATCGGCGTCCGTCCGATGCTGTCCGACCAGTGCCCGACAAGCGGCGCGACCGTCATCAGCATGACGGCCCCGACGAAGGAGGCCACGAAGCCGATCCAGGAGGGCAGGCCGAGCTGGTTGACCGCGTAGGTCGGCGTGTAGCTGATCATGTAGTTCAGCGCCGTGGAGGTCGCCACGAGCCCGGTCGCCAGCAGGATGTTCAGCCATTGCTGCACGAACAGGTCGCGCACGGGCGAATTGGCCGCCTCCTCGGCGGTTGCCTCGAACTCGGGGGTCTCCTCGATGTTGCGACGGATGTAGAGGCCGACGGGACCGATCAGCAATCCGAACGCGAAGGGCAGGCGCCACCCCCACGAACCAATCTGGTCCGCGCTCAGGGTGGCGCTCAGGATGACCCCGGACAGGGCCGCCATCACGCTGGCCAGGCCCTGGCTGGCGAACTGGAAGCTCGCGAAGAACCCTTTTCGCGCCGGACCGTGCTCGACCATGAAGGCGGTGGAAGCACCGAACTCGCCGCCGACGGAAAACCCTTGGATCAGCCGCGCGGCGAGCACGCCGATCGAGGCCAGGATTCCGATCGACTCGTAGGACGGCATCACCACCATCATGGAGGTGCCGACCATCATCAGGACGATCGACAGCATCAGCGCCGGCTTGCGGCCAACCCTGTCGGCGTACAGACCGAGCACGATCGCACCCAGCGGACGCATCAGATAGGAGATGCCGAAGCTGCCGAGCGCGAGCAGCAGCGAGGTGGTCGGGTTGCTGGTCGGGAAGAACAGCTTCGAGATCGTGACCGCGAAATACAGGTACAGGGTCAGGTCGTAGAACTCGAGGGCGTTGCCGATCGAGGACGCGATCACCGCCTTGTACATCTGTGACGCGTCGCGGGAGGGTGTTGCGCGCGCGGCCGCGACCGGTGCTGACATGATGAACCTGATGCTGGTGCGGGGCGACAAAGGTTGCAGCCCAGCGCGCTCGTGAGCGCCGAGCCGTCGTCCATTCCGGTGGCGGGCGTTCTAGAAACCGCCCGCGTGACCGTCCTTGCGGGGGTCGGAGCCGCCGACGTAACCGCCCTCGATCCGGCGCACGAGCTGCGCGCCGCCGAAGCCGAAGGCGGAATCCGGCGGCTCGCGCACGAGCTCGTGGCCCCGCGCCTCCAGCTCGCCCAGCACCGCGGCGGGGAAGGCGGTCTCCACGGCGACCTGCAATCCGGCGACATGGCGCCAGCGGGGCGCGTCGACGGCGGTCTGCGGGTCCTGCCCCCAGAGCTGGGTCCGCACGAGGACCTGCACGTGGCCCTGCGCCTGGATGGGTCCGCCCATGAAGCCGAAGGCCATCAGCGGCGCCCCGTCCTGCATGACGAAGCCCGGGATGATCGTGTTGAACGGGCGCTTGCGCGGGCCGACCTGGTTGGGATGGCCTTCGGCCAGGGTGAAGCCGTATCCGCGGTTCTGCAGGCTGATGCCGGTCTCCGGCACCACCACCCCGGAGCCGAAGCCCGAATAGTTCGACTGGATGTAGGAAACCATCATGCCGCCAGCATCGCCGGTGGCGAGGCACACGGTCCCGCCCTCGTTCGGCGCCCCGCGCCCGAAGACCTGCGCGCGCCGGCGGTCGATCAGGGCCGCCCGGGAGGCGAGATAGGCAGGATCGAGCAGGTGGTCGTGGGTGACCTTGGTCATGTAGCGCAGGTCGGCCGCGTAGGCGTAGACGTCCGCGAAGGCGAGTTTCATCGCCTCGATCTGCAGATGGAGCGCGTCCGGGCTGTCTGCGGAGAGGTCCGCGAGGCCGGTCGAGCGCAGGATCCCCAGCGCCATCAGGGCCGCGATGCCCTGCCCGTTCGGCGGGATCTCGTGCAGGCTCGCGCCGCCGAAATCCTGCCGGATGGTGCCGCACCAATCCGTAGAGTGCTCCGCCAAGTCGCTCTCGTCGAGGGCGCCGCCATGCTGGCGGGCGAAATCCGCGATCCGGTGCGCCAGCTCGCCCCGGTAGAAGGCCTCGCCCCGCGTCTCGGCGATCAACCGGAGCGTGCGGGCATGCCCGGGGGCCCGGAACAGCTCGCCGGCAGCTGGCGTCCGCCCGTCCGGCATGAAGGTCGCCGCGAAGCCGGGCTGGGTCTTGAGCTCCGCTGCGCCCCGCCGCCACAGCTCGGCGATGACTGGCGAGACCAGGAAGCCCTCTTCCGCGTAGCCGATGGCCGGCTCGAACAGGCGCGCGAACGGCAAGCGGCCGAAGCGCCGCGACAGCTCCACCCAGGCCGAGACCGCGCCGGGCACCGTGACGGTGTCCCAACCGCGATGCGGAAACGCGCTGTGATGGGCGAAGCGCTCCGGCGTCCAGCCGGCCGGCGAGCGCCCGGAGGCATTGAGCCCGTGCAGCTGGCCCTCGTGCCACAGGATACAGAAGGCGTCCGACCCAATGCCGTTGCCGGTGGGCTCGACCACGGTCAGCGCGATGGCCGCGGCCAGGGCCGCATCGAGGGCGTTTCCGCCCTGGTGCAGCATCATCAACCCGGCTTGTGTGGCAAGCGGCTGCGACGTGGCGACAAGGTTACGGGCGAAGACCGGCGAGCGGCGAGAGGCGTAGATCGCATCGTGTCGGTACTGCATCATCGGCCTCGTGAATGCGCCCGTCCCGTGGAACCTGGCTTGGCAACTCTTGTACCTCTTACGCTGGTCCACGTTGTGTCGCATTTCACCACTCACGGATGACCTTGCCCCCAATCACCTCGTCATCCTTATTCGAGGGTCAGCATGGATGGCCCATCCATTCGCCCGCCTAGCGTTCAGCCTCTACGCCCTGCCGGGCGGGCCGCCGCAGCGCCCGGGTCTACTCCGGGTGGCCGCGGACGAAGGCAGTTGCATCCAGACGGAGGTCTGGGCGCTGCCGCCCGCCGCCTTCGGCGATTTCGTGGCTGCCATCCCGACGCCCCTCGGCATCGGCACCCTGTGGCTCGCCGACGGAACAGCACAGAAGGGCTTTCTCGTCGAGGCGGCTGGCGTCGCAGGTGCGGTCGACATCACGCAATTCGGTGGCTGGCGCAGCTACGTGGCCGGTGCCGCCGCGGCCTAACAGACCTGCTGCTTCTATGAAGTCCATGGACACAAAGGATCGGCCACGCACCTTGCTATGCCAAGGCCGACGATCCTGATTGATCTGAATAGCCTGTCTTGGCTAACTCACGCGATAAGATCGCGGTGCGCGCAGTGCCTGTGCAGCCAAGTCCTGGCGTAGCCGCACAAGGGTACAATCCGCTCACCGCTTGCCCGGGCCTGAGCCACCACGCCTTCCATGAGCCGTCCAGCAGCTCCGGTGCCTCGCAAGGCAGGTGGTGCGTAGACGTAGCTGATGATGAGGCAGCCTGCTTCGCGCTGATAATCTGCGAACACAACTGCATCTCCGGCCCCCAGCTCGAAACGGCTTTGGTCGACGTTGTTGCGCACCAAGTCCGTCATGCTCTTCCCTCGCCTCACATCCAGCGGAGCGCGTTTTACCACCTCCAGCCGGATTGAAACGCCATAGCTGTCGTCGGTGTCCGGCCTATCACTCCATCTCCAGGCCACGATAATCGGCCTGGATTTGCATGCTGTGGAGATTGTCGGGCTGGAAACGCTGATCGGCGGCTTGGGTGCCAGGCTCGCCATCCCGATCATCTAACAGCGCGACTATCCGCTCTACGACATCGAGCGCGAGCTCCGCGAGCTGCTCGAACTCTTCTCGCGGAATTGCTTTGGCCATCACCCGACGGCTGGTGGGAAATGGAACGACATTGCTCATGATCAGCCCCAGGCCTTCACGGCTTCCATGAGGAGATCGCGATCCCGGATCGCCCCCTCGCATAAGATCTCGTCCTTGATGCGCAGGCTTAGAGCTTCGTCGCGCTGCCAGGCGTCCTGAGGCTTTCGGAGGCGCACCTCATCGGCGATGCGGTCGCGGATCAGGGCCGCACGCTCGGCTTCCTGCTCCGCAATCTTGCCAGCCATATTTGCGGATACGCCGTAGATCGGGTGGCGAGTTTCCGTGAACGGCTGACAGCTGACAGCGAGCCAGTGGAGATGAGTCGCCTCGAACACGTCGAACAGGTTGCTGAGCTGGCAGATATCGAGGCCGCTCAGTTCCACCGCGTCAGCCTGCGTCTTAGCCAACGGCATGGGTTGAGGCGCAGCCGGCTCCTCGGCTTTCCGTCTCAGAACGCGGGCGGCCGAAGCACCTACGTCGGCAGCCCGCTCGCGCAGGGACGTCCGCGGGCCAGCCGGTGCCTTCCTGGAGGAGGATTTGCTCATGGCCCCCTCCTCACGCGACAGGGAGGTAGCCGTAGGCGAACACGCCCCCGGCGATGATGAGGGTAGCGGCCAACGCCTCGCCGGCGAGGTCCAGGAAGTGTCGAGCACGGACGTGCGCCGTGTCGGGGCGAACAGGAGCCACGGCCTCCCACGGCTCAATAGCGCCAGGCATCGGCTCGTTCGGCAGGATTGGGGAACGGCGTTCGCTTGGAAGCTCGCGGACTGTGCCGATCACGACCGGCCGGCGAATTGGGACTGGCTGGCTAAAGTCTGGGATGTCGGCGAAAAGCCGAGAAGGCGAACGCGGGCGTTCACCGGCGCGAGCCGGTGCTGTAGGCTTACTGGTAGCCATGATCGTCTCCGAAGGACGTGTCTGGTCAGGGCCGGGAACCAGGCTGCAACCTTGTCCCGGCCCGTATTTTGTAATATCATCTAATGCATGGCGTCAATAGATGATATTGGAAAAAGAAAACGCGGCCGCCCGGCGACGGACGCAACGCCTGTTCTGGTCCGGCTGTTGCCGACACAAATTTCGCCTCTTGATGCGTGGATCGCTGATCAGCCAGAGCCAAAACCATCGCGGCCAGACGCAATCCGCGAAGCCCTCACCGAGCACCTGAAGGCGAAGGGCTACCTGAAATGAAGGGCTCTCACGCTGAGCCCGACAAGCTGGTCGAGGTCGCCAGGCTCGCGACGGCAATCGCCGACCGCATTCTCGAACAGCATGCCGCCGGGACGACGATTCCGCCGGAGCAGTTCATCATGATGGTCCGGGCCGCTCGGATGCTTCAGGACAATCGGGCTCCCTGGCCGCCGGCAGTGGAGCAAGTTCTGATGGAAGTCGCCAAGCGCGCCGAGCAAGCCGAGGAAACACTCGACGCTTCCCCGGCCGCGTCTGTCGGCGACGAGGTCGTGGGGCACCTATCGCAGTTCCTCGGCGCCGTTAAGCGTCACGTCGGGGCCAGCAGATGAACACAGCATCGCTCGCCGTCACAGACGGGCCCATCAGCCGAGGATATGTGCAGCGCCGCGAGGATCTGGAGGGCGCCACTTGATACGCATAGCGACCGCATCTGCAGATCCACGTCCCGAAACCGAAGAAGTCGATCCACCGATGGCAAATGACGACACGCTCGCGAAGGCCCTGGCCAGCGTGAGGCATCAGCGCGAGACCCTTGAGGTTGAGTACGAGCGTGTGAGCGGCGAGCTGACGAAGCTCCGCATGGCCGAGCGGTCGCTCGCATCGATCGTTGAAGGCAAGCCGATGGACGAGCCAGCTGATGATCAGCCGAAGCGCCGCCGTGCCGCCGCGGAAGATGGTCAGTCTCGTGCTGGCCGCGGGCCCCGCGGGCCTCGGGCCAACTCTGCCAAGGGTCGGCTGAAAGCGCTCCTGGAGGAAGCCGGCCCTGATGGCCTGACGCACGCTCAGATCACGGAGCGTCTGGAGGACGTGGCAGCCAACACCCTGGCCACATACCTCAGCGTGATGTCGACGAGCGGCGAGCTCGAACGCCATGGCGATACCTACCGTACCGGCACTCCTGCTGCGGCCACGGCGAACCAAGCCTCGGATAATGAGGACGAAGGCGATGCCGAGGACGAGGAGGGTAACGGAAAGGCTGAGGCCGCCGAGTAAGGCCATCCATTCGTCCGCTTCCCGTAAGAGACGTAGATCGCGCCTGCGGGCCAGCGATGGCTACACGGGTGCAAGGGCCTGTAGCTCAATGGTTAGAGCCGACCGCTCATAACGGTCTGGTTGCAGGTTCGAGTCCTGCCGGGCCCACCACCCCATCCGCCGCCTCGTGGGGCAGGGGCTATTGAGGTTCTTCACAGCGAACCTCTCCCTCCTGCAGCCGTGTGAATTGCGCGGCATCGCCCCTGAACCTAACGCTATTTCCTCATGAGTCGCGCAAAGACGATCGAGCCCTATATGACATACGGAAGTCGGCAGGTTCGGTACGGAAAGCGAAGTGGGCAGCAATGAGCCGCCATTATGCGAAGGCGCCGATTGCCGAAGCGGTTATCGATGTTCGATCGGTTCCCGGGCCTGACGTCACTGCGGCCTCGTTCGATGAGCTTGTCCATCGATTGCGGAGCCAATTTTCGGTTGCTGCCCCAATCCAAAATTATCAGTTCGGGTTGGCCCACGAAGCTGGACAGGCTGTTCAGTTTCATGGTGCTCACGCGGAGATCGGACGCCGACTTCAAACCACAGAGGCCAACCGCGTACTCCAGCTCAAGGTCGATGGTTTTACATACAGTTGGCTTCCGCCATATTCAACGTGGGAGGAATTTCGTGATGAAGCCAAAAGTCTTTGGTCGGAATATGTTAAAATTGCCGCCTGCTCAGCTATAAATCGCGTAGCAATTCGCACAATTAATAAGATTGAGTTGCCCCCGGATCCAGGCGTAAGTTTGAAAAAATACTTCAATTTGCATCCGCAGGTCCCGGACTCAATAAATGGAATTTCTACATTTTTTATGCAAATACAAACTGCAATGCATGACTGTACAGCTGATGCTCGTGCAATCATAAATTTCGGTGGAAATGCCTTCTCGCCCGAAACTCCGCCCGAGGTAGTCTTGGATCTAGACGTGTTTGTCGAGCGCGTAGGATTTTTAGAGAAGGATATCTGGGAATGCCTTGATGGACTTCGAGGTTGCAAGAACAAGTTGTTCGAATCTTGCATCACAGACGAATTCAGGGCATTAATATCATGAGTTATGCCAACTATAGAGAGCGTAGCGCGCTTCCGTTTTTAAACTTGCAGGGAAGTTACCTTGCTGGTGCTCAGTCAGCCCAAAGCTACATCGTGCCAAACGTTGCGCGTCTCCAATCCAGTCACGAGCGCAAGAGATTGAACGTTCTTAGATCTTATAAAGACAATTGGGACGGCAGGGGGAGTCTAGCTGCAAGTCAGATTGCAGTCTCGCTCGCAATTTGGTGGGTTGTCGAGTTTAATAATCTTGCCACCTCGACAAGGCCATGGATACATCCGCACATAAGTTTAAGTGAAGATGGCGATGTGGTTTTCGAATGGTGGCTTAACGAAAAAAAAATAACCATTTATATTAATGAGGGTCGGGCCCTTTATCTGAAGGTCTGGGGCGAAAACATTGATGACTGCATGGAAGAGGGGGAGTTGAGGCGCGCTTCAGACTTTTCAGCTCTTTGGTATTGGCTCTTCTCATAGAAAAAACATGACCCCCACGAAGGTCGAAAATGATGAGTTTTTGTATCGCTCTATACGCGCAAATCCGTCGGAGCCCGAAGAGTATTCTTATGCTAGTGGCAAGCTAATTATTTCTGTCAGCGCATTTAATGACCGAGGCAATAAGCCGTCCGTGGATCGATCTTTGCTTCGCGACAAACCAGAAGAAGCAAAGAAGAACAGCTCCGATGGGGTTGCGGCTCTCCTAGCTGAGGATGTCCGCAATATAAAGGGAGTTAAAGTTACCGCGGAAAGAACCGATGAAAGAACCTATTACGTTGATGCTATCCATCGCCCTCTCTTGGCCGATCCGGTCAATTTGGCCCATTGCCAAGTAGAGTGCGACCCAGAGTTAGCCAATCCAAGCCGGTTCAGAAAAATCAAAGAAGCTTTGGCCATCATCGCTACGAAGCATGGATTTGTTATTGATCCTGCGGAATCAGCGGCTAGTGCGAGCTCTGCGCCTACGCAGTCCGATGTTGTCCGGACGGAAATCGGCGGGGAAGCACGTTAAAGGCTCCTACGCATACCCTGCTGACAACTGACATTATAAAACATTGCCGAGCCTACTCCGCCTTCGCCATCTGCCGCCCGTGCTTCTGCACGATGTCGCGAAAGAGGTTGTCACCTCTTGGCTGCGCGTTGGCGTGACGCAGGAACGGACGCTGAAGCGATCGGTTGGCCCCGCTCAATCGACGAGGGCTGCCTCCACCGAGCCTTCGGTCACGGGAGAGCGACGATGGCGAACGCAGGTAAGCACGGGATGCATCCCGGGACCCAGGGTAAGGGGTCAGGTGCGGGCGCGATGACCGAACTGCCTGAAGGCGTGCTCGGCGAGAACGAGGTTCTCAGCAACCGCGACAAGGCTCAGCACGACGACGAACGCGGTCTTGATAGCAAGACGGTTCAGACTGAGCAGTACCAAGACCACGCTGCCAACAAGACCGGCCCCGACAAGGCAGCCACGCCGGTTGACGGCAACGCCGCGGATACCTGAGATCGCGCACCGCCATGCCTGAGAAGAAGCTGCCGAAGAAGCAGGCGCCGACTAAGTCGAAGCTGGTTGCGAAGGCGCCGGCAAAGGTCGGCATGGCGACCCAGCTGGCTGCGGTCCAAGACCGATACCGTCGCGCTATGATGGCCGCCCTCGATCAACCCTATCGAGAGCAAGGCGATCAAATCCGCGCTGCATTGGCGACGCTCCTAGCTGAGAAAGCTGCGCTGGGCGTCAAAGACGGCGAAGAGGCCGCAGAGGCTTCCGAATAGCCTTTCAGCACCGCCAGCCCGTGATCAAATCGGGCGGCGTCGCGTCTCGCTGGTTGAACGACCGCCAGTTCCTGTGACGGCTAAACTCGCACACAGACGGTTTACCGCTACGTGCAACCCTGCGGAACGGGTCCTCGCACCAAGCACTTAGCGAACAGCCATGCTTTGGTCCTGCCTGATCCTCATCGCCGAACAGGGGTTCGTGCCCGCGCAGTGGGAGCGCGCCTCCGTGCGGAAGGAGGCGGTCCACGAAGCGCTCTGGCTCGGTTTCGTAGGCATCATCATCAGCGTTGGGGCGCTTGCTTTCCTAACCGGAACGATCGAGATCGGTGGCATAACCCATTGCGCGAATTGGCACCGGAAGCGCGCCGCGGCGCAACTCGCCAACGGCCCGCTACCACGCCTGTCCCCTGAGCGGGACGGCAATCTGCTGCTTAAGCACCATGCTGCCGCTCCTGGTCGAACGGCTAGAATGTAAAACGTTGGCGAGTGCCAGTCCGTCCAATCTCGGCCTGGACCCACTGGCGCTACCGACAGACATCCCGATCCGGGACCCGTTTGAATGGTTCTATTGAGGGCCAGCTAACGACGCATTCGCTTCCTGGATTTCGGCCGCGTCGCGTACATGGCCTATCGCCGTGCGGAACGGCGCCAAGCCCCGCCAGCCCGCGATCTCGGGCGGCGTGGGGCAGCGTTCGTCATCGCATGGTCCTGATCCCTCCCGTGACCTTAGCGAGCATGCTGTATGTGCAACCTCTACAGCCTGACCCGCCCGCAATCAGAGATCGGCAAGGCGTTCAGCGTCGAGCGTGACGACACCGGCAACCTGCCGCCGCTGCCAGGTATCTTCCCCAACACCTCAGCACCTGTGATCCGCATGCGCGACGGCGCCCGTGCCCTGTCGATGATGCGCTGGGGCATGCCCTCCCCGGCCTTCGCGTTGAAGGGCAAGAAGGTTGATCCGGGTGTCACCAACGTGCGCAACACCGGTTCGCCGCACTGGCGCCGCTGGCTCTCGCCCGCGCATCGCTGCCTCGTGCCCTTCACGAGCTTCAGCGAGAACGAGAAGGCCCCGGACGGTTCGCACCCGCCCGTGTGGTTCGCGCTGACGGAGGAGCGGCCCCTCACCTGCTTTGCGGGCATCCTGGTCGAGGGCTGGCAGAGCGTGCGGAAAGTGAAGGACGGCGAGACGACCGACGATCTGTATGCCTTCCTGACCACCGAGCCGAACGCCGAGGTCGGGGCCGTGCACCCGAAGGCGATGCCGGTGATCCTCACGAAGCCGGAGGAGTGGGAGACGTGGCTGTCGGCGCCTTGGCCGGAGGCGAAGGATCTGCAGCGTCCCTTGGCCGATGATGCCCTTGTCGTCGTAGCCCGTGGCGCTCGCCGGGATGGGCGAACTGACGATATGGATTAGTGGCGCCACCCCGTGATGTAGGCGATGTCACCTCGGGCCACGTGGCCGTCGAAGGTCCGCCGGCTGATCCGCAGCAGATTGGCCGCCTCGTCGGCTGTGAGGAGATCGATTGCGGGCATAGGACCCTCCCAAAGCGGGCATCGTGAAAGCTGCTTCCAAGGGATGACTGCCGATGCAGCCACCTCACAACCGCCCTCACCGGACAGCCACGCTGATTCAGCAGGGCTGGAAGCCTTGAGCGCTCATTGACATCAACCTGCGGTAGTACGCAGGGAATACCTATGTTGAAAAAGCTCCCTCAAGGCGCGGCCACCTTTCGCGGTCGCGGATTGGCGTTCGTGCACGGCTCCAACATCGTGATGAAGGTCTGTCCAGAGTGCTCGCAATGGAACGCCCCAAGGGCGGCCGAAACAGGCGTATGCGGATGGTGCGCCTACGTCCCCCTCTGTGAAGACGTGGAGCCCGTCGTCGAGCTCGAAGTTGCGGCTTAGAACCAGCAGGGCTGGCGGCGAGCGCTAAACCAGCGCTTGAGGAGGCTGCGAGGGTTCGCAGAAAATCGGATTCCGACGCCGAGCGTTCGCTTCGCGACCGGACTCGACTAGGCTGCGTTTTCAACTGGAGGATGCTTTCTTGATTCGGGCCACCCTGCCGATCCTGCTCGTCCTTGTCGCGCCGCTGCTGTTCATCGCAAACCCGGGATCTGCCACCCCCGGCATGCTGAATGCCCGAGGCTGCCACGGTCATCCGAGGCATTGTCATCCGCGATCCGAATGGCGCACGAACCGCCGTGGCAGGCACTACGTCGCCGGCCATTTCTTCCGGGACTGAGAGGCGGCCCATGTCTGCGCTCGATCGCCTTCGAGCCCCGGCCGGCCTCCTCGCGCTTGCTCTGCTCGGCGCTGCACTGCTTGGAGCGCCGGGCGAGGCCTTCGCACGCGGCTCGTGCAAGCTCTTCGCGCCGGAGGAACCTGCGCCCGGCACCTACACAAACCGGGATGGTTGCGAGGTCCCGCGGCCCGAGCAGCCGAAAGGGTCGAGCTGCGCCAAGCCGCAGGACGCCACCGCCCGTTGCCGCGACGGGGACTGGAGCTTCAGCCAGCACCGATCGGGCACGTGCTCGCACCACGGCGGAGTGGGCTGCTGGATCTCCGCGGGCCGCGATTGCTGCTAGGGCTCGACGGCTCAGCCCTTGAGCTGCTTGTTGCACACCGAATAGTAGCCGCCGCCCTTCTGGATCCACTTCGCGTCGCCGAGCGTGCCGGCGGCCTTCGCCGCGTTGTAGCTGTCTAGGCAGGTATGCATCCGAGCCTTGCCTGCTGATTCCTTGGCATACTTCGGATCGATCGCTCGGGGGTAGGCGGCGGATCCCGGGACCGGCGCCGGCGCGGCCCTGGAAGCTGTCAGAGCAGGCGCTGGGTCGGGAGCTGCAGTCTTGGTGGCGCCCTGCGCTACCGGGTTCGGTACGGTGTTGGTAGCCGCATCCGGAGCCGCCCCACACTCTGCCTTGCGGAAGTCGTTCCACTTCTGCCCGTTGAGCGTCCCGGCCTGCTTGGCAGCCTGGTACTTCACCGAGCAGTCCTTGGTGGATAGGGCCGGAGCGGGCGTGGCGAAGCCGGCAGCCGCGAGGGAGAATAGAGAGGCGGACAGGACGGGACGGATCATGGCGGGCAGTCTCCAGCGCGCTACGTGGCGGCGTTGTCCGGTGAAGCTAACGCGGGTGCGACGCGCCGGAAAGGCGCTCGGCCTTGTGCTCCCGATCATCGCCGGCACGTTTGGCACGGCGCACGCGCAGCACCTCACCGGCGAGCGGTTCTATGAAATCTGTCATGACCAAGCGTCCACCGAATGGCAGGTCGCCGGGCAGCGGGTTTGCCCCAGTTTCATCCGAGGGCTCATCGACGGGGCTCGGCTACAGGTGATGCGGGATGCGGCTGGAGCGCCCGCGGGCCAAGCCCATAGGCCGATGATTTGCGATCCTCAGACCGCTTCGGCCCAGGATGCCATCACGCTGGTGCTGCAGTACCTCGAAGCCAGTCCCGAGACCCGACCACTCCCGGCAGCGGTCGTGGTGACCCAGGCGCTGGGCAAGGCCTGGCCTTGTGAACGGTGAGAAGCGAACCGATGGACTACGGCCTTTCCTGACGCTGACGGAAGCGGTCTGTCGACCTTCGCTGCCCCCTACGGCCGGGGCTCATGGACTGATCATCGGACGCCGGACCGCTACCGTCGGCAACGCTGCTCATGCTACCGGCAGCTCATGAAGCCGATCGCGATCTCCATCCTGACCGTCTGCGGCATCCCGGAGTTGGTCGAGCACGAGGCCCGGCAGGTCACGCACGTGCTCTCAATCCTCGATCCAGAGGAGCCCGAACCTGCCGCGCTCGTGCGCTTTGCCCCGCATTACCGAACGACCTTGCGATTCCACGACGCGATCGAGCCCGGGCCTGATGTGGTTTTACCGGAGGCCGCGCACGTTGCCGAGATTTTGTCGTTCGGGCGCGAACTCACGGCATCCGCATCCGGCCGCCAAGAGGGCCATCTCCTCGTCCACTGCCACGCGGGGATTTCGCGCTCGACCGCAGCTCTCACGATGCTGCTGGCCCAGGTCTACCCGGATCAGAGCGCGGATGCCCTGCTGTCGCGTGTGCTCGACATGCGCCCCAAGGCCTGGCCGAACCTCCGCATGATGGAGTTCGCCGACGAGCAGCTAGGCCGCGGTGGCGAACTCGTCCGAGCCGCCGGCCGGATCTATCGACATCAGGTCGAGACACGCAGCCACATCGCCGACTTCATGCGTCAGCATCGCCGAGGGCGTGAGGTTGATCTCGCGGAGCGGTCCTGACCAGAGGCTTGCCGGCCCGGCGCGGGTCTACCACGCGCTCCTCCCGGAATCCCCTCAGCCCCGCCGACAGTTGCCGTTCGGGACCTTTCTCTAGCGATTATGCTTGCGACAAACACAGCCCCCTCGGTCGGCGACTGGTCAGCTATATCTCAGATTGCGCCTAGTATACGGGAAGGTATCATCACCAAGTGACTTGACTGAGGCATACCCGTGAAAACTACACACTTCAATCTTACGGCGCAGGTGCCTGCTGTTCCTTCAGGAACGATATCCCCGCCAACACAGAGTTTCACCGTCCGTAGCCTTGATGCGTATGCAATTTCAAACGCGTTCGTCCAAGTGAACGGTATAAACAACTTGGTAGACGGCATAAACTCACAGATCGCTGGCGATACCCTAACATGCAATGATTTCAAATTACAACAACCAGATAACGTAGTATTGCAAATATACTATCACGGCATTAGAGATTATTCGGCGCTGTTTCCAACCGTAAAAAGCACCGAGCCTGCGAGGGCCATTCGCATGGGGGCGTTCTATCAAGAAGCCGAAAATTGCTTCGAGCAGGGCGCGTGGATCTCATTCATGCTCATGTCTGCGGCGATATTTGAGCATCTATTGTATTATAAGCTTGGGTCGCCCAACAATCCCACGGCCTTATCTGCTCTCAACACCCGCGCATTAAACCAGGGCGCAATCACTCAAAACGCACACAATATTATAAAAACAACAAATAATGCTCGCAATGTAATTCATTGCAACCGCATGGCAGATCCTGACATTACCAGGGCACAGGCTATGGATGCCAAGACAGTAATTGATGAGCTTATGAGAGCCTTTTGATCTGGATGGCGCTCTTGCCTGCTACATCACTGCCAGCAACGCCTGCTGTCCGTAGCTCCCCCGCCCCGTGAGCAGATCGGGCGGGGCCGAGCGGTGTGCTTAGCGGAGCGGCTTGGGACGCGAGACCTCGACGGCTTTGAGGGCCGCCTGGACCACGATCGCCGGGATGTCGCCCTTCTTTTCTTTCCGCGTCAGGTATTGCGGGTAGAAGTTCGGCAGGTAGACATTCCGCATCCACCGCCGGAACGCCCCCAGCGCTTCCTCTGGGTAGCACCACACCCACTGCGGGTTCGAGCGCGCCTGACGGAAATAGCCCGGGTAATTGTGCTCGTACTTCGTGCGGGGGCCGAGGTCGTGGTCGTGGCCTTTCAGCTCCCACTCCTTGCCCCACGCGATGCCCAAGCTGATGTCCGGCACGGTTTCGTCGTTCACCGTTGCGCCCTGCGTGATGAGCTGCGCGGTTAAGTCGGCCATCTCCTTGAAGATGCAGAAGTAGCCTTCGGGCACCTTGGTCAGCGTCAGGCTGATGCGGTCGTGAAACGGCTTCCAATGAGCCAGCGAGGCGCTCGGCTCAGCCGAATAGCTACCGGTTTTCCGAATTGACGGCAGAACATCGGAGGTGACCCAACGCTGGAAATCTTGCGCTCCGGCAGCGCGGCTACGAAAAACCGTGGCGTAAACGCCGGATTCATTGATGCAAATCAGCCTGTCAGTGCCTCCTGGGTCGCTGAGACCCCCCTCTCCCAAATCGGTAGAGGGGGTGTTTTCGATGTCCACGCGAGCCACGAGGCGATGATCGCGGTCATCGACATGGCGCAGGTGCTTCCAAAACGAGCCGTTATTCGGCTTCAATCCCACCGAGCGGCACACGTCGGCGAAAACGAACCATGGCACGCCGTCGATGGTGATAGACCGCAGCGTTTGGCGCTGAGAGCTTTCGAAGATCCGCAGAGCGTAGGGCACGAGTGTCTCCTGTGACACGAACGGGGAAAACGTTCGGCCGGAGGTGGACTCGTCCCGAAGACCGTGGCTTGATCTTCGTGCTGCGGACAGGTCCGGCCTTCGGCCGACCCTCCTCGAATGGCCGCCTCTGTTTCACATCAGGGGCGGTCGTTTCGTTTCGGGACGTCCAGTAGGCGCAGAGATCCGCTCCAAGTCGACCTGCAGCCTTGCCGAACCCGACGATATCCACCGGTCGTGCTCCGGGGGCCACCAAATCAGCTGTGCCCTGTGAACAACCAGCTATTTGCCGCTGCAAAGCCTGTGAATAACAATCTCCGCCCGCCGGAAGCGCGGGAACCGGCGGCGGTTGGCGTAGCCGACGTGGAGCCGTACTGAACGGCATGTCAGCCAGCCCCGCTCCCACCGACCTTCCGCCCGCCGTCGCCACCTGGCGCGACCAAATCGAACGTATCTCCGAGCGCGCCTCGCCCTGCCGCTACCTCACGCCGGCGCAGTGGGCGACGATGCGGGAATCGGCCATCGAATTCTGCGACCGGTTCGGCGCCGAAGCACTCTCGCTCGGCTGGACAGATCGCGAGCTGTTCGGGGTCCACCCCGAGCACGGCACGTTCCGGGTCGACTACTGCGGCGCGCTGATGATCGCCGGCAACCGGGTTCAGGGCGTCCACGCCGACCGCATCATGTTCGAGCGGACGGCCGCGCGGCGGGACAAGCCCGGCCAAGTCTGAGGGCCGCCGATCTGGGAGTTTGCAGCGAAGGGCGCCCGAAGCGCCTGATAGCGCTGGCGTTCTTCGACGCGATCCACAGCACTCCACCGGCAAGGTAACGACCCCGGCCGGCACCCGCTGAACTACGCCGCCCGATCTGGCATGTTCCGCCTTCGTTCCAGAACGGAGGGAAGCGGTGGCGGGGCTCCTGCGCGATATCCAGCCGGGTCGGGTCTACGTCGATTGCTCCTCCTGCAAGCGGTCCGGCCGGTACACCGTCGCCAGCCTGCGAGAGCGGTTTGGGCTCGATGTCTCGACGCTCGACGTGCTGCGCCACCTCATGGCGTCGTGCCGCTACCAGCGTGCCCCCGGATCCCCGCCGGCCCGGAAATACGAGCACCTGTGCTTGGCCGCGATCACGTTGCCGCCGCCGATACGGCCAGAGATTCCAGTCCCGCCAGGCGTCCCCTACACGGTCGAAGTCTGGACGGAGACGGGCAGCATCGAGGTTCGGCTCGCGGTGATCTACCCGATCGACATGGCGCGGGCGGCATTCGAGGTGGCGTGCCAGCTCTGGCCGAAGCACGAGGTCACTTTGCGGGATAGGTGCCGGATCGTGGAGAAGAGGGAGCGGCCAGAGGCCCCCACCAGAGCGGCGCCCGTCGCCAGCCTGCTTCCCTAATCGCGAGACCAGCTACCTTGAAGTGGGCAAATATCATGACCGCCAGTAAGAGGCGGTCGGGCAATTTAATTAGCGGCGCAAGGGTGTTTCTTCGGTCTGGCGCCCCCGCTCATTTTGGATTGGATCGCCGAAGCTCCTTTTCGGCAGCGCGGTGCTCGTAGGCTTCACGGGCCATCGCTCCCAGGTTCTTCTCCGGATCGGCGCCAGTCGCGGCTGCGGCCCTCGGCATGAGTTCTGGAAACAGGGCTGGGTGCCGCTGCAAGCGCCAGCGGTCGACCGCCTCCAGGCAGTACATGCCGGTATCTGGGTCCGGCCGCGGGAAGCCCCGGGTGAATAGCCGAACCTTGCACGCATCGAACTGCGCGATCGTCAGGTGCAGCCGTCGCGCGACCTTCTCGGCTGGAATGTCGGCCGGGTCCACGGAGAAGCGCACGTCCGGCGCGCGCGGGACGCTACGGGGCATCGGTTGAGGCAGCTTTCTGCAACTGCACCCTCGGCCCCTCGCCATTCTCCTGGATGAAGATGACGCCGACAGCGATCAGAATCGCCGAGATGGGGCTGCTGATCGCTTTGGCATCGCGGCGCTGGCCCATGGGTCCAGTGGGCATACTTAACCACCGCCCCGATTATTCATCTGAACGAGCCGGGTTAGGATTTCTTCAAAACTCGGATCTCGTTTGACGCCATCCACAACGGCGGCTGTTGCGATTAAATCGCGCTGAAGGTCGGGATCTAATAAGGGCCAAGCCAGGATCACGGCCGCTCCTAATTGGGCCAAGGCCACGTTATCTTGTTCGCCGTGCGTGTCGATGAGTGCACGATCTTGATCGGCCATGGGAGCCTCCTGTTTGTCGTCAAACATACGGCAGCGGGATTGGACGTGCGAACGTACGAGACTGAGCCGAGGAGGGTGCAGAACCAGGCTCAGATTTCAAACTGAGACACTGCTGGACTTCGAGTCGTCGCCGCTCTGCATAGCTAGTTCATCTACGATAGCCCTATCGATTGCCTCGATTTCGGCCTGCACCTTCTGGATACTCTCCTGCTGATCCACCGATCTGCGGCGATCCATCACCATTTCTTCGCGCAGCTTTCGCAGGGCTTCAACCGGACTCAGCATAAATTGCTCCTGTCAGGACGCGCCGCCTCGGCTCTTCGCCGTTCTTTTCGATGATGACGACACCGGTGGTTCCGCGGGCGGCCTGTCAGGGCCGCCCCATATTCCGCCAATCAGCCGCTGACTTTTGCGGCGGGTGTCACGAGCGGAGGCGTTTGCTGGTGCTGCACGACGCGCCAAACCTCGTGCTCCAAACGGCGGTACGTCGATGTGCAATGTGCCTCGTACGTTTCGCCGTCGCGGCTCGCCTCTGCATGATAGGCGATCACGATGAGCCCTTCCTGCGGACGGCTGATCCGCTTGTCCGAGATCTCGATCTCGGCCCACCGCGGTGTGGACGCGACCGCCTCGATCGCCTGGGTCCCGCTGAGGACGAACGGCGGCTGTGGCAGGACCATGAGGCATTCCTCGTCGACAAGCTCACGATAGTGCTCGGCGTCGCAGGTCCATAGGCTCTTCTCGAACGACCACACGCGATCATCGTCCACGGCGCTCTCCCCGGTTCTTCGAATTGTCGAGGAAAGCGGACCGCCGACACGTTCGTTCCGCCTGCGACCTGGCGCAGACTCGGTGGACACCGGGCCGAACCGGAATAGCGTGATCTCGCGCCGGCCGAACCTACGCGGCAAAGCTGGACGATGCCGATCGCCTCTTACCTCTCCCGTCGCGTGCTCGCCGCCGAGCTGATTATCAGCAAGCGGCGTTGACGAGCTCGTTCGCAGCGGTCTCGCGCTGCCCGGGGGATGACGTGATGCTTTTCGCCCGCAGGTAGCTGCAGCCCTCCTTCGCCAGGACGGCGGCAGTGATCGAATCCGGCTGGGAAGGGCCTGAGAAATGGTAACGGACTGATCGGGACTACCGTCCGGACCCATCAAAACCCAGGGCGGACCGATCTCGTGTAAGCTCTGCTTTGCCGCAAACCCAAGGTAGGCCACGATGGATGACGAGAAGGACCGGGTCGTTGACCCCAACGGACCGCCGCCTTGGATTCACCTGCTCACGCAGCAGCAACGCGACTGGCGGGCAAGGCAACACATGATGGGCCGCGATCCCGACTCATACATCCTGGAGCAGTTGGATGATGCCGGCGCTTGGCCGCCGAGAACCAAGCATCGCACCCGTCGCAAACCCCCGGCCCCCAGCCGCTCTTCTTGATGAAGATGACGCCGGCGGCTTCAAGTGCGGCTACCAGAGGCGCAGCAGGTAACCACCAGCCAGCACGACGACGGTGAGGGTTACGATCGAGAGGTAGAACCTCTTTGCCGCTTCGGTCCGAAGATTGGCACGGCGCTGATTAGTTCGAGGCCTGAAGGCAACGATCTTCGGATCCGACAGGTGCTGGGTCAGGCTGTCGGGCAGCCTACGCTTCGATCGTCCCATGCGTATGCTCACCTTCCTAGCACTACTTTGGCAGATTGAGGGAACGCTGGAGGTTTTTGCGGATTCGCCTGCCACGGCCATGAGCGTGGGTGCTCGCGATGTCAGGTGCTGGCGGATGGCGTGAGGATCTGAACCGGTGGCTGCAGCCGTTCCTTG
>NZ_JAKSYO010000115.1 GCF_022829635.1 Methylobacterium sp. E-066
CGCGGGAACGTGCCCCAGGGTTTCTCGCACATGGCGCTGATCAACGCGGCCCTGCGGCTGGAGGACAGCATCGACCGGTTCGGCTTGGTCGACGCGATCGAGCGGCGGGCGGCCGAATAAGCAAACTCACGGCCGCGTCCCTCGCCCCGTTTGCGCCGAGCGCCGTCCGATCCGTCCAACGGCCTGGACGACGGACGGAGGCTGAAGCTTTTAAGCCGTCATTCCGGGGCGCCGCAGGCGAGCCCGGAATCCAGATCCACCGCCGATGCAGGGCCGTGCGACACCTGCGTTTCTGGGTTCCGGGCTCCGCTTCGCGGCCCCGGAATGACGGAGCGGGTTGTGTAGACCAGCGATGGGTTCCTGGCTTCGGTCAGGCCGCGATCCGGATCACCTCGTCCGACCCCGCATCCGCAGTGTCGCGGCTGGCGCGGAACTGATCCAGCAGGTCGGCCCCGAGCCCGTCGAGGACCTCCTGCATGGCAGCCTGGACCTCCGGATCCTCCTCCTTCGGCTCCGTGCGGTACCAGGCCAGGATCTGCTCGGGCAGCGCATCCAGGATCGCGCCGACCGGGTTGGGCACTTCGGCCACCGCCGGCTCGCCTTGTGTAGCCTCGACCACCACCGGATCGGCGGTCTCGATCGGAGCCGCCGCGACGACTTCGACGGCGTTCTCCGGTTCGGCGAAGGCGGTGCGGCGCTGGCTCTCCAGGGCGGCGCGCCAGGCGGCATCCGTGGCCTCGGCGTCGCGGCGGACGGCTTCCCGGGCCATGGCTTCGGCCGCGATAGCACGGGCGACTTCGCGGGCCTCGTCGCGGGCGGCCTCGGCCTCGTAGCGGGTCAGCAGGGCGACCACCGCGTGCATCTCCGGCGCCGGCAAGTCGGTGCAGGCGTCGATGGCGGATTCGATCATCCGGCGCGACAGGCCGGCGCCGCGCAGGCCGGTCGGTCCGCCGGCTGCTTGCCGCGCGGAAAGGGCCGCCTGCATCGCCGGCAGCAGCGCGTCGGGCAGCCCGGCCTTCCGGTGCAGCTCGGCGAAGGACCGCGGCTCCCGCATGGCCCGGGCGATCCCGACATGATCCTGGCCCGACAGGTCGGCCAGCGCCGCCTGCACGAAGTCGGTCCGGCCCGAGAGCACGGCCCGGAGGATCAGGCCCGCGGTGAGCTGGCGGGTCGTGCGCAGATGCGTCACGAGGCGCGCGACCCCGGCAGCGCCGGATTGATCGCAGGCCTCCAGGGCCACGCGCTCGCCCGCCTCGCGGCGCATCCGGTCGCAGCGCTCGGTGCCGAGCCAGCCGCGGTCTGTGACGAACAGCGACAGGGCTTCGGCCACCGCGAGTCCGATCGCGTAGCGCACCTCCGGCGGCAGGTCGGATCGGCGGAGCAGCGCTTCGCGTAAGTCCGCTTCGTCGCCGCGGCGCTCGATCATGCGCAGCATCCGGCCCGCGGTAATCTTCGCCGTGGGGTTCCCGGCGAGCACCACCAGGGTGTCCAGCTCGCCGATCTCGGCCAGAGCTCCCGAGACCGCGTGCGAGAGATGGTGGCGGGCGGCGATCACGGCCCGGGTGGCCTCGTCGCCCAAAGCCGCGGCATCGACCAGATCCGCGTCGGTCAGCACCGGCGAGCGTGCCAGGACCAGACGCGCTACCTCCGGCACGTCGCAGGACAGGGCGACCACCAGGGGCCGCGGCGTCCGGGCGGAGGCCGCGCAGGTCTCGGCGAGGGCCCGGCGGACCAAGGGCGACGGATCGTCGAGCAGCGACAGCAGCGCGGTCTTGGCCTCCCAGGCCTCGTCGGCGGAGAGGTCGCCGTAGAGGTACGCCCGCGCCAGCGCGGTGGTGGCCTCGGCTCGGCGGCCGGCCGAGGCGTTCTGGGTCCAGGCCAGGAACTCGCGGATGATCATGGGCCGCTCCGGGGGGCGAACAGGCTGGTCCTGGTGCCGGTGGTGGATCCCGCGCCGGCGAGATCGGCCGGGCGGCGGGGCGGCAGCGGCGGGTTGACGAGGGCGAGACCGGCCGGCGTCGGCGCCGGTTCAGCGAGGGCGCCTGTAGTCGCCGGCTCAATCGCGGCAATGCTCGGTGGAGGTTCGGCGCCCGAACGCGGAAAATAGGTCGGCGCGGCGTGCTGGGTCGGCGGCGCCGCGTTGCGGGCCTGCCAGAGTCGCGCCACCGCGTCGGACGCCGCCCCGCGCTGGTCGGTCTGGAACAGGCTGCGCAGGTCGGAGCTGCCGCCGAACGCCGTCGCGGTGCTGGCATAGGCGGTGGCCGCCTGGGTGGCGGGGGCGCCGTCCTGGCGCAGGGCGGTCAGGTCGGTGGCGGCTGCGGCGCCCTGCGCGGCGGCCGACAGGCTGGCATAGAGCTCGGCGGCGCTGCGTGGCCGGCCAGCCCGATCGTAGAACAGGGCCCGGTTGGCGGCGGCCGCCTCCGGCAGGTCGAGGGCGGCGGCCCGGGCCGGGAAGGCGCGGGCGGTCGAGATCAACGCGGCCGCGCCCTTGGCCCCGAGGACATGCGCCGCATAGAGGTCGCCGGATGTCGGGTCGCGCCCGAGGGCCGCGGCGAGCGCGTCGGAATTCTGCTGGGTCAGGGCGCCGGCCAGCGTCGCGGAGATCTTGGGATCGCGCCGCAGATCGAGGATCGCCTGGCGCTGGTCGGCATCCGGGACCGTATAGGTGCCGTCCGGCTGCCGGGTGATCGCGTCCGCATGCGCCTGGAGGCCGAGCTTCGGCCCGGCATTCTTCATCACCCCGAGCCAGGTCTGCTCGATGAACTGGAACAGGCCGGTGGCCGACGAGGTCCCGGCCTTGGCGGCGGGATCGAGGGCGGATTCCCGCCGGGCCGTGGCCAGGAGGTAGTCGAAGCCGACGCCGCTCGCCATCGCGCCGTCGCGGATCGCCTGGACCACTGGCCCGGAGGCGGCCGCGCCCGACGCCGCCCGTCCTTGCGCGGGTGGGCTGCTCTCCGGTGGGCTGGACGGCGTGGTGAACAGGAACATCCGGGCGCGCACGGGGTCTGAGGACACCGTGAACCTGCGCCGCTTATGGTAAACAACTCCTCAATCGACGTTGCGCGGCGATATCCGGTTTCAGGAGCCGGTGAACTCGGCCGCGCCCTTCGGACGGCGCATCTGGAACCGGGTGTCGGCGGTGGCACGGAAGTAATCGAAATAGCCGCCGCGCAGGATCGGATGCATCGCCGCCGTGTCGACCATGCCGTCCGTGACGAAGCGCTCGTCGACGTAGATCGACACCACCTGCCCGATCACCAGAAAGTTCTCGGCCTCAGCCCCGCCGAGCGGCACCAGCGGGACGGTCTGAAGCCAGCGGCATTCGAGGGCGGCGGGCGAGGCCGCCACCCGGGGCGGTCGCACCTTCTGCGAGGGGGCGGTCTCGAGCTTGGCGAAGGCGAACTCGCTCTCGCCCCGCGGCAATGGCGCCGAGGAATCGTTCATCCCGTCGCGCAGATCCCAGGTCGCCAGGCTGCAGACGAACTCGGCCCCCTCCTCGGCGAAGGTCATGGCGTCCTTCCGGCCCGAGGACGAGAACGCCACCATGTTGTCGGCCACCGCATTGAAGAACGAGTACGGCGCGAGATTGAGCTTGCCGTCCCGGCTCATGGCGCTGATCCAGCCGATCGGCCGCGGCGCGACGATCGCCTTCAGCGGGTTGTGCGGCAGGGCGCGCGCCTCGCGCGGGGCTTCGAGATCGTAATGCACGGGTGCGCCTTCTGAGGTCTGTCTCGCTCAGAGATAGGTCACGATCTCGGAAAGACTCGGCCGCGGCCGGTCGGACGGCACCTCGCGCGCCCGGCCGATATGCACGAAGCCGGCGAGCTTTTCGGACGGCGCGAGGCCCAGCGCATCCAGCACCCGGCGGTCGTAGGCGTACCATTCGGTCAGCCAGGACGTGGCGAAGCCGGAGGCATTGGCCGCGATCACGAGATTCATCGTGGCGGCGCCCACCGAGAGCAACTGCTCCCAGTCCGGGATTTTTATATGTGGGCCGGTGCGGGAAACGACCGCGACGGCGACCGGCGCGTGCATCAGGCGGCCGCGTTCCTGGGCCAGCCGCTCGGGGGTCGCCTCGGGATTGTCGGCCAAAAAGGTCGCCGCGATGGTCTCGCCGACCCGTTCCCGGGCCGCCTCGGCGATGACGATGAACCGCCAGGGCGCCAGCTTGCCGTGGTCGGGCACCCGGGAGGCGACGGTCAGGATGGTCTCGAGCTGGGCGCGGTCCGGCCCCGGGCCGTCGAGCAGCAGGGGCGGCACCGAGCGGCGCGTTGTCAGGAGGTCGAGGGTGGCGTTCATGCGTCCTGTCCCGCTGGGAAATCGGCACCCGGATGTGGCATGCAGGGCCCGGCGGTGGAAGAGCGTGCGGCCTTGCCGCCGCCATGGTCCGAAGGCACAGGCGGGCCCGGATACGGCTTGATGAGGATTCGACCGATGCGCACGAGGCTTGCCGCGATGGCGGTGGCAATTCTCCTGCCGGCCCATCTCGTGCCGGCGAACGCGCTCGCGCAGCAGGGCGTGTTCCAGAACCGCCTCGGCGACCCCCTGCCCTCCCCGTCGATCACCAGCCCGAGCCTGCCGCCCAGCATGCCGCCGGCCGAGCCGGAGGCGCAGCTGTCCCTGTCGGCGCTTCTATCCGGGGCGGGCGTGTCCCTGCGCCAGGGGCTGGCTTGGCGGATCTACGAGGATCGCGGCGACGGCACCCGGCCGTCGATCGTCGGCCGCTCCACCGAGGCCGAGCCGAACTTCATCCTCGCCCCCGGCGCCTACGTGGCGACCGTGACCTACGGCTTCGCCAGCGCCTCGAAGCGGATCGTGATGGGCGGCCAGCCGGCCACCGACACCCTCCGGGTCGCGGCCGGCGCCCTGAAGCTCGCCGGGGCCGTCGGCGACCAAAAAATTCCGGCCGCGCAGGTCTCGTTCTCGGTGTTCGTGCCGGTGGGGACCAATTCCGAGGGCCGGCTGGTGCGCTCCGGCATCAAGGCCGGGGAGATCCTGCGTCTGCCGGAGGGCACGTATCACGTGGTCTCGACCTATGGGGAGTCGAACGCGATCCAGCGCGCCGACCTGCGCGTCGAGAACGGCAAGGTCACGGAGGCGACCCTCAACCACCGCGCCGCCACCGTCACCCTCAAGCTGGTCGCTGCCCCCGGGGCCGAGGCCTATGCCGGCACCGCCTTCTCGGTGCTGACGCCCGGCGGCGACACGATCCGCGAGGCGATCGGCGCGTTTCCGCAAGTGACCCTGGCCGAGGGCGACTACGTGCTGATCGCCCGCCATGACGGGCAGGTCTATACCCGCGAGTTCAAGGTCGAGAGCGGGCTCGACCGGGACATCGAGGTGGTGGCCAAGGCCGGTTGAACCCGGTTCAGGCCAGCCGCCGCGCCAGGGCCACGCAGGCGGCGACCAGAATGGCCGCGGCGATCATCGCGGGCTCGATCCGCTCGCCGAGCACCAGGGCGGCGACGCCGAGCCCCAGGAACGGCTGCAGCAACTGAAGCTGCCCGATTGCCGCGATGCCGCCCCGGGCGAGCGCCCGGTACCAGAACACGAACCCGATCAGCATGCTGAACAGGGCCACATAGCCCAGGCCAGCCCAGGCCGGGAGCGGGATCGCGCCGGGATTGGCCGGGCTAAAGACCAGCGCCAGCGGCGGGGAGAGCGGCAGGGACAGGACCGTCGCCCAGGCGATCACCTGCCAGCCGCCGAGCCGCCGCGCCAGGATCCCGCCCTCTGCATAGCCGAGCCCACAGACCAGGATCGCCGCGAGCATGAAGGCGTCCCCCGGTCCCGGCGGCCCGTCGAGCCCGCGGGCGGCGAAGCCCACCGTCACGAGGGCGCCCAGCACCGACAGGACCCAGAAGGCCGCGGACGGGCGCTCGCCCGAGCGCAGGGCGCCGAACAGGGCGGTCGAAAGCGGCAGCAAGCCGACGAAGACGGTCCCGTGTGCTGCGCCGACGGTGCGCAGGGCCAGCGCGGTCAGGAGCGGGAAGCCGACTACGACCCCGACGGCCACGATCGCGAGCGCACCGAGATCGCTCCTCCGCGGCCACGCCTCTCTCAGGATCAGCAGCGCAGCCGCCCCCGCGAGGCCGGCGAGTGCTGCCCGTGCCGCGCTGAGGAACAGCGCATCCATGCCGGTCAGCGCGAGGCGGGTCGCCACCAGGGAGGCGCTGAAGATCGCGACGCCGATCAGCCCGTCGATCCAGGCGCCCGATTGTCGCGTGACGGCACCCAAGCCCGCGCCACCCGGCAACGCCTTCACGACCTCTCCCTGTTTCACAGTCCGTGTCCCCCGGTCATCATCCGGCCGTGACATGCGTCCAGCGGCCGCTTGCCGCCAGGGACGGTTCGGGCGCGGTCCAGCTGAACTGTCCCGGCCGTGGACCCGTACAATCGCTTTGGGCCGTCATGCCGCGCGGAGACCCGGCGATGCCCGCCTGAGGGATCCGATCGGTTCCATGTTCCGGGCATTAACATTTCTGCGCGAGGGCGGAACGATGCGACCGGGCCGGCACTTTCCAGGCGCCCATTCCGGGCCGCTGGAGATCCTTATGCGCCGCCTCGTCCTCGCTACCCTCGCCGCCGCTGTCCTGGCCGGCCCTGCCCTCGCCGCCAACGACACGCCCCCGACGGTGGCCCCCAAGTTCGAGAGCGTGCCGCAGGACGCGGTGCTGAGCTACAACCTGATCGGCCTCAACATCACCGACGCGGCGAACAACACCGTCGGCGAGATCAAGGACCTCGCGATCGTCCATGAGAAGCTCGTCGGCTACATCGTCTCCGTCGGCGGCTTCCTCGGCATGGGCGAGCGCTACGTCGCCGTCGCGCCGTCCTCCGTTGCCCTCGGCTACGATGCCGACGCGAAGAAGTGGAAGGCGATCATCGGCGCCACCAAGGATCAGCTGAAATCCGCGCCGGAGTTCAAGTACGACGGCAAGTTCAAGCGCTGATCTTTGGCCAGGGCTGCCGGCAAGCGGAGTGCCGCCACTGCCGCAGCCCCGGCTCCGCGTGGATTCCCGGTCGTTCGATGACGGGCAGATCGAGACCCAGAAGTGTCGCTGCTCCGGAGGCGACATCGCGCAGCGGCCGGAGGTGCCTGACGCGTCGCGACGGCCAGAATCTCATATCCGAGATCGCGGCCTCGACCCTGTCGCAAGCGCCGGTCGAACGTCAGGACGACGCCCGATCCCCCTGCAGGGCTTCGCGCGCGATCTGGCTGACCAGCGCGTCGCGTTTCGCCTGGCGGAGGATGATGCGGGCCGCCGCCCGGGCATTGGCCGCGCGCAAGGCGGCCTGCGGACCGCCATCGCGCTGCGCTCGGCTGGCGAGCGCGCGAAACCATTTGACGTTGCCGAGCGCGGCTGCCCGGCGGCTGATCGGGCCACCGACATCGAGTGGCTTTTCTACTGTTGCAGCGGCCATTGGCTCAATCCTGGACTGCACGTCGCCGCTTGTCCGCGTATGAGACAAGAAATGGCGATGCTGAGCAGACTCGGCAATAGTGGTGCCGGGCGCTGATCTTAGAAAACGACACAGTTTTCGCGGTTCGACGGTGCGGGGCCGCACGCCGCTCCCTCGCATCGGCCCAGCTTGCCGTAGCGACTCAGCTGGCCGCCCACGTCCCGGCGGCTCGCCCTGTCGCAGGGACACCCTACACGGAACCTTTGCGGCGGCGCGCGGTAGAATCCTCGCTGAACGATGTGATCGTATGACGAGGATCGCTGTGTCCGAAATGTACCCGCGATCGACCGCCAGCATCGCCGGTCATCCCATCCATCCGATGCTTGTGCCGATCCCGATCGTCTGCTTCGTCGGGACCCTCGTGACCGATGTCGCGTATTGGTCGACGGCCAACATGCAATGGGCCAACTTCTCGGTCTGGCTCCTGACCGTCGGGCTGGTCGCCTCCGTGTTCGCGGCGCTGGCCGGCGCGATCGATTTCTTCGGGGATCGGAGCATCCGGCGGCTCAAGCCCGCCTGGATCCACGTGGCCGGCAATGCGGTTGCGCTGTTCCTCGCGATCGTCAACGCCTTCGTGCACAGCCGCGACGCCTACACATCCGTCGTGCCGACGGGCCTGATCCTTTCGGCCCTGGTCGTCCTGATCCTGATGGTCACCGGCTGGAGGGGTGCCGCTTTGATCCATCGTCACCGAGTCGGCGTTCGGCCGGGAGAGCGCGCATGAGCCGGCTTCGTCACCTTCTCGCCGGGGCCGCCCTGCTGCCGCTGCTGGCGGCCTGCGGACCGGATCCGATCGACCCGCAGACGCAGGTCGGGCCGAACCCGCCCCTGCCCGCGCTGCACCAGTACCTGCTGCCGCCGATGCACGTCTCCCGCTCGGTCGGCTGGAAGGACGGCGAGACCCCGCAGGTCGCGGCCGGGTTGCAGGTGAAGGCCCTGGCCACGGGCCTCAAAAGCCCGCGTTCGCTCCTGGTGCTGCCCAACGGCGATATCCTGGTGGCGGAGAGCGGCGGCCCGACCCCGCCGATCAACCGGCCCAAGGAGATCATCATGGGCTGGCTGGAAGGCCTGTCCCATCCGCCGGAGAAGCCGGGCCAGCGCATCACCCTGCTGCGTGATGCCGACGGCGACGGCGTGGCCGAGCTGCGCACGGTCCTGCTCGACACGCTGAACGCGCCCTTCGGCATGGCGCTGGTCGGGGACGACCTCTACGTCGCCAACACCGACGCGGTGATGCGCTACCCCTACAAGCCGGGCACGACGCAGATCACCGAACCTGGCACCAAGCTCACCGAGCTGCCGGCGGGGCGGATCAACCATCACTGGACCAAGAGCCTGACGGCCAGCCCCGATGGGACCAAGCTATATGCGGGCGTCGGCTCGAACAGCAACGTCACCGAGAACGGGATCGACGAGGAGACCGACCGCGCGTCGATCTGGGAGATCGACCGGGTGACCGGCGCCCACCGGCTCTACGCCACCGGCCTGCGCAACCCGAACGGCCTGACCTTCGAGCCGCGGACCAAAGTTCTCTGGTGCGTCGTCAACGAGCGCGACGAGCTCGGACCCGACCTCGTGCCGGATTACATGACGTCGGTGAAGGATGGCGGCTTCTACGGCTGGCCGTACAGCTACTGGGGCCGGAACCTCGATCCGCGGGTGATGCCGCAGCGCCCGGAACTGGTCGCCCAGGCGATCATGCCCGACTATTCGCTGAGCTCCCACGTCGCCCCGCTCGGGATGGCGTTCGCCACCGGCACCGGCCTGCCGCAGAGCTACCGGAGCGGCGCCTTCGTGGCCGAGCATGGCAGCTGGAACCGCGATCCGCTCAACGGCTACAAGGTGGTCTATATCCCGTTCGAGAACGGCAAGCCCGTCGGCAAGGCCCGGGACGTCGTCACCGGCTTCGTCAATGCCGACAATCAGGCGCGCGGCCGGCCGGTCGGCTTGGCGATCGATGCCCAGGGCAGCCTGCTCATCGCCGACGATGCCGGCGGCACGGTGTGGCGCGTGACCGGATCGGGGGCGCGCTCGGAGGCCGGGCCGGCGGCGATCATCCGTTGATCCGTGTGGAGGCGCCGCGAAAAGCCTCTGGCCGAACCAGAATCATAACCCGGAGGGTCATGCCGTGACGATGTCGACTCGTTCACCCACCGCGATCAGCGACGAGGGGCGCCACGCCCGGGATCGCGGGGATCCGATCACGGCCAACCCGTATCCGGAGAATTCGGACGCTCACGCCACCTGGGAGCGCGGCTACCGGATTCCCGATCGCGAGGGGCAGGAGCAGGCCGCCGGCTCGGCGATCGACGGGGCCGATCAAGGATCGTGATCGTCGTTCGGACCGCCGGCATGTCCGGCGATGTCGTTGCGGGTGCTCTCGCTACGGCGTGGGGGCTGAAGGATCCTCGAGAGGCCGTTCATCGCCCGGTGCGATGAGCGGGGCCGCATTCCCGAAGCCGCTGATGACGTCCGCGACAAGATCATCGAGCGCGTCGGCGACCCATGTGGCGCCGGTCATGACTGAATTCATGAGCCTGTGCATCGCCAACTCCCCGGATGCGGAGCGTTCATTTTCAGAGGCGACGGGGCGTCGGGTTACCGGGCGCTCCGTCGCCGGGATCTGCCGACATCAGGCGAAGTGGGCCGGCAGGGCGAGGCTCATGGCCTGGACATAGGTGCTGGCCAGGATCGCGACGGTGGCGAGCGTCGCGGCGGCAGCGAGGGTGAGGCGGGCAGCGAGGGTCATCGGAAGTCTCCATCAGGTCCGCGACTGTGTTCGCGGTGTGACCCTGATGTATGCCCAAGCTTTCAGGATGGGCGTGCTCCGGCACACCTGGGACGTGACCTGATGGTTTCGCGTCAGGCGCGTCTCGATATCCGCGTTCAGGCCGCGCGCGGTGGCGAGATGCGCGGACCGCCGCGACTGCGCGCGGATACCGCCCCCAGGACCTGGCTCGCCGCTCGGTCTCCTCCGCGGCGCCCGCCACGCCGGCGATGGTGCCGGTCACCGCCCCGGCCCAACCTCGAACGAGCCGCCACGGCCCGGTCGAGGCTCAAGCTTTTGGATCGGCCGCGTCGGCCAGATGCCGGAAGTCGCTCGGCGCCATCCCGTATCGGTCCCTGAACCGGCGGGAAAAATGGGCTTGGCTGGCAAAGCCGCAGCCGAAGGCCAGAACGCCAATGGAAAGATGGCGGCAGCCTTGGTCGGTCAGACGCTTGGCTGCAGTCTCCAGGCGACGTTGCCAGATCCAGTCCGAAATGTGCTGACCCTGTTCTTTGAAAAGTTCCTGGAGCCGGCGCAGAGAAACCCCCACTGCCGTCGCCAGTTTGGGCGGATCGAGGGAGGAGTCGCCCAGGTGCGCCTCGACGTAGGCCTTGGCGCGTTGGACCACGACGGTGCCGTGCAAGGGCTTGGGCACTTCCTTGGCCAGGCGTTCGGCGACGCTGGCCGCGATCAGGTCCACGGCGATCGCCGACATCCGCTTGGCCGCATCGGGCGTGAAGGCGTTCTCGACCCGCAGCAGCGTATCCAGGAACGTCGTCACCAGCTTGGCGCTGCCGAGATCCGCTCCGACGGTGAGGGCCGAGAAGTGGCGCGCGTCGCCGAGAAGGTTCTCCAAGCGAGCGCGCGGAATTTCCAGGAGCAGGGATCGGGACGATCCGGACGTCTGCCGGACGGATGGATTGGCCCGATCCAGAACCATGATTTCGCCGGGCTGCACAGTGGCCTGGCGTCCGAACTGCTCGCAACTCGACGTGCCGGACAGCTTGATCGTGACGGCCAGCGTGTCCCGCTTGGCGTTCCGACGCAGCGTGCTCGGTGTCGACTCGACGCGGACGGCGCTGAACGTCGAACGGGTGATCAGCAGCGATCCGAGATCGGTACCTTCGAACAGGCCACGAAATACACCATCATCGACCCGGTACAGCTCGGCCGGCATAAGTCGATCGCGAGCGAAATCTCTCCAAAGTTGGAAATTCGTTTCCGCCTGTTCTCCGAGGGTCGAAAAAATGGTCTTCATCGAGGTGAAGGTCGATCCGTTATTTCAAACTCAGGATCGGTGGATTATCTCTCGCCTTCCCTGGAAATGGTAGCGCTGACAGGGTAGGTTGTAAATTAAAAGTTGCAGCGAGATATTTCTTCAACCATTGATTTTTTCTATTGTTAGACTGAATTAATGATGTGAATATAGAGCTTATTAGAGATATCTTCGTTAATTGAAGTCGCTATTTTTATATGAGTTAAAATGCCGCGGCGAACGATCGCGTCATCCGCAGATCTGGATCGCGCATGACCTCGACGCCCATTGCCGGCTTCATAAAATGTGTTTCGTAGAGGCGATGACGGCTTCGGCGGCTTTCCGATCTGCATCGCGCTCTTACAGTCCTGCGGGCTTGGGCGGCGGTGATGCGGGTTTCGCCGATTCCGAAGGTGCCCACTTCTCTGGTCTCCCTCAGGCGCGGCGGGTTTTTCGAGGCCGGCCCCCGCGATGGGCTACGCTGTCGGCCGGATCGCCGCAGAGGGCGCGGCGCCGACGAGCGAGCGGTTTTGATGGGCGAGGAACCCAGATGTCGCCCGCGGCCCTTGGGGAACGCCCGATCAATCGGCGATCGGCGGACCGGTATCGTCCGGCGCCTCTTGCGGCGCTGGCCGGGGTTTCCGGGCCGGCTTGACCGGTTGGACGGCTCGGGCCTGCGGCGGTGCTGGGCTGACGGACCGCTGCGGCGGGCTCGGTGGCCGCTCGATCCGGGCTCTGTTCGGGGCACCGGCCCGTTGACCGGCAGGGGCGGCGGACGGCTCGGCTGCCGGACCGGTCCGGGCCGGCGGCGTCGCGATGGCGGCCCGGTTGTGCTGCGGCGATCGCGGCGGCGTCCGGCCCGCTGCGGCCGCAGGTCCCCCCTGCCCCGGCACCGGCACGGCCGCTGCCGGGCCGGCGGCGGCTGCACTCTGCGGGACGACCTCACAATGCTGGCTGCAATTGCTGACGACCGCTTCGACGGTCTTGCCGTCGATCGTCGCGGAGACGATGCACCGGGCCGGATGGTAGATCAGCTCGTACTGGAACGTGCCCTTGTCATCCGACTCGGTGCGGAATCTGTTCTCCAGCACCACGGGCCTGCGCGGACCCTCCGTCGTCCCGACGATGTAGAGCCGGCCCGTCGCGATCGCCGCGACGGTGATCTCCGATCCCGCCCACGCGGACCCGCACGTCACCAGGGCGCCAACCCCGGCCGCGGCGACAATCGAGGCGAAACGAACCAATCGACACATCTCCGCATTCTGCCGTCGACATGCGACGGCTAGATCATATTCAGGCGGAGATAGTTACGACATCTAGATTGATCAGGCGATAGCAATTATCCTCGGCCCTATCGCACAAGTTTTGATTTCGTTGTGCATGAGCGCGGCCGCGGCGATGGCCGCGCCGGCATCCAGCATCATGCCACCGGAGACGGGGCACGAAAACGACCCACACGGCACACCGGTACAAGTCGAGGGCTGAATTTCTAAGGGAGGTCTTCGAGGATCTTGGTGGGCGCACTAGGGTTCGAACCTAGGACCCGCTGATTAAGAGTCAGCTGCTCTACCAACTGAGCTATGCGCCCGATCGCGTCTGCGATCCGCCCCGGCGGCCACCAAGTCCGTCCGGGGTGGCGGGCTGATACCAACGCATCCGGGGGCTGTCCACCCCCGGACGCAGGTTTTTTGCTATTCCGCCGCCGCGTGCTGTGCATGAACCCGCACCGCGTGGGCCGCGAGCTTGTTCAGGGCCGAGAGATACGCCTTGGCCGAGGCCACCAGCGTGTCCGGATCGGCACCGCGGGCAGTGACGCTGCGCTCGCCGTCGCGCAGGCGCACCGAGACCTCGGCCTGGGCGTCCGTGCCGCCGGAGACGGCCTGGACCTGGTACAGCTCCAGCTCGGCCTTGTGCGGCACCAGGGCGGTGATCGCGTTGAACACGGCATCCACCGGCCCGTTGCCGTCCGCCTCCTCGATCCGCGTTCCGGTCTCGTCGGCGATGCGCAGGGTCGCGCGCTGCGGCCCCCGTGTGCCGGCGATGACCGAGAGCGACACCAGCCGAATCCGGTCGTGCGCCGTGGCGAGGTTCTCGTCGACCAGCGCCTCGATATCCTCGTCGTAGACGTGCTTCTTCCGGTCGGCCAACGCCTTGAACCGCTCGAACGCGTCCTGGAACTGGTTGTCGGACAGGTGCAGGCCGAGGTCGTCGAGCTTGGAGCGGAACGCCGCCCGGCCCGAGTGCTTGCCCATCACCAGGGAGGTCTTGCTCAGGCCGACCGAGGCCGGGGTCATGATCTCGTAGGTCTCGGCGTTCTTGAGCATGCCGTCCTGGTGGATGCCGCTCTCGTGCGCGAAGGCGTTGCGGCCGACGATCGCCTTGTTGAACTGCACCGGGAAGTTGGTGGCGTGGCTCACCAGCTTCGAGGCGCGGGTCAGCATGGTCGATTCGATGCCGGTCTCGTAGGGCAGCACGTCCGCGCGGGTGCGCAGCGCCATGACGATCTCCTCGAGCGCGGCGTTGCCGGCCCGCTCGCCGATACCGTTGATCGTGCACTCGACCTGCCGGGCGCCGCCCTCGATGCCGGCGAGCGAGTTGGCGATCGCGAGGCCGAGATCGTTGTGGCAGTGGACCGAAAAGACCGCCTGGTCGGCGTTCGGCACCCGCTCGCGCACCGACGCGAACATGTCGCGGTACTCGGCGGGCGTGGCGTAGCCCACCGTGTCGGGCAGGTTGATCGTGGTGGCGCCGGCTTTGATCGCGGCCTCGACGCAGCGGCACAGGTAGTCGATTGGCGTGCGGGTCGCGTCCATGGCCGACCATTCCACGTCCTCGACGAGGTCGCGGGCCTGGGCCACGGTCTTCAGGATGATCTCGAGGACCTCGTCCTGGCTCTTGCGCATCTGGTGCGCGAGGTGGATCGGCGAGGTCGACACGAAGGTGTGGATCCGCCCGCGCTGGGCATGCCGCACCGCCTCGCCGGCCCGGGCGATATCGGCCGGGATGGCCCGGGCGAGACCCGCGATCGTGGCGCGCTTGGTGCGCCGGGCGATCTCCGACACAGCCTCGAAATCGCCGATCGAGGCGATCGGGAAGCCGGCCTCGATGATGTCGACGCCCATCGTGTCGAGCAGTTCGGCCACCGCGAGCTTCTCGTCGTGGGTCATGGTGGCGCCGGGGCACTGCTCGCCGTCGCGCAAGGTCGTGTCGAAGATGACGATGCGTTCGCGGGCGGTGGTGCTGCTGGTGGTCGTGGTCATGGCTTTACCCTGTCGCGGGCCGCCCGGCGGAAGGCTCGGGGCGGCGGGGAGCCCAAAAGGGGCGAGGTTCGCGAGTTCAAAAAATCCCCTGAAGGCCCAGGCGCGCGCGCCCGGACGGCCCTCAGGGGCGGGTAAGCAGAAGCGGAAGGAGAAGCCCGGCACGACGCGCGCGCGACCGCAGCGCCGGCGAGGCGGCGTGGGCGGTCTCGGTCGCTGAGCCGGCTCTGGCCAAGGCTCGTCTCTCCCGGGTGAGGCGCGGACGGCGTGATGCAGCATCCGCGCGGTGGGCGGCAGAGGTAGCGCCCGCGTTGCGGAAACACAAGGCCCGGTTCCGACCGCGACCTTGCCAAGCGCGGTTCGCCCTCGATAAAGCCCGCCGGCACGTCGAGAGAGAACCCGCGAGACCGCCATGGCCAGCTACAAGCTCCTGCTCCTGCCCGGCGACGGGATCGGCCCGGAGGTCGCGGGCGGCATGCAGGTCGTGCTCGGCGCCCTCAAGGAGACCGGCCTCGCCACGTTCGAGACCGAGACGGATCTCGTCGGCGGCTGCGCCCTCGACGCCCATGGCAGCCCGCTCTCGGACGAGACCCTGGCGCGCGCCCGCGCCGCGGACGCGATCCTGCTCGGCGCGGTGGGCGGCCCGAAATGGGCGGGCGTCGCCTACGAGAGCCGCCCCGAGGCCGGCCTGCTGCGCCTGCGCAAGGATCTGGAGCTGTTCGCCAACCTGCGGCCGGCGATCTGCTACCCGGCTCTGGCCGACGCCTCCGCGCTCAAGCGCGAGCTGGTCGAGGGCCTCGACATCATGATCGTCCGGGAGCTGACCGGCGGCGTCTATTTCGGCGAGCCCAAGGAGATCACCACCCTGCCGGACGGCTCCAAGCGGGCGGTGGACACACAGGTCTACACCACGAGCGAGATCGAGCGGATCGCGCATGTCGCCTTCGATCTGGCGGGCAAGCGCTCCGGCCGCGTCGCCTCGGCCGAGAAGCACAACGTGATGAAGTCCGGCGTCCTGTGGAAGGAGGTCGTCACCAAGGTCCATGCCGAGCATTATGCCAGCATCGAGCTGGAGCACGTGCTCGCCGACAATTGCGCCATGCAGCTGGTGCGCCGGCCGAAGCAGTTCGACGTGCTGGTGACCGACAACCTGTTCGGCGACGTGCTGTCCGACCTCGCCGCGATGCTCACCGGCTCGCTCGGCATGCTGCCCTCGGCCTCCCTGGGGGCGGTGGATGACAGCGGCGTGCGCCGGGCGCTCTACGAGCCCTGCCACGGCTCGGCCCCGGACATCGCCGGCCAGGACAAGGCGAATCCGATCGCGATGATCGGCTCGCTGACCATGTGCCTGCGCTACTCGTTCGGCCTCGGCGAGGCCGCCGACGCGCTGGACGGTGCCGTCATGGATGCGCTGGCGAGCGGCGCGCGCACCGCCGACATCGCAGGCGAGGGTACGAACCCGATCGGCACCCGCGCCATGGCGAACGCCGTGGCCGATGCGCTGCGCGCCCGCGTCGGCTGAGGATCCGTCACCGCCCGCGTGTTAGGACGCATGGCGGATGGGCGCAGCCTTCGCTATGACGCACGGGCTTTAGAGCGCTCGCCGCCGAAGTGGATACC
Organism: Methylobacterium sp. E-066; assembly: GCF_022829635.1. Lineage (GTDB taxonomy): Bacteria > Pseudomonadota > Alphaproteobacteria > Rhizobiales > Beijerinckiaceae > Methylobacterium. The sequence goes on from NZ_JAKSYO010000115.1 coordinate 16,364, forward strand.
GGTTCGGCGTCAGCGAGCGCGTCACATCAAGAACTTGGAGCCGTTCCCGAGCGCAACGCGATCGGGAACGGCTCTCGGAACGGGAGCGTCATGAAGGCCGGGGACGGGGCGACGGAGCGCGAGGGCGCGGATTTCGGCTTCGAGCGCGTGTCGCTCGACGAGAAGCAGGGGCGCGTCGACAGCGTCTTCCACTCGGTTGCCCGCCGCTACGACGTCATGAACGACCTGATGTCGGCGGGCCTGCACCGGGCCTGGAAGGCGCAGCTCGTCTCGATGCTGCGGCCGCCGCAGGGCCGGCCGTTCGCGCATCTCGACGTGGCCGGCGGCACCGGCGACGTGGCGTTCCGGGTGCTCGCTGCGGGTGGCCCGAAGACGCGGGTTACGGTGCTCGACATCAACGAATCGATGCTGCGCGTCGGCGCCGAGCGAGCCAAGGAGAAGGTCGAGGGCGCGGGCGACCGGATCGCCTTCGTGACCGGCAATGCCGAGAGCCTGCCCCTGCCGGACGCCGCCTTCGACGCCTACACGATCGCCTTCGGCATCCGGAACGTGCCGCGGATCGAGACCGCGCTCGCCGAGGCGCGCCGGGTGCTCAAGCCCGGCGGCCGGTTCCTGTGCCTCGAATTCTCCGCCGTCGACATCCCGCTGCTCGACAGGATCTACGACGCCTATTCCTTCCACGTGATCCCGCGGATCGGCGCTCGCGTCGCCGGGGATGCCGAATCCTACCGGTACCTCGTCGAATCGATCCGGAAATTCCCGACCCGGGGCGCGTTCAGCGGCATGATCGAGCGCGCCGGCTTCCGCCACGTCACCGACCGGCCGCTGTCCGGCGGGATCGTGGCGATCCATTCCGGCTGGAAGGTCTCCTGATCTTGGCCGGTGCACGCGATCTCCCCCCCTCCCCCGCAGAGGGGGGCGGGAACGTCTCGGCGCGTCGATGATCGGCGCCGCGATCAACCTGTTCCGCGGCGCCCGGGTCGGCTTCGTCCTGGCGCGCGAGGGCGCGCTCGCCCTCGTCGATCCCTCCGAGCTCCCCGCGCATCTGCGCTTCGCCCTGAAGCTCGGACGGTCCCTGGAGCGCCGGGGTCTGGATGACGGCGCCGCCGGTCTGTCGTCCGCCCTGACACGGCTTGGCCCGTCCTACGTGAAATTCGGCCAGTTCCTGGCGACCCGGCCCGACATCGTCGGCATGCGGGCGGCCTTCGACCTGGAGCGGCTGCAGGACCGGGTGCCGCCCTTCCCGCAGGAGACCGCCCTGAAGGTGGTCGAGGCCGCGCTCGGCAAGCCGGTGCACACGCTGTTCGTCTCGTTCAGCGAGCCGATCGCCGCCGCCTCGATCGCGCAGGTCCACAAGGCGGTCGTGCAGGATGCCGACGGCACGCAGCGGGCGCTCGCCGTGAAGGTGATGCGGCCGGGCGTCCGCGAGCGGTTCATGCGCGACCTCGAAGTCATGCGCTTCATGGCCCGGGTGGTGCACGCGCTCTCGCCGCAGGCCGAGCGGCTGCGCCCGCGCGAGGTGGTGGAGATTCTCGCCCGCTCCGTGATGATGGAGATGGATTTCCGCCTGGAGGCGGCCGCCGCCTCAGAGATCGCCGAGAACACCAAGGGCGACCTCGATTTCCGCGTGCCCAAGCCCGAATGGGAGCTGACCGCCCGGGAAGTGCTGTCCGCCGAGTGGATCGAGGGCGTGCGCCTGCACAGCGCGGCCGAACTCGCCGCCGCCGGCCACGACCCGCAGGCGATCGGGCGCACCGTGATCCAGAGCTTCTTGCGGCAAGCGATCCGGGACGGCTTCTTCCACGCCGACATGCACCAGGGGAACCTGCTGGTCGATGCCGAGGGGCGGCTCGTCGCCGTGGATTTCGGCATCATGGGTCGGCTCGGCCTGAACGAGCGCCGATTCCTCGCCGAGATCCTGCTCGGCTTCATCCTGCGCGACTACCGCCGGGTGGCGAAGGTGCATTTCGAGGCCGGCTACGTGCCGGCGCACCATTCGGTGGAGGATTTCGCGCAGGCGATCCGGGCGATCGGCGAGCCGATCCACCAGCGCCGGGCCGACGAGATTTCGATGTCCAAGGTGCTGACCTTGCTGTTCGACATCACCGCCCTGTTCGACATGAGCACGCGGACCGAGCTGGTGATGCTGCAGAAGACCATGGTGGTGGTTGAGGGCGTGGCCCGCTCGCTCGATCCGCGCCTCGACATGTGGACCACCGCCGAGCCGGTGGTGCGCAGCTGGATCACCAAGAATGCCGGCCCGCTCGGGCGTGCCCAGAGCGGCTTCGAGGCGCTGCGGGTGCTGTCCGACGTGGTCGGCGACATTCCCGACCTCGCGACCCGGCTCAAGCGCGTGCTGGTCCGCCTCGACGAGGCCGGGACGGGCGACGCGCGGCGTCTGGAGCACTTCGCCCGCAGCGAGGGCCGGCGCGCGCTCTGGTCGACCCTGGCGCTTTGGGGCATCGCGGTCGGGGCGCTGGTGCTGGCGTTCCGGGGGATCTGACAGCCAGGATCGCCCGCGGCCCCCGGCCGGCATCGTCCCAAGAGCCGGCCTCCCCCGCTCGGGGATGATGCGCGGCGTCAGCCCACCTCCGCATGCCCCGGCATCAGCGCTCGCAACTCGCGGGCGAGCTCGCTCAAGCCCGTCGTGCCCTTGGCGAGCACCCGGTCGGCCTGGCCGGCGAGGCGGCGGCGGTCCTCGGCGGTGATGTCCTTGGCGGTGAGCACCACCACGGGGATGTCCCGCCAGCCCGGCCGGGCGCGCAAGGCCCGCAGGAAGCCGAACCCGTCCATCTCCGGCATCATCAGGTCGAGCAGGACCAGGCAGGGGCGCTCCGCCTCCAGGGTTTCCAGGGCGCGCAGGCCGTTCTCGGCCTCGACCACCGGGAAACCCTCGCGGCCGAGATAGGCGCAGACATGGGCGCGCACGTCCGCCTCGTCCTCGACCACCAGGATCGGACCGTCCGTGGTGACCGGCCGGAACCGGTCGATGACATGGCGCAGGCTGCCCCAGTCGATCGGCTTCTGAAGATAGTCCGTGGCCCCCAGCGAGAAGGCGAGGTTCTGCTCGTCCAGCACCGTCACCATCACGATCGGCGTCGCGCCGACCTCGGGATCCGCCCGGAGGGCGCGCAGCACCGCCCAGCCGTCCATCTGCGGCATGGTCACGTCGAGGAGCACCGCCCGGGGGCGCAGGGACTTGGCCAGTTCCAGACCCCGGCGGCCGTCCTCGGCCACCGCAACGGAGAATCCTTCGCGCTCCAGGAAGCGGGCGAGGAGGTCCCGGGTCGCGGCATCGTCGTCGACCACCAGGATCGTCCTGCGATCGCCCGGGGTATCGCCGGGCGTCTGCGCGTGCTCGGCCTCCGGGCCCCGGAACTGCACCGGCAGCGTCAGCGTGAAGGTGGTCCCCTGCCCTTCCCGGCTCTCCACCACGATGGCGCCGCCGAGCATCTCCGAGAAGGCCCGGGTGATCGACAGACCGAGCCCGGTGCCGCCGAAGCGCCGTGTGGTCGAGGCGTCGGCCTGGGTGAAGCGCTCGAACAGCCGCCCGACCTGCTCGTCGCTCATGCCGATGCCGGTATCCGCCACCGTGAAGCGCAGAGCCTCGGCGGTGCGGGTGACGCCGAGTGTGATCCGGCCGTTCTCGGTGAACTTCGCGGCGTTGCTCAAGAGGTTGATCAGGCACTGGCGCAGCTTGGTCACGTCGGTATGGGCCCGGCCGACATCCTCGGCCAGCTCCAGGGCCAGGGCGTTGCCCTTCTTGGCGATCAGGCCCTCGACGGTGGCGGCCACGTCGCGGACCACCTCGGCCACGTCGAAATCCTCCGCATAGATCTCGACCCGGTCGGCCTCGATCTTCGAAATATCGAGCACGTCGTTGATCAGGCCGAGGAGATGACGCGCATTGGACTCGATCTTCTTCATGTCGGCGATCAGGTCGGCTTCGCCGAGATCCTCCAGCTCCTCCTGGACCATCTCGGAATAGCCGATCACCGCCGAGAGCGGCGTGCGCAGCTCGTGGCTCATATTGGCCAGGAACTGGCTCTTGGCCTCGTTGGCCGCCTCGGCCGCCGCGCGGGCCGCTTCGATGGCCGCTTCCGCCTCCTTGCGCTCGGTGATGTCGGTGTGGGTGCCGACCCATTCGCGCAAGGTCCCGTCCGCTTCGAGGATCGGGACCGCGCGCACGCTCATGTGGCGGTAGACGCCGGAGCGGGCGCGCAGCCGGTGCTCGGTGGCGTAGGGCGTCAGGGTCGACACCGCCCGGGACCAGTCGGCCTGGGTGTGGGCGCGGTCGTCCGGGTGGATCACGTCGAGGAAGCCGAGGCCGGCATAGGTGGCCTCGTCCTGGCCGGTGAAGCGGCTCCAGGCGGTCTGGCGCCGGTGCAGGCTTCCCTCCGGGTTGGCGGTCCAGACGATCGCCGCGCTGGCCTCGATCAGCGAGCGGAAGCGCTCCTCGCTGCGCCGGGTCCGCATCTCGGCCAGATGTCGGATCGTGTCGTCGACCACGACCAGGCCGACGCCCTCCACGTCCTGGCCGCTGTCGGGCGACGTGCCCTCGCCGCGCAGGGGATAGAAACTCATCGAGAACTGGCGCACGCCGCCGGGGGCGGAGGGTGTCGGCACCGCCACCGGCACGTTCGGCGAGACCAGACCCGCTTCGAGGGCCGCGGCAAGCTTGGGCGCCAGCGCCTCGCGCAGGGTCGGGAGCATCGCCCAGATCGGCGCGCCGAGATCGGCCCCGAAGCCGCGCTCGCTCATGGTGGCGAGCGCCCGGTTCATGTGGCGGATCTTCAGGTCCCGATCGAGGAAGCCGAGGCCCACGGGCGCGTTGGCGAGCACGCCGTCGAGCAGGCGCGACATGCGCAGGGATTCCTGCCGCCGCACCAGGGCGAGGCGGGCGAGCAGCACGATCGCGCCGAGCGCCGCCGCACCGGAGAGCAGGAACAGGATCAGCCCGCGCCAGCGCTCCCGAACCTGCACGTCGGCGAGGTGCTGGGCCGTCATTGCCTGGCGGGCGGCGGCCTCCATGCGGATCGCGTCCATGAGACGCTTGCCCTCGCCGGTGCGCACGAGGTCTGTGGCCGCGTCGAAGCCCCGTTCCCGGCGCGCCGCGACCACCCGGGTGGCGAAGTCGCGCTTCTGCGCCACCAGCCCGGCGAGCGACGGGCCGCCGGCGCGCACCGGCTCCTGCGCGGTCGAGCCGAGGCCGGCAAGCTCGGTCTCGATCTTGCCGAGCGCGAGGGTGTAGGGCGTCAGGTAATCCTCGCTGCCGACCAGCACGAAGCCGCGCTCCCCGGTCTCCAGGTCCTTGACCTCGGAGAGCAGGCGCTCGACCCCCGCGATCGTGGCGTTGGCCTGCGCGGTGGCGGCCCGGTCGGCCTCCCCGGCGATGTAGTTGGCGGTGCCGGCCGCGAGCGCCACGACCAGCAGGACGAAGGCGGCCGGCGAGCCGAGCAGCGGCCCCAGCGGGCCGGCACCGCGCCAGTTCGGGCGCCGCAGGCGAAAGATCGATCCGACTCCCGGGCGGCTGCTCACGTCTCCACCAGCCCGGTGCTGGCGCCCGAAGCCTCGGAATCGGCCCGCCCATGCGGCAGGGCGAGGTATTCGCGCGAGCGCATCTCGATCAGGCGGGAGACCGTCCGGTCGAACTCGAACGCTTCCCGGCCGGTCTCGGCCACGTAGAGATCCTGCGCCTCGGCAGCCGCCGACGCCACCAGCTTCACGTGCCGGTCGTAGAGGGTGTCCACCAGAGTGATGAAGCGCTTGGCCTCGTTGCGCTCGGCCTCCTGCATCACCGGGATCCCGTCGAGGATCACCGTGTGGAAGGCCCGCGCCAGGGCCATGTAGTCCGAGGCCCCGAGCGGCTTGCGGCAGAGGTCGTCGAAGCCGAAGCGGGCGACACCGTTCGCCTCCTCCGGAATCGCCACGTCCCGGCCATGGACCTGGATCGTGGCCGGGCGGCCCTTGGCCTTGCCGGTCAGCCCCTTGAACGCGGCGTCCAGGGCCGTCCGGGCGGCCTCGTCCGCCGGGACGTGGTAGACGGCCGCGCCGCCGAGCTTCTCCAGGCGGAAATCGGTGCGCGAATCGAGGCGCACGACCTCGACCCGCTCCTTCAGGGTCGCGACGAACGGCAGGAACAGCGCCCGGTTGAGGCCGCCCTCGTAGAGCCGGTCGGGCTCGACGTTCGAGGTCGCCACCACGGTGACGCCGCGCCGGAACAGATGGCCGAACAGGCGGCCGAGGATCATCGCGTCGGCGATGTCGGTCACCGTGAACTCGTCGAAGCACAGCAGGGTCGCCTCGTCGGCGAGTTGGTCCGCCACCGGGCCGATCGGATCGTCGCCCTTCACGGTGCCGGCTTTTAGCGCCTGCCGGTAGGCGTGGATGCGCTCATGCGCGTCCGCCAGGAAGCCGTGGAAATGGACCCGCCGCTTCGGCGCCGGCGCGGCGTCGTGGAACAGGTCCATCAGCATGGTCTTGCCGCGCCCGACCGAGCCCCAGATGTAGAGCCCCTTGGGCGCCTCGGCCTCGTCCTTGCGCCGGAACAACCAGCCGAGCGCGCTGGTCTTGCTGGCACGCTTGCGCCGCCCGAGGTCCTGGAGCAGCCGGTCGAGGGCACGCACCAGCTGCGCCTGGGCGGGATCGCGCTCGATCGCGCCGGTGGCGACCAGGGCCTCGTAACGCTCATGGACCGGGCCGGGCGACACGGCGCTGGCCCGCGCCTCCGCGGATGGCGCGTGTTGCTTCCCGGATTGCTCGCTCACGCCGCCGGTCCCCTGCAGCTCCGCATGGCGCCTGACCGGCACCCCCCGCGCCCGATCGACCGTTCCCGACCTGAGCCGCATCCCTGTGCCGCGCAAGCTGGACCCGAATCAAGCCCAGCCCGGAACACGGTACGGCGAACCGTTCCATCCGGTCCGCGCATGGCAGCGTGTCCACGGTTGGCCTCAGTCATATTGCTGCATTGCACAACGGCCATGGGGATGCGAGATCAGCCCCGTCTTTCGGGAGGAACGTCCGGATTAATCGGCGCGACAACGCGCACAGACCGGAGACCCATCATGGCTGTTCGACACCTCGCCGTGTCGGCCCACACGGTCCGGCGCCTATGGCCGGCCGACCGCAATGCGGTGCTCGACTATTTCCTGCGCCTCGATTCCGAGGCGCGTGCGAATCGCTTCATGGGCAATGTCAGTGAAGCCGGCGTGCGGGCCTATGCCGCGCAGGCGCTCACCGCTCAGGGGGTGATGTACGGCGCCTTCGTGGACGGCGAACTGCGCGGCTTGGCCGAATTGCGGCCCATGGGGCCGGGTGCCTCGCCCTACGGCCTCGGTCCGAGCGCCGAGGCGGCCTTCGCGGTCGAGCGCGCCTTCCGTCGGCAGGGCATCGGTGCCGACCTGTTCGCCCGGATCGCCCGCGCCGCCCGCCATCGCGGCGTGGCCGACCTGCACGTGCGCTGCCTCTCCGGCAACGGCCCGATGCTGCGGCTGGCAGCCAAGCAGGGCGCGGCCCTGCACCGGGCCGGCTCCGAGACCGAGGGCGCGCTCCACCTCGCCCGGCCGACGCCGTTCTCGCTTTGGTACGAGAGCATCGCGGAGGCGTTCGACTTCACCCTGGCGGTGAGTTTCCCGAACCGCGAGCGGGCCACGGCCTGACCGGTCTTACCCGGCGGCGGTATCGACCAGCGCGAAGGTCAGCAGGTCCACCGACGCCGCCCCGCCGCGCAGGAGCGCCCGGGAGGCGGCATTGCCTGTGGCGCCGGTGGTCATGACGTCGTCGATCAGCAGGACCCGCCGTCCGCGGATGCGGTGCGCCTGCGCGGCCGCCACCCGGAACGCCCCGCTCAGGTTCTCGGCCCGGGCCGCCCGGCTCAGGCCGACCTGGGAGCGGGTCGCCCGGACCCGGACCAGCACCGACGGCTCGAACGGCAGCCCGGCGCCCCTGGCGATCACCCGGCCCAGCAGGGCGGCCTGATTGAAGCGCCGGCGCCAGAGCCGCCAGCGGTGCAACGGGACCGGAACGATGCACTCCGCCTCAGCGATCAAGGCCCGGCCGCTCGCCGCCATCATCCGGCCCATCACGCCGGCCAAATCGAGCCGATCCTCGTACTTCAACCGGTGGACCAGACGGCGGGCGACCTCATCGTAGAGGGCAACCGCGCGGGCGCGTCCGAAGACCGGCGGCTCGGCGATGGCGCGCGGCGAGAGCAGCGGCCCGACGCCGAGATCGACCGCGAACGGCCTCCCGAAGCGCTGGCATAGGGGTTCTTCGATCAGGCGCAGGCCGGTCCAGCAGGCCGGGCACAGGGCGCCGGGATCAGCAGTCGCACCGCCGCAGCCGGAGCAAGTCGGCGGGTAGATCAACGACACGACCCCGCGCGGCAAGCCGCGCAGGGCCGATGCGACGGCGTTGATCGCCGTCATGCGGTCGAAGGACCGGTCTTAGCGGGCCGAGACCGGGCGTGCGCCCTGCTGGTCGATCGCCTGGTCTCGCTGCCGGGCCTGGGAATTCGCCCGGTGGCGACCGATGGCGCAGCCGGCGGCGGCGCCGACCAGGCCGTGATGCCCGGCATAATGGCCGGCGATGCCGCCGACGATCGCGCCCTTGATGCAGCCCTTGGCCTCTGCGCCGCTCGCGGCGGTGAGGGCGGCGAGGGCCATTGCGGCTCCGATGAGCGTGCGCTTCATGACCTGAACTCCTTGATCAATCTCGGCCTTACGGTCGGTCGCAGCAGGAACGGCGGCGCTGCCGAGTCGTTCCATGAGGTTAGCGCGCCTCACGGCACCGTGTGCAGCCGCCATCGATCCTGTTCACAGGCATGCGGACGGGATGCTGGCGGGACGCCGCCGCAAGCGCCATGTGCAGGCCCATGAACGCCCCGGCCGCCCTGTTCGACACCGCCCTCGCCCGCCATCGCCTCGCCCGGGCCGAGCGGATCGGCTACGCCGGTTTTCTGCTCGACCGGCTCGTCGAGGATCTGGATGATCGCCTGGGCGCGGTACTGCGCGATTTCTCGACGGTGCTCGACCTCGCCACACCCGGCACGGGGGCGGGCACGGCGCTCGCGTCCCGGTATCCGAAATCCCTGATTCTCCGCCTGGCGGCCCTGCCCGGATCCGGCGGCAACCACATCGTCGGAGACCCGGAATTCCTGCCCCTGGTCGCCGGGAGCCTCGACTTGGCCGTCTCCCTGCTGACGCTGCACGCCGTCAACGATCTTCCTGGCACGCTGATTCAGCTGCGCCGGGCGCTGCGGCCGGACGGCCTGTTCCTCGGCTGCCTGCTCGGCGGCGCGACGCTCACCGAATTGCGCCAGAGCTTCGCCCAGGCCGAGAGCGAGATCGAGGGCGGGATCAGCCCGCGGGTGTCGCCGTTCGCGGCTGTGCGCGAGGCAGGCGCCCTGCTGCAGCGGGCGGGGTTCGCCCTGCCGGTGGCCGATACCGACACCCTGACGGTGCGCTACGCCGACCTGTTCGGGCTGATGCGCGATCTGCGCGCCATGGGCATGACCAACGTGCTCACCGAGCGTCGGCGCACGCCCCTGCGCCGGGCGACCCTGGTGCGTGCTGCGGAAGTCTATGCCGAGCGCTTTTCGGACCCCGACGGGCGGGTGCGGGCGACCTTCGAGGTGCTGTGGCTCTCAGGCTGGGTCCCCCATGAGAGCCAGCAAAAGCCGCTGCGCCCCGGGACCGCCAAATCCCGCTTGGCCGATGCCCTTGGAACCGTCGAACTGAAACCCGAACCTGGGAGAACGCCATGAAACAGCCCGGACCAGACCATCCGATCACCCTCACGCCGGAGCCGCACCGGATCCGCGTGCTGGTCGCCGGCGTGGCGGTGGCGGACACGCGCAACGCCGTGCGCCTGCAGGAGGCGAGCTACCCGCCGGTGTTCTACATCCCTCGGGCGGACATCCAGGCGGACTCCTTCGTGCCCTCCGCCAAGACCAGCCACTGCCCGTACAAGGGCGAGGCCCGGTATTTCGATCTCGTCGTCGAAGGCGTTCGGCGCCCCGATGCGGTGTGGAGCTACGAGGCGCCGTTCCCGGCCGTTTCGGCCATCAGGGACCACGTCGCGTTCTATCCCGATCGCGTCGATGCGATCGAGGTTTTGGAAGCCTCATAGGGCTCGCTCTCCCGCCCGCCGTTCCCGGCCGGCCCGCGCGTATCATCGTCTCAACCGTCATTGCGAGCGCAGCGAAGCAACCCAGGGCAGCGCGCGATCCCAGAATGGTGCGTGTCCCTGGGTTGCTTCGCTGCGCTCGCAATGACGGGAATAGCCGAGCTAAATCCCTGATCCAACAAAGGGACCGATTTTCAGGCGCATCTTCCAGGCACGCGTCGGGGATGTAGAAAAGACTAGGATCTGCATCTGGATGCCAAACGACTTGGACGACAACATCTCAGAGCCTGTTTGACTGCGCGATTGCAGTCGCGTGATGGTTCTGATCGACGGAGATCCTGATCTCTCCCCTCATCCTGAGGTGCTGCGCAGCAGCCTCGAAGGAGCCCTCAAGGGATCGCGCGGCTGGCTGGAGGGCTCCTTCGAGGGCTCCGCTCCGCTACGCCACCGCAGGATGAGGTTGAGGATGGGAATGACCGGTCAAACAGGCGCTCAGTCGCGCAGCAACCCCCAGAACGCGTGCTTGCGGCCGTGATCCCGCCGCAGCCTCTCCCGGTAGGCGGCCGGCGCTGGGTCGATCGCACCCGCCGCTAGGCGGTCGGCGAGGCCATCGAGTTCCAGCAGGTAGCGCGCACCGTGGGCATAGGCGGCGCTGCGGCCGGATTCGAGGATGCCGTCGAGAAGGCGGCGATACAGGATCGTGGCGGCGAGCGGGTAATCCTGGACCAGGGCCTCGGCGGCCGGCGCCAGCACGGCGTAGTTCTCGCCCTGCCAGAGCTTTCGCTTCTCGGTGACCAGCCCCGCAGCCCGGGATAGGTCCGGCCAGCCCACCAGGAAGGCGAGTGCCCGGTGGGGATTGGCGAAAGACTCGGCGTGATCGAGCGCCTTCTGAAGCGCCTCCTCGTCCTCGAAATCCGGGAGCTTGGCGAGGTAGGCGCGCAGCATCGGGGCGTCGAGATCGCGCTCGAACAGCGCCCAGCGCAGGGCCTGCGCCTCCTCGCCCCGGTTGAGCGCGTCGAGGATCTCGATCTCCAACGCCTGCCGCTCGCGCTCGGGCCCGCGCGGGTCGAAGCCGGCGATCAGGTCGGCGCGGGTCACGATGCGCAGGCCCGGCTCCTGCTCCCGCCGGATCCAGTCCAGGGCCTCCCCGGCCCGGCCGGCGCCGAGCAGGCGTTGCGCGACCGAACGGCGGTCCTCCCGGCCCGGCGCAATCTCGCACTCCAGGGCGATGAAGGCGTCGGTGTCGTTGCGCCGGTCGGCGATCACTTGGCGCAGGCGCAGGATCTGACCGCGGGCGGCGACGCGGCGATGGGCGGCGTCACTCCGTGGAGTGCCGGCCATCTCCATCCCAGCAGCTGCTTCCGCCAGCGCCGTGTCGATCTCCGATAGCGCGTCCGGCGCGAGCGTCGACACCATCTCGCCCAGCAGCGTGCCGAGGGGGCCGAACGGGTCGGCCGTGAAGGGGGCGACGAGGCTGGTGGCGACCCGTGCGGCCTCGGCCGGCGTCAGACCGGCGGCAATCTCCACGAAGGCGTCCGTGGCGCGCTCATAGACGCCCTGCACCGCGCCGGTGCTGTCATCGACCCGGTTCAGCACCGCGTCGCCGCCGTCCAAGAAGCGCCGGAGACGATCGAGGGCGGCGCCGGCATCCAGCGGGCGCAGCTCGTTGAGGATGACCGTCACGGTTGCGTCAAGATCGGCCGCGAAGGCCCGGCGCTTCTGCCAGTCGATGTAGCCCTGGGCGGATTCGAGGGCCGCCAGCCGCCGGTCGATCATCGCCGCGACGGCATCCGGACCCTGCAGGGCGGCGAGCGCGGCGGTGACCAGCTTCTTGAAGGTGGGGTTGCGTGCGGTCTCGCCGAGGATCAGCCCGATGAGCCGGTCCGGCCCCAGCTCCGCCAGGGTCTCGGGCGACGGGGTCGTGCGGCGCGCACCTTTGGGACGCGCCGGCTTGGGGGTGGCGTCCGGCTTCGGACGGGCCTTGGTGCGCGCCTGGGTTGCGGCTTTCGTTGGCGCCACGGCAAGGCCGCTCCGGTCAGTCCACAACCTTGGCGCGGGGACGATCGCTGCCCTGCGCGGTCTCGTCGTGCCAGCTTCCGCTCTTGTCCTGGTAGCGGATGCCCTCGGTGGAGCCGGGGACCTGCTGCTCGGCGGCGGCGGCCTGGGCGGCCTGGAGGGCCTCTTCGCGGCTCGGGAAAGTCTCGGAGAAGACGTCGCCGACCTTGTAGGCGAAGCCGCCATCGTGCTCGACGATGCGATAGGTAACCTCGGACATTGCGACTCCTGTACGCGCTCGGATTGGTGGAACGCGAACCCGTCGCCCGCCGCCGGGTTCCAAGCCGGCCTCCGATCCGCCGGAAAGTCGGGCTAGCGGGACCGGATGACGACGCTGCTTCGCCCGATCCTGGCCCTCGGCCTCCTCGTCGCTTCGACGCATGTCCACGCCGAGGAGGGCTTTTTCGATTCACTCTTCGGCGGCTCTTCGCGGTCTGCGCCGGCCCACCCGTTCGCGTCGAATTATCCCTCGGCCCCGCCGACCCCCGACGACATCCGCGCCGAGCGTCAGCGGCGCCCGGTGCGGACGGAGCGCGAGCGCGGCCGGGGGCCGGTGCCGCCGGGCCGGATCCCGGAGGAGTGAAGCGGCGATCGATTCGGGTTTCATGGTGCGGACGGCGGGACTCGAACCCGCACGGCCTTGCGGCCGCAAGATTTTAAGTCTCGTGCGTCTACCGGTTCCGCCACGTCCGCATGGGCCCCTCGGTAGCGGCGCCGGCGCGCGTGATCAAGCGGGGGGCGTCCAGCCGTAGAGCCAAGCGTAACGGTCGCGCATGCCGTCGGGGCCGAGGCGGGCCATCACGGTGTTGCGGGCAAAGCCCAGGAGACGGCCGGCGTGGTAGGTCCGGCCGTTCGAGCGGGCCGCCCATTGCACCCGGCGCACCCGGGCGGTCCGATCGGTTGAATAGACTGCGAGCGCCGCGGGGACGTCGGCGTTGTCCGCCAGGGCGCGGCTCAGCACGGCGGCATCCTCGATCGCCAGGGCGGCCCCCTGGGCGAGGTAGGGCAGGACCGGGTGCGCCGCGTCGCCGAGCAGCGCCACCCGGCCGGCGGCCAGGGGACGGGCTACGGCCCGGTCGGCCAGCGACCAGACCAGCCAGGAATCGGGCAGGCTCAGCAGATCGCGCAAGGGGCCGGCGCAGCCGCGCAGATGCGCGCGCAGCACCGCGGGCTCGCCGAGGCGACCCCAATCCTCGTCGCCCACCGCCTCGGGCACCACCGCCACGACGTTGAGGAAGCGGCCGCCCCGCACCGGGTAATGCACGACGTGCCGGCCCCGGCCGAGCCACAGGCCGGTGGCCGGACCTTGCAGCGCCTCCGGCACCGCCTCACTGGGGATCAGGGCGCGCCACGCCGCCGCGCGGCCCGGCCGCAGCGGCGCTGCGTCGAGATGAGCGCGCAGGCGGGAGCGCAGGCCGTCGGCGCCGATCACGAGGTCGAACGGCAACGCCTGGGCGCCGCCGCTGCTCTCGGCGGTGAGGACGGCGCCGGAATCGGTCTCGGCGAGGCCGGTGATGTCGCGGCCCATCATCAGGCGGATCGCCGGGCGGCTGCGCAGGGCATCGAGCAGCAGGGTCTGCAAGTCGGCCCGGTGGATCACGTAATAGGGCGCGCCGAAGCGCTCCTGGGCCGCCACGCCCAGCGCCACGCCGCCGATCCGGCGGCCGCTCTCAAGGGCGCGCACCTCCACCCCCGGCGGCTCGCTCGCCGCCCGGCGCAGGGCCGCAGAGAGGCCGAGATCGGCCAGCACCCGGCTCGCGTTCGGGGAGATCTGGATCCCGGCCCCGACCTCGCTGAAGCCGGTGCGACGCTCGATCACCGTGACGGCGTGCCCGGCATCCGACAGGGCCAGGGCCGCGGTCAGACCGCCGATCCCGGCCCCGACGATCCCGATTTCCAGGGGCGTTCGACTGTCTGAGGGCAATGGAGGGGGCGCTACTCCGCGGCGACGGCGGCGGCGTCGTGCCAGACGCAGGCCTGCGGATCGGCCTCGTCGGCCTTCAGGCCGGCGCGGTAGCGATAGAGCGTCGAGCAGTACTGGCAGATGATCTCGGTGTCGGCGCCCATGTCGAGGAACACGTGCGGGTGGTCGAACGGCGGCAGCGCGCCGATGCACATGAATTCCTTCACCCCGACCGCGATCACCGGCACGCCCGGCTCGTTGTGGAAGTGCGGTACCGCCTTGCCTGCCATACGGCCCTCGCCTGCCCCGCACCCGTCCGCACGGGCGAATCTGCCCGGGCGCTCCGGGGCGCCTCGCGGCCGCTTATGCCGCCAGCCCCGCGGCCCACGCAAGCCTCCACCGCCGCGCACCCGTGCACCGTCCGGCGCGGGCGGCTTGGCCTGCCGCGCCGGGCACCGTACATAGGGTCGGCACCCGATTTACGACGCCGCAAAAAGTCACGACGATGCAACAGGAACAGGCCACCGCGCAGGGCACGCGCCGCGCGCCGGAGCCGCCGATCCACGGTCCCGAAGGATTCGAGGGCATGCGCCGGGCCGGGCGCCTGACCGCCGAGGCCCTGGACGTCCTGATGGAGGCGACGCAGCCCGGCGTCACCACCGAGGAGCTCGACAAGCTCGCCTATGAATTCGCCATGGATCACGGCGCCTATCCGGCCTCGCTGCTGTATCGCGGCTATCCGAAGTCGATCTGCACCTCGATCAACCACGTGGTCTGCCACGGCATCCCGAACGACAAGCCCCTGCGCGAGGGCGACATCGTCAACCTCGATTGCTGCCTGATCCTCGACGGCTGGCACGGCGATTCGAGCCGGATGGCCTATGTCGGCGAGGTGCCCCGCAAGGCGCAGCGCCTGTGCGAGATCACCTACGAGGCGCTGATGCGCGGCGTCGCGGCGGTGAAGCCCGGCGGTTCGACCAACGATATCGGCCGGGCGATCCAGACCTTCGCCGAGAGCGAGCGCTGCTCGGTGGTGCGCGACTTCTGCGGCCACGGCCTCGGGCGGATCTACCACGATGCGCCGACCATCCTGCACTACGTCGAGGCGAGCTACGACGTGCCGTTGAAGCCCGGCCAGTTCTTCACCATCGAGCCGATGATCAATCTCGGCCGGCCGGCCGTGAAGGTGCTGGGCGACGGCTGGACCGCGGTGACCCGCGACCGTTCGCTCTCCGCCCAGTTCGAGCACACCGTGGCGGTGACCGAGACCGGCGTCGAGATCTTCACGATCTCGCCCGAGGGGCTGCATCAGCCCATCAATCCGGCGGCCTGACCGGCCGTGGCTCCGGAGGACGGCAGCGCGGCGGGGCTGTTCGCCGAGAGCGCCGTGCCTGCCGCCAAGGAGCCGCCGCATTATCACGGCCATCGCGACCGCCTGCGGGAGAAATTCGCGGCGGTCGGCGACGCCTTGGCCGATTACGAGCTGCTGGAACTGGTCCTGTTCCGGGCGATTCCCCGGCGGGACGTGAAGCCGCTCGCCAAGGCGCTGGTTGCCCGATTCGGAAGCTTCGCCGAGGTGCTGAGCGCCGAGCCGGCCCGGCTGATGGAGGTCGAGGGCGTGAGCGCCGGGGTCGCCGCCGACCTCAAGGTGATCGAGGCCGCGGGGCGGCGGCTCGCCCGGGGGGCGCTCCGCACGCGCGACCTGCTCAATTCCTGGAGCGCGCTCCAGGACTATCTGCGCACCACCATGGCGTTCGCGCCGCGCGAGGAATTCCGCATCTTGTTCCTCGACAAGCGCAATCACCTCATCGCCGACGAGGTGCAGGGGCGCGGTACGGTCGACCACACGCCGGTCTATCCCCGCGAGGTCGCCCGCCGGGCGCTGGAACTCTCGGCCACCGCGATCATCCTCGCCCACAACCATCCCTCGGGCGACCCGGCCCCGTCGGCGGCCGACGTGGCGATGACCCGCGAGATCGTCTCGGTCCTGGCACCCCTTAAAATTGTGGTGCACGACCATGTCATCCTCGGTCGAAACGGACATGCCAGCTTGAAAGGCCTCAAGCTGTTCTGATCTTCCTGCCGTCTTGAGCGTTGTCGACCGCACGTATAGCCCTGCTGGGGGTGGCGCGTCTCTTGCCTGAAGAGCGGGAGCGTTAGGGAGAAGCGGAATGGCGTTGACGGCCTTCGACGAGATGAACGGACTCGGCAACGGCGCCGCCGATCCGGCCGCCGTCCGCGATGCCTACGGCAAGCTGAAGACCTGGCTCGAGACCACCCCGCCCGAGCATTTCAACACCCGCCGGAGCCAGGCCGAGCTGCTATTCCGCCGGATCGGCATCACCTTCGCGGTCTACGGCGACAACGAATCGACCGAGCGGCTGATCCCGTTCGACATCATCCCGCGGGTGATCACCAAGCCGGAATGGGATTTCCTGGAGCGCGGCCTCAAGCAGCGGGTGACCGCGATCAACCTGTTCCTGAAGGATGTCTACGGCGCCCAGGAATGCATCAAGGCCGGCATCATTCCGGCCGATCTGGTCTACCGGAACGCCCATTACCGCATGGAGATGCGCTCGTTCCGGGTGCCGCACGACCTCTACGTGCACGTGGCCGGGATCGACATCGTCCGCACCGGCGAGAAGGACTTCTTCGTCCTTGAGGACAATGCCCGGATCCCGTCCGGGGTCTCCTACATGCTGGAGAACCGGGAGGTGATGCTGCGCCTGTTCCCGGACCTGTTCTCCAAGCACCGGGTCGCCCCGGTGGAGAACTACCCGGACGCCCTGCTCGCGACCCTGCGCAGCCTCGCGCCGAGCTCGGCCACGCGCGATCCCACGGTGGTCCTGCTGACCCCCGGCCGCTACAACTCGGCCTTCTACGAGCACTCGTTCCTGGCCGACAAACTCGGCGTCGAACTGGTGGAGGCGTCCGACCTCTTCACCAAGGACGACGTGGTCTACATGCGCACCACCGAGGGGCCGCGCCGGGTCGACGTGATCTACCGCCGCCTCGACGACGATTTTCTGGATCCTCTCGTGTTCCGGCCGGATTCGGTGCTCGGTGTGCCGGGCCTGATGAATGCCTACGAGCGCGGCTCCGTGACCTTGGCCAACGCCGTAGGCACCGGCATCTCGGACGACAAGGCCGTCTACAGCTACATGCCGGAGATCGTGAAATTCTTCACCGGCGAGGAGCCGATCCTGCACAACGTGCCGACCTATCGCTGCCGCGAGAAGGAGTCGTTCGCCTACGTGATGGACAATCTGTCCGAGCTGGTGGTGAAGGAGGTCAATGGCTCGGGCGGCTACGGGATGCTGGTCGGGCCACATGCGAGCAAGCGCGAGATCGATGATTTCGCCAAGAAGCTCAAGCACGCCCCGGACGGGTTCATCGCCCAGCCGACCCTGTCGCTCTCGACCTGCCCCACCTTCGTGGCCTCCGGGGTCGCCCCGCGCCACGTCGATCTGCGGCCGTTCGTGCTCAACGGGGCCGATCAGATCCGCATCGTGCCCGGGGGTCTGACCCGCGTCGCGCTGAAGGAGGGGTCTTTGGTGGTCAATTCCAGCCAGGGCGGTGGTACGAAGGATACCTGGGTGCTCGACGCCTAAGGGGGCATCGCCCCACACATCCAGACGCGCCGCCTGCCGCCGAGCCGATCCGAGTCGCAAGAAATGCTCTCCAGGACTGCCGACAACCTCTTCTGGCTCTCGCGCTACGTCGAGCGCGCCGACTTCGTCGCGCGCATCCTCGACGCGGCGCACCGGCTGGCCTCGCTGCCCACCAGCTACGGCGGCGGCGAGACCAACGAATGGGAATCCGCCCTCGCCTCGGCGGGCGACCCGGAGCTGTTCAAGCCGCATTACAGCGCAGTCAACGCCGACACGGTCTGCGATTTTCTCGCGTTCAGCCCGCATAACCCGTCTTCGATTCGCTCCTGCATCGAGTCGGCCCGCGAGAATGCCCGTTCGGTGCGCACCGCACTCACCACCGAGATGTGGGACGCGATCAACGGCGCGTGGCTTGAGCTGCGCAACTACGCCGGCAAGGAGCTCAGCCGCGACGAGTTCAGCCGCTTCCTCGACTGGGTGAAGACCGTCTCGCTGACTTTCGACGGTTCGGCCTTCCGGACCATGCTGCGCAACGACGCGTTCTGGTTCACCCGCCTCGGCACGGCGATCGAGCGGGCCGACAACACCGCCCGCATCCTCGACGTGAAGTACCAGATCCTGCTGCCGCAGAACGAGACGGTGGGCGGCAGCCTCGACTACTTCCAGTGGACCACGATCCTGCGCGAGGTCTCGGCCTTCAACGCCTATCACTGGGTCTATCGCGAGAGCGTCAAGCCGCTGCTGGTGGCCGACCTCCTGATGCTGAACAAGCAGATGCCGCGCTCCTTCGCCAATTGCTACGGCGTGATCGTCGAGTATCTCGACCTGATCGCGGATGCCTACGGACGGCGCGGGCCGAGCCAGCGCCTGGCCGGGAACATGCTGGCCAAGCTCGACAGCGAGGATATCGACCGCGTGTTCAATTCGGGGCTCCACGAGTTCGTCGAGGCGTTCATCGCGGAGAACAACAGGGTGGGCGAAGCCATCGCCAAGCAGTATCTGGTCGGCTGAACAGGACGGACAGGCCCGGCGCATGCGCATCCGCGTGGTCCACGAGACCATCTACACCTACGAGCAGCCGGCCCGCGGGCTCGTGCAGGTCATGCGACTGACCCCGCGGGACCATGACGGGCAATATGTCCGCACCTGGCGGATCGACACCTCCATCGACGGGCGGCTCACCGCCCGCGAGGACGGGTTCGGCAACATCGTCCACTGGTTCACGCCGGACGCGCCGGCGGACGCCCTGACCATCCGGGTCACCGGCTCGGTCGATACCGAGGACACCCACGGGGTGGTCCGCGGCACGGTCGAGCGCCTGCCGGACGCGTTCTACCTGCGGGACACGGATCTCTGCGCGACCAGCGCGGACCTGCAGATCTTCGCCGAGCGGGTCGCCACCGACGGCGACGGCACGCCGCTCGCCGTGCTGCACCGCCTGCGCGGGGCGGTGCCGGAGGCGGTGGCCTACGAAGCTGGGCCGGCCGCCAACGCCGTGCCCGCCGGAAAAGCCTTCACCGCCGGCAAGGGTGTCTGCCAGGATCTGACCCACGTCTTCATCGCCGCCGCCCGCCATCTCGGCATCCCGGCCCGCTACGTCGCCGGCTACCGCGCCCGCGACGACGGCGAGGCCGATGTCGAGGCGCCGCATGGCTGGGCCGAGGCCCTGGTGCCGGATCTCGGCTGGGTGGCGTTCGACCCGTGCTACGAGAACGCGCCGTCGGACGGATACATCCGCGTCGCCTCGGGGCTCGACTACCTGGGCGCGGCGCCGATCCGCGGCAGCCGCACCGGCGGCGGCACCGAGACACTGGACGTCAAGCTCCGCGTCGAGCAAGGCAGGGGCGCCGCTCAATCCTGATTCCCAAAAAGACGGTCTTCGGCACCAGCCGGGGCCCTCCGCGAGAGCCCGAAAGCCATGACCTACTGCGTCGGTGTCCTCGTCGAGGAGGGGCTCGTGATGGTCGCCGACACCCGTACCAATGCGGGGCTCGACGACATCTCGACCTACCGCAAGCTCCACCACTTCAACGTGCCGGGCGAGCGGGTCATGATGCTGGCCTCGGCCGGCAACCTGTCGATCACGCAATCGGTCCTGAGCCTGCTGCAGGAAGGCGTCCCCGGCGAGGAGGGCGAGCTGCCCCAGAAGCTGATCGAGGCGCCGACGATGTTCCAGGCGGCGCAGCTCATCGGCCGCGCCATCCGGCGGGTCCGGGAGATCGAGAAGGACGGGTTCGAGGCGGCCAGCATCCGGTTCTCGATCTCGCTGCTGTTCGGCGGCCAGATCGCCGGCGAGGACATGCGGCTGTTCCTGATCTACTCGGCCGGCAACTTCATCGAGTGCAGCACCGACGCGCCGTTCCTCCAGATCGGCGAGCACAAATACGGCAAGCCGATCCTCGACCGGGCGGTGAAGTTCGAGAGCGACCTCTACGACGCCCTGAAGGTGAGCCTCGTCTCGATGGATTCGACCATGCGGTCGAATCTCGGCGTCGGCCTGCCGATCGACATCGCCGTGGCCCGCCGGGGCGCCCTCGACCTCGAAGTGAACCACCGGATCGAGGCCGGCGAGGGCTACTTTCATGATCTGCGCGAGCGCTGGTCGGCCGCACTCCGGGCCGCGCACCGGGCGATCCCGCGCCCGCCCTACGGGCCGGCGGCGAAGCAGGGTTAAACCGCCGGCTCCGGCTCCTTCCCGGTCTCGACCATCGAGCGCGTGTAATCCGCCCAGAGCGCCGCGTAGAGCGGCACCGTTCGGAGCAGATCCTCGTGTCCGCCGTCGCCGAGCAGGCGGCCGCCGTCGAGGACCAGGATCCGGTCGGCCTGGCGGGCCGCCGCGAGGTGATGGGTCACGAGGATCAGCAGCCGCTCGCGGCCCCAGGCGGTGAGGTTCCGCTCCAGCGCCAGGGCGGCTTCCGGATCGAGGAAGGCGGTCGGCTCATCGAGCAGCGCCACCGGCGGGTTGCGGATCACCGCCCGGGCGATGGACAGGCGCTGGCGCTGACCACCCGACAGGGCCCGGCCGCCCTCCCCGAGCGGCGTTTCGAGCCCCTCGGGCAGGTTCTCCACCAGTGCCCGCACCCCTGCAAAGTCCAGCGCCGCGTCGAGGGCCGCTGCGTCCGGCCGCCGCGCGGCGAGGTTCTCGCGCACGCTTCCCGAGAACAGCACCGTATCCTGGTCCACGGTGCCGATTTGGCCCCGCAGCCAGCGAGGATCGTAGTCCCGCAGGTCGGCGCCGCCCAGCTCGACCCGGCCGGTATAGTCGCGCTGCAGGCCGAGCAGGATGCGCAGCAGGGTCGACTTGCCCGAGCCGTTGCGGCCGACGATGGCGACGATCCCGCGCTCCGGCAGTGTGACGCTCAGCTCCTGCAGGGCCGGCTGCGCAGCGCCCGGATAGGTCAGTGAGACCCGATCGAGCCGGATGCCGCCGGGGCCGATCCGGCGCACGGGTGGATGGCGGTTCGCCCGCTCGCGCGGCAAGTCGAGGAAGCCGCCGATCGCCCCGAGCGCGACGTTCACCTCCTGGGTCATGCGCAGGATGTCAGCGCTGCTCAGGAGCGGGCCGGTGATCCGGGCCGAGACCACTTGGATCGCCAGGAACTCGCCGACCGTCAGGTGTCCGCCATAGATGCGCCAGCAGCCGACGCCGATCACGAGCAGCGTCATGGCCCGGGAGACCGCCTGTGACCGGAGCCCGTAGCGGCGCTGCAGATCCATCACGGCGCTCAGCTCGTTGAGCGTCGTGTCCGTGACCGTATTCCAGCGTCGCATGCGCCCGGCTTCAAGGGCGAGCGCCTTCACCGTGGGGAGGCCATGCACGCTCTCCGCCAGGGTGCCGTCGCGGACGCCCAGGGCCGTGTAGAAGGCCTTTGCGGACTTCCAGATGCCGCTGATCTGATTGCTCGCAACCACGATGATGACGGGCGCCGCGAGGACGAGCACGGTTCCGACGACCACGTCGTAGTGGAAGACGAGGCCGAATGCGACGAGCGCGCCGCCGGCATCGATCACGGTGTTCGGCACCTGATGCAGGATGAAGTCCCGGATCTTCGTGATCTGCTGGAAGTGGTTCAGGATGTCACCGGACTTGAAGCCGGCGCCGTCGATCCGCACCCGCAGCAGATGCGCGAAGACCCGGCGTGACATCCGGCGGTCGAGGAAGACCGCGAGCGCGATGATCAGGCGACCGCGGAATGCGGTCAGCAAAACCTCCGCGCCGATCGACAGGATCGCGAGGACCGCCAATCCGAGCAGCGGCAGGTCCGCCTGTCCGGCCACGATCGCGTCGACGATCCGCTGGGTCGCCACCGGAAAGACGAGCCCGACGCCGTATCCGGCCGCGATGGCGAGCAGCAGCCGGGTAACCTGTCCCCGGCGCAACGCGAGGGCGCGGCCGAGCCAGCGCCAGCCAAAGGACGATCGGTCTGCCTGCAACGCCAATCCCCCGAATCGGGCGCGAATTGAGGCATACATTCTTGGTGCTGACGACCCGTCCCCTGGCGAATGAAAGACCCTCCTCTCGGATGCTCGGGAGCTGCCGGGGTGCCGGAGCGCCGACCCTGTCATCCCGGCGTCGCGCAGCGGAGCCCGGGATCCAGAATCGCAGGTGGACCAGGCTCTTGCACCGTCGCCGGCTCTGGATTGCCGCCTCCGGCGGCCCTTTCGGTGCCCTAGGCGCGCGGGACGATGACGCGCACGCGGAAGCGGGCGCTTCACGTCTTGCACTCGGCGTTGCGCGGACATCATGGGTGCGGGGCTTATTCGGGGGTGTCACTGACGTGACGCATGGCTCTGCCATGTGGCGGACCTTCCTCGCCGGATCCTGCCACGATGCGTTCGCCCTGCTTTTCGGCTCTGTTCGTCTCGACCTGTCTCGGCCTCGTCACGGGCGCATCCGCCGAGACCCTTTATCCAGCCACCTTGGCGGGCCATGTCGTCCTGCCGGCCCTGAGCTTCGTTGCGCCGCCCGCCGATGTGCCGGCGGATCTGAAGGTCACCGGCAAGTTCACCACCGGCCGGCGGGTCGACCAGCCCGGCACCGTCGAGATCTTGGATGACGGCCGGCCCACCGGGGTGAAGCTGCCCCTGGCGGGCGTCCCGCTCCAGGGCCATTCCGGCATCAAGCGGATGCCGGACGGCACGTTCTGGGTGATCACCGACAATGGCTTCGGCGCGAAGGCGAATTCGCCGGACGCCATGCTGTATCTCAACCATTACCGCATGAACTGGAAGGCCGGCACAGTGGAGCGGCTGGGTACCGTGTTCCTGCGCGATCCCGACAAGCGCGTCCCGTTCCGGATCGCGAACGAGGCGACCACCACCCGCTACCTGACCGGGTCCGACTTCGACACCGAGAGCTTTCAGTTCGTCGGTGACAAGATCTGGATCGGCGACGAGTTCGGCCCCTACCTGATCCGCGCCGACAAGACCGGCCGGATCGAGGCGGTGTTCGAGACGCAGCTCGACGGCAAGGTGCTGCGCTCGCCCGACCATGTCGCGGTGACGACGCCCGGCGCCCCGGGCGGCACGGTGGCCTTCGAGATCCGGCGCTCGAAGGGTTTCGAGGGCATGGCCGCCTCGCCGGACGGCAAATACCTCTATCCGCTCCTCGAAGGGCCGGTCTTGGACGCCGACAAGAAGGCGTTCGAGCAGGATGCCGACGGTCGCCCCTTCCTGCGCATCCTCGAATTCGACGTCGCCGGCGCGCGCTGGACCGGGCGCTCTTGGAAATACGTGCTGGAGGCCAACGGCAACGCCATCGGCGACTTCAACCTGATCGACGCGACCCACGGCCTCATCATCGAGCGCGACGACAACGAGGGCACCACCGACCGCGCCTGTCCTACCGGCGAGAAGCGCCCGGACTGCTTCGCGACGCCGGCCAAGTTCAAGCGCGTGTTCAAGATCGAGATGAACGAGGCGAATGTCGGCGGCCCGGTGCGCAAGATCGGCGCGATCGATCTGCTGCACATCGCCGATCCGCAGCATCTCGCCCGCAAGCCGCTGACCGACGGCGCCCTCGCCTTCCCGTTCTTCACCATCGAGAACGTCGACCGGGTCGATGCCACGCACATCATCGTCGGCAACGACAACAACCTGCCCTACTCGGCGAGCCGCGACCCGGCGAAGGCGGACGACAACGAATTCGTGCTGCTCGAAGTCGGTGATTTTCTGGCGGCCCAGTAGCGGCCGGTCACTCGGCCCACGCGGCCAGGAAGGCGCGGGCTACGACCGCTGGGTCGGCGGCGCGCATCAGCCCGCCCATCACGGCGACGCCAGCGGCGCCCGCGTCCCGACACGCGGGAATGCGGTCGACCGTGATACCGCCCAAGGCGACCACCGGCAGGCCGGTGCGCCGGGCGGCCGCGATGCCCTCCGGGCCGAGGGCCGGGCCGTAGCCGGGCTTGCTGGCGGTGAGATAGATCGGGCTCAACGTGACATAGTCGGCACCGGCCCGGGCCGCGGCTTCGACCTCGGCGGGCGCGTGGGCCGAGACGCCGATCAGCGCGCCGGGTCCCACTGCATTGCGCGCCGCCGCGATCGCCGCCGGCCCGCTTCCGCCGCCGAGATGCACGCCGTCGGCGCCGAGCGCGCGGGCTAGCGCGACATCGCCCCCGACCGTCAGGAACGCGCCGGCCGCGCGCGTCCGGGCGGCGACGTCCGTGCCGAGCTGCCGCCGCGCTTCCGGTTCCAGGTCGCGGTCGCGGAACCAGACCCAGCGAGCGCTACCGTCGAGAACCGCCTGCACGCGGTCGGCCAGGGGACGGGACTGCCCGTGCCGGTCCGTCACCGCGAGCAGGCGGGACGGCAGCGGCCTCACGAACCGACGAGGCCGAGCTGCGGGCTCGACGGGTCGGCCCGGCCGCGGCGCGGGATCCGGCCGGCGCAATAGGCGTCGCGGCCCGCCTCGACGGCCCGGCCCATGGCGCGAGCCATCCGCACCGGGTCGTCGGCCTTGGCGATGGCAGTGTTGATCAGGCAGGCGGCCGCGCCCAGCTCCATGGCAATGACCGCGTCGGAGGCCGTGCCGATGCCGGCATCGACGATCACCGGCACGCCGGCCCGGCGGCAGATCAGCTCGATATTGGCCGGGTTGGCGACACCCATGCCGGAGCCGATCAGCGAGCCCATGGGCATGATCGCGGCGCAGCCGAGATCCTCAAGGCGCTGGCAGACCACCGGATCATCGTTGCAATAGGGCAGGACCACGAAGCCTGCGTCCACGAGGTGGCGGCAGGCCTCGATCAGCTCGGCCACGTCCGGGTAGAGGGTCTCGCGGTCGCCGATCACCTCGACCTTGATCCAAGTGGTGTCCAGCGCCTCGCGGGCGAGTTCCGCGGTCATGATCGCGTCGCGGGCGGTCTCGCAACCGGCGGTGTTGGGCAGGAACCGCTTGCCCTTGAGGATGCGCACCGTGTCCGAGCCATGGCCCTGGAGGGAGACCCGGCGGATCGAGGCGGTGACCACCTCGGCCCCGGAAACCGCGACGGCGTCGCGCATGATCGCCTGGGTCGGGTAGCCGGCGGTGCCGATGAACAGCCGCGAGGACAGCTCCACCCCGGCGACGGTGAAGCGATCCACGTCGGCCTCGGGGCGCAGCGGCGTGACAATCTGGTCCATGGTCAACCTCCCTGCATGGCGCGGACGATCTCGACGCGGTCGCCCTCGGCGACGGGCGTCTCGTCCCAGTCCCGGCGGCGCAGCACGCGGCCGTTCAGCGCGATGGCGACGCCCTGCGGGCTCTCGATGCCGGTCTCCTCGGCCTCGACCCGGAACAGGGCCGCGATGGTCTCGACCGCGTGCTCGCGCGGCTCGCCGTTCACCAGAAGCTTCATGCCGAGGCCCTCCGGGGTTCGGGTTGGTCGAAGCGCGCCCGGGTGAACGGCCTGGCGATCTCGGGCAGCGCGCCATCCGTCACCAACGCGGCGACCGCGTCGGCGGTGACCGGGGCGAGCAGGTAGCCGTTGCGGTGATGGCCAGTGGCGGCAACGAGGCCCGGCGCCAGGGTGTCGATGATCGGCGCGTCGTCGTCCGAGGTTGGGCGGTAGCCGCTCCACACGGCCTCGACCTCCATCTCCTCGATGCCCGGCAGCACCCGGCGGGCGCCCTCCAGCAGGGCATAGAGGCCGCCGGCGGTGACGCCGGGGCGGAAGCCGCAATCCTCCACGGTGGCGCCGACGATCAGCTGGCCGTCGCTTTTCGGCGCCATGTGGACCTGCTCGGTCCAGATCATCCGGCTGAGCGTGCCGGTGCGGGCGGTGGTGCGCAAAGCCAGGGACTGGCCCTTGAGCGGGCGCACCGGCAGGGCCAGAGCCTCGGGCAGCAGGCCGCCCTCCCCGCTCCAGGCGCCTGAGGCCAGAACGACGGTGCCGGCCGTCACGCCCTGATCGCCGACGCGGATGCCGGTGACGGCCCCGCCGGACCAGTCGAGCCCGGTCACCGCACTGTGCTCCACCAGATTGACACCAGCGCGCCGGCAGGCCTCGGCCAGCGCCGCCATGACGAGGCGGGGATCGACTTGGTGATCCAGCGGGCAATGGACGCCCGCGGTGACGGAGGGGCGTAAGCCCGGCTCCAGGCGCCGCACTTCGGTGCCCGGCAGCCACGCGGCGTCGAGACCGGAGCGGCGCTGCAGATCGTAGCGGAAGCGCAGGCGCTCGACCTCGTCGCGGCCGATGGCGACCACCACGGTGCCATCCGGCCGGTAGTCGATCGGCAGCCCGCTCTCGGCTTCGAGCGCATCGCGAAAGCCCGGCCAGAGCCGCAGCGATTCGAGGGCAAGCGGCAGGAGCGGGTCCGAGCCGGGCTCGTGCTCGGCGGCCGGGGCGAGCATGCCGGTGGCGGCCAGGCTCGCGCCGGCGCCGATCGTGTTGCGCTCGACGACGACCACCGAGCGGCCGGCCCGGGCCAGACGCCACGCGATCGACAGCCCGATCAGCCCACCGCCGACGATGGCGACATCCGCCCGCGTGGGCAGTGGCGCCTGCGCGGCGAGACCGGCCGGAAGGCGGCGGCGTCCGATCGGTGAAACGGGGCGGTCAAAGGACAAGAAACATCTCCGCGGGATTCCGTCGCGAAGATCGGGCCGTCTGCTTCGGTGAGAAGCTGTGGCCTGCCTTTTGGGCGGCCGCGGTCCAATCCCTACGCCGGTATGAGCCGGATCAGGTTCAAAGGATTTCCGCGCCGCAGGTCCGTGAGGACGTGCCAGCGGTTTCTCAGCCCCTTGCCGGGGATCTCCCTGGAACAGGCATAGATCTGGTCGCGCGGAGAGCGCCGGTCAACCCCGGGGCTGGCCGGTCGGGCCTGCGGGGAGAACAATCGGCAGGTCGCAGTCAGCGTCCGAAGACGAAACCGGTTGCGATGGGCCGATCAGCTCGGCGTCCGCGGCCGCAAAAATTTCGGCCGGAACACCGCCATGGGCTCGCGGAACCCGTCGAGGACATGCTCGCCCAGTGGGATCGGATCGCCCCAGAGGAAATCCACGAATGGCTTCGACATCAGCAGCGGCTCGCCGAGCTGCCGGTTCAGCCGTGACAGGCGGCTCGCGAGGTTCACGTCGCGGCCGATCACCGTGAAGTCGAGCCGGGAGCCGGAGCCGACATTGCCGTAGGCGGCCTCGCCATGATGAAGCGCGATCCCGGCCGCCACCGGTACAGCGAACTGATGCAGGGCGTTGGCCTCGTCGAGGGCCGCCAGCGCGTGCTGGGCGGCCGTGAGCGCGCCCTTGGCGGCGCCCCCGAGATCGTCCCCGGATTCGCGAAAAATCGCCAGCAGACCGTCGCCCAGGTATTTCAGGACCTCGCCGCCTTCCCGCTCGATCGGCGGCACCAGGCAATCGAAGAACACGTTGAGCAGCCCGACCGCCTCCTCGGGGGTCATGTCGGCGGAGGTGCGGGTGTAGTCGCGCATGTCGGCGAACAGGATCGCCGAACGGATCCGCGTCACCTGCCCGCGGCGGATATCGCCCGCCAGGATCGCCCGGTGCGGCTCGTCGCCGACATAGAGCCGCAGCACGTGATCGAGCTGCTTGTTGAGCACGCGCATCTCCACGACCGCGGCCAAAGCCGGCATGACGAAGCGCAAAATCGCAATGTCGTCGTCGCCGAACCCGTCGGGCGCCTTCGTCGCGAAGGTGATGCCGTTCTTGGTGCCGTTGGTGAAGAACAGCGGCGCCACGACGTAGTGGGTGTAACCGCCGGCCTTCAGGTCCGGGATGATCGCGTAGGCGTCGTCCGGCGTCTCGGCGACATCGAGGATCAGCCATTCGCCGGTCTCGTGGACCGTGTGGAACGGGCTGCTGAGATAGGCTTCCTGCGAGCGGCTCCCGTGCGGGAACAGACGGACGCTGGTGCCGCCGTCCCGGGTCCAGACCCGGCCGACCCCGGCATATTCCGAGTGCAGGGTGTCGATCGCCGTGGAGGCCCGGTCCACCGGAACGCCGACCGCGATCAATCGCTCGGCGAGGCCGGAGAGCATGTCCTCGGCCTTCTCCAGCCGGGCGCCCTCGCCCAGCAGCCAGTCCCGGATGCCCACCGAGGGCTGGAGCGCACCGAAGGGCACGTCGTCGGCTTCGGAGCCGTCCGCGAAGGCCGTCGGCAATCCGGGCGTTGGCGGGCGGCGTTCGAGCATGGCGCCACAATGGGGGCCGCGCAGCCCGGTGGCAACGCGGTCGGAGGAGAGGCGCCGCGGAATCCGCGGCGGGGGCTCAGTTGTCCAGGAAGCTCCGGAGCTTCCGGCTGCGCGACGGGTGCTTCAGCTTGCGCAGGGCCTTGGCCTCGATCTGCCGGATGCGCTCGCGGGTCACCGAGAATTGCTGGCCGACCTCTTCGAGGGTGTGGTCGGTGTTCATGCCGATGCCGAAGCGCATGCGCAGCACGCGCTCCTCGCGCGGGGTCAACGACGCCAGGACGCGGGTCGTGGTCTCGCGCAGGTTCGACTGGATCGCCGCGTCGATCGGCAGGACGACGTTCTTGTCCTCGATGAAGTCGCCGAGATGGCTGTCCTCCTCGTCGCCGATCGGGGTTTCGAGGGAGATCGGCTCCTTGGCGATCTTCAGGACTTTTCGCACCTTCTCCAGCGGCATCGCCAGCTTTTCGGCCAGCTCCTCCGGGGTCGGCTCGCGGCCGATCTCGTGCAGCATCTGACGCGAGGTGCGGACGATCTTGTTGATCGTCTCGATCATGTGCACCGGGATGCGGATCGTGCGGGCCTGGTCGGCGATCGAGCGGGTGATCGCCTGCCGGATCCACCACGTGGCGTAGGTCGAGAACTTGTAGCCGCGCCGGTACTCGAACTTGTCCACCGCCTTCATCAGGCCGATGTTGCCCTCCTGGATCAGGTCCAGGAACTGCAGGCCGCGGTTCGTGTACTTCTTGGCGATCGAGATCACGAGGCGCAGGTTGGCCTCGATCATCTCCTTCTTGGCCTGCCGGGCCTCGCGCTCGCCCTTCTGGACCATGTTGACGATGCGGCGGTACTCGCCGATCTCCAGGCCGGTCTCGGAGGCGAGGTCGAGGATCTGGGCGCGCAGCTCCGTCACCTGCTTCGAGCCGCGCTCGACCAGGTTCTTCCAGCCCTTGCCGCCCAGCGTGCCGACGCGCTCCATCCAGTTCGGATCGAGCTCGTAGCCCTGGTAGTGGCGCAGGAACTCGTCCCGGGCCACGCCGTGGCTCTCGGCATAGCGCATCAGCCGGCCCTCGTGGCCGATCAACTGCTTGTTGATCGAGTAGAGCTGGCCGACCAACGCCTCGATGCGGTTGTTGTTAAGCGACAGCGACTTCACGTCGGCGACGACGCTGTCCTTCAGCTCGATCTGCTTCTGGTTCTGGGCCGGGCTGTTCTTGTCGCCGGCGGCCTTGCGCTCGGCGCCCTCGGTCTGGAACTTGCGCAGCTTGCGGTAGTTCGCGGCGATCGCGTCGAAGGTCTCGAGGACCCGCGGCTTGATCTCGGCTTCCATCGCGGCGAGCGAGACGTTGTTCTCGAGGTCGTCCTCGTCGTCGCCGCCTTCCGGGGGCGCCGGCGGCTCGGCCTCCTCGGCCCCCTCCTCGCTCTCGCCCTCGGCGATCTGCGGGGCGTTCTTGCCGTCAGGGCCGGCATAGGTCGCTTCGAGATCAATGATGTCGCGCAGGAGGACCTTGCCCTCCACGAGCTCGTCCCGCCAGATGATGATCGCCTGGAAGGTCAGCGGGCTCTCGCAGAGGCCCGCGATCATCGCCTCGCGGCCGGCCTCGATGCGCTTGGCGATCGCGATCTCGCCCTCGCGGGACAGGAGCTCCACCGAGCCCATCTCGCGCAGGTACATCCGCACCGGATCGTCGGTGCGGTCGGTCGGCTCCTTGGTGGTCGTGGTGACCGCGACGGCGCGCGTCGGCGCGACCTCGGCCACCTCGCCGCCCTCGGATTCTTCCTCTTCGCCGTCGGCGCCGTTAGCGGTCTTCTCGGTCGCGGCGGCCTCGTCGGTCTCCTCGGCCTCGACCACGTTGATGCCCATCTCGGACAGCTGCGACAGCACGTCCTCGAGCTGGTCGGGGTCGGACTGGCCCTCGGGCAGCACCTCGTTGACCTCTTCGTAGGTCACGTAGCCGCGCTTCTTGGCGAGCTTGACCATCCGCTTGACCGCGGCATCCGTCAGGTCGAGGAGCGGCCCGTCGGTCTGCTGCTCGGGGGCAGCGTCCGTCTCGTCCCGTTCCGTTGCCTTCGTCGCCATGATCAGCCTATTGTTCCGGATGCGGCGCACTGCGGAGGCCTGAAGAAGGCCGGTCCACGCCGTCGGCGCCGCGATACTTGCGAGTGGCCCCGGATTGCTCCGGACGCCTTGAGTCGTCGGGTTCCGTATGCAAGCCTGAGGCTTGACCGATTGTTAACTATGGCGGGGTTCTGCCCGCCGTCACCGCCATCGCACAGCCCTCATGCAGCGGTCGAGTCGCTCGACACCGGCTTATCGGCTTCAGCCTCGGCGGCGATGACGGTCTCCAGCCTCGCCTTGACTTCGCAGAGCCATGCCCACCCGGCATCGGTCGGATCGTCCTCAAACGCCTGCCGTGCTTCGCGAAGTTCGCTATGTAGCGCTCCTGCCTGCCGGTGCAAGATCATCGCCTGTCTGAGAGCGTCCGCGCGCTGCTGCGGATCGGCGTGCGGAGACAGCGTAATCCTGTCGCGAGAGCGCGCCAGCGCGAGAATCCGCTCCGCCGCCTCTGCGAGACCGGCCCGTGTGATGCGGCTTTGCAACAGGTCGGCATTCGTTTGCCCATCCTCTGCGGCAGATGCGACCAGGACCGACAGGAGCGCCCGGGCGTCGGGATCCTCGAAGTCGAGTTCCGAGACCTCGTCGCCGAACTCGGCGAGCATTTCGGGGTGGACCAGCAGCGTGCCGGCGATCACCGCCTCGCGCACCGGCGCCGCGCCGGAGAAGCCCGCCGAGGCGGTCATCGAGGCGCTGGGGCTGCCGGTGATGCGCGGCGAGACCGGCTCGCCCGGTCGGACGAACCGTCGGCCTTGCCCCTGCCCCTTCGGCCCATTCCCGGCGGAACGCGCGGCGCGGGGCGACAGGCTGCGCAGCCGCTCCTCGATGTCGTCGCGGTAGTAGCGCTTGACCGTCTCGTCGCGGATCGTGGCGACGGTGGCGCGCAGGGTTTGGGTGAGGCCGGCCCGCCGCTCGGGCGTATCGGCCGGACCGGATTCGAGGGCGCGGCGCCAGAGCAGCTCCGACAGGGGCAAAGCAGCCTGCAGCACCTGGTCGATCGCCCCGGGACCGCCCGAGCGCAGCAGGTCGTCGGGATCCTGCCCGCCGGGCAGCAGGGCGATTCGCAGCGAACGCCCGGGTTCGAGGGCCGGCAGGGCGATGTCGAGGGCCCGGAAGGCCGCCCGCTGGCCGGCCTTGTCGCCGTCGAAGCACAGGATCGGCTCGTCGGCGTGACGCCAGAGCAGGGCCAGCTGCTCCTCGGTCAGCGCGGTGCCCAGCGGCGCCACCGTTTCGGGATGGCCGGCCAGCGTCATGGCGATGACGTCGACATAGCCCTCGACCGCGATGATCGAGCCGCGCTCGTGTGACGCCTTGCGGGCGCCGTGGAGGTTGTAGAGCGTCCGGCCCTTGTGGAAGAGCGGCGTCTCCGGCGAATTCAAGTACTTGGCGCGCACCTCCTTGGAGAGCGCCCGCCCTCCGAAGGCGACGACTCGGCCGCGGGTGTCGGTGATCGGGAACATCACCCGGTCGCGGAAATAATCGTACGGGACCGAGACATCCTCGCCGCCGGCGAGCAGGCCCAATTCGACCATCAGCGCCTTGTCGACCCCCTGCCCGGCGAGGTGGTCGCGGAGCGCATAGCGCTCGTTCGGCGCGTAGCCGAGCCGGAAGGCCCGCTGCGTCTCGTCCTTCAGCCCCCGGCGCTCCAGATAGGCGCGCGCCTCGCTGCCCTGCCCGGAGCGCAGCCGTTCCTCGAACCACCGGGCGGCCATCTCCATGACCTCGATGGCTCCCGCGCGCTTCTGCTCGCTGGCGCGGTTGTCCTCGGTGGGCGCCGGCAGGGTGACGCCGGCCTCGCTCGCCAGCCGCTCCACGGCCTCGGGGAAGCTCAGGCCTTCGGTTTCCATCAGGAAGGTGAAGATGTCGCCGTGCTTGGACGAGGAGAAGCAGTGATAGAACTGCTTCTGGTCGTTCACGTAGAAGGACGGCGTCTTCTCGGCGTTGAACGGCGACAGGCCGCGCCATTCGCGGCCGGCCTTCTTCAGCTGCACCCGCCGCCCGACCACGGAGGAGGCCGGCAGCCGGGCGCGGATCTCTTCCAGGATGTGGGGGGGATAGCGCACGGGGCCTGTGGGTCGATTACCTGACCGCTGAATATAGCGCGATGGGGCGGGTCGAGTCTCACGCGGTCATCCGTCAATCAGGCCGTCCGGGGATTGCGGGGAGAAATGCCTCCGCTCGATCATACCGACCTGCATCAGTGGGTGACTTCCGCTGGACGGCGATGTATATACAATTGTATCGACGACGGTCCGATTCTGGGCTACGATGATGCCGAAAGCCGGGTTCGCTTGGGACGAGCGCAAGCGAGTCGTGAACCTCGAAAAGCACGGCATCGATTTCTGCGATGCCGCCGGCATTTTCGACGGTCCGCATCTGACGGTCGAAACGATCCGGAACGGCGAGGCCCGGAAGGTGAGCCTAGGTCGAGTCGCTCAGTCGGTCATCGCGGTGGTTTGGACCGAACGGGCGGGCGTCGTGCGGATCATCTCCGCAAGAGCTGCGAGGCGACATGAGAGACAAGCCTACACGGCGCGCTTCGGACACTGATGGCGCGGCCGGCCGGACGGACTGGGACCGAATCGCTACCCTCGGCGACGCCGAGATCGCTGCCGCCGTGGCGGATGATCCCGATGCGGCGCCTCTCGACATCGATTGGTCGCGCGCCGAGGTCGTGATGCCGCCGCGCAAGGTCCCCGTCTCGATCCGGCTGGACACCGACGTGCTCGATTATTTCAAGCACGAGGGTGCCGGCTATCAGAGCCGGATCAATGCGGTGCTGCGCAGCTACATGGCCGCACGGATCGCCCGAGAGAGCGGCGACTGAGCCTCAGCCCTTCGCCGCCAGCGCGGCCTTCACCAGCCCGCTCGCCTTGGCGAAATCCATACGACCCGCGTAGCTGCCCTTCAGGGCGGCGATGACGCGGCCCATATCCTTCTGGCCGGCGGCGCCGGTCTCCTGGATCGCCGCCTCAACCGCGGCCTTGGTCTCGGCCTCGTCCATCTGCTTGGGCAGGAACGCCTCGATGATCGCGATCTCGGCGCGCTCGTTGGCGGCGAGCTCCGGGCGGCCGCCCTGCTCGTAGACCGAGGCGGATTCGGTCCGCTGCTTGATCATCTTCTGAAGCAGCGACAGGATCTCTTCGTCGGAGGCCGGCTCCTTGCCGAGGCCGCGGGCCTCGATATCCTTGTCCTTGAGGGCGGCCTGGATCATCCGCACGGTGGCGAGCTTGTCCTTGTCGCCGGCCTTCATGGCCTCCTTCATCTCGGTGGTGAGGCGGGCGCGCAGCATCTCGATAAACCTTCCGACGGGAGAAACGGGGGGCTGGCCTGCAGTTTGCGGGTGTTGAGCGGCTTCGGCCACAGGGCCACATTGACCCCATCGCGGGCCGCTCGTTAAGAGCGCCGCACACGATCATGCCGCCAGCCGAGCGCGCCGCAACGCGGTGCCTGCCTTCGGCCGGACATAAGCGAGACCGACCCGATGCTGCAAGACGCCGCCGCGCAGGCCTCCAAACCCGCTGCCCCCGAGCCCTGGGCCGAGCCCGTCGCGACAGCGCTGCTGGTGCTGGCGGACGGGACCATCCTGGAAGGCTTCGGCATCGGCCGGACGGGAATCGCCGACGGCGAGGTCTGCTTCAACACGGCGATGACCGGGTATCAGGAAATCCTGACCGACCCGTCCTATGCCGGGCAGATCGTCACCTTCACCTTCCCGCATATCGGCAATGTCGGCACCAACGACGAGGATCTGGAGAGCCTGGAGGCGGCGCCGGCCTCCGGCGTACGCGGCACCGTGATCGCCTCGGCGGTCACCAAGCCGTCGAGCTGGCGCTCCTCGTCGCATCTCGACGGCTGGCTCGACGCTCGTGGGATCGTCGGCATCACCGGAATCGACACCCGGGCGCTGACCGCCCGCATCCGCGACCACGGCATGCCCAACGCCGTGATCGCCAACGATCCCGAGGGCCGGTTCGACCGCGAAGCGCTGAAGGCCCGCGCCGCGGCCCTGGCCCCCATGGAGGGTCTGGACCTCGTGCCGCCGGTGACCAGCCGCGAAACCTCGGAATGGTCGGAGACCATCTGGGCGCTCGGCGATGGCTACGGCAAGCGCGGGACCCGCGACGGCCTGAAGGTCGTGGCGATCGATTACGGCGTGAAGCGCAACATCCTGCGGCTGCTGGCCCAGGCCGGCTGCGACGTGACCGTGGTGCCGGCCACCACCAGCGCTGAGGACATCCTGGCGCTGAAGCCCGACGGCGTGTTCCTCTCCAACGGCCCCGGCGATCCCGCGGCCACCGGCACCTATGCCGTGCCGGTGATCCGCAAGCTGCTGGACGAGAAGGTGCCCACCTTCGGCATCTGCCTCGGGCACCAGCTGATGGGCCTCGCGCTCGGCGGCCGGACCGTGAAGATGGGCCAGGGCCACCACGGGGCGAATCACCCCGTGAAGGACAAGACCACCGGCAAGGTCGAGATCGTGTCGATGAACCACGGTTTCGCGGTGGATCCGGCGAGCCTGCCGGCGAGCGCGGTGGAGACCCATGTCTCGCTGTTCGACGGCTCGAATTGCGGCCTCACCCTGACCGACCGGCCGGCCTTCTCGGTGCAGCACCACCCCGAAGCCTCGCCCGGCCCGCGCGACAGCCACTACCTGTTCGAGCGCTTCGTCACGCTGATGCGCTCCGGCGAGCCGGAGAAGGCCGCCGACGCCTGATACGCGAGGTGCGGCGCGGTCCCATTCAGGCCGCGCCGGGGTCACAGAATCTGCGAATTCCGGAGGTCTAAGGAACCCCTCGACGGACCGCGCATGGCGGTTTCGTCCGAAGGGGATTGCCGGATGACCATCGACGAGGCACGCGACGACTTCTCCCGCTTGCACCGCACGTTCATGGTCCATCTCGGCATCGCGTCCGGCCTCGCCTGGGCGACGGCCCTTTACGCCGCCCTCTATGCCCCGTGGGTGCGCAACATCCGGGCGCTGATCGATCCGGCTGCCGGTCTCGACCGGGTCGAGAGCACGGTCTCCTACCTGTTCGCCATGCCGGCGGTGCTCGTGCTCGCCTGGGTGTCCCTGTATTTCGGCCGCGAGATGCTCCGCCGGGCGCAGACGCTCTCGAACGTGGCGCTGGAATTCGCCGCCGCGGCCCTGGTCGCCTTCGGGATTTTTTATCTGTCCATCGACCGGGCGCTCGCCGCGCTTCACGCCGGCTTCTGAGCGGGGGCGGCGGGCCGCCCCCGCCGGATCCCTACTGCACCTTCTCGAACAGCGGCTCGAAGCGCTTGGCGGCCAGCTTGCCATGCTGGACCGCCTTGGCGGCCTCGAGGTTCTCCGGCTTGTCGCCGACCTCGATCAGGCCGACCATCCCCATGATGTAGTGCGGCGCGCACTTGAAGCCGTAGAGGCCGGGCTTCTCGAAGGTCACGGTCTCCTCCTTGCCGACCACGGTCTTGAAGCTCGGCGCGCCCTCGGGCGCCATCCCCTTGATGAGCTCGGCGTTGTGGCCCTTGTCGGTCGGCACAAACCGGACCGTGTCCCCGGGCTGAATCTTCACGAAGGCCGGATCGAAGACCATCATCCCGCCCGGGCCGCTGTTGAGCGTCTTGATGGAGACTTCCGTGGCCTGCGCCCCCGCTGCCGCGCCGAGCAGAAGCATCGCCGCGCTGAACGTTTCCCTGATCATCGTCTATCTCGAATTGGTATCGTTTTAATCGGCGGATCCGTCGATCGCTGGAGCTTTATGACCCGCGAAAAGACTCCGCAACGCCGCGGATGATCTCTCGGATACTTGAGAATTATTCGACGTTGACACAAGGATGGCGAGCGTCGGCGCGGAGGGTCCGGAAACGGCCGCCCGGCCCCGGCCTTCCAATGCGCCGATCCCCCGTGTAAACGCGGCGTTCAACGACAATCCCGCCACGCGCGTCCGGGAGCAGGGCCGATCCGAGCCGTGCCCGACCGGGCGCGCTTGGCCTGAAAAGGCCGCAGATGCCCAAGCGCACCGACATTTCCTCGATCCTCATCGTCGGTGCGGGGCCGATCATCATCGGGCAGGCCTGCGAGTTCGATTATTCCGGGACCCAGGCCTGCAAGGCGCTCCGCGAGGAGGGCTACCGGATCGTCCTGGTGAATTCGAACCCGGCGACGATCATGACCGACCCGGACATGGCGGACGCGACCTATGTCGAGCCGATCACCCCGGAGATCGTCGCCAAGATCATCGAGAAGGAGCGCCCCGACGCGATCCTCCCGACCATGGGCGGCCAGACGGCGCTGAACTGCGCCCTGTCGCTGCAGAAGATGGGCGTGCTCGCCAAGTACGGCGTGCAGATGATCGGCGCCACGGCCGAGGCCATCGACAAGGCCGAGGACCGAAGCCTGTTCCGGGACGCCATGACCAAGATCGGGCTCGACACCCCGAAATCGGCGCTCGCCAACGCCTCCGCGGCCAAGAAGGCCGACCGGGAGAAGTTTTTGGCCGAGATCGCCAAGATCGAGGCCGCCAACCCCGACCAGCAGGCGCGCGCCGCGGCGATCGCGGCCTTCGAGCGCAAGTGGCAGTCTGGCGAGTCCGAGCGGCGCAAGCGCTACGGCGAGCATGCCCTCGGGCAGGCCCTGATCGCGCTGGCCGAGGTCGGCCTGCCGGCGATCATCCGCCCGTCCTTCACCATGGGCGGCACCGGCGGCGGCATCGCCTACAACCGCGAGGAATTCCTCGACATCGTCGAGCGCGGCATCGACGCCTCCCCGACCAACGAGGTCCTGATCGAGGAGAGCGTCCTCGGCTGGAAGGAATACGAGATGGAGGTCGTCCGCGATAAGGCGGACAACTGCATCATCGTCTGCTCCATCGAGAACATCGACCCGATGGGCGTGCATACCGGCGACTCGATCACCGTCGCCCCGGCCCTGACGCTCACCGACAAGGAATACCAGGTGATGCGCGACGCATCGCTGGCGGTGCTCCGCGAGATCGGCGTCGAGACCGGCGGCTCGAACGTGCAATTCGCGATCAACCCCGAGAACGGGCGGATGATCGTGATCGAGATGAACCCGCGTGTCTCGCGCTCCTCGGCGCTCGCCTCGAAGGCCACGGGCTTCCCGATCGCCAAGGTCGCGGCCAAGCTCGCGGTCGGCTACACGCTCGACGAGATCGCCAACGACATCACCGGCGGCGCGACCCCGGCCTCGTTCGAGCCGACGATCGACTACGTCGTCACCAAAATACCGCGCTTCGCCTTCGAGAAATTCCCCGGCGCCGAGCCGACCCTGACCACCGCGATGAAGTCGGTGGGCGAGGCGATGGCGATCGGCCGCTGCTTCGCGGAATCGCTGCAGAAGGCCATGCGGTCGCTGGAGACCGGGCTCACGGGCCTCGACGAGATCGAGATCGAGGGGCTGGGCCGCGGCGACGATCACAACGCCATCAAGGCGGCGCTCGGCGTTCCGACGCCGGACCGTCTGCTCAAGATCGCCCAGGCCCTGCGGCTCGGCGTCAGCCACGCGGAGGTCCACGCCTCCTGCAAGGTCGATCCGTGGTTCCTGGAGCAGATCCAGGCGATCGTCGATTTGGAGAACCGGGTGAAGGCCCACGGCCTGCCGCGCACCCCCGGGGCGTTCCGTCAGCTCAAGGCCGCGGGTTTCTCCGATGCGCGCCTGGCCGTGCTGGCGAAGACCGAGGAGGCGGACGTGCGCGCCCTGCGCCGCTCGCTCGACGTGCGTCCGGTGTTCAAGCGCATCGACACCTGTGCGGCCGAGTTCAAGGCGCCGACCGCCTACATGTACTCGACCTACGTGGCCCCCTTCGCCGGCACGGTCGTCGATGAGGCGCGACCCACGGATGCCAAGAAGATCATTATCCTGGGCGGCGGCCCGAACCGGATCGGCCAGGGCATCGAGTTCGACTATTGCTGCTGCCACGCCTGCTACGCGCTGTCGGAGGCCGGCTACGAGACCATCATGGTCAACTGCAACCCGGAGACGGTCTCCACCGACTACGACACCTCGGACCGGCTCTATTTCGAGCCGCTGACCGCCGAGGACGTGCTGGAGATCATCGAGACCGAGCGGCAGGCCGGAACCTTGCACGGCGTCATCGTTCAGTTCGGCGGCCAGACGCCCCTCAAGCTCGCCCGGGCCCTCGAGGCGGCCGGCGTGCCGATCCTCGGCACCTCCCCGGACGCGATCGACCTCGCCGAGGACCGCGACCAGTTCAAGCGGCTCCTCGACAAGCTCGGCATGAAGCAGCCGAAGAACGGCATCGCCTATTCCGTCGAGCAGAGCCGGCTGATCGCCTCTGAGCTCGGCCTGCCCTTCGTGGTGCGCCCGAGCTACGTGCTGGGCGGCCGCGCCATGGCGATCATCCGTGACGAGAGCCAGTTCGCCGACTACCTGCTCGGCACCCTGCCCAGCCTGATCCCGTCCGACGTCGTCGCCCGCTACCCGAACGACAAGACCGGGCAGATCAACACGGTGCTGGGCAAGAACCCGCTGCTGTTCGACCGCTACCTGTCGGACGCGACCGAGATCGACGTGGACGCGGTCTGCGATGGGCAGGACGTGTTCATCGCCGGGATCATGGAGCACATCGAGGAGGCCGGCATCCACTCGGGCGATTCCGCCTGCTCCCTGCCGTCGCGCTCGCTCTCCCCGGAGACCATCGCGGAACTGGAGCGCCAGACCACCGCGATGGCGCTGGCCCTGAAGGTCGGCGGCCTGATGAACGTGCAGTACGCGATCAAGGACGGCGACATCTACGTGCTGGAGGTGAACCCGCGCGCCTCCCGCACCGTGCCGTTCGTCGCCAAGGTGATCGGCGAGCCGATCGCCAAGATCGCCGCCCGGGTGATGGCCGGCGAGAAGCTCGCGAGCTTCGGCCTGAAGCGCAAGGAGCTGGCCCATATCGCGGTCAAGGAGGCGGTGTTCCCGTTCGCGCGCTTCCCCGGCGTCGACGTGCTGCTCGGACCGGAGATGCGCTCCACCGGCGAGGTGATCGGGCTCGATGCCAGCTTCGGCGTGGCCTTCGCCAAGAGCCAGCTCGGCTCGGGCACGCAGGTGCCGCGCTCCGGCACGGTGTTCGTCTCGGTGCGCGATGCCGACAAGGCCCGGATCCTGCCGAGCGTGAAGCTCCTCTCCGATCTCGGATTCTCGATCCTGGCGACCGGCGGGACGCAGAAATTCCTGGTCGAGAGCGGCGTGCCGGCCGAGCGCGTGAACAAGGTTCTGGAGGGCCGGCCGCACGTGGTCGACTCGATCAAGAACGGCGACATCCAGCTCGTGCTGAACACGACGGAGGGCGCCGGCGCGCTCTCGGACTCGCGCTCGCTCCGGCGTGCGGCCCTCTTGCATAAGGTGCCGTATTACACCACTCTAGCCGGCGCGATGGCGGCGGCCGAAGGGATCAAGGCCTATCTAGAAGGCGATCTCCAGGTTCGCGCCTTGCAAGAATACTTCGCGGCCTGAGCCTCAGGGTCCCGCTGACTTAACTTCGTGGCCCGGGGAGAGTGCTCCACTCTCGGCCGGGCCTCTTCATTGTGGCGCGAGACGATGACGATAGACAAGGTTCCGATCACGGTACGCGGTTTCGCGGCTCTCGAGGAGGAGCTGAAGCACCGCCAGCAGGTAGAGCGCCAGCGCATCGTCGCGGCGATCGCCGAGGCCCGCGCGCACGGAGACCTGTCCGAGAACGCTGAGTATCACGCCGCCAAGGAGGCGCAGTCCCACAATGAGGGGCGCGTGATGGAGCTCGAGAGCATGATCGCGCGTGCCGAGATCATCGATGTCTCGAAGCTGTCCGGCGACAAGATCAAGTTCGGCGCCACCGTGAAACTCGTGGACGAGGACACGGAGGAAGAGAAGACCTACCAGATCGTCGGCGAGCCCGAGGCCGACGTGCATGCCGGGCGCGTCTCGATCACGTCGCCGATCGCCCGCGCGCTCATCGGCAAGGGGGTCGGCGACACGGTCGAGGTCACGACGCCGGGCGGCGGCAAGTCCTACGAGGTCGTCGGCGTCCAGTTCGGCGGCTGAGCGCATGCTATCGCGTCTCTGGGGCCGGCTCGCCGGCCTCGTCCTCTGCGGCTTCGCGGGGGCAGCAGCCGCGGCCGGCGATTTTCCGCCGACCGCCCTCTTCTCGGATGTCCGGGTCGACGTGCGGCCCCTGCGGGCTGCCGGCGCCGGCTTCCAGGCCGAGGCGCTGGCCGCCGACCTGACCGGAGCCCTGCGCAAGACTTTGGCCGACCGGATCGGTGGCGGCGGGCCCCGCCTCGTCGTCGTGGTGAAGGCCCTGTCGCTGCGGCCCTATGTCGGCGGCGGCGCGTTCCGCGGCCGGGGCGGCAACTTCGAGACCGACTACCTAGAGGGCGAGGCGCTGCTCGTCGGCCGCAACGGCCAGGTGCTCGGGCGGCACCCGCAGATGACCGCGACGCCGTCGAGCTATGGCGGCGCCTGGTACGCCCCGGACTTCGAGGCGCGGCGTCTGGCGGCCATCGCTGACATCTACGCCCAGTGGCTCGCCCGCGATCTGCCGCGGGATTAGCCCAAGCCCGGCCTGCGGTGTAAGGCGTTTCCGATGAGCAGCATCGACGTGTCGGAGGCGAAGCCCGCCCTCCCGGCCCAGACATCCGCGCGGCGCGAGCCCCTTCCCGAACTGTCCCAGGCCCGGGCCTGGATCATCACCGACGGCAAGGCCGGCGACGAGAACCAGTGCGTCGGCATCGCCGAGACCCTCGGGGTCCCGTTCGAGATCCGCCAGGTGCCGGCCGCGGGGCCGTTCGGCTGGATCGCCCCCTGGGGGCCGATCGATCCGCGCGAGAGCCCGCGCCGCCGCAACGGCGCCCTGTCCGGACCCTATCCGGACCTGCTGATCGCCTCGGGCCGCCGGGCGGTGCCGTATCTCCGAGCGCTGCGCAACGCGACGCAGGGGCGGACCTTCACGGCCTTCCTCAAGGATCCGCGGACCGGGGCGGACAGCGCCGATTTCATCTGGGTGCCGGATTACGACGACCTGCGCGGCCCCAACGTCTTCACCACCCTGACTGCGCCGCACCTCGTCACCGCCGCCCGACTGGCTCAGGCCCGCGCTCATCCGGATCCGCGG
This sequence comes from Methylobacterium sp. E-066, assembly GCF_022829635.1. GTDB lineage: Bacteria > Pseudomonadota > Alphaproteobacteria > Rhizobiales > Beijerinckiaceae > Methylobacterium. The sequence goes on from NZ_JAKSYO010000115.1 coordinate 57,899, forward strand.
CTCGCCAGCCTCGACGGCCCACGGGTGGCGGTGCTGGTCGGCGGCGACAGCCGACACCTGAGCTACCGCAAGACCGACATGCAGCGCCTCGTCACCGAACTGCGCGGGCTGATCGATCAGGGCTGCCGGCTGATGGTGACAATCTCACGCCGGACGCCCAACCCGCTGCGCGACGCGGTCAAGACACTGACCGCCGAGACCGGGGGCTTCCTGTGGGACGGCACCGGCGACAACCCCTACGTCGCCATGCTGGCGCTCGCCGAGGCGATCGTGGTCACATCGGATTCGGCCAACATGGTCAGCGAGGCGGTGGCGACCGGTGCGCCGGTCCTGCTGTTCGACCTGCCGCGCACCTATATCCGGCACCGGCGGATGTTCGCCGGCCTGGCGATCGCGGGTGCGCTGCGGCCGTTCACCGGTCGCTTAGTCGACCTGCCGTACAAGCCGATCGACGCCACCCCGGTGATAGCCGAGGCGCTCGCCAAGGCTTACGCTGCGCACCGCATTGCGGATTCGGTCTGAAGGGAACGAGAGAGATGGCCCACACGCACGCCAAGCTCGTGATCGTCGGATCCGGCCCGGCCGGCTACACGGCCGCGATCTACGCGGCCCGCGCGATGGTCGAGCCGCTGCTGATCTCCGGCTTCCAGCCCGGCGGCCAGCTGATGATCACCACGGATGTCGAGAACTATCCCGGCTTCGCCGAGGCGATCCAGGGGCCGTGGCTCATGGAGCAGATGCGGCTGCAGGCCGAGCATGTCGGGACGAAGATCGTCTCGGAATACATCACCTCGGTCGATCTCAAGCAGCGGCCGTTCCGGCTGGTGGCCGATTCCGGTGAGACCTATTCCTGCGACGCCCTGATCATCGCCACCGGCGCCCAGGCGAAGTGGCTCGGCCTTCCCTCGGAGGCGGCGTTCCAGGGCGGCGGCGTCTCGGCCTGCGCGACCTGCGACGGCTTCTTCTTCCGCGGCAAGGAGGTCGTGGTGGTCGGCGGCGGCAACACCGCCGTCGAGGAGGCTTTGTACCTCGCCAACATCGCCAAGAAGGTCACGGTCGTGCATCGCCGTGACAGCTTCCGGGCCGAGCGGATTCTTCAGGAGCGGCTGTTCAAGCATCCGAATGTCGAGGTGCTGTGGCACCGGGAGGTCGCCGAGATCTGCGGCGTCCAGAAGCCGGCCGCGACCGTCACCCATGTCCGGCTCAAGGACCCGCGCTCGGGCGAGATCAGCGACGTGCCGGCCGACGGCATCTTCGTGGCGATCGGCCACCAGCCGGCTACCGCGATCTTCGAGGGCCAATTGCTGATGCGCCACGGCGGCTACCTGTCGGTGAAGCCCGGGACCACCGAGACCGAGATCCCCGGCGTGTTCGCCGCGGGCGACGTCACCGACGACGTTTACCGGCAGGCGATTACGGCCGCCGGCATGGGCTGCATGGCGGCCCTGGAAGCGGAGAAATTCCTCGCCAACCTGGAGATCGGCGAGACGCCACTCCAGGCCGCTGCGGCGGAGTGAGACCACGCAGCGCGGACCGCTCCGCCCTGTTGGACCAAAGGCCTGTCAACAAGATCGCGATCTCAGCGCTTGCATCCGACCATGCGCCGGGCGCATAGGGGTTCTGACCGGGCAGGGCTGCAATCGTTGCATGCCCCTGCAGCGCCGGCCGCGCCCCCTTGGCGTCGGTCGCACGCGCATCGCCTGGTCCATCGCCCGACGCAAGTGCGGCTCGGTCCGAGCCGGGCGTCGGGTGCGGATTCGCGTTGGTGGGGGTTCTCGCCTTGGATTGGGACAAGATCCGGATCTTCCTGAACGTCGCGGAGGCGGGCAGCTTCACCAAGGCGGGCGACGATATCGGCCTCAGCCAGTCGGCGGTCAGCCGCCAGATCAGCGCCCTGGAGCGCGAGCTGAAGGCACCGCTGTTCCACCGCCACGCCCGCGGGTTGATCCTGACCGAGCAGGGCGACCTGCTGTTCCGCGCCGCCCGGGACATGAAGCTGCGCCTTGAGAACACCCGGGCGCGGCTGGTAGAGACCTCCGAGCGGCCGACCGGCGACCTCAAGGTGACCACCACCGTGGGGCTCGGGACCTCGTGGCTGTCGCAACGGGTCGGCGAGTTCCTGGACCTCTACCCGGATGTCCGCATCGAGCTGATCCTGACCAACGAGGAGCTCGACCTCGCCATGCGCGAGGCCGACGTGGCGATCCGCATGCGCCGCCCGGCCCAGCCGGACCTGATCCAGCGCCGGCTGTTCACCGTGCATTACCACGCCTACGCGAGCGTCGATTACGTCAAGCGCTTCGGCGAGCCCAAGAGCATCGAGGAACTCGACGATCACCGCCTGGTCTCGTTCGGCGGCAACGAGCCGTCCTACCTGCTGGCGGCCCATTGGCTGGCCGATGCCGGGCGCGAGGGCCGCGACCGGCGCAGCGTCCACCTGACCGTGAACAATATCGGCGCGCTCCAGCGGGCCATGGAGGCGGGCGCCGGCATCGGCATCCTGCCCGACTACGCGGTGGACGGCGACCAGCAGCTCACCCAGGTCCTGCGCGACACCGAGATGCCGAGCCTGGAGAGCTATCTGGTCTATGCTGAGGAAATGCGCTCGGTCGCCCGGGTTCAGGCCTTCCGCGACTTCCTGGTCTCGAAGGCGCAGCGCTGGACCTACTGATCGCCACTGTGATGAGAGACTGAGAGCCAGTTTGACTGCGCGATCACAGTCGAATGACGTTTCTGATCGATGGAGATCCTCATCTCACCCCTCATCCTGAGGTGCTGCGCAGCAGCCTCGAAGGAGCCCTCCAAGGATCGCCCGGCCGGCTGGAGGGCTCCTTCGAGGGCTCCGCTCCGCTACGCCGCCTCAGGATGAGGTTGAGAATAGGAATGACCGGTCAAATAGGCCCTGAGGCATCAGGGCCGTGCGTTCGGAACCGGCTCTGTAAGTTCAGCCGCCATCCCGTCATTCCGGGGCGCCGCAGGCGAGCCCGGAATCCAGAGCCGCCGACGGTGCAAAAGCTAGCTCCACCTATGGTTCTGGATTCCGGGCTCCGCTTCGCGGCCCCGGAATGACAGGGCGGTTGATGGAACTGACACTGCGAGGATCCGGTGCCTGCGGGAGGCGGGACGGTCCGGGTCCAACATCTCGAAAGGTCTAGGCCACAGGCCCTTTGGGATCCCTTGGTCTTTCACACGAACAGCCGCTCGCCCTCCAGGCCCTTGTAGAGCCCCGCGACCTGCTCGCCGTAGCCGTTGTAGATCAGCGTCGGCACGCGCTCGTCGGTGCCCAGCACGCGCTCCGAAGCCTGGCTCCAGCGCGGGTGCGACACCGCCGGGTTCACGTTGGCCCAGAAGCCGTACTCCGAGGCCTGCAGCCCCTCCCAGAAGGTCTTGGGGCGCTCGGCAGTGAACGACACCTTCACCAGCGATTTGGCCGACTTGAACCCGTATTTCCACGGCACCGCAACGCGGATCGGGGCGCCGAACTGGTTGGGCAGCGGCTTGCCGTAGATTCCGGTGACCATGAAGGCGAGGTCGTTGCCGGCCTCGGCCAGGGTCAGCCCCTCGATATACGGCCAAGGGTAGTAGAAGGCGCGCTGTCCGGGCGCCATCGCCTTGTCCATGAAGGTCTCGAAGCGGATGTACTTCGCGCCCGATGTCGGCTTGGCGAGCGCCACCAGCTTCGAGAGGGGGAAACCGGTCCACGGCACCGACATGGACCACGCCTCGACGCAGCGGTGGCGATAGAGCCGCTCCTCCAGGCCGATCTTCCGGATCAGGTCGTCGACGCCGATCTCGAACGGCTTCTCGACGAGGCCGTCGATCTTCAGCGTCCAGGGCTGCGTCTTGAGCGCGTTGGCGGCCGGCAGCACCGTCTTGGACGTGCCGAACTCGTAGAAGTTGTTGTAGTCGCCGCTGAACCGCTCCGGGGTCAGCGGCCGGTCGAGGGTGTAAGCGGGGTTGCGCGGCGCCGGATAGAGTGTCGCGTCGGTCGCCGCGAAGGCGCTCCGGCCGCCGAGCACGGAGCCGGCGGCGAGCCCGGCCGCGGCGCCGATCAGAGCCCGCCGGTTGAGGAAAACGGCCTCGGGCGTAGCCTGACTCTCCGGGATCTCCCACCCGCGCCTGCTTCGGATCACCATCGCCGTCTCCTCGCCTGTTCTGCGCGAACAACCCACAGATCGGCCGGGGCCGACAGGGGCGCAAGCGCCGCAGGCTCACCATTCGGCGATCGGGGACGGGCGGTTACCTGTCGTGGCGATGACGATCCGCCGCGGGCGAGACAGGCTCAGCCCGGGGGCGTCTCGTCGCGCAGGACCCGGCGCAGCACCTTGCCGACATTGGTCTTGGGCAGCGCGTCGTGCAGCACCACCCGGCGGGGCACCTTGTAGCCGGTGAGCTGGGTGCGGGCATGGGCCCGCAGGGCGTCGGTCGAAACGGCCGGATCCTTCATGACCACGTGGGCCACGACCATCTCGCCGGTCTCCTCGCTCGGCGCACCGACCACGGCGCATTCGAGCACCCCCGGATGGGCGGCCAGCACCTCCTCGACCTCGTTCGGGTAGACGTTGAACCCGGAGACGAGGATCATGTCCTTCATCCGGTCGACGATCTTGATCTGGCCGTCCGGCTCCATCACGGCGATGTCACCGGTGCGGAAGAAGCCGTCCGACGTCATCGCCCGTGCGGTCTCCTCCGGCTTGTTCCAGTAGCCGCGCATCACCTGGGGGCCGCGCACGCAGATCTCACCCGGCTGGCCCCGCGGCACCGGCTTGCCGGCGGCATCGCGGATCGAGACCTCGGTGGACGGGAACGGGAAGCCGATCGTCCCGGAGAATTCCTTCATGCCGGGCGGGTTGGCGCTCACCACCGGCGACGTCTCCGACAGGCCGTAGCCCTCCAGGATGGTGTTGCCGGTGAGCGCCTTCCAGCGCTCGGCCACCGGCCGCTGCACCGCAGTCCCGCCGCCGACCACGAAATCGAGATGGGAGAAATCGACCGTGTGGATCTTCGGGTGGTTGATCAGCACGTTGAACAGCGTGTTCACGCCCATCAGATGCGTGAAGCGGTGGCGGCTCAGGGTCTTCACCATGCCGTCGCAGTCGCGCGGATTGGGGATCAGCAGGCAGGACCCGCCGTTGCGCATGAACTGGAAGAAGCAGGCCGTCAGCGCGAAGATGTGGTAGAGCGGCAGGGCCGTGACGGCGCAGCGGAGGATGCTCGGATCCTTCGAATTGAAGAACAGCTGCGACTGCTCGACATTGGCCATGACGTTGCGGTGGGTGAGCATCGCCGCCTTGGCGACCCCCGTGGTCCCGCCGGTATATTGCAGGAAGGCCAGATCCTCCGGATCGACCGGCACGGAGGCGTGCGGCATGCCGCTGCCCCGGCGCAGGGCCGTCGTGAACGGCAGCGCCAGCCCCTCCGGCAGTCGAAACGGCGGCACGGCCTTGCGCACGTGGCGGCTGGCGAGGTTGATCACGTGACCTTTGAGCCCGAGCCCGTCACCCGGGCCGACGAGAAGGACGCGCTCCAGCGTGACATCCGCGAGAGCGCCCGCGACGGTCGCGCCGAAATTCTCCAGCACGATCAGGAACCGGGCGCCGGAATCGTTGATCTGCTGTGCGAATTCCCGGGGCGTGTAGAGCGGGTTGACGTTGACCACCGTCCCGCCGGCCGAGAGCACGCCGAACAAAGCCACCGCGTAGGCCGGCACGTTCGGCAGCATGATCGCGACGCGGTCGCCCTTGGCGAGGCCCTGCGCGCGCAGCCAGGCGGCGAGTGCCCGGGCCTGCTTGCCCAGGCTCGCATAGGTTAGGGTCGAGCCGAAGCACAGGATCGCCGGGCGATCGGCGAAGGCGGTGACGCTGGTCTCGAACAGATCGACCAGGGTGCCGAGCGACTCGACATCGATCTCGGCCGGGACGCCTGGCGGGTAAGAAGCGAGCCACGGCCGCGGCGACAGGTTCGTGAAGGCGGGATCCGGCTCGGACCCATGCCGGCGCGCCGCCGTGCCCTGTTCGATCACGCTGGCCTCGCGCATCGCGTCGTCTCCCGCGGGCACGGCTCTCGACGGCCGCGTCCCGTCCCTACGCAGAACCGCCCGACTGTGGGCGAACGGGCGGCCACTAGCAAGGCGGCGGCCTCAGGCGCTTCGGCGAAGCCGGCTCAATGTCGTGAGCAGGGCGTGCGGCAATGCGGCGACGACGAGCAGCAGCGCGGCGAGGCCCGCCTCGGCAGGGCGGAAGGCCCGGCGCGGCCAGGCCCCGATCCCGAGATCGCCGGAGAGACCGATCACGCAGGCGCCGAACCAGAGGGCCAGGAAGGCCAGCAGGCCGGCCCCGATTCGCCGGAGACTCGGGCGGAGGGGCCGGTTGGCCGCGATCGCGAACAGGCCGAGGATCCCGCCGAACAGCGCCGCCGCGACCCCGGCGCCGAGCCCGTAGGCCAGCCACAGGGGTTGATGGGTCAGGAACGCCATCCCGCCGGTGGCGAAGCCGCCGCGCAGGATCAGCCCCCCGAAGGTCGGGTAGAGCCCGACCACGACGAGGGCCGCGGCGCCGGCAGTTGCGAACAGGAGTCTTCGGAGTGCGGACGCCGGCCCCGGGCCGGCCGCCACCGTCGCGAGATGCGCGAGCCCGTAGACCAGCGCGAGGGCGAAGAGCGGATAGCGAGTGATGAAGTAGCCGTAGATCCAGGGCTCGAACGCCTCCGGCACGCCCGAGCGCTGGCTGAGGCCGGTGACTGCCACCAGCGCCAGCGCGGCGAGCATGGCCAGGATCGGGATCGCCGCTGCGAGGAGGTTTCTTTTTGTGGTTCTCACAGACACATGCGTCCGGTCATGCGCGACGGCTCCGCTCCACGACGCTTGATCGGCGCTCCTCCAACCCACCCCCCCTCATCCTGAGGCGTGAGCGAAGCGAGCCTCGAAGGAGCCCTCCAGCCAGCCACGCGATCCCTGGAAGTCTCCTTCGAGGGCGCCGCTGCGCGTCGCCACCTCAGGATGAGGGGGGTGGGTTGGATAGGCGTGAGTCACGACTGAGCTAGCCTCGGTCGAGTCCCGCGGGCGCGGTAGCGTCGCGCCCGCGATCCGCCTCACCGCGCCTCGTAATGGTCCCGCACCAGCCGGTCGAGCAGGCGCACGCCCCAGCCGGCGCCCCAGCTGCGGTTGATCTCGCTGGCGTTCGACGACATCGCCACGCCCGCTATGTCGAGATGCGCCCACGGCACCTCCTCGACGTAGCGCTTGATGAACGAGGCCGCGGTGGCAGCGCCGCCGTGGCGGCCGCCGGTGTTCTTCATGTCGGCGAACTTGGAGTCGATCGCCTTGTCGTAGGCCGGGATCAGCGGCATCCGCCAGACCTTCTCGCCGGTGGCCTCGCCGGCGGCGTTGATGTTGGCGGCGAGCGCGTCATCGTTGGAGAACATCCCGGCGATGTCCTGGCCGAGCGCCACGATGATCGCCCCGGTCAGGGTCGCGAGGTCGACCATGGCCTTCGGCTTGGCGCTGCGGACGATGTGCGTGATCACGTCGGCCAGCACGAGGCGGCCTTCCGCGTCGGTGTTGATCACCTCGATGGTCTGGCCGGACATAGAGGTGATGATGTCGGAGGGGCGGTAGGAGCCGCCATCCGGCATGTTCTCGACGATGCCGATGGCGCCGACGACGTTGCAGCGGGCCTTGCGGGACGCGAGCGCGTGGAGCGCGCCAACCACCGCGGCCGCGCCGCCCATGTCGCCCTTCATGTCCTCCATGCCGCCGCCCGGCTTGATCGAGACGCCGCCGGAATCGAACACCACGCCCTTGCCGATGAAGGCGATGGGCGCCTCGCCGGCCGGGCCGCCGTTCCAGCGCATGATCACCACCCGCGGCTCGCGGACCGAGCCCTGCGCCACGGCGAGGAGCGCGCCCATGCCGAGTTCACGCATCTTGGCCGGCTCCAGCACCTCGATCTCGACGCCGAGCTTCGACAGCTCCGAGGCGCGCCGGGCGAACTCTTCCGGGAAGAGCACGTTCGGCGGCTCGTTCACGAGGTCGCGGGCCAGGATCACGCCCTCGGACAGGGTCCGGGCAGCCTCGCCCTCGCGCGACGCCGTGCCGTGCTCGGCGAGCAGCAGGGTGAGCGCGGTGCCGCCCTTTTCCTCGGCGTCGGGCTTCTTCTTGGTCTTGTAGCGGTCGAACGTGTAGGTGCGCAGGCGCGCCCCGAGGGCGAACTCGCCGGCCTGCTCGGCGCTCACCGTCGTGCCCGGCCAATCGAGCACCACCCGGGCCGAGCGGCTCGAGACCTTGCTGGCGGTGAAGCCGCCGAGCACCGGCCAGTCGATCTTAGCCCGGTCCTTCTCGGAGCCCAGCCCGACCACCACCAGCCGGTCGGCATGGACCCCCGCCGGCGCCGGCAGGCTCAGGGCACTGAGCGAGCGGCCCTTGAATTTTTCCGAGGCCGCAGCCTTCGCCACGAGGTCCGCGCCCGCGCTGCCGAGCGCCGTGCGCGCCGCCGATCCGAGGGCGAGGTCGTCGCCGACGAACACCACGAGATCGCCCGATCCCCCCGGGCCCTGGCCGCCCTGCTCCAGGGGGCCGAAACCGATCTCGATACCGTCCGCCATACCCGTCGTCCTGCCCAATGTTCCGCAGCCGTTCCCACGCTCGGGCCGTGCCGCAGGGCGTGGTCCGCTCTGTGTAGCCGGTGAGGCGGCAAACGCAACGCGGCGCGACAGCCCTGGAATCGCCCCTTTTGTCGGGTCCCTGCCGAGCCCGGGGGCGAGGGAACGGGCGGGACTGCCGGGCCAATGAGGCAGATCGAGCGCTACATCTTTCGGATCGCCCTGGGCGCCAGCCTCGCCTGCCTGATCGGCCTCACCGGCACGATCTGGCTGACGCAGGCCCTGCGCGAGCTCGATCTGGTGACTGCCAAGGGGCAGACGCTCCTGGTCTTCTTGTTCGTCACCGGGCTGTCGCTGCCGACGCTGATCGTGGTGATCGCGCCCGTGGCCCTGTTCATCGGCGCCGTCTACGCGCTGAACAAGCTCAACGGCGACTCTGAGTTGATCGTGATGTCGGCGGCCGGCATGCCCCCGCGCGCGCTGCTGCGGCCTTTCCTGACCCTGGCGCTGTTCGTGAGCTTTCTGGTCGGCTTCCTGGTGCTGGTGGTGATGCCGGCGAGCTTCCAGGAATTGCGCGACGTGATCACTCGGGTCCGGGGCGACTTCATCGCGAACGTCGTCAAGGAGGGCCAGTTCACCCAGCTCGACAACGGCATCACCTTCCATTTCCGCGAGCGCGGGCCGGGCGGCGTGCTCAAAGGCCTGTTCATCCAGGACCGGCGGGAGGCCGGCAAGACCAAGGTCTACCTGGCCGATCGCGGCACCGCCGCCGATATCGACGGGCAGAGCTTCCTGATCCTGGAGAACGGCAGCGTCCACCAGCAGCAGAAGGACTCTCGGGATTCCTCGATCCTGACCTTCGAGCGCTACACGATCGACCTCGCGGCCTTCGCGCCGCCGGATTCCGACACGGTCTACAAGCCGCGCGAGCGCTCGACCGCCCAGCTCCTGTTCCCCGACCAGACCGAGGGCTACTACAAGCTCCAGAAGGGGCGGTTCCGGGCGGAACTCCACGACCGGCTCTCGGCCTGCCTCTACCCCCTGGCCCTCGTCTTCATCGCCTTCGCGGCACTCGGCGACCCGCGCACCACCCGCCAGGGCCGCGGGCTGGCCATCGCCGGGGCGATCCTGGCCGTGGTCGGGTTGCGGATCGCGGGCTTCGCCGCGGTGAGCGCGGCCACGCGCAGCGCCGGGGCGGTGACGGCGATCTACGGGGCGCCGATCCTGGCGATCGCTCTGTCGTGCCTGCTGATCTTCTTCGGGCCGCGGGTGCGTGCCTACAACGTGGCGCTGGCGGGCGCCCTGCGCGCCCTGTTCCGCGCCCCGCGCCTCGTCCCGGCACGCTGAGCCCCCGATGCTGATCGGTCCGACCCTCGGGCGCTACTTCGCCGCCCGGTTCGCCCGCACGGTGCTCGGCGTCTTCGTCACCGTGTTCGCCCTGGTCTACACCCTCGACTTCGTCGAGCTGCTGCGCCGCGCCGGCGAGGCCGAGGGCGCTTCCACCGGGTTGATGGCGCAGCTCTCGCTCTACCGCACCCCCGCGGTGGCCGAGGGCGTGTTGCCCTTCGCGGTCCTGTTCGGCTCGATGGCCGCCCTGCTCCAGCTCTCGCGCAAGCTGGAACTGGTGGTCGCCCGGGCGGCCGGAATTTCTGCGTGGCAGTTCCTCCAGCCCGGTTTCTTCGTGGCCCTGGCGCTCGGGGCGGTGGCGGTCGGGATCTACAACCCGGTCTCGGCCCTGCTGAAGCAGCGCTCCACCGAGATCGAGGCGAAGATTTTCGCCAAATCGACCAAGGCCGGCTCCGGCAAGGACCTCTGGATCCGCCAGCGCGGCCTCGACGGCGAGGCGATCATCCGGGCCGAGACCGCCATCGAGGGCACAACCACGCTGGCCGGCGTCTCGGTTTTCACCTTCGATGCGGCCGGCAAGTTCGCCGAGCAGATCATGGCCGCTCGGGCGACGCTCCATGACGGCTACTGGGAGCTCTCGGACGTGCGCCTGCTCGCCCCGGACGCGCCGCCCGAGTCGTTCGACACCTACCTGATCGCCTCGAACCTCGACCCCGGGCAGGTCCGGCAGCGCTTCACCCCCCCGGAATCTGTGCCTTTCTGGCAACTTCCCACAACCATCGCACGGACCGAACGGGCCGGTCTCGACGCCACCCGATACCGTCTTCAGTACGATGTCCTGTGGGCGCGACCGGTCCTGTTCCTGGCGATGGTGATCGTCGCCGCAACCGTTTCCTTACGGTTCTTCCGCTTTGGTGGGGTCGGTAAACTCGTCCTCGGCGGTGTGGCGGCGGGCTTCGCCCTCTACGTGGTCCGACAGGTCATGGAGGGGCTCGGCGCGTCCGGACTCGTCGCCGCACCGGTGGCGGCCTGGTTCCCGGCCGTGGTAGGCAGTCTTCTCGGTACGCTTACGCTTCTGTACCAGGAAGACGGCTGACGCCCGTGATCCATCGCGGGACGGGAGACGGGTGTGTGAGGTTGGTGGCGGATCACGTCACAGGGGTTGGGTCGCGCGTTGCGTAAGGTCGCCCACATCCTGCGGAAGACGGCCCTCCTGGCTGCGCTGGCGCTCGCCGCGCCGCTGGCCGGGGGCGTCTCGGCGCATGCGCAGGGGCTCCCGGCTCCGAAGCTCGGCAAGCCGGGCGACAAGCTGCTCGTCGAGGCCGGCGAGCTGATCTACGACAACGATCACAACACGGTGACCGCCCGGGGCAACGCCGAGCTGCATTACGGCCCGCGGACCCTCCAGGCCGACAGCGTGCGCTACGACCGCGGCACCGGCCGGGTCTTCGCCCAGGGCAATGTCCGGCTCACCGAGGCCGATGGCGGCGTCGTGACCGGCGAGCGCATGGAGCTCACCGACGATTTCAAGACCGGTTTCGTCGACGCGTTCCGGGGGCAGCAGACCGTGCAGCGGCGCGCCGAAACGGTGCGCACGCGCTTCTCCGCGCCGCGGGCCGAGCGCCTGAGCGGCGAGCAGACCAGCTTCGAGGCCGGAAGCTACACCGCCTGCGAGCCGTGCAAGGACAATCCGGAGACGCCGCCGCTCTGGCAGATCCGCGCCAAGAAGATCATTCACGACAACGAGACCCACACGATCTACTTCGACGATTCCACGCTGGAGATCGCCGGGATCCCGGTCGCGTACCTGCCGTATTTCGAGGCCGCCGACCCGACCGTGCGGCGCAAGACCGGCTTCCTGACGCCGCGCTTCATCTCGACCACGGCGCTCGGCCGGGGCGTGTCGCTGCCGTACTTCATCAATCTCGCGCCGAACTACGACCTGACCATCACCCCGACCCTGCTGAGCCGCCAGGGCGTGCTCGGCCAGGCCGAGTTCCGCCAGCGGATCGACAACGGCTTCTACAACATCCGCGTCTCGGGCATCTCGCAGACGACGCCGTCGGCGTTCCTGCCCAGCCCGCTCGGCGCCGGCGAGCGCGATTTCCGCGGCTCGGTGGAGTCGCAGGGGCGGTTCTACATCAACGACCGGTGGCGGACCGGCTGGGACCTCGTCGGCGTCACCGACAAGTGGTTCCTCGACAATTACCGGATCCGCAACCAGAACATCACCACGGATTATTTCCGCGAGGCGACCTCGACCGCCTACCTGGTCGGCCAGGGCGACCGGTCATGGTTCGAGGCGCGGGGCTACTACTTCAAGGGCCTGTCGAGCTTCGACTGGCAGAAGCAGCAGCCGGTGGTCGCGCCGGTGATTGACTATGACAAGCGCGTCAACGGTCCGTCGGAGATCGGCGGCGAGGTTCGGTTCCAGGCCAACATCACCAGCCTGACCCGTGAGACCACCCAGTTTCAGGGGCTGCCCCGCACCTCGAGCTACCTGTTCTCGCCGAGCGTGAACGGCGTCAGCTTCCCGCTCTACCAGACCTGCACCTACTTCCAGCGCGGTCTCTGCGCGATCGACGGGCTCGCCGGCACCAACACGCGCGCCTCAGCCGAGCTGTCCTGGCGCCGGAGCTTCATCGACGAGTGGGGCCAGAAGTTCACGCCGTTCGCCTATCTGCGCACCGACGCGTTCTTCACCAATCCGAGCTTCTCCGGCTACCAGAACGACCTCGCCCCCCAGGTCGCCAAGATCGACGACGGCTTCGCCGGCCGGGTGATGCCGGCGATCGGGCTCGATTACCGCTACCCGTTCGTCGCCAATTTCGGCGCGCTGGGCGTCCACACCCTGGAGCCGATCGGCCAGATCATCGCGCGCCCGTCCGAGACCCGGATCGGCCGCCTGCCGAACGAGGATGCCCAGAGCCTGGTGTTCGACGACACCTCGCTGTTCGAGTGGGACAAGTTCTCGGGCTACGACCGGGTCGAGGGCGGCGTCCGCACCAATCTCGGTGGCCAATATTCCGTGGTCACGCCGTCGGGCTGGTACACCAACATCATGTTCGGCGAGTCGATCCAGCTCGCCGGGGTGAACTCGTTCCGCCGGGGCGACATCGCCAATGTCGGGCTCGATTCAGGCCTGGAGACCCAGCGCTCCGACTTCGTCGGGCGGTTCCAGGTCTCGCCGAACCAGAACATCACCTTCATCACCCGGGCGCGGTTCAACCAGGCGGATTTCCACGTCTCCCGTCTTGAGACCGGCGCGACGGCGCGGTTCGCGCCGTTCCTGCCGCTCACGGTCTCGGCCTTCTACTCATACTATGAGGCGCAGCCGCTGCTCGGCTACAGCCACTACCGTGAGGGCGTGACCGCCACCGCCACCTACAACATCACGCCGAACTGGTTCATCTCGGGCTCGCTGCTGGTGGACCTCACGCACTATCTCGACGTGCGCAACACCTACACGGACGCCTTGTCGTCGTACCTGTCCAACCCGATCGGCACGGTCCCGACCTACGAGAACCCGGGCCGGTTCTACCTCTCGGGCGCGAGCTTCGGCGGCGGCTACCAGGACGAGTGCACGACCATCTCGCTCAACTACATCAACTCGCCGATCGCCACCGCGACGGGCGTCCGCGAGCGCAACCAGACCGTGCTGCTCCGCCTCGAGCTGAAGACCCTGGGCGAGGCGGATCTCCGCCAGAACGTCGGCACCGCCACCACCGCGGACGGCATCGCCACGGTGCGGTAGTTTTTGGGGGATCCGGCCCCGACTTAACGCACGCCGTCCCTCCCCCCTCTGCGGGGGAGGGTGGCCCCTGCGTTAGCAGGGGTCGGGAGAGGGGAGCCCGGGTTCAGGAAAGCGAGCGACTGGCATGACGGGCGAAGCCCGATCCTGCACCGCCGCTCCCCTCTCCCGACCCGGCCTGACGGCCGGCCCACCCTCCCCCGCAGAGGGGGGAGGGAGAAGTGCCTAGACCGCAAACCTCGCCGGCCAAGCGTGACGCGCCGTCACCCCCGCCAAAAAGATGCGCCCCGGCCCCGCCGGCGCTATAGACCCAAAATGCCGCCTCTCGCCCTCACCCTTGGAGACCCAGCCGGGATCGGCCCGGAGCTGGCACTCAGCGCCTGGCTTGGACGCGGCGGCGCGAATCCGCTGCCGCCGTTCTTCCTGGTCGCCGATCCGGATTTCATCGAGCGCCTGGCGAACCGCCTCCACCGGCTCGTCCCGGTGGCCGAGGTCGACCCCGAGACCGCCGCCGAGGTGTTTCCCCGGGCGCTGCCCGTCGTGCCGCTGCCGAGTGGCGCCAAAATCTCCGCCGAGCCCGGCGCGCCGGATTCCGCCAATGCGGGGGCGGTCATCGAGTCCATCACCGCCGCCGTCGCCTTCGTGGCGGCCAAGCGCGCCAGCGCGGTGGTGACCAGCCCGATCGCCAAGTTCGTGCTGACCCGGGCGGGCTTCGCCCATCCCGGCCATACCGAGTTCCTGGCCACCCTCTCGGTCCCGCCGGGCCGCACGCCGCCGCGCCCGGTGATGATGATCTGGAGCGACGATCTCGCCGTGGTGCCGGTGACGATCCACGTGCCGCTGAAGGACGTGCCGGGCCTGCTCACCCAGGAGCTCGTGGAGGAAACCGCCCGGATCGTCGCCCGGGACCTGCGCGACCGGTTCGGCCTGCCGGAGCCGCGCCTGGTTCTGGCCGGCCTTAACCCGCATGCCGGCGAGGCCGGGACGATCGGTCACGAGGACCGCGACGTGCTCGCCCCCGCGGTGGCACGGCTGCGGGCCGCCGGCATCGACATCCGCGGCCCGCTCCCGGCCGACACCCTGTTCCACGCCCGGGCCCGGGCGACTTACGATGTCGCTTTGGCGCCGACTCACGACCAGGCGCTGATCCCGATCAAGACCATCGCGTTCGACGACGGCGTCAACGTCACCCTCGGGCTGCCCTTCGTGCGGACCTCGCCCGACCACGGCACCGCCTTCGACATCGCCGGAACCGGTGCCGCCCGGCCCGACAGCCTGATCGCCGCCCTGCAGCTGGCCCGGCGGCTCGCCGACACCGAGGCGGCGCGCACCGGTCAGGGGCCTGCCGGCGCCGACATCATCCCGTTCAGCATCTATGCCGGGCGGCCACGCGCATCGGGCGCCCAGCATTTCGACGCCGAGGACGAGCTGTGAGCGACGGAGACGGTCTGCCGCCGTTGCGCGAGGTCGTCGCCCGGCACGGGCTGGAGCCCAAGAAGGCCCTCGGCCAGAATTTTTTGTACGATCTGAATCTGACGGGGCGGATCGCCCGTGCGGCAGGGCCGCTCGACGGTGTCACCGTGGTCGAGGTCGGGCCGGGCCCCGGCGGCCTGACCCGGGCGCTGCTGGCCGAGGGCGCGTCCCGGGTCGTGGCGATCGAGCGCGATCCCCGGGCCTTGCCGGCTCTGGCCGAGATCGCCGCGCATTATCCCGGCCGGCTCGAGGTGGTGGATGCCGACGCGTTGGCCTTCGATCCGCGGCCGCTGATCGGCACTGGCCCCGCCCGGATCGTGGCGAACCTGCCCTACAATGTCGGTACGGCGCTCCTGACCGGCTGGCTCGACGGCGAGGCCTGGCCGCCCTGGTGGGACCAGGCGGTGCTGATGTTCCAGCGCGAGGTCGCCGAGCGCATTGTCGCCGGGCCGGAGACCCGGGCCGATTACGGCCGGCTCGGCGTGCTGTGCGGCTGGCGCACGGAAGCCGACATCCTGTTCGATGTGAGCCCCTCGGCCTTCGTGCCGCCGCCGAAGGTCACGTCCAGCGTCGTGAGGCTGGTGCCGCGGGCGCAGCCCCTGCCCTGCCGGGCGGGCGCCCTCGAAGCCGTCACCCGGGCGGCGTTCGGCCAGCGCCGCAAGATGCTCCGCCAGAGCCTGAAGGCGCTGACCCCCGAGCCCGGCGCGCTGCTGGCGGCGGCCAAGATTCTGGAGACGGCCCGGGCCGAGGAGGTGCCGGTGGCCGGGTTCGTCACCCTCGCCAACCTGTGGGACGCGGCGCGCGGACGGTAAAACAGTCGGCCGAGCGTTCCGAGATCGCGCTTCGGTTTCGACCTCCACCCCGTCATTCCGGGGCCGCGAAGCGGAGCCAGGAACCCAGAAACGCAGGTGGAGCAAGACTTTGCACCCCTGGCGGCTCTGGATTGCCGCCTCCGGCGGCCCCTTCGGGTCCGGGCTCGCCTGCGGCGCCCCGGAATGACGGGTTTGATCCTACGGCTGCCGGAACGCCCGATCCGGCGCGTGGCCAAAAAAATATAAAAAAACCGGCGCCGCGGAAGCGGCGCCGGCTCGAAAACTGCGCCCCGGCCTAAGCGGCCGGGACGCCAAGGCCCGAAACTAGCGGGTCTGCTGGATTGCCGAGAGCACCCAGCCGCGGCCGGGCTGGCGCTGGAAGGTCCAGAGCTCCGTCGCCTCCGGGGCCGGCTCGGTCTTCACGATCCGGCCGCTGGCGCGGTCGACCATGACGTCCTTGAGGGCGTAGCGCATCGCCACGGTGGCGTAGTCGGTGCGGTCCTCGCCCCAAGCTTCCGCGAGGTCGCCCTGCAGCAGCTGCACGTCCGTGATCTTGTTGACCACGCCCTGAGCGGCGTTGTTGCGCAGCTCCTCGTCGAAGTAGCCGGCCATCTCGGGCGTCGTCAGGTTGCCCAAAGTCACGCGATCCTCGCGGGAATAGGCGTCCTGGATGTCGCCGAGCAGGCGTTCGAACGCCTGGTAATCGGCCGGGCTGATCTCGACCTTGCGGGTCTGCACCGGGCGGGCGCCGCCGAAGGAACCGGCTGTCGGGTTCGGGCCGCCCATCGGGCCACCTGGGTTCGAGCCGCCGTCCAGCGTCGAGCGGGCGTAGGGCGCACCGGCGCCGGCCGGCTCGCTGCGGCGGCGGAAGAACCGCACCGCCAGCATGACGACCAGCACCACGAGGCCGACCTGGAACAGCAGGCCGATCATGGAGGCGAGGCCGCCGAGGCCGCCGAAGAAGCCGCCGCCGAGAAGGGCGCCGAGCAGGCCGGCGCCGAGCAGGCCCGCGAAGAAGCCGCCGCCGAAGCGACGCCCCGGCGCGGCCGGCGCCTGCATCCCGGGATTGGACATGCCGGGAGACGGCGCGGTCTGGGACCGCTGCATGGTCATGCCGCCGCCCGGCGCCGTCGGCGTGGCCGAGGGGGCGGTGTAAGTCCGCGAGCCGCGCGAACCGAAGGATCCGCCGCCGCCCGGACGGGCTTCTGCGACGGGGGCCGCGACGGTCAGGGCAGCGGCCAGCGCCAGGAAGGCGGCCGTGCGCCGACGGCGCGAGAATTGGGTGAGCATGTACGCGCCTCTGAGGACGAGAACCGAATGGCGGAGATCGCCGACGATCATATGGTGACGGCTCAGCGCGGGTTTTAGTCCGCGCCTCTCGACGTCGTGATGACGTTTGTCGCCGGCCGTTGCCTCAGTGCAGCGTTCGGTCCGGCGCGGCCGGGAAGGCTAGGCGCACCTCGGTGCCCTCCCCGGCCCGGCTGTCCAGGGTGATCGTGCCGTTTTGGCGCTTCATCAGGCCGTGGACGATGGCGAGGCCCGCGCCCCGTCCGGCCTCGCGGCTGGTCTGGAACGGCGCCAGCGCCCGGGCCAGCATCTCGGGCGACATGCCCGTCCCGGTATCGCTCACCGTGATCCCGACCGTGCCCGGCCCGGGCTGGTACATGGCCCGGTCGTTCGGATCGACCCGGAAGGTCGAGAGCGTGAGGGTGCCGCCGCTCGGCATGGCCTCGCCGGCATTGGCGACCAGATGCCGCAGGGCGAACTCGATCTGGGTCGGGTTGCTGATCGCCCGCGGCAGGCCGGGCGTGGTGTTGACCGTGAGGCGGATCCCGGCCGGCAGGTCCGGGGCGAGGCGCTGAGCCAGATCCGCTACGATGGCGTCGAGGTCCACCGGCCGCACGTCCGGGGCGATTCGGCGGGAATAGGCCAGGAGCTGGCGGGTCAGGATCGCGGCCCGCTCGGTGGCGTCGGCTGACCGCACGAGCGCCCGCTGGATGAACGGCTCGGGCCTATCGCCCAGCCGGCGCTTCAGGCCGTCGATGTAGCCGATCAGGATCTGGAGGAAGTTGTTGAACTCGTGGGCGACGCTGTTGGTCAAAAGCCCCAGGGCCTCGCGCTGCCGCGACAGCGCCAGCGCGCCTTCGGCCTCGCGCCGCGCGGTCACGTCGAGGATCTGGCAGATTGTTTCGTCGCCATCGGGCAGCCGCCCCGCGGTGAGGTTCGCCCAGAAGCTGGTCCCATCGGAGCGCAAAGCTAGGAATTCCTGCGGCGCGTCGCCTGAAAAATCGGGCACTGACCCGCGGGTCGCCAGGATCAGGTCGAGGCCGCGCTCGGCCAGCGCCCGGGCCGGATGCCCGGTGAGGCGCTCGAAGGCCGGGTTGGCGTAGCGAATCCGACCGCGGGCATCGACGAGAAACGTCGGCGTGGGCAGCGCGTCGAGGAGCGCGCGGGCTTGGCCCTTGAGCGGCCCCTCACCTTCCGCGCCGTGATCCGTCCCGGGCTGCGTCATGCTGCGTCCGAGCTGAGCGGGTGCGGGAAACCCGCGACGAGGCCCGCGATAGCGACGAACCGCGGCCGGGCCAAGTGCGGCGGGGCCAAGTGCGGCGGGTGTGTTCTCGGCGGGACGCGGCCTACTGGCGGACCCACATCACCCGGGCCATCCAGGCGACCTCGCCGATGTTAAGGACACGGTCCTCGTGCTCCGGGTTGAGCGAGACCAGCTCCACGGTCCGGGCGGTGCGGCGCTTCAACTCCTTGGCGAGGACCTCGCCGCCATGGAGGCGCACCACGACGCGGTCGCCCTTGCGGACGCTGGCGGTGGGCGAGACGATCAGCACGTCGCCGTCGCGGAACAACGGCTGCATGGAATCGCCCTGGATCTCCAGCGCGAAGGCGCGCTCCTCGCCGAGATCCGGGAACTCGATCTCCTCCCAGCCGGCGCCGCCGGTGGGCATGCCCTCGTCGGTGAAGAGGCGCCCGGCCCCGGCCTGGGTCAGGCCGATCAGGGGCACCATAGTGCGGGCGGGTATCTCCCTGGCCTCGATCAGCCGCAGAAACTCGTCCAGGCTGGCGCCGGTGGCGGCCAGGACCTTCGAGACGGATTCCGTGGAGGGCCAGCGCTTGCGCCCGTCGGCGCCGATCCGTTTGGAGCGGTTGAAGCTCGTGGCGTCGAGGCCGGCGCGCCGGGCGAGCCCGGAGGCGGAATAGCCGTGGCGCTCCGCCAGGCGGTCGATGGCGTTCCAGATCTGCTCGTGAGACAGCATGTCGGGCTCGGCGGCTCAACCTCGTCGGGCCGGCGCCCCCGTCTCGCCAGCCGGCACCCGGCTGCCTCGGGGGCACGGAAGCAGTCTCCCCGGAGGATGCGGACCGAACCCGCCGGAGAGGTGCGGAATACTGAAAACCGTCACGCGCCCGTCCGAAGCAGCGGTTTCGGACGCGGTTCTATGACGCTCAGCCTAGTCGTAGGAAAGTAGAACTACAACCTGCAGAATGCAATCGCCCTTGGAATCGATCTGGTTTCCGGGTGTTGCCGGTGGTCAACGCCGTCTCTCGGGCGTCACTCTGATCGACGCCCATCCAACCCAACCCCCCTCATCCTGAGGTGCCCGGCGATCAAAGATCGCGGGGCCTCGAAGGAGCCCTCCAGACAGCAAAGCGATCCCTGGAGGCCTCCTTCGAGGGCTCCGCTTCGCTACGCCACCTCAGGATGAGGGCTGGGGTGGGATAGACCCCTTCACGACCCCCTCCGCCGGCATAGTCTATCGGTCCCGTCCCGGTCGCCCAATGCTGCCCTCCGCCCTGGTTCCGGTCCCGGGGGCGATGGGCTATGGACGCGCCGACCCCCGGGGAATGACGATGCCGCTCATCTACAAGATCTGTCCGCGTGCCCTCTGGCGCGAGGCCGAGGCGGCGGGCCGATTCACCGGCGCGCCCGTCGATCAGGCCGACGGCTTCATCCACTTCTCCACCGCCGAGCAGACCGCCGAGACGGCATCCCGCCACTTCGCCGGCCAGGGCGACCTGCTGCTGATCGCCGTCGAGGCCGAGAGGCTGGGCGCGGCCCTGGTCTACGAGCCCTCGCGCGGCGGTGCCCTGTTCCCGCATCTCTACGGCGACCTGCCCCTCGCGGCGGTGGTGTCGGTCGAGGAGATGCCCCTGGGCCAGGATGGGCAGCATGTCCTGCCCGCGGGGATCCCGCGCCCATGATCGCCGCCGCCTTCCCGCTGGTCCGCCCGCTGCTGCACCGGCTCGATGCCGAGCGCGCCCACGACCTGACCCTGCGCGCCCTGGCCCTGCTGCCGGTGGGGAAGCCGACGGCCGACGACCCGCGGCTCGCCGTGGACCTTCTTGGGCGGCGGTTTCCCAATCCGGTCGGCCTGGCGGCCGGCTTCGACAAGGGCGCCCGTGTGCCGGACGCGATGCTCAGCCTCGGCTTCGGCTTCGTGGAGGTCGGCGGCGTGGTGCCGCGGCCCCAGCCGGGCAATCCGCAACCCCGGGCGTTCCGCCTCGCCGCCGACCGGGCCGTGATCAACCGCTACGGCCTCAACAGCGAGGGGTTGGACGTGGTGGCCGGGCGGCTCCGGGCCCGGGCCGGCCGTCCGGGCATCGTCGGAGTCAATATCGGGGCCAACAAGGAGTCCACCGACCGGCTGGCCGATTACGTCGCCTGCACCCGGACCCTTGCCCCGCTGGTCGATTTCGTCACCGTCAACGTCTCCTCACCCAACACGCCGGGCCTGCGCGACCTCCAGGGCGAGGCCTTCTTGGACGAGCTGCTCGCCCGCACGGTCGAGGCCCGCGACGCGGCTGGCGCCCGCGCGGCGGTGTTCCTGAAGATCGCCCCCGACCTGGCCCTCGACGCCCTGGACGCGATCTGCGCCACGGCGCTGAAGCGCGGCGTCCAGGCTTTGGTGGTCTCGAACACCACGGTGGCGCGGCCCCAAAACCTTCGGGAAAAGAGCCTCGCCCGGGAGACCGGCGGCCTCTCCGGCCGGCCGCTGTTCGGCCCGGCGACCCGGATGCTGGCGCAGACCCGGCTCCGGGTCGGCGACAAGCTGCCGCTGGTCGGCGTCGGCGGCGTCGATTCCGCCGAGGCCGCCTGGACGAAGATTCTGGCCGGGGCGAGCCTGATCCAGCTCTATTCGGCGCTGGTCTATGACGGGCCGGGTCTGGTGGATCGCATCAAGGCCGGCCTGCTGAAGAGCATGGCGGCGGACGGCGTCGCCGTCCTCCATCAGGTCGTCGGCCGCGACGCGGAGGAACTGGCCCACGCGGCGTGAGGGCCGTTCGTTCGGGCTCTTCCCACCCGCTCATCGTCCTTGCGAGCGCAGCGAAGCAACCCATTGCGGCGCGCGAGCGCCGAACGTAGCGTATCCCTAGGTTGCTTCGCTGCGCTCGCAATGACGGATCGGAATCGAGCTTTCGGCGACCCAGTCCGAGCGCAACCGAGCGTTCCACCCGCCAATTTAGAAAGACTTTCGCAAGCTGTGACTTAGCCTGTGCCCCGCGCATGAGGGGCCTGCACGCGCCCTCCATTGTGAGGGGCCCGTCAAGCCGCTTATCTCGCGGTTGCGAATTGGCGAGCCGATCTCGCTTTCAGAGAACATCCAGGACACTCCATGGCCCAGCCTGACGGGGCTCCGAAGCGCTCATCCGCCGCCGGCGGCTGGGGTGCTCTGAAGAGTTGCGGCAAGCACCTGCTCGGCTCGCGCGCGCCGCTGTCGGGGGCGCGCGCCCTGCTGAAGGCCAACCAGCCGGACGGGTTCGATTGCCCGGGCTGCGCCTGGGGCGACCCGGAGCACGGCTCGTCCTTCGAGTTCTGCGAGAACGGCGTGAAGGCGGTCTCCTGGGAGGCCACCGACAAGCGCACGCCGCCGTCCTTCTTCGCCCGCCACACGCTCACCGAGCTGCGGACGTGGAGCGACTACGCCCTGGAGGGCGAGGGCCGCCTCACCCACCCGATGCGCTACGATGCGGCGAGCGACCGCTACCTGCCGGTGAGCTGGGACGAGGCCTTCGCCGAGATCGGCGCGACGCTCCGCGGCCTCGACCATCCCGACCAGGCCGAGTTCTACACCTCCGGCCGCGCCTCGAACGAGGCCGCCTATCTCTACCAGCTGTTCGCCCGCGCCTACGGGACCAACAACTTCCCCGACTGCTCGAACATGTGCCACGAGGCCAGCGGCGTCGCGCTGATCGACGCCATCGGCATCGGCAAGGGCACGGTCCTGCTGGAGGATTTCGAGAAGGCGGACGCGATCTTCTGCGTCGGCCAGAATCCCGGCACCAACCATCCGCGCATGCTCGGCGACCTGCGCCGGGCGGCCGAGCGCGGCGCCAAGGTCGTGGTTCTGAACCCCGTGCGCGAGCGCGGGCTCGAGCGCTTCGCCGACCCGCAGAACACCGTCGAGATGCTGCGCGGTGCCAGTGGCGCCATCGCCAGCCACTACCTCCAGCCCCGCTCCGGCGGCGACATGGCGGCCTTCCGGGGCATCGCCAAGATCGTGTTTGCCCGCGACGCCGAGGCACTCGCTTCCGGCCGGCCCTCGCTCCTCGACCGGGCTTTCCTGGAGCATCACACCGCCGGGCTCGACGCCTATCGCGCGGCTGTGGACGCCACGAGCTGGGAGGCGATCCTCGACCAGTCAGGCCTGACCTACGACGACATCTCCGCCATGGCGGACGTCTATCTCGGCGCCGAGCGGGTGATCGCCACCTGGGCGATGGGCGTGACCCAGCACCGCCACTCGGTGGCGACCGTGCGGGAGATCGCCAATCTGCTGTTCCTGCGCGGCCATATCGGCCGGCCCGGCGCCGGCCTGTGCCCGGTGCGCGGCCATTCCAACGTGCAGGGCGACCGCACGGTCGGGATCAACGAGCGCCCGTCCGTGGCCTTCCTCGAATCGCTGGAGCGGCATTTCGGCCTCGCCATGCCGCGCAAGCACGGCCACAACGTCCTGGCGGCGATCCGGGCGATGCGCGACGGCACGTCGAAGGCGTTCATCGGCCTCGGCGGCAACTTCCTGAGGGCGACCCCGGATACCCCGGTGGTGGCGCAGGCGCTGGCCTCCTGCCGCCTGACGGTCCACATCGCGACCAAGCTCAACCACGCCCATCTGGTGCCGGGCGCGATCGGCTACCTGTTGCCCTGCATGGGGCGCACCGAGATCGACCGGAACGCGGCGGGCAAGACCCAGATCGTGACCGTCGAGGATTCGATGAGCATGGTCCACGGCTCGGGGGGCATCAACAAGCCGGCCTCGAAGGAGCTGCGCTCCGAGATCGCGATCATCGCCGGCATCGCCCAGGCCACCGTCGGCTCGGCCGCGATCGACTGGGCCGGGCTCTCGGCCGATTACGACCGGATCCGCGAGGCGATCGCCGCAACGATCCCGGGCTTCTCCGAGTACAACACCCGGGTGCGCAAGCCCCGCGGCTTCATGCTGCGCAACCTCGCCGCCGAGCGGGTGTTCGAGACCGCCACCGGCCGCGCCAACTTTTCCGCCGACGCCCTGCCGGCCGAGACCGAGCATCAGGTCGCGAAGAAGTCGCAGAACACGTTCGTGCTGCAGACCTTCCGCAGCCACGACCAGTACAACACCACGATCTACGGCCTCGATGATCGCTATCGCGGCGTCTACGGCGAGCGGAAGGTCTTGTTCGCGCATCCGGACGACCTCGCCGAGATCCGCGGCCGGCTGGGCGAGCGCGTCGACATCGTCGGGCTCCACGCCGACGGCGTGACCCGGCGGGCCGAGGATTTCCGGCTCGTGCCGTTCGACATGCCCCGGGGCGCGGTGGCCGGCTACTATCCCGAGCTGAACGTGCTGGTGCCGCTCTCGACCTTCGGCGAGAGGAGCGACACGCCGACCTCGAAATCGGTGCTCGTCACCCTGGAAGCCCGTGCGGCGGCATGACAGGGCTTCCGGTCGAACGCTCCGGCCGGTTCATCGTCATCACGCGCGGAGCGAAGTGACCGAGGGCATCGCGCCATCTGAAGAAGGTGGCGCCATGCTGGGTTGCTTCGCTTCGCTCGCCATGACGGTCAGGCAGCGGGGCGCCGACCCGGACACCCTATGAGCCAGCCGATGGATCGCCCGCTCGACGAGGCGGCGTTCGTCGCCGCCCTCGACCGCATCACCGCCACGCATCCCGGGATGGATCCGCTGGAAGCGGGGCTGCTGGCGGCCCTCGCTCTCGGCCTGCCCGGCGACAGCCGCGCCTTCGCCCGCACCTTCGCGGTGGAGCACGCCCTGGTGCTCCGTGCTGTCGCCGCGCTGGAGGAGGCCGGCCGGGTCACTGTCACCAGCCGTGATTCGCGCACCCAACGGACGCGCTACGATGCGGTGTAGGCGGCGGCTTCGAGCGCCGCGACGTCGAGCTTGACCATAGTCTGCATGGCCGTGAACACCCGGGCCGCCACGGCGGGATCGGCGTCAGTGAGCAGGCGCGGTAGGATCTCGGGAAAAATCTGCCAGGGCACGCCCCAGCGGTCGCGCAGCCAGCCGCACATGATCTCCGTCCCGCCCTCTGCGATCAGGGCGTGCCAGAGGCGGTCGATCTCGGCTTGGTCGACGCAGGCGACGGCGATCGAGGCGGCGGTGCCGTACTCGGCCGGCGCGCCGCCGTTCAGGGCCTGGAAGCTCTGGCCTCCGAGGGTGAAGGTGATCAGGATCACGTCACCGGGCTCGCCCCCGGGCCAGGGACCCGGTGCCCGCAGGATCTCCCCGAGGCTGGAGCCGGGCACCAGTGAGACGTAGAAGCGCGCCGCCGCCTCGGCGTCGCGGGCGAACCACAGGCAGGTGCTGACCTTCGACATGACGGTCCCTCCGTGCGGCTGGGATCGGGGCTACAAGCCGGCGGCAAGCGCCGCGAGCTGATCGGCGCAGCGGCCCCAGCCGTCGTGGAAGCCCATGGCCTCGTGCGCCGTGCAATCGTCGGCCGACCAGTGCAGGGCGCGGGCGGTGTAGCGGGTGGCGTCGCCCTCGGGCTCGAAGGTGATGATGCCGGTGAAGAACGGCTTTGTTGAGGGCTCCCAGGCCCGCACATACGCGTCCGTGAACACGATGCGGGCGTTCTCGACCAGTTCGAGATAGATCCCCGCGCTTGGGAATTCCGTGCCGTCGGGGCCGCGCATCACGATCCGGGTGGCGCCCCCGGGCCGGAGGTCGGTCTCGGCCTCCGTGACCACGAAGGGGCTCGGCGCGAACCAACGCCTCAGCAAGTCCGGTTCGGTCCAGGCCCGGTAGAGCGCGGTCGGGGACGCGGCGATGCTGCGAGTGAGGACGAGTTCACGTCCGTTCGGATCGGTCATGGTCAAACCCTGCATCCGGGATTGCGGAGGCCGCGGGGACGGTCAGCGTGTCGGTTGGTTCATCGCCCAGACGATTCCGAACGGATCGCGCAGCTGGCCGTAGCGGTCGCCCCAGAACATCTCGGCCGGCTCCATCAGGGCGGTCGCGCCCGCCGCGACCGCCTGGGCGTAGCGCGCGTCGATGCCCTCGACCATCAGCATCAGGGTGAAGCCCTGCGGCGCCTGCAGCGGATGGCCGTGCTCTGGAAAGGCGTCGCTCAGCATCAGCGACGACCCGTTCACATGGACGTGCACGTGCATGGTCCGCCCCTGATCGTCGGCCGGCATGGCGGTGACGATCTCGGCCCCGAAGGCACGGACGTAGAACTCGGCCGCCTTCAGGGCGCCGTCCACCGTCAGGTAGGCCACGAGCCCGCCCTTTACCGGAGCCGGGGCCGGCATCTCTGGATTCGCGCTGCTCATTCTGGCGTCCCCTCCTGTGCAGCTTCGCGCCAGGGACACGCGAAGCCGGATGCAGCCGATTCGGCCGGACGAATATTTTTGCATCCCCGGCTCAATCCGTCGAGCCGCGCTTGAATATTGTCGTGAATACTGATGAGCGCGGCCGTGTTCCGCTGCGCAGACCAGGCGGCCCTGCTGCGAGGCGGGGCTTCCCTGGACCTGCCGGGCGCGTGGCATCAGGGTTGAGGCCCGCTGGCGAACGCAAAACCTGCGTCCGATCGTGCCGCGCGGTGTCCGCTCATCACGAGGCCGTGCAGGCGCCGCTGGCGCCGACCGTCAGGATGGCGGATGTCCGCGACCTCGGCCGAGGGGCCGGTCGTAACGAGCCGGCTCTCGATCCTTGATTCGATTCGCTCGCCGCCGCCGAACCGGTCTGCACTTCGGCGGCGAGCGCTCCAGCCGGTCGGGCCTTCAGGCCAGAACGGCCCGGATGTCGGCCGCGTTCACCGCGGCGCGGGCCGCAACCGGCGTCACGCGATCGCCGCCAGGGGCTGGTCCGGATGCGATGCATCCGCTCCGGGACTCGGCGCGAACATCTCCATGTCGTCGACGAACTGCTCCTCGATCTCGGCCGAGTTCGCCAGGCACACCGGCAGATACGAAACGAGCGACGGAGCCTGCTCAAACCCCTCCTCGACCAGCCGGTCGTTGGCGAAGGTGAGGTCGAGCGCGCAGAAGGCGTAATAGGCGCGGGTGGCGCGCAGCATCGCCCGCTTCGTCGCATCGTCCAGGCCGAAAACGGCCGCGAAGCGCTTGCGCAACTGGGCGCAGTCGCGGTCGAGATCGAAGGGCTGGAATGCGCGTATGCCGTCGCTCGGTTCCGCAGCCTCGAAGGCGGCGATCACATCGGCCCAACGCGTCCGGCCGGCTTTGCCCGCGGAGAGATGATAGAGGGCGTGCTTGAGATCGCGCTTCGTCAGGAGGCCGATGAGGGTCTCCGCGACCCAGTCGGCCGGAACGATGTCGACGCAGCTCTCCAGGCTGCAGGGCAGCATGCGCAGGGCATCGGCGGCTCGCAGGACCCACAGGATGCTTGAGCTCGGCGCGGCGCCGAGCGTCGCGTGACCGACGACGATCGACGGACGTCCCACGACGATCGGCAGGTCGGGGAACTGCTCGGCCAGCGAAGTCTCCGTCGCCGCCTTCGACTCCGTGTAGCCGACGATGTGCCGGGCATCGGCGGCGGGATAGGCGTATTCCTCCACGAGGCTCGGTGCGTCGGCACCGCAGATCATGGCGGTGCCGACATGCAGGAACCGCTGCAATCCCGGCATGGCCTGGGCGCGGCGTGCGAGCGCCAGGGTGCCGTCATGGTTGGTCCGGAACACGCGCTCGCCGCCCCACCAGGACGTGTCGGCCGCGAGGTGGAGAACGTGGGTGCAGGCGTCGAGCCGGGGATCCATGTCGAGGTCGGCGCGGGTGAAATCGCCGGGCACGATCTCGATCTTGCGCGCCAGGCGCTGGGCCGTGAACGCGTCGGTGAAACGCTCCAGACGCGCGGCGACGCGCTGGCGCCCCTGCTCCACGCTCGTGCACCGCACGAGGCAAACCCAGCTCGCATCATCGTCGCGGCTGAGTGCTTGATGAAGCACAGCGCCGCCGATCAGTCCGGTCGCGCCCGTCAGAAGAATGCGTGCCAACGGTCCTCTCCGCTCGATCGGGAGAGTGAGTAGCGCAAAACTTCGGAAACAATCCTGCGGCGACAGCGTAAAACGCAAACTTTGCCTGAGTGTGCCAGACTCGCAACAGTCATCACGAACGCGTGATCTTCGTGCCGGCGCAAGCTGTGCTTGATTGGTCTTATTCTGAGTTCAGGGCGTCATGCGGAATGAATAGATCGCGCCGACTGCAACCGTGAGTTCATTCGCGGTGCCGATACGCCGGACGATCGGGCTGTTCGCGGCCGAGGCGATCAACCGGTCGTAGCGGACATAGCCGAGCCCCTGCCACGCTTCGGACCAATCGTAGCTCACGGTTGCCGTCGCCCCGGCCGAGCGCGCTCCGGCGGAAGCCCGGTAGGGGGCGAGGACGGGATTCACGAGGGCGGCGGCGACCGGGACGTCGAAATCGAGATGCATGGCGGCGGCATCGCCGACGACGAAGCGCGGTCCCGCGCTGAGCGTGAACCGGCCGAAACGGCCGACCAGATCGGCCCCGAGCTTGGCGACGATCCCGTCATGGGCGCGGACGCCCTGTGTGATTTCGGCGCGCAACCTGAGCGTATCGGGGATCGGCCAGACCTCCCCGAACAGGCCGAGCCCGACGGTCGCCGGCAAGCGTGGCAGGCCGGCGAGGCGATGGTCGTCGGTGCGGGAGCGGCCTTCCCGGAAGTCCAGAACGGCGCCGACCTGGACCGGGCCACCGCCCAGGAGCGTCGCATCGAGGCCGTCATCCGGAGACCACCAGTCGCGCGGCTCGTCGGCTTTGCGGAACGACAGGTAGGGCAATCCCCAGAGCCCGGCCTCCCGGCTGCCCTGGAAGCGCGGGCCGAGTCCAGTGAATCCGCCGACCGAGAAGACGGTGTCGCGATCGAACAGGACGCTGAGGTCGTCGGCATGCGCCGTGACCGGGCTCGCCACGAGAATCGCCGCCAGATACAGGCCCGGCTTGCCTGCGCGCTGCCGTGGTTTCGAGAGTGCACGGATGTGCACGCGCAGGCGGGGCAAAGTCGTGGTTCTCCGGTTATGCAGATCTTAGAGACCGTTCTCGTGACACGACAATGTTAAAGGCAGTTGGACGTTCGTTCTCAGCCCCCCGCCGCCGAAGCCACTTCGGATCGGCCGGCGCTCCACCGCCATTTTCCGGCGCTTGAAGCGCGGCCGCCTGGGGCGTCAGCTCCGCGGCCAGCTTGCGGCAGCCTGTTCGGACGCGGTTCGGGGTGAGCTTTGGAGCCCATTCCGGTGGCGCGTGTTCGCGATCGAAGTTCAATCGGTGCCCCGTGATCCGAAGTCCCGACTCTCAATGAGCGGCTTCTTGATGCGCCCGCTTCATCACATAGCCGTTCTTCGTGATCTTCGTTCGCAACGACGACGTATAATCTTTCGCCCGCCAGTAATGCGTAACCAGGCTGCGCCGGGTGCGGGAAGGGTTCTTGATCGGCGATCCGCCGTGGAGAACTTGCCCGTGCCATATCAACACGTCGCCGGGCTGCCCGTAGAACGTGACGGGCTCGATAGCGCGCGACGTTTCTTCCGCATAGCGCAGGGCGGGGCCGAGATCGGCATCCAGCTTGGCGATCTTGCCGTGCGGGAAGACGTAGGGCGGTATCGTGTGCGAGCCAGGATAGAGGAACACCGGCCCGTTATCATCGGAATTTTCATCCAAGCATATCGAGACGGCGACCATCTTGTCTTTGACCGGAGGGGCCATGAACCAACTGTCGTAGTGTGCCCCCTGCGTGCTGCCGTAGATGAAGTTCAGCGAATTGCAGACCATCGGGTCGCCATCCAGCAGCGCGCCGAGGATGGTGGAAAGCCGTTCGTCCAGGGTGCAGGCGCGAACGATATCGGAGTTCAAGAATAGATCGTTGATCTTGATCGGACCGGAAAATGATTCCTCCGGCACGTCCGTGATCTTCATGCGCCTGCCGGCGTTCGCGCCGCTCAAAACGTCGATGCTGACATCGGGATAGGCCTCCCTGTTTCGGAGTAGGCCCGCCACTTCCGAATTGACTGCGTCTACGGTCCGATGATCGAAAAATTCGCGCAGTATTAGAAATCCGTCTCTGGCCCAAACACGGCGCTGTTCGTCAGTCAGGACGGAGCGCTTGAACAATCTCATCATGACATCTCTCAGCCAGCCGCATTCTTGGGCTGAGAATAGCCTCGTGCAGTCGTCTCGGGAAGAGATTCCTGATCGTCATCCAGGCGCTTGCCCTGCCGATCCGGCGACTCGGCACGATCCCGTCCGCTCCTCCGGAAGGTGGACAGGTTGCGGCTCGCACTCGGCCGGCCCTGATCGCGGAGCGTGCGGGTCAGCGCGCGCGCGATCAAGGACTGAGAGCCGTTCCCGATCGTAACGCGATCGAGAACGGCTCTCAGGCGGCGAGATGCCGTGTCGTCAGCGAAACGGGTTCGGGGGCGCCGGCGGGTTCGCGTGGAGCAGCGTGATCGTCACCCGTCGGTTCGGCGCGAGGTAGGGATTGTCGGGGAAAACCGGCTCGGTGTCGGCGCGTCCCACCACGGACATGAAGTTGTCGTTGGGAACCCCGGAACCCGCCAGGATCTCGCGTACGGCGAGCGCACGCCCGGCGGTGAGGTTCCAGGGTTCGACGGCCGGCGCCGAGCCCGGGCGCGCGGCGGCCGTGTGGCCGGTGACAGACAGGCGGTTGGGCAGCTTGCGCAGGGCGGGCGCGAGCGCCTCCAGCACGCGACGGGTGCGCTCGTTGGGGTCGACGGAGCCCTCGCGGAACATGGAGCGGCCGTCTTGGTCCACGAGGGACACGTTCACGCCCTCCTTGGTCGGCTCGATCACGATGTTCTTCGACAGCTCGGCGATGTCGGGCATCGACTGGAGCGCCTGCCGGAGGCTGGCTATGGCGCTGTAATCGGCCTGCGCGCTGGCGGCCGGGCGGTTGGTATCGACATCGCTGGCGCGGCCCGGCGTGTTCGGGCGCGCTCTCTCCTCCGGCTCGGCAGAGCCCCTCGCCGCGTCGCGGGGCGTGGACGCCTTGTTGCCCGACGTGTCCAGGGCGGTGCCGTAGAGCATTCCGCCAGCGCCACTGGTTGCAGGGCTCGAAGCCGACGGCGCGAAGTATTCCGCCAGACCGTTCTTCTGCTCCTGCGTCGTCATGCTGATCAGCCACATCAGCAGGAAGAACGCCATCATGGCGGTCACGAAATCCGCATAGGCGATCTTCCAGGCGCCGCCGTGGTGCGCATGCGCGGCCTTCTTGACCTTCTTGATGATGATCGTGGTCATCGGGTCCCTGCTCGATACCGGGTCAGTTCTGGGCGGGCAGAGCGGCGGTCGCCGCTTCGACTTCGTTGAAGGTCGGGCGGACGTCGCTCATCAGAGACTTGCGGGCAAATTCGACAGCCATCACCGGCGGCTGGCCGCCGATATGGGCGAGCAGACCCGCCTTGAGGGACAGGAAGTATTTGGATTCGGCCTCGAAGAGGCTCTTGAGCGACTGCGCCATGGGCCCGAAGAAGCCGTAGGCGACGAAGACGCCGAAGAAGGTGCCGACGAGCGCGCCGCCGATCAGATGTCCCAGCACCTCCGGCGGCTCCTTGATCGCCCCCATCGTCTTGATCACGCCGAGCACGGCGGCGACGATGCCCAGCGCCGGTGTTCCGTCGGCGAGCGACTGCATGGCCGAAACGACACGCTCCTGCTCCTGGTGGTGCGTCTGCAGTTCCTCATCCATGAGAGCGTCGATCTCGTAGACGTTGTTGGCGCCCAGCGTGACCATACGCATGTAATCGCAGACGAATTCGACCGCGTGATGGTTCGCTGCAAAGGTCGGGAAGGCGTTGAACAGCGCCGACGCGCCCGGATCTTCGATGTGTGGCTCGAGCGCCATCGCGCCCTTCGACTTCGCAAGTTTGAACAACGAATACTGCATACCCAGGAGTTCGACATAGCATTGCTGCGTGTATTTGGGACCCTTCACGAGCGTGCCCAGCATGGCGGGCACGGCCTTGAGCACCGGCCCGACGTTGCCGATGACGAAGGCCCCGATCGCCGCACCGAGGATGATGACGAACTCGAACGGCTGCCACAGAACGAGCAGATGGCCACCCATCATCGCGTAGCTGCCGAAGACGCAGGCGAAGACGATGATTGTGCCGACGATCAGCCGCATAGTTTGCCATCCTTTCGCGCCAGGTACAGTCCGCGCGAAACCATTCAAGATCTGGGAAATCACTGATTAAGGTTAACGGTACGTTTAGAGCCGTGGCCGGAAGATCCGCAGATGTTTGGTCCCGGCGTTGGGCGGAGCAGGTTTGACCTGACGTGAAGGGCTCGGGCGTGTCGCAAACGCGATCACGCCGGCTTTCACGGGTCGTCAGGCCTAGCTGCCGAGCCTGCCGCTCCATCCCAGGAGCCGGCCCATGATCCTCAACGCTGGCCCTCAAGCTGAAGCGAGACACGCGCGGCGACGTCCGGAGCCGGCGCTTCCAGGCCGCCCTGATCGTCCAGGCGGTTTCCAGGTCCCTGCGCTACGCGTTGAGCGACCGCGATATCGAGGCATTGCTCCTGGAGCGCGGAATGGAGGTCGATCACGGCACCGGCAATCGCTGGGTCTGGCCCACGCGCCCGCCATCGAGCGCGGCTTGCGCCGGTTCCGCAAGCCGCATTGCGGCTCGGTGCGCGTGGGTAAGACCGACATCCGAATGTGCGGTCCGTGGCGCTACCTGTACCGCGCGATCGACAAGCACGGCCGGATCAGCCCGAGGGTCTGTCGCTGTCTCGCGCCCCCGAAAATGCCGGCAGCCCGTCGCTGATCGGGTCCCAGTCGAGCTTGCTGCTAACCCATGTATGGTCCCGCGGCGGGACCCGGCTCGGTTCGTCGAGGCTCGCCGTCGTGATGTCGATCTCGTCGGGTGCGGACTCGGCTTCGTAGGTCAGGGAGGTGCCGCAGGTGCCGCAGAACCGGCGAAGGACCGCCGGGCTGGACCGGAACGCGGTGGGCGTCCCGGCGACGAACCGGAACGCGGAGCGCGGTACCGAGAACCACGCGACCTGCGCCGCCCCGACGATCCGCCGGCAATCAGTGCAATGGCAGATCGTTTCATGGAACGGCTCAGCCCGGGCCTCGTAGCGGATTGCGCCGCAGTAGCATCCGCCGGTGAGCATGATCTTCTCCGCGCTGCTGGCGCTCAGAACCCCTTGGCCTTGATCGCCTCGGACCAAGTGACGGCTCGGCGGTTCACCCCGAGATGCTGGCGCTCGTAGAGGCGGCCTTCGAGCTTGATCGCGCCGCGCTTGGCGTATTCCGGGCGCTCGAACGCCTCGATCACCAGCTTGGCCCGGCGCACCTCCTCCTCGGTCGGTGCGAACGAGGCGTTGGCCGGCTCCAGCTGAGTCGGGTGGATCAGGGTCTTGCCGTCGAAGCCGAGGTCGCGGGCCTGGCGGCACTCGTCGCGGCAGCCCTCCGTATCGGCGATGTCGTTGTAGACGCCGTCGAGGATCGCCAAGCCCTCGGCCCGGGCGGCGGCCAGCGCCATCATCATCCAGGGCAGCATCGGCACCCGGCCTGGCACGATCTTGGCCCAGGTGTCCTTGGCGAGGTCGTTGGTGCCGAGCACCAGGCAGGTCAGGCGCTTGCGCGGATCGCGCTTGGCCCGGGCGATCTCCTGGATGTTGAGGATCGAGGCCGGCGTCTCGATCATCGCCCAGACGGCAATGCTCTCGGGGGCGTCGAGGGATTCGAGCCGATCGGCGATGCTCTCCAGCACCGCCGGGGACGACACCTTCGGCATCAGGATCGCGTCGGGCTTGGCCTCGATGGCGGCGTGGAGGTCGGCCTCCCCCCAGGGGGTCTGAGGAGCGTTGACCCGGATCACCAGCTCGCGGCTGCCGTATGCGCCGCTCTTGACCGCGGCGCAGACCTGCTCGCGGGCGATCTCCTTCTCCTCCGGGCCGACCGCGTCCTCGAGGTCGAGGATGATGCTGTCCACCGGCAGGGTCTTGGCCTTGTCGAGCGCCCGCTGGTTCGAGCCGGGCATGTAGAGCACGCTCCGGCGCAGGCGCAGGTCGGTCGTCGTGGCCATGAGCATCTCCCGGGTGCGGCCGCTCCACGGCCGGTCTTCGTTGCACTGCACCCTAGAGCACGGGATTGGGCTGGCCACACCTTCGATCGCTCGATCGGTGAGTCCCTGCGACGTTTGATACTACTCGCCGCCGCGCCGTATCCGGCCGCGCTTTGGTCATGTTCTCACGGATAAAGGCGGCCCGAGTCCAATCCTTGGATCCCGGGATCCGATACCATGCGCCTGTTCTCGACCGTCTTCGTCCTGGCCGGCCTGGTCCTGGCCGGGGCGCCCGATCCCGCCCGGGCCCAAAGCCGGACGACCCTTGGGGTCGGCTCCGGCGCGGTCGCCGGCGCCCTGGTGGGTGGTCCGATCGGGGCTGTGGCCGGTGCCGTGGTCGGCGGGTTTGTCGGCAACTCGACCGAGCGTGGGCGGCGCCATGTCCGCCGGGGCCGGCGCTATGGCAGCCTCCGCCGGGCGCCGCAGCGGCGGGCCGAAGCCGAACTGCCGCGGACCACCGGGACGGTCGCCCGCGCAGCGCCGCCGGCCGCCACGGCCTGGAAGGATCCGCACTGATCGACGCCGCGCCGAACTTTTGGCGACGACTACGCGAATTCTGACGCCGTTTTCCGGCCGGCCGACGGCGTCGGACGCTGAAACGTTGCGCGGGCCAGTCCTGGAAACGCGATCGCCTGGAACAGGCCCCGCGCCCCCAGGAAGGCCACGAAGGCCAGCCACAGGCCGGTATTGCCGAGACCCAGACCCTGGACCAGCGCCAGAACAGCGCCGTAGGCTGCGAGTGCGCCCGCCATCAGGTTGCGCATCGCCCGGGTCCAGGTGGCGCCGACATAGATCCCGTCATAGGCGAATGGCGCGGCGGCAGCGAGCGGCGCCAGAGCGGCGAGCGGCAGATAGGTTCTGGCGGTCTCGCGCACTGGCTCGCTGGTGGTGACGAAGTCGATGAAGCCCGCGCCGCCCGCGTAGGCGATCAAGCTGACCCCGATCCCGAAGCCCAGACACCAGCACAGACTCAAGCTGGAGGCCCTCCGGAACGCGTCCGCGTCCCGGGCGCCCACCGCCTGCCCGCACAGGGTCTCGGCCGCCGTGGCGAAGCCGTCGAGGAAGAACCCGCCGATCAAAAAGAGATTCCACAGGACGGAATTGGCCGCCAGGACCACGTCGCCCTGTCGGGCACCCAGCGCCGAGAACAGCACGATGGCGGTGATCAACGCCAGGGTGCGCAGGATCACGTCGAGGTTGACGCTGAGCGTCCGGCGGAGCGCGGCCGCGTTCCGGAGGTCGCGCAGGGGCACCCGGAACGGGCGTGAGCCGAGCCGCGCCAGCACGATCAGCCCGAGGCCGAGCCCGGCCACCTCCGCGCACAAGGCCGCCAGCGCCGCGCCGGCGAGTCCCATCCCGAAGCCGAGGACGAAGGCCAGGGTCAGGCCGACATTGACCAGGTTGATCGCCACCTGGAGCAGCAGGCCGAGATCGGTCCGCCCACGCCCCACCACCGAGCCGAGCACGCCGTAGCTCGCCAGCACGAACGGGGCGGACAGGATGCGGATGTGGAAATAGGTCGCGAGGCCGTCGATCACCGCCGCGCTCGCGCCGCTCACCGCGAACGCGGCCTCGGCGATCGGCCATTGCAGCGCGACGAGGCTCAGGCCGATCACGGCGCCCGCCGCCAGCGCCCGGGCCAGGATGCGGTCGACTTCTGGTTCATCCTGGGCGCCGACCGCCTGGGCGGTCAGGCCCGCGGTCGCCATGCGGAGTGCCCCGAAGGACCAGAAGATCACGTCGAAGATCACGGCCCCCAGCGCCACCGCGCCGAGCAGGGCCGCGTCGCCGAGCCGGCCGATCACGGCGGCGCCGACGAAGCCGAGCATCGGCGTCGTGACGTTGGCCAGCGTCATCGGCAGGGCCAGAGCCAACACGCGGCGATGCGTCGGCAAGACCGGTGAGGCGGCAGGCGGATGCGTCATGCCGCGACCTAAACAGATGTGAACGATTCGTGAACTGTCCGGTCAGCGCGAGGCGGCGAACAGGCGCGAGATCAGCCAGAGCGGGATGACCACGACCGCGCCCGCGACGATCCAGCCGCCGAAATCGTGCAGCGAAGCGAGGCCGATCTCCAGGAGCGCCCGGGCCGAATCGTAGATGTGCCAGAACAGCCGGCCCGGCGTCAGGCCGAGCATCGACATGAAGGCGCCGACCAGCACCGACAGGAACAGCAGGCGCAGGAACACGCCGGCGGGCGAGCCGCCGAGGAATCGGCGCAGCGCCGAGGCGCGCGGTGGGTACACCTCAGCGCCATAGGCGTCGTTCGGCGGCGGGGCACCGTGTCGGCGCCGGTCGTGATCGACGAGCATCGCGTCCTCATGAAACCAGAGGCTGTCCGGATCGGCGACGAAACCGGCGGAACCGTGGCCGTCGCACCACACCGCCTCGAAACCGGATCCCGGATCGAACGTTAGCGGGTTTCACCCACGGACCCGAGATGGCAAGCGAGACCCGTCCCGCCAAGATGCCGGGAATGGCCGCGGGACAAAGCCGACGGGGACGAGACCCAGCATGATCGACCACGCCTTGTTCGACCCGGCGACGATCGATCCCGAGACGCTTCGGCTCAATGCCGAGATCGTCGCGGCGTACGCCGCCCTGCCCGATCCCTGGTCGCTGCCGATCGACGAGGTGCGCACCCGCCGCCGCGCCGGAACCAAGGCGGCGCCGGCGATGCCGCACAGTGCCCGGGCCGAATGGCTGACGATCGAGGGCCCCGGTGGTCCGCTCAAGCTCCGGGTGATCCGCCCGAAGGCCGCCGCAAAGCTGCGGGGCGCCTATCTGCACATTCACCGCGGCGGCTGGGTCTGGGGCGCCGCTGACGAGCAGGATCCCTGGCTGGAGCGCATCGCCGATGCCTGCGGTTTCGTGGTGCTGTCGGTGGAGTACCGGCTTGCCCCCGAGCATCCCTACCCGGCCGCCCTCCTCGATTGCGAGGCCGCGGCGCTCTGGCTCGCTGGCCCGGGCCGAACCGAATTCGGCATCCATGCACTGACGATCGGCGGCGAGTCGGTCGGTGCCCATCTCGCCGTGATGGTGCTGCTGCGTCTGCGCGACCTGCACAACCAGCCGCGGGCGTTCCGCGGCGCCAATCTCAATGCCGGCTTCTACGATCTCGGTCTGACCCCCTCGGTGCGCAACTGGGGCGATGAGCGGCTCGTCGTGAACACCCTCGATCTGACCAAATTCGCCGACGGCTATGTCCGCGACGGGATCGATCGCCGCCGCCCGGACGTGTCGCCGATCTATGCCGACCTCAAGGGCCTGCCGCCCGCCCTGTTCACCATCGGCACCGCTGACCCGCTGCTGGACGATACGCTGTACATGTCGGCGCGCTGGGCAGCGGCGGGCAATGGCGGCCACACCGCGATCTATCCGGGCGGCTGCCACGTCTTCGCTCGGTACCCGAGCGCGATGAGCGAGCGTGCCCTGGAGCTGAGCGACCGTTTCCTGATGGCCCTGGCCTGAGCGACCCGTCCGAGATCCTGCCGCCGGCCTTCCGGGCGTGGTTCGCCGCGCGTGGCTGGACGCCCCGGCCGCACCAGATCGATCTCCTGCGGATCGTCCGCGCCGGCCGCTCGGCCCTGCTGGTGGCGCCGACCGGAGCCGGCAAGACGCTCGCAGGCTTCTTGCCGAGCCTCGTTGCCCTGTCGGAGCGGGCGGGCGCAAAACCCGCTCCCAAGGCCGCGAAGGGGTTGCACACCCTCTACATCTCGCCGCTGAAGGCGCTGGCGGTCGACATCGCCCGCAACCTCGATGCGCCGATCGCCCAGATTGACCTGCCGGTGCGGGTCGAGACCCGGACCGGCGACACCCCGGCGCACAAGCGCACCCGCCAGATCAGCCGTCCGCCCGACATCCTGCTGACCACGCCCGAGCAGCTGGCGCTGCTGATCGCCCATCGCGACGCCGCCGAATTCTTCTCCGGCCTGCGCTGCGTCATCCTCGACGAGCTGCACGCCCTCGTGACCTCGAAGCGCGGCGACCTGCTCTCCCTGGCGCTCGCCCGGCTGCACCGTCTGAGCCCGGACCTGGCGGCGATCGGCCTGTCCGCCACCGTCCGAGAGCCGGACGAATTGCGAAAATATCTGGTGCCGCAGGTGCTGGGTCCCGCCTCTGCGGGCGGTCGGATCCACACATCCCCGAACGAGGCGCAGGTCCCCTCTCCCGTGCGGGAGAGGGACAGGGAGAGGGATGCGACCTCTCCGGAAAACCCTGGTCCCTCACCCCAACCCTCTCCCGCACGGGAGAGGGGGCGCGTCGCGGTCTCGGCGCTCGATGACGTCGCACGCACGACCCAGGCGCCTCTCCCTCCCTTCCCCGCAGAGGGGGGAGGGAATGCGAAGTCCCCCATGGCCGACCTCGTCACAGTCCAGGGCGGCGCCAAGGCTGACCTGCGCATGCTCGATCTCGGCCGGTCGCTGCCGATTGCGGGGCACACAGCCTGGCACTCGATGCCGGCGATCTACGACCTGATCCGCGAGCACCGCACGACCCTGGTCTTCGTCAACACCCGGCTCCAGGCCGAATACACCTTCCAGGAGCTGTGGCGGCTCAACGACGACGCGCTGCCGATCGCGATCCATCACGGCTCGCTGGACGCGCAGCAGCGCCGCCGGGTCGAGGCCGCCATGGCGGCGGGCCAGCTGCGGGCGATCGTCTGCACCGCGACCCTCGATCTCGGCATCGACTGGGGCAACGTCGATCTCGTGGTCAATGTCGGGGCGCCCAAGGGCGCGAGCCGGATCATGCAGCGGATCGGCCGGGCCAACCACCGCATGGACGAGCCGTCGAAGGCCTATCTGGTGCCGGGCAACCGCTTCGAGATGCTGGAGTGCCAGGCGGCGCTCGACGCCGTCGAGGAGGCTGCGCAGGACACCCCCGACGCGCGGCTCGGCGCCCTCGACGTGCTCGCCCAGCACGTGCTCGGAATGGCCTGCGCCGACGCGTTCGATCCGCTGGGCCTCTATGACGAGATCGTCTCCGCTTCGCCTTATACCGGCCTGACCTGGGAATCGTTCGAGCAGGTCGTCGATTACGTGGCGACCGGCGGCTACGCCCTGCGCGCCTATGAGCGCTTCGCCAAGATCCTGCGCGGGCCCGATGGGCTGTGGCGGGTGCGGGATGCCCGCACCGCCCAGGCCTACCGGATGAATGTCGGCACCATCGTCGAGGCGGCGCGGGTGCGGGTGCGTCTCGGCCGGACCCTGCGCGGCAAGCCCGGCGCGGTCCTGCCGAAGGGTGGCCGCGTGCTCGGCGAGATCGAGGACGAGTTCGCCGACACGCTCACGATCGGCGACACCTTCCTGTTCGCCGGCGAGACCCTGCGCTTCGAGGGGCTGGCCGAGGACGAGGCCCTGGTGACGCGCGCGCCGCTCGGAACCGACCCGGCGATCCCCTCCTATGCCGGCGCGAAATTCCCGCTCTCGACCTTTTTGGCCGAGCGGGTCCGGGCGATCATCGCCGACCCGTTCGAATGGGACCGGCTGCCGAAGCAGATCGGCGATTACCTGCAGCAGCAGCGTCGCCGCTCGGTCCTGCCGGGCGAGCGCGACCTGCTGGTCGAGACCTTCCCGCGGGGCAAGCGCCATTACCTCACCGCCTTCCCGTTCGAGGGGCGGCTGGCGCACCAGACGCTCGGCATGCTGCTCACCCGCCGGCTGGAACGCGACGGCCTGCGTCCCCTCGGCTTCGCGGCGAACGATTACGGCATCGCGATCTGGACCACCCGCGACGTGTCCGAGCGGGCGGCGCTCGATCCCGACTTCATCGGCGATCTGTTCGCGGTCGACATGCTGGGCGACGACCTGGAGGCGTGGCTCGACGAATCGGCGATGATGAAGCGCACCTTCCGGCAATGCGCGGTGATCGCTGGGCTGATCGAGCGCCACCATCCGGGGCTGAAGAAGTCGGGCCGGCAGGTCACGATCTCCACGGACCTGATCTACGACGTGCTGCGCAAGCACCAGCCGGACCACCTCCTGCTCCGGGCGGCACGGCAGGATGCGGCAACCGGACTCCTCGACGTGAGGCGCCTCGGCATGATGCTAGAGCGCATCCAGGGGCGAATCATCCACAGGGCTCTCGATCGGGTCTCGCCGCTCTCCGTATCCGTGATGCTCGAGATCGGGCGCGAGCGGGTCTACGGCGAGGGTGCCGACGAGATCCTGGCCGAGGCAGAGGCCGAGCTTCTTCAGGAGGCTCTGTCCTGACCGGCGATCCGCCCTCCCCCTTTGAGACCGAGGATGCGATCTTGGCGGCCGGCCTGAGACTCGAGAAGACTCACAAGCACCCGACCCTGCTGCTCGCGGGCGAGACCCTGATGCTCGACCTCTGCGGCGGCGTGTGGCTGCCGGAGCATCGCACCCTGATCGTGTCCGATCTCCACCTGGAGAAGGGCTCGTCCTACGCCGCCCGGACCGGCCAGTTCCTGCCGCCCTACGACACCCGCGAGACCCTGGCCTGCCTGCACGAGGCGGTGATCCGGCACGATCCGGCCCGGGTGGTCGCGCTCGGCGATTCCTTCCACGATCACCGGGGGCCGGAGCGCATGGAGCCGGGCGACCGGGCCATGGTGGCGGCCCTGCAAGAGGGCCGGGACTGGGTCTGGATCGCCGGCAACCACGATGCGGCGGTGAGCGAGGGCGTTGGCGGCCGCTACGCCGACGCGCTGGCCCTCGGCGGGCTCATCCTGCGCCACGAGCCGAGCCCCGAACTCGTGCCCGGCGAGATCGCCGGTCATCTCCATCCTTGCGGCAAGGTCGCGATGCGTGGCCGCGCGGTCCGCCGGCGCTGCTTCGTCTCCGACGGCACCCGCTTGGTGATGCCGGCCTTCGGCGCCTTTGCGGGCGGGCTGAACGTCCGCGACCGCGCGATCGAGGGCCTGTTCCCGAACGGGTTCACGGCCCACCTGCTCGGGGACGGGCGGGTTTTTTCCATCGGCCGGGCGCAGCTCGCCCGGGACTGACCGGCGCTCAGCGATAGAACGTGTAAGTTGCGGTGTAGGGCACGCGCATGGTCTGGCCGGGCGTGCATCCGCCGGGCGGCTTCTCCCCGCCAGCCGTATCCCGGCGCAGGACGTAGCGCGTTCCGGCGAGCATCCCGGTTCCGGTGGCCTGGCCCGAGAGCAGCAGCCACGCAACGGCCTGGGGCTGCGGTGCCGGTGCTTGGTCGATCACGGATCCGACCACGCGGGAGCCGTCCTGCGATTCCCA
The DNA here is from genome assembly GCF_022829635.1 of Methylobacterium sp. E-066. GTDB lineage: Bacteria > Pseudomonadota > Alphaproteobacteria > Rhizobiales > Beijerinckiaceae > Methylobacterium. Next base: position 98,671 of record NZ_JAKSYO010000115.1, read on the forward strand.
GGTCGGGCCCTCGAAATGGCGGCCGACGACGCGTCCGTCGGCCTGGGAAAGGTCGGCTTCGGGCTTGGCCGCGCCCCAGGCCGGGGCTTCCTCCCCGGCGGTGCAGGCATAGATCTGCACGCCCCGGGCGGCGAGGCTGATGATCGGCGCGCTCCCGGGCGGCGGCGCCAGGGGCGCCGGTTCGGCTTCGGCGAGAGCCGGGACGCCGCACGCGAGCGCGACGAGGACCGGCCGCCGGAACATCCTGAAAGCATAGGGGATCGGCTCAACTCCTCCGCTGGATTGCGTATCGGGGATACGCACGAGGCCGCGTGCGCGTTTCACGGCCCCGAGTCGCGCCTGCCGCGGGATCAAGCGGACTTCATGAACCGCTGGACGCTCTCCGAGAGGTCCGACGAGTGTCCAGCCAGGCTCTCGGCGACGCCGAGCACGGCCTCGGCGAGCTGGCCGGTGGCGTTGGCGGCGTTCGAGACGCCGCCGATATTGCCGGACATCTCGTGGGTCGACACTGCCTGCTCCTCGACGGCGCTCGCCATCGCCAGGGTCAGGTTCGAGAGCTCGGCGACGGCGGCGGTGATCATCTCGATCGCCCCGACCGCCTCGCCGGTGGCGCTCTGGATCGCCGCGACCTGCTGGGTGATGTCGCCCGTCGCCTTGGCGGTCTGCTCGGCCAGGGCCTTGACCTCGCTGGCGACCACCGCGAAGCCCCGACCGGCGACGCCGGCGCGGGCGGCTTCGATCGTGGCGTTGAGCGCCAGCAGGTTGGTCTGGCCGGCGATCGACTTGATCATGCCGACCACCGCGTCGACCTCACGGGCATTCTCGGCCAGCCGCCGCATCGTGGCGTCCGTGGTCTCGGCCTGGACCGCGATCTGCCGGGCGCGCTCCGAGACCCGTCCGACCTGGCCGGAAATCTCCTGGATGGCGCTGTTCATCTGCTCGGAATTGACCGCCACCGACGAGGCCTTCTGGCGGGCGGAATCGGCGGACTGCGTCAGCCCCTCTGCCGAGTGCTGCATCTGCCGGACGGCCGATCCGACGGCATCGACCACGCGGCTCACGTCGGTCGCCATGTTCACCTGGGCGGATACGATGGCCCAGGTCAGCATCGGCCCGATATAATTGCCCTTGCTATCGTTGACCGCCGTGACCTGCAGGTCGAGCGTCTCCGGGCCGACCTTGATCTTAGTCCGGTGCGGCAGCCGGCTCGCATCGGCAAGCATGGTGCGCTGATGGTGCGGGTTCTTGTGGAACACGTCGAACGAATGGTCGAGCATCTGATCGACCTTGATCGGCAGATACTGCTCGAGCGGCCCGAGGGTCCGGCGCGAGGTGGCATTCAGGTAATTGATCTTGAACTCGTTGCGCGGATCGGCGGTCATCACCGCGACCGGCATATTGTCGATCATCGACATCAGGCGGTCGATCTGGTTCTTCTTGGCCGAGATGTCGGAGGCGAACTTGACCACCTTCACCGGCTGGCCGCGGGCGTCGAGGATGGGATTGTAGGTCGCTTCCAGCCAGACCTCCGCGCCGTCCTTGCCGAGGCGCAGGAACTCGCCGGTGACGTAGTGGCCGCCTTTCAGCTTCGCCCAGAACTCCGTGTAGTCGGCGCTCTGAGCATAAGCGGCGTCGACGAAAATACGATGATGCTTGTCGTGTACATCCGCCAAGGAGTACTTCATCAGATCCAGAAAATTCTGGTTTGCGGCGATGACCTTGCCGTCCATCGAAAATTCGATGATCGCCAGCGATCGATCCAGGGCGTCCAGCTTGGCCTGAGACTCGCTATATACGGATCTTTTGAACATTTTAGTGCCCACGCTGCTCGATTGAGCATGTATCCGATATGGCGTTAATTTTTGACTAATTTGGCGGCGTTTCGATAATGTCCGCAATATCAAATACGCAGAAAAATATTCAATCCGAAGATCTATAGCCGATGAAACGTGTATTCGGCTGATGACCTTTCAGCAACTTGGATCAGTCGGTATTGATGGACGAATATCAGAACCATCCGCGTATCCGGAAATAAACGATCGGCGCCAGAGCGCTGAACAAGATCAGGCCGAGGGCGTAGGGATAGCCGTAGGCCCAGTCCAGCTCCGGCATGTGCTTGAAATTCATGCCGTACATCGACGCGATCAGCGTCGGCGGCACGCCCACCACCGACACCACGGTGAGCACGCGAAAGACGTTGTTCTGCTCGATGTTGATGAGCCCCAGCGTCGCGTCGAGGAGGAACTGGACGTTCTCCGCGAGCCGCGTCTCGAACTCGTCGAGGGAGTCGATGTCGCGCCGGATCGTCTCGAAGCGTCCATCCTCGGGCAGCCCCAGGCCGTCGCAGGCAGCCGACACGAACGGCACGATTCGCTCCAGTCCGAGCAGGCTGGCGCGGATCTTACCCAAGACCTTTCCGCGGTTGCTGATCCCGCGCAGGATCCGCCGCAGCGCCAGATCGCGGCGGCGCGGCGGCGGGCTCTCCAGCCGTCGCCGGTTCGCGCCGCGCACGTCGAAGTCGAAGATTCGGGTGGAGAGCTGGTCGAGTTCGGAGGCCATGTCCTCCAGGGCGTCGGCGAGGCTGTCGACCAGCTCTTCCAGGATCACCAGGAAGATCTCGCTCGGGGTCACGCTGCCATCGCCGTCGGCGATCCGCTTCTCGGAGGAGTCGATCGCACGCAGGTCGTGGAACCGGATGGTGACGAGGTGGTCCTTCGACAGGAGAAAACCGAGCGGCTTCAGCTGCGAGTCGCTGCGCTCGAACGTGATCATCGGCGTCGACAGCGACAGGCCGCCCTTCACCCGCCGCAGCCGGCTGGACGATTCCACCTCCGACAGCGCGGCCCGGGAGGGCACGCGCAGGCCCGTCGCGGCTTCGACGGCGGCGGCCTCCTCGGAACTCGGATCATTGAGATCGAGCCAGACGGCGTTGCCGGGGATCGGGCCGCCCGGGTCGAGCGTCACCGCGCCCTCGGGTCCGTGCAGGCTCAGCATGAAAGCGCGTTATCCATGGGGGAGAATGGGGCCAATGCCACGTCATCGCACGGTCGCGGGCGGGTGCGACAGCATTGACTCGAAACCGCGCGAGGGCTATCTCGCCGCCGTCATTGGCACTCGCCAAGACAGAGTGCTAACAGTCCGGCTCGGACGCGGCCTCGCCGGCCGCATCAACGCCAACTGCAGACTTGAAGCAAGAGGGCAGCTCATGAAGTTCCGTCCGCTGCACGACCGCGTGGTCGTCCGTCGCATCGAGAGCGAGGAGAAGACCAAGGGCGGCATCATCATTCCGGATACCGCCAAGGAGAAGCCGCAAGAGGGCGAGATCGTCGCCGTCGGTCCCGGCGCGCGCGACGAGCAGGGCCGCGTCAACGCGCTCGACGTCAAGGCCGGCGACCGCGTCCTGTTCGGCAAGTGGTCCGGCACCGAGGTCAAGATCGACGGTCAGGACCTCCTGATCATGAAGGAATCCGACATCATGGGCGTCGTCGCCCTCTGATCGGTTCACCCGTCCCAGCCCTTTGAGGCCGTCCGAGGCCTTGGGGTTCAATCCAACCACAAGAGGCAAACCATGGCAGCGAAAGACGTTCGTTTCTCCGCCGACGCCCGCGATAAGATGCTGCGCGGCGTCGACATCCTCGCCGATGCGGTGAAGGTGACGCTGGGCCCCAAGGGCCGCAACGTCGTGATCGAGAAGAGTTTTGGCGCCCCGCGGATCACCAAGGACGGCGTCACCGTCGCCAAGGAGATCGAGCTCGCCGACAAGTTCGAGAACATGGGCGCCCAGATGGTGCGCGAAGTGGCCTCGAAGACCAACGACATCGCGGGTGACGGCACCACCACCGCGACCGTGCTGGCCCAGGCCATCGTCCGCGAGGGCGCCAAGTACGTCGCCGCCGGCATCAACCCGATGGACCTGAAGCGCGGCATCGACCTCGCCACCGCCGCCGCGGTGAAGGACATCGTCGCGCGCGCCAAGAAGGTCTCGACCTCCGACGAGGTCGCTCAGGTCGGCACGATCTCCGCCAATGGCGACAAGGAGATCGGCGAGATGATCGCCCACGCCATGCAGAAGGTCGGCAACGAGGGCGTGATCACGGTCGAGGAGGCCAAGACCGCCGAGACCGAACTCGACGTCGTCGAGGGCATGCAGTTCGACCGCGGCTACCTCTCCCCGTACTTCATCACCAACGCGGAGAAGATGGTCGCCGAGTTGGAAGACCCCTACATCCTGATCCACGAGAAGAAGCTGTCGTCGCTGCAGGCGATGCTGCCGGTGCTCGAGGCCGTGGTCCAGACCGGCAAGCCGCTGCTGATCATCGCCGAGGACATCGAGGGCGAGGCCCTTGCCACGCTGGTGGTGAACAAGCTGCGCGGCGGCCTGAAGGTCGCGGCCGTCAAGGCGCCGGGCTTCGGTGATCGTCGCAAGGCGATGCTGGAAGACATCGCGATCCTCACGAAGGGCCAGATGATCGCCGAGGATCTCGGCATCAAGCTCGAGAACGTGACGCTCCCGATGCTCGGCCGGGCCAAGCGCGTCCGGATCGAGAAGGAGACGACCACGATCATCGACGGCGTCGGCGAGAAGGCGGACATCGAGGGTCGGATCTCGCAGATCAAGGCGCAGATCGAGGAGACCACCTCGGACTACGACCGCGAGAAGCTCCAGGAGCGTCTGGCCAAGCTCGCGGGCGGCGTCGCGGTGATCCGCGTCGGCGGCGCGACCGAGGTCGAGGTCAAGGAGAAGAAGGACCGCGTCGACGACGCCCTCAACGCCACCCGCGCTGCGGTGGAAGAGGGCATCGTCCCGGGCGGCGGCACCGCCCTGCTGCGCGCCAAGAAGGCGGTCGCCGAGCTGAAGTCCGACGTTCCGGACGTCCAGGCCGGCATCAAGATCGTGCTGAAGGCGCTTGAGGCCCCGATCCGTCAGATCGCCCAGAACGCGGGCGTGGAAGGCTCGATCGTCGTCGGCAAGATCACCGACAACACCTCCTCGGAGACCTACGGCTTCAACGCCCAGACCGAGGAATATGTCGACATGATCCAGGCCGGCATCGTCGACCCGGCCAAGGTCGTGCGCACCGCCCTGCAGGACGCGGCTTCGGTCGCCGGCCTGCTGGTGACCACCGAGGCCATGGTCGCCGACGCGCCGAAGAAGGATGGCGGCGCCCCCGCGATGCCGGGCGGCGGCGGCATGGGCGGCATGGACTTCTAAGTCCAAGCCACTCGTCAAGATGAGGAAGGGGGTCGCCGCGAGGCGGCCCCTTTTCTTTTGGGCGGCCCGATCCTTTCACGCTCCAGCGTGAGTCCGGGCGATCGTCATGGACGGCTGTCTGGGGGCCAGGGCATCGTCGTCCCGGGCGAGATCGGCCTCGACTTGCGCGGCAAGCTTGAAGAAGCGCTGGCGGACTTCCGCGGCAAACGGGTTCGACCGCTCGATCGCCTCGAAGACTTCGGGCGCATCATGCCGGACCATGTCGACCGCCTGCATGAGCAGTGAAAAGCTTCGTGTGGTCATCTGCGTGGGAAGCGGCTCCATGGCGACGAGCACCCGCGCGATCAGATGGGTCAGGCCCTGAACGGCTGCGGCCTCGCGGTCGTGGGCTTCCGGCGTCGTGACGATCACCTTGAGCTTCAGCACCTTCCGAAGGAAAGCCGCGGCACGACGCCCCCGCCGTCCCGAGACCGGACACACGGCGATCTTCAGGCCGGCTATCCCGTCGACGGCACTCTGGGGTCCGAACAGGGGATGGGTGCCGAGGATCTCGACGCCGGCCGGCAATCCCGCCCGCATGATCGCGACGGGCAGCATCTTCACCGAGCCGACATCGACCACCAGCGTTCCGGGCCGGAGATGCGGGGCTATCGCGGCCACGACCTCGGCCAAGCGGGAAACCGGAACGGCGAGGATGACGATTGGGCAGCGTGCCGCCGCTTCAAGGCCGGTCCGCATGGCACCGTAGGTCTCGGCATCGGGCTCAGCCGGGCGCGGATCGTAGACGCGCAACGCCCCATGCGGCGCGAGGTGCCGGGCGATCAGGCGACCGAAGGCGCCGAAGCCGATGATCCCGATGGCCGGGCGGAGCTGAGTGATGTGGGAGGATGACACGGGGACCTCGGGCAGGCGCGAGGTCGGCGGATCAAGAACAGGAGCAACCGCCGACGACGCAGCGGTTGGGCATGATAAGCAGGCCGCCGCTATGGGAGCGGCGGGTAATACGATCCGGTGCGGAGCAAGCTTGGCATGGTGGGCTGCCTCTAGGCCGTGCCACCTGGCGCGTCAACCGGACCGCCTCGACGGCAGGTTTGAGGGCGCCCGAAACCAAAAACGGGACGGCTTGCGCCGTCCCGTCGGTAGGTGTCGTTATCGACCTAAGAAGATCGAGGCCAGTCGCTGGAGCAGGCCCCGCGGTGCGGGCGGAGGCTCACTCTGCCCAGGACCGTCCCCGATCTAATTGGCGGCGAAGGGGTGCTGAGCCGAGTTGCGCTGCTCGGTGACGGTCGCGGCCTTCGGCTCGCCGTTCACGGCGCGCTGGATCGAGAGCTTGGTGGCCTCGTAGTTGTACTTCTGGATTTTGGCGTCGTCGGCCGCTTCCCAGTGGATGAACACGCCGACCAGGATGAACAGGTCGTCGGCCTCATCGGCCGGGATGATGCCTTCGGCAACGGCGTCCTGGACGGCCTTGGCAACGCCGTGCTGGGCCGGGCCGAACATCTGGACGGCCTGACGGGCGTCGTTGATGGTGACCTTGTTGAACATCAGGGTGTTCGGCTTGCAGGGCAGGTTCGGCGCGATGACCGCGAGCAGGCTGGTAAAGCCGTGCTTGTTGTTCACGAGGCCGTTGCAGAAAGCCGTCTCGGCGGGCGAGCCGCGCGGTCCGATGATCAGGTCGATGTGAGCGACTTCGTTGCCGTCGCCGACGAGGGCTTCGCCAACCTGAACCTTGGTGATCTTCGCCATTCGGTGTCTCTCCCTGGATTCCGAAATAGGGCCGCGGCGCCGGACGAGGCCAGCGGCCGGGAAGCCATCCTTGTTATCGGCGCCCGTCCCTCCGGCCGTGCCGGATGGGCCGAGCCGGTTGGGCCGGACAGCGCGCCGGACCCTACAGTGAGGCCCAGCGGCTCACAACCCGCGCAAGGCCCTGAAGGTGAGGAATTTCTTTGGCTCCGGGCCTCGAAATGCGGGAACTTTTCGACCTTTCACGCCAGGGCGGCCCCAGCCGATGCAAGCGCATCCCAGTACAGCGTCGCCACCGTGAAATCCGCGCTGGTGCCGGGGTTGAGCCCGCGGGCCTTGAGTGACGCGTCGAGGGCCAGCAGCGCCTCAACCGGCCGGGCGGCGAGGTCGAGCCCGGAGAGTGCGGCTTCCACCTCCCGGCGAACGCCCTCGGCCACCGACGCGCCAGCCTTGCGGGCGATGTGGCTGTCCGGAACGGAGCGCAGATAAGCGAGATGGATCGCCGTCGTGCACCAGGACGGATCGAGGCCCTGGGCACGCGCCTCGGCGAGCGCCGGCAGCCCGATCGCGCTGATGTCCGAGAAGCCGGTGCCGTAGGCGCGGGCGATGCGGTCCCGGTCGGCCGCTTCCGCCATGGCGGCGCGCAGGGAGGCGGGGGCCTCCGCCGCGACGTCGTGCTTTGCGGCCCGCCCGAGGCCGCCCGGGTTGGCGATCCGGATCGCCGCGAACACCGTGGCCGAATCCGCAGCGTCGAGATTATCCAGCACGGCGCGGACGGTCCGGCCCCGCTCGGCAGCGACCGCGAGGGGCGCGCAGAGCAGGAGAATCCCGAGATTGGTGTTCTGGGCGACCGCCGCCAGGGTGGCGGCGATCCCGGCCCGGACCCGTTCGCCGACGCCCGACCCGGCCCGGGCCAGCTCCGGCGCCGAGACATCGGCGCTGGTGACGAAATCCGCCACCACCATGCGGTGGCCGGCGGCGTAGGCATGGACGTTGCCGGGCTTCAGCGCGTCGAGCTCCGCCAGGCAGGCGGCACGGTAGAGCGTGCCGATCAGACCTGGCTCAAGGGCGCTCATGCCACCACGAGCCGCGGAACGCTGGCGCCCCGGACGGCAGCGAGAAAGCCCCGCACCACGGCGGCGGCGATGTCGGTCTCGCACACGGTCTGGAGGCCCGACCAGGCCGGCATGGAATTGACTTCGAGGATCGCGAAGCCGCCCTCCCCGTCCTCGACGAGATCGACGCCGGAATAATCGACCCCGACCGCGGCGGCAGCGGCCTCGGCCATTTCGGCGGCGGCGGGCGGCATCGCCCAGGGCAGCGGCCGGCCGCCGCGATGGACGTTGGTGATCCAGCCGTCGCCCTCGCGGATCATGCCGGCGATGGCCCGGCCGTCGCAGACGAACACGCGGTAATCCCGCCACAAGCCGTCGCGCCGGGGCACGTAGCGCTGGAGATAGTAGACCCGGGCCACCGCCTCCTCGTCGGGCAGGTCCTCGGGCTGCTCGATCAGCGCGAGCCCCTCCCCTTGCGAGCCGAACAGCGGCTTCAGGACCAGCGGCGCGCCCGGGCGGCCTTCGCGCCCGACGATCTCGGCGGCGGCCTCGCGCTTCGAGACCACCCAGGTCTCCGGCGTCGGCAGGCCGGCCCGGGCGATGAGGAGCGAGGTCGCCGCCTTGTCCACCGAGCGCTCGATGGCGGTCGGCGCGTTCCAGACGGTGACGCCGGCCGAGACCAGGGCGTGCAGCACGCCGAGCCGCATGGTGGTGGCCTCGAAGGTGCCGCCCGCGATGGTCCGCAACAGGACACCGCCGGGCAGCGCGCCGGAAAAGCCCGGGACCCGGAGGGGCTCGCCGCCGCCGGTGGCGACGATCACGTCGGCGAGGGAGAACAGCACTGGCTCGACCCCCTGCGCCCGCAGGGCCGCCAGGAGCCGGGCCTTGTGCCAATTGCCGTTATCGGCCGCCAGGGCGATGCGCATGGATGGAAGTCTCTCGATCGCCCTCCCGCTCAGGGGAAGGCTTCGGTCGTTATGGTTTCGAGGCGCGATCACGGAAGCTTGCCACGACGCACCCCCTCTCCCGTGCGGGAGAGGGTTGGGGTGAGGGACGAGGTTTTTCCGGAGAGGTCGCACCCCTCACCCTGTCCCTCTCCCGCACAGGAGAGGGGACCCGCGCTTCATGCGGTCGGCGACGTAAGTACGGTTACGCCGCAATCTTTCATGAGGTACAGCCAGAAGGATCCGATCTGCCTATGCGAACGACGCATCCACCAGCGTCGGCTCCAGGCGGCCGCCGCGATAGGTGGCGCCGGTGCGCACCGAGGTGACGATCGCTTCGGCCGGCGAGAACAGGGCGCCGTCGATCTTGTAGAAATCGCCGTTCACACGCGAAAAGATCTCGGCGAACGGGGCGCCGTGGTCGCTCGACGTGGTGGAGGGGATCTGCTCGGCGAGCAGCTTGGCGTCGGCATCGTCGGCGTCGACGAAGAGCTGGACCCGGCCGCCATAAATGATCGCGTCGTTGGTCCGGCCCATCGCCTTGATGAAGTCCGGGTGCGGCGGCGAGAGCGGCGCCGAGCCGATGCCGTCGACGATGGCGTGGAGGTCGAAGCCGACCGTGTGGGCCTTGTGCAGGGCCACTTCCAGCACCCGGGCGACCACTTGGGTCGAGCCGGCCAGGCTCTGGGTAGGGGCGAAGATGAAGGTGAGATCTTCCGGGCGCAGACCGGCGGCCTCGGCAACCTTGGCGACGACGCTCTCGGGCGGTCCGCCAGCCGCTTCGAGGACCAGGGCGGTCTTGGTGGCCGAATCCCGGTAGCCCAGCTCCTGATACAAATCCTCGACGGCCGCGACCGCGCGGCCCGGGCCCGAGCCGAGGGCGAAGAAGCCGGAATCGCCGGCCTCGTCGGCGAGGCTCCAGCCGGCATACTGGCTGCCGAGGCAAGCGAGCACCGGATCGGCCGCATGGACGATCACGGAATACGGCCAGGAGGCGATCGGGCCGCTCGGGGCGATGGTGACGGTGCCGAGGCCGCCGAGGCAGATCTCGGCGATGCGCCGCCCGGCCTCGATCGAGCCCCGCGCCTGCGCGCCGGCATCGACCATCCGGGCCCCGCCGGCGGCCTGCGAGACCGACAGGCGCAGGGTCGCGGCGTCGGCCACGAACCGCTCGATCAGCGGCGCCGTCAGCGCGTTGACGCTGGGATAGGATTGGCTGGCACTCATCACAGGGCTTCCTCGGGGTGCGTTTTCTTTGCGGCCAGGGCAGCGCGCAGCTGCGCCGTCCGCGTGTTCAGACTGTCGAGCGCCGCCTGCCGGTCGGCCCCAAGGGCAAGCACCGTGCAGAGGGGCGCGTCGCGGCGGACCGCCGTGCCGGGGCGCGGGCGGTCGCGCACGTGATCCGGCCAGGACAAGTCCGGAACGGGCGCATGCTCGCGCTCCGCGTAACAGATCTGCGCGGCTGCCGCATCCGCCGGTTGCGCGCCGAGCGCCGGCATGGCGCCGAGGCTGGCCTCGATATGGGCGGCCAGCAGGGGCGTGCTCCGCCGATCCAAGACATCGAGGGTCGCGCCGGGCCGCGGGTTGATCTCGGTGAGCCACCAGCCGGCTTCGTCAGCCAGAAAATCTGCGCTGGCGAGCCCGCGCAGGCCCGTCGCCGCAGCTAACTTCTCAACGGCCTCCGCGACCGTCGCGAGCAACGCGTCGGGGAGAGGCGGGGCCTCCGCAGCGCCGCTCGCGAGTGCGCCGCCGTAGCGATAGGGCCGGATCGGCGACGGCACGCACCATTGCTCGGTGCAGGCGAGCACCCGGATCGTGCGCCCATCGGCGAGGACATTCAGCGCGTAGGGCCGGCCGGTGACCCGAACCTGACAATAGTGGCCCTCCGGCGCGGGGCCGCGTGTGGCCGGCCGGATATGGCTGCCGCCGCTGCCGCCGATCCGCTTGAGCAGCCAGCCGGACCGCTCGGGCGGCGGGTCCGTCGTAATCGCCGGATGCGGGACGCCAAGCCGGGCGCAGAGCGCGGCGAATGCGAAGGGGTCCTTGAGCGCCGCGATGGCGCCGGCATCGGCGCCAATCAGCCGATGGTTTTCCGCGATGCGGGCGACGAGGCCGGGGGCGTCCTCGAAGCCGCTGCCCAGGACGATGCCCATCGGCGATCCGGCTGCATCGGCCAGTGCGTCGATGGCCGCCAGGGTCGCCTCAGCGGCGATCGGGCTGCCGAAGCGGCCCGGGAGCGGCCGGTAGGCTTCGCTCAGCGCCAGCGTGTCGGAATCGCCGAACAGGTCGGCCACGTAGGGGCGCAGGCCCGCTCGTCGGGCCGCCTCGGCGAGGGCGCGCCCGGCCTGCGCGGCGATCAGGATCGCCTGGGCCATGCCGGAATGCGCCGGTGCCCGGCTCAGCCGGCGATCTCGACCGCCAGGGTGTAGGCGTCGCGGAAATCGAGGCAGAGCGGCGTGTCGGAGGCGAGCATCCGGTCGAACAGGCGGCGCTGCGTCTGGTACTTCACGTTGCCCACCGCCAGGGCGCCGATGCCGACGCCCTTGCCGGCCGGCAGGGGCACGTCGACCGCGTTGACGTCGATCCCGGCAATGCCGGCCGGCGGCACGGCGTTCACGTCGGAAGCGACGAGCAGCTTCGGGGCCGATTTCAGATCCTCGGCCGAGAGGATCGGGATTCCGGCCGGACCGGCCGAGAGAATGACGTCGGCGTCGCGGATGGCGAGGCGGCGATCCTCCGGCGTCGTGCCGTCGACGGCGCCGACCTCGATGCCGAAGCGCCACTTCATCGTGAAGGCGATCTTCGAGACCCGCTCCTCGCCGTCGTGGCCGACCAGGACGGTCTGCGCGCCCTGGAGGGCGCCGATCACCGCGGCCACGTAGGCGACCACGCCGGCGCCCCCGAAGATCACGATGCGCTTGCCGGTCAGGTCGGTGTTGAACTTCTGCCGCAGCGCCCGGGAGACCTGCGCGACCATGGCGGCGCCCGTGGTGAACGAGCCGGCGGGATCGGCGAAGACATGGTTCACGAAAGGCGGCACGAACGCCTTCTTGGCGCGGTCGACCATGTCGAGGGCGTCCTCGGCGTTCTTGCCGCCGATGAAGAGGCCCGTGCGGGTGCCGTCGGCCGGCGCCCGGGAAAAGATCGAATCCTGGGTCAGCGAGACCACGTCGGCGAGGCTGACCTCCGTGTAGGTCACCACCGTCTCGAAGCCGGCATCGACGGCCATGTTCACGTCGAACGGGCTCATATGCCGGAGCGGCGTCAGCATGTGGAGGATCGAGCGGGCCATGGCGTCCTATCCCGTGCGGCGCGCGTCGATCTGCGCCTGCTGTCCGTCCAAAACGCCCTGCGGACGCCGCGGTCAAGCCCGGGGGCGCCGGTTCAGCCTGCCGTGGTTATCGTGGCGCCGGTGTTGCGGCCTCGGGCGATCAGGAAGCGGAGCGGCCCGCCGCGATCGAGGCTGGCCACGAGGGCCTGCGCCTCCGCTTCGGAGGGCATCAGCACGAATCCGGTCGGCCCCCAGGACGACTGGCCGTAGCCGGGCACGCCCTGCGCGGCGGCGTTCGCCAAAGCCTGCGCCACCGCGGCGCTGGCGTAGCGGCCGCCCTGGTGCGGGGCGAAATGGTCGCCGATCAGATCCTGGATCCGGGTGATGCCGGCGCCAAAACCCTGCGGCTCGGCGAGCGCCGCCGCCGGCAGGACCTGCATCAGCACGATCCGGCAGATCTCGGCGGCCTGCGCCTCGGGGAAGCGCGGGAGGTCGCGGAACGCCTCCACCTCCCGCGTGCCATGAACGCCGGCCATGCTCTGGTCCAGGATGAGGACGATCCGCCAGGCTTCGGGATAGGCGAGCCGCGCCGTGACCGGCGGCGGGGCGCCGTCGTCACCGCGGCCGCCATCGACGATCAGGCCGCCCTCCGTGAAGGCGGATAGGCCGACGCCCGAGCGGTTGCCCCGATCGAGGCTGGCGGAGAAGGTTTTTGCGGAAAACGCGGCCCCATTGAGCCGGGCCACGGCCGCCGCCACCGCGAGGGCGAGCTGCGTGCCGGATCCGAAGCCGGCATGCGCGGGGATCGTCCGCTCGACATGGATGGCGACCGCGTCCGGGTTTCCGAGATGGGCGGCAGCCGCCTGGGCGTAGCTTTGGACCCGATCGGCTTCGTCGCCGGTCACAGAGAGATGCGCGGCCCGCCGGGCCGTGAGCGCTAGAGACGGCGCGTCGATGGCGAGCCCGACGCTGCCGAAGCGCCGGCCCAGGCCGCCATGCAGGTCCAGGAATCCGAAATGGAGCCGGGCCGGCGCCTCGACCCGGACGGCGCCCTGCGCCGTACCCGCCTCGTTCCGCCCGGGAACCTCGCCCACGCCCATGCCCCCGAAACCCGCCGGCGAACCGCCCGACCGGCGCGCTTGTCCCACGCGGCACGCGGCCGAAGCAACGGGATCGTACGGCCGATCGGTCGGCGTGTGCTCCGACCCCCCTTGCCGCGGCGGCCGGATGAATGCAAACCTAGGCCAGCGACGGCGCGCCGAGTTGCCGCCTGCCTGGACCTGCCGGGCGGGTGAGCCATTCCGATCCGGCGGGACTCTTCCTGTGGGAGTGAACCCGCTTCGTCCGGTCTTACGGCCGTCGCCCGCTCCGAAGCCAAACAAGAACGTCGCGTGAGGGAGCATGGCAGCCTGGGTGAAGGGTGGCGCGACGGACGCGGGCACCGCCATCGAGGCGGCCGTATCCTTGCTCGCCAAGGCGCGCGCGCCGGTGATCGCCGGCCTCAGCGCCGATGTCGCCGCGATCCGCGCGGCCTACGATCTCGCGGGGAGCATCGGCGCCTCCATCGATACCGCCGGTGCGGTCGGTACCTATGCCGAGCTCGGCGCGCTGAGCCGTGTGGGTGCCATGACCTCGACGCCGGCTGAGGCGGTCGGCCGGGCCGATGCGGTGCTCGTCGTCGGCGCCGCGCCGTGGCGCACGCCCCTCCTGAAACGCTTGTCGGAGACGAAGCCGACGCGCGGGCGCGCGGCCGGGTCGGACCGCGCGCTCCTGGCACTCGGCGCCGGGGCCGATGGCGCCAAGGCAACGTTCTCCCACCCCGCCGAGGGCGGCTTGGCGGAGGCGGTCGCAGAATTGCGCGCCTACGGAAAAGGCCATCTCGCCGGTGACACGCCGCAGGCCAAGCTCCTGGCGCAGCTCACCGCCGCGCAATACGGCGTCCTGCTATACGATCCGGCCGAACTCGGTGAGCTCGGCGTGGAGATGCTCCAGACCTTCGCCATGGAGCTGAACGACACTACGCGCTGCTTCACACTCGCGGTGTCGGGTGCGGACCAGGACCGCGCCGTCGTGCCGGTGGCCGCCTGGCTAACCGGGCAGGCGCCGCGCAGCGGGTTCGGCCGCCGCGTCCCGGAACACGATCCCTGGCGCTTCGATGTCGCCCGGCAGGTCGCCGCCGGCGAGGTCGATGCCGTGATCTGGCTCGCCGCCCTGCCGGTGCCCCGTCCCGACTGGCTGGCCGCGGTACCGTCCGTGGGGCTGGTCGCCGAGGCCGAAGCTTCTTTCGCCGACGTGGTGATCGCGGTCGGCCGCCCCGGCCGCGACCTGGGCGGCGTCTTGTGGAACGAGCAGCGCGCCGCGCTGACCTACTGGCCGGCCACGGCGCCGACGGATCTGCCGTCAGCCGCGTCGGTGCTGGGCGCCCTGAAGGATCGCCTGGCCGAAGGTCGCGCCGCGTCGAGGAGTGAGCCCGCATGCTGAGCGTGATCCGGGGCGGGCGCGTCGTCGATCCGACCGCGTCCCGCGATGCCGTCGGCGATGTCTGGATCGAGGACGGCCGCATCGTCGATCCGGCGGGCCGGCAGCCCGATAGGGTGATCGACGCCTCCGGCTGCGTCGTGATGGCCGGCGGCGTCGAGGTGCATTCGCACATCGCGGGCGGCAACGTGATCACGTCGCGCCTGCTCCTGCCCGACCTTTACGTGAGCGAGGCGTCGCCCGAGGGGCATCCCTTCGCCCATGCCGGCGGGGCCGCGGGCTGGATCGGCTCGACCTATGCGCGGATGGGCTACACCACCGCGGTCGAGCCGGCGATGCCGCCGACCCACGCGCTGGCGACCCAGCTCGAACTCGCCGACATCCCGCTGCTGGATCGCGGCGCCCTGACCGTGATGGGCAACGACGACCAACTGCTGCAGCTGTTGCGTGAGCGCCAGGGTGGCAACGCCGTGCGCGATCTCGTGGCGCTCTCGGTCGCCACCTCGCGCGGGCTGGGCGTGAAGTGCATCAATGCCGGCGGTGCCTCCGCCTTCAAGGACGGGGCGTTGCGCCTGTCGCTGGATGAGGAGATCCCGGTCTACGGCCTCTCGACCCGGCAGATCATGGGCTCGCTCCTCGACGCGGTCGAGGCGATCGGCGCGCCGCATCCGCTGCACGTCCACTGCAACAATCTCGGCCTGCCCGGGGCGGACGATTCGTTCGTCGAGACCCTGGAGGCGGCCGAGGGCCGGCGCATCCACTTCGCCCACGCGCAGTTCTACGCCTACGGCGCCACCGAGGGCGGCGGCTTCCGCTCCGCCGCCGAGCGGATCGCGCAGGCGATCGCCGACAACCCGAACGCGACCCTCGATATCGGGCAGGTGGTGTTCGGCCAGACCGTGACGGTGTCGCTTGACATCCTGCGCCAGTTCGCCGGCCGCAAGGGCGCCAACCCGAAGAAGTGGGTTCTGAATGCCGGCGACGCCGAGGGCGGCGGCGTGGTGCCGTTCCTGTACCGGCCGCGCGGCCCGACCAGTTCGCTGCAATGGGCGATCGGCCTGGAGATCATGCTGCTCTCCACCGATCCCGAGCGCACGATCCTCACCACCGACCATCCCAACGGCGGCCCGTTCACGCAGTATCCGCGCATCATCCACCTGCTGATGGACAAGTCCGAGCGCGACCGCGAGATCGCGACCCTGCCGGGCATCGTCGGCGAGCGGTCCGGCCTGCCGGGCCTGGAGCGGGAATACACCCTCTCGGAGATCGCCCAGCTGACCCGGTCCGGTCCGGCCAAGCTCCTGGGCCTCGCCGACCGCGGCCACCTGCGGCCGGGCGCCTGCGCCGACGTTGCGGTCTATCGCGACGATACCAACCGCACCGCGATGTTCACCGCCGCCAAGCTCGTCCTCAAGGACGGCGTGCCGATCGTCGAGGATGGCGAGGTGGTCGAGTGGCGCGCCGGCCGGACACTGTCGCTCTCGGTCGAGTCCGATCCGGCGATGGCCAAGCGTGCCGACGCCTACCTGTCCGACCGGTTCGGCGCGGGGCTCGACAGCTTCGCAGTGCCGGATGCGGCGTTCGACGCGGATGCGGACACCTTCGAGGCGGTGCCATGCCGGGTTTGACAGCCGCGACCGGCCCGTTTCCCGCTGCATATGCTGCCGGACGTGGCGGGGGTCCCCTCTCCCCTGCGGGAGAGGGACAGGGTGAGGGGTGCGACCTCACCGGAAAGACCTTATCCCTCACCCCAACCCTCTCCCGCACGGGAGAGGGGGCAGGTCGCGGTTCTGGTGAGTCGATCTGTGAAAATCTCAGCGGGCCATCGGTCTTGAACAGGCCCGAGATTTATCTCGGGAGAAGGTTCGGGCTGTCGCGGAAGTCCCAAAACAATGTCTGAGCTCAGCCTCAACGGCATCCCGATCGTCGACACCTTCGCGGAGGCGTTCGACGTGGCCGGGACCGCCATCGTCGTCACCAACGACACCGCCAAGTGGGCCATGATCGCGGCCACCACCATGACGGGCTTCGCCACGTCGGTGATCGGCTGCGGCGCCGAGGCCGGCATCGATGCCGTGCTGGGCCCGGAGGAGACTCCGGACGGGCGGCCCGGCGTGCGCATCCTGCTGTTCGGCTTCGAGCCGAACGGCCTCAAGGAGCAGCTGATCAAGCGGGTCGGCCAGTGCATCCTGACCTGCCCGGGCACCGCCTGCTTCGCCGGGGTCGATGGTCCGAACAAGATCAAGCTCGGCGGCGCGATCCGATACTTTGGTGACGGCTTCGCCATCGCCAAGCGCCTGCCCGACGCCTCCGGCAAGGCCCGGCGCTACTGGCGCATCCCGGTGATGGACGGCGAGTTCCTCTGCGAGGATTCGGTCCGGGCCGTGGATGGCGCGGTCGGCGGCGGCAACCTACTATTCCTCGGCCGCACCCACTCCGAGACGCTGATCGTCGCAGAGGCGGCCGTGGAGGCCGCCAAGGCGGTGCCGGGTGCGATCCTGCCGTTCCCGGGCGGCATCGTCCGCTCGGGCTCGAAGGTCGGTGGCCGGACCAAGGGCATGATGGCCTCCACCAACGACGCCTATTGCCCGACCCTGAAGGGCCGGGCCGGCTCGGCGCTCCCCGCTGACTGCGGTGTGGTGCTGGAGATTGTGATCGATGCCCTGACTTCGCAGGGTGTGTCCGACTCCATGCGCGCTGGACTCCACGCCGCCACCGAGATCGGCGCCAAACACGGGCTGATCGCCGTCACGGCGGGCAATTACGGCGGCAATCTCGGCCGCCACCATTATCACCTGCGCGACCTGCTCGCGCGGGACGACGTCAAGACGGAGGGCTGAGCCTTGAGCACCCTCACCCTGCGCGAAACGCCGCCCGAGCGGCTCGATTTCTTGAACATCAACCCGCTGGCGCTGAGCCGCCTGTCGCAGGCTGAGGCCGAGCGCCTGGAGGTCGGGACGACCCGCACCGGCGTGCGTCTCGGCGACTGCTTCTCGGTGTCGCTGGACGGCTCCGACACTCTGACCATCGCGGGCGGCCATGAGCGCCTCGACCGGGTCGGCGCTTCCCTGTCCGAGGGCGCGATCCGCGTCACCGGCGATGTCGGCCAGCGCCTCGGCGAAGGCATGGCCGGCGGCAGCCTGACCGTGACCGGCCATGCCGGCCCCTATGCCGGCGCCGGCGCCACCGGCGGCACCATCACCGTCGACGGCGATGCCGGCGACTATGCCGGCGGGGCGGTCTACGCGGCCAAGGCCGGTCTCGACGGCGCGACGCTGATCATCCGCGGGACGGCCGGCGCCCATCTCGGCGATCGGATGCGGCGCGGAATCATCCTGGCCGGGCGGGCGGGGGCCTATGCCGGCTCCCGCATGATCGCCGGCACGCTGGCGGCGCTCGCGGTGGGCGACCATCCGGGCTACGGCATGCGCCGCGGTACCCTGCTGCTCGGTTCACACGGGCGGCTTTCGCCGACCTTCGTGGAGACCGGGACGCACGACCTCGTGTTCCTGCGTCTCCTCGGCAAGACCCTGGCGGGCCTCAGTGCCGAGCATGCCGCGCTGCTCGACCGGCCGCTGCGGCGCTATTCCGGCGATCTCGCGACCATTGCCAAGGGTGAGATCTGGGTCGCGTCCTGACGCCGCCCTGGGCAGAGCGGCCGCGTGCGGCATATGCTCTGCCCAAGCCGGCCCGCACGAGGCCGGCAATCTGGGGAGACGCCCATGCTCCTGCTTCTGTCGATCTGCCTCGTCGCCCAGCCCTCGACCTGCCGCGAGGACCGGATCGAGATGTCCTACGAGGGCTTGAACCCGTTCATCTGCCTGCGCCATTCGCAGAGCGCGCTGGCGACCTGGCAGGCGTCCCATCCGGACTGGCACGTCGAACGCTGGCGCTGCGCCGCGCGCGGCAGCGTGCCGAAGGATCTGTGAGCGCGTCCCGCGATTGCGGGCGGAGGTTCTCGGCGGGGCGCAACCGATGCGCTCGCTGAAGCTTCGCTTCGCGCTGCTGCTCGGTGGCACCGCCATCGTGGTGATGCTGGCGGCCATCGCGGCGCTGGCCTCGATCGCGGCCGCCGAGCGCACCGTCGACCGCACCCTGGAGGCGCAGCGGCGCCTCGAATTGCTGGCCGAGTTGTCCGGCCGCCTGACCCAGTTCGGCTTGGCCGCGGTGGAGACCGTGGGCAATCCTGATGGGCAGCCCGAGGCCATGGCGATCGCGCGCGACAATGCCGACCGGGCCCTGGCCACGGTCGACGAGGCGCTGGCCAGGAGCTTTCCGCCGAGCGACGACCCGGCCGATCGCATGCAATACGCCGCACGCACACGCCCGATGGCGCAACTGCGCGCGGCCCGGGTCGTGCTCGACCGGCAGGTGGCCCGGATCAACCGGCAGACCGAATCCGACAAGCGCCAGGATGCGATCAAGGGGGCGCTCAACGGTTTTGGGGCGATGACCGGCCAGCCGCTGTCGTTCCTGATCGAGGCCGAGCGGCGCAGCATGGCGCTCGGGTCCGAACAGGCCCGGGCCCTGTCGGCGCGCCTGCGCGTGGCCGCGGCGGCGGCGGTGGCGGCCGCCCTGGTTCTGCTGGCCGTGCTCTATCGCGGCGTCACCCGTCCGACCCTGGCCCGGATCGAGGAGGTCCGGCGCGCGGCGAGTGCCATCGGCCACGGGGCGCTCGACACGCGCCTCTCGGTGGCGACCCGGGACGAGCTCGGCCTGCTCATGACCAACGTCAACCGCATGGCCGCGCGGCTCGCCCGCCGGGAGTCGCGGGTCGCGGCCGACCGGGCGGCGCTGGAGGATACGGTGGCGGCCCGCACCGCCGATTTGCGTGCCGCCAATGCGCGGCTCGAAGCCGTCGATCGCTCGCGCCGGCGCTTCTTCGCCGATGTCAGCCACGAGCTGCGCACGCCGCTCACCGTCATCTTGGGCGAATGCGACCTAGCGCTCCGCGGTGCCTCCCGGGGCGCCGATCCGGGGCCGGTCTTCGCCACGATCCGCAAGCGCGCGCAGCGGCTGAAACTGCGCGTCGAGGACCTGCTGCGCGTCGCCCGCTCCGAATCCGGCGAGATCGAATTCGACAAGCGTCCCCTCGGGCTCGCCTCGGTGCTGGCCGAAGCGGTCGACAACATGGCGTCCGAGGCCGCCCGCCGCCGGGTTGCCCTGAGCCTCGAGCCCGGCAGCCAGGACGTGGAATGCCTGGCCGACCGGGAGTGGATCCGCCAGACCGTCGAGAGCCTCGTGGACAACGCGCTGCGCCACGCCAAGGGCCTGAGCCGGGTCGAGGTCGCGCTGTCGGCCAAGCCAGGTGCCCTCGCCCGGATCACCGTGACCGATGACGGGCCGGGTTTCGGCGCCTCGGAGGCCGAGTTGTTCGAGCGTTTCCGGCGCGGGGCGGGGCCGAGCCCGGATGAGACCGGATTCGGCATCGGCCTCGCGCTGGCACGCTGGATCGTCGAGCAGCATGGCGGCACGATCCGCCTCGGCGCCGGTCCGGACGGGCGCGGCGCCCGGGTCAGCCTGGACATTCCGGCGCTCGATCCGGCATGGGAAACGGGCACGGCCGGGGATGCGGCCGGCGGCGCGCAGGTGAGGGAGTCGGCCGCATGACGCGGATCCTGATCGTCGAGGATGATATCGACATCCGGGGCCTGTTGGCCCGCGGCCTGGAAGCCGAGGGGTTCGAGGTCGGCACCGCGGCCTGCGTGGATGAGGCGCTGAAGGCCGCGCACGATCCGGCACCAAGTGCGGTTCTCCTCGACATCAACCTGCCCGACGGGTCAGGCCACGATGTCTGCCGGTCGCTGCGCGAGGGCGGCTTCCCGGGGGCGATCCTGTTCCTGTCCGCCCGCGACGAGATCCGCGACCGGGCCGAGGGGCTGGCGCTCGGCGCCGACGACTACATCATCAAGCCCTTCGTGTTCGACGAGTTGGTGGCGCGCCTGCGCACTCACCTGATGCGGCGCGAGCAGGCCGAGGCGCCGCGCTCGCGCATCACCGCCGGCCGGCTCCTGCTCGATCTCGACACCCGCCAGGCGAGCTGCGGCGAGGCCAGCGCGCGGCTGACTCCGCGGGAGGCCGACCTGCTCGCCATGCTGATGGAGAGCATCGGCAAGCCGGTGTCCCGGGCCGACATCTTCGACCGGCTCTGGGCCAGCCAGGGCGGCCTCTCGCTCAACGTGGTCGACGTCTATATCGGCTATCTCCGCTCCAAGATGGCCGACTTCGTCCGCTACGGCGGGCCGGGATTGGTCACTGTCCGCGGCAAGGGCTTCATGCTGGAGCTGCGCGGTCCGGACTTCCGCCAATAAACGATTGTACTTAAGTCGAACCCGGTAACGTTTCTCGGACGTATCTGGGCTTTTAGGTGGAGTCTCACGAAAAATTTGGGAGGATCCGGCAAGTTAGTGCTTGAAGACCACCGCTGAATCGCCGATATCGAAGGCGCGCCGGAAACCAGAGCGCCATCAGTGTCTTAGAGGTTTCTTAGGAACCCGTGACGCTCGGTGAGGAACCGCCAAGGAGAAACACCATGAAGTGGGCTGCCCCCGTTGTGTCCGAAATCTGCGTTGGCATGGAAGTGACGAGCTACGAGTCGGCCGAGATCGACACGTTCAACTGAGCGTCTCGCAACTAAGTTTCCAGCGGCCGGGGATCGCGGGAGCCGCACCATGCGCATCGTGATCCTCGGCTCCGCGGCCGGCGGCGGCCTCCCGCAATGGAATTGCCGCTGCTCCAACTGCACCTTGGCGCGGTCCGAGCCCGACCGTGTGCGGCCGAGGACCCAGTCCAGCATCGCGGTCTCGGCGGACGGGTCCGACTGGCTGCTGATCAACGCGTCGCCGGACATCCGGCAACAGTTCTTCGACAATCCGCAGATGCACCCCCGCGAGGGCCTGCGCCACTCGCCGATCCGGTCCGTGCTCCTGACCAACGGGGACGTCGACCACGTGGCGGGTCTGCTGACCCTGCGCGAGGGCCAGCCCTACACGCTCTACGCGACCCGCGGCATCCTCGATTCCGTCAATTCCAACCGGGTGTTCGACGTGATGGCCGAGGGTGTCGTCGCCCGGCAGGCGGTTGCCATGGACCAGCGTTTCGAACCGCTGCCCGGCCTGTCCGTCACGCTGTTTGCTGTGCCCGGCAAGGTGCCGCTCTGGCTCGAAGACGAGACGATGGAGATCGGCGCCGAGACCGAAACCACCGTGGGCGCCCTGATCGAGGCGAATGGCCGTCGCCTGGCCTACATCCCCGGCTGCGCCCGGGTGACGAACGGCCTGCGCGACCGGATCGCCGGCGTGGACGCTCTGCTGTTCGACGGCACCGTCCTGTACGACGACGACATGATCCGCGCCGGTGTCGGCACCAAAACCGGTTGGCGCATGGGCCATGTCCCGATGCGGGGCGAAAACGGTTCGATCGATGCGCTGGCCGGCACCGCCATCGGGCGTCGGGTCTTCGTCCACATCAACAACACCAACCCGGTCCTGGTCGAGGGCTCGCCCGAACGGGCCGATGTCGAGGCGGCGGGCTGGACCGTGGCGCATGACGGGCTGAGCCTGGCCCTCTGAGACATGTTCGACCGGCCGTTGGGTGCAGACCGCGCCGGCACTATATCGACTCCGAGCCCGGACATTCGCCCCGCCGGGGCCGCGTTCTGAAAGACGGTCTCCGGCTATCGGGACGAGGCTCTCAACGAGGGCGGGATCGGAGTACAGGAAACGCGACCCGAGAACGGATCCCGGAAACGCCATGAACGCAGTCTTCCCGACCCCCTCGCCAACCCCCGACGCCGCCGACAGCCAGCGCCTTCTGAGCCCGGACGAGCTCGAGGCGGCTTTGCGCGACATCGGCGCGCGCCGGTACCACATCCTGCATCCGTTCCACCGGCTCCTGCACGACGGCAAGCTTTCGAAGGACCAGGTCCGGGCCTGGGCACTCAACCGATACTATTACCAGGCGATGATCCCGGTGAAGGACGCCGCCGTGCTCGCACGGATGACCGACGCGTCCCTGCGGCGGATCTGGCGTCAGCGCATCGTCGACCATGACGGCGACCATCCGGGCGACGGCGGCATCGAGCGCTGGCTGAAACTGGCCGAAGGCGTCGGCTTCGATCGCGATTACGTGCTCTCGACCCGGGGCATCCTGTCGGCGACGAAGTTCTCCGTGGAGGCCTATGTCCATTTCGTCGCCGAGAAGAGCCTGCTGGAGGCGATCGCGTCGTCGCTGACCGAGATGTTCTCGCCGACCATCATTTCCGAGCGCGTCGCCGGGATGCTGAAGAACTACGACTTCATCACGAAGGACACGCTCGCTTATTTCGACAAGCGCTTGACCCAGGCGCCGCGCGACGCCGACTTCGCCCTCGACTATGTGAAGACGCACGCGACGACGCCCGAGCTGCAGCGCCAGGCCATGGACGCGCTGACCTTCAAGTGCAACGTGCTCTGGACGCAGCTCGACGCCCTGTACTTCGCCTATGTCGCCCCCGGGATGATCCCGCCGGATGCCTGGACACCGGGGACCGGCCTCGTCGCTGAGGCGCCGGCCCCTCAGGCGGGTGCCGGCGTGCGCAAGATGGTGGCGGACGACCGGCCGCGCCTGCCGCGCGGCGTGCGGCTGCGTCATGACGAGACCCGCGGCAAACACGTCCTGCTCGCCCCCGAGCGGACTTTCGATCTCGACGACAACGCCGTCGCGGTGCTGAAGCTCGTGGATGGCAACCGCACCGTCGCGGCGATCGCCGACGAGCTGGGCCGGACCTATGCGGCCGACCCGCGGGCCATCGAGGCCGACATCCTCGTGATGCTGGACGGCCTGGCGGAGAAACGGGTCCTGGAGCGATGAACGCACTGACGCCGAACCGGCCGGACGTGCCGGCGCCGGTGGGTCTGCTCGCGGAGCTGACCCATCGCTGCCCCCTGCGCTGTCCCTACTGCTCCAACCCGCTGGAGCTCGACCGCCGGTCCGGCGAGCTCGACACGGCGACGTGGCAGCGCGTCCTCACGGAGGCGTCGGGCCTCGGCGTCCTCCACGTCCACCTGTCGGGTGGCGAGCCGACGGCACGCAACGACATCGTCGAGATCACCAAGACCTGCGCGGATCTCGGCCTCTACTCGAACCTGATCACTTCCGGGGTCGGCGGTGCACTGGGCAAGCTCCAGGCGTTGTACGATGTCGGGCTCGACCACGTGCAGCTCTCGGTCCAGGGTGTCGACGCCCAGAACGCCGAACGGATCGGCGGTTTGAAGAATGCGCAGCCGCAGAAATTCAAATTCGCCGCCAAGGTGGTCGAACTCGGGCTGCCGCTGACGCTGAATTCCGTGATCCACCGCGGCAACATCCACGAGGTCGAGGGCTTCATCGACCTGGCCGTGAAGATGGGCGCCAAGCGCCTCGAAGTGGCGCACACGCAGTATTACGGCTGGGCCTACGTCAACCGCGCCGCCCTGATGCCCGACAAGGCGCAGGTCGATGCTTCGATCCGGATCGTCGAGGCGGCGCGCGAGCGGCTCAAGGGCCAACTCGTCATCGACCTCGTCGTGCCGGACTATTACGCGAAGTACCCGAAGGCCTGCGCCGGCGGCTGGGGCCGCAAGCTGATGAACGTCACGCCCCAGGGCAAGGTCCTGCCCTGTCACGCGGCCGAGACGATTCCAGGGCTGGAGTTCTGGCACGTCACCGAGCATTCGCTCGGCGAGATCTGGCGGGATTCGCCGGCCTTCACCGCCTATCGCGGCACCGACTGGATGCAGGAGCCCTGTCGCTCCTGTGATCGGCGCGAGAAGGATTGGGGCGGCTGCCGCTGCCAGGCCCTGGCGCTGGCCGGCGATGCCGCGGCGACCGACCCCGCGTGCTCGCTCTCGCCGCTCCACGCCAAGGTGCGGGCGCTCGCCGTCGAAGAGGCGGCCGAGACCCCGCCGGATTATGTGTACCGGACGATCGGCAGCAACGTCCGGTCGCCGTTCAAGGAGGACGTCAACTCGTGAAGCTTCTCGCCACGACAGCCGTCGCGCTGGTGCTGGCCGCGATGCCGGCGCTCGCCGAAGAGGCGCCCAAGCCCGCGGCTGCGGTCACCTCGGTCAATGCGGCGGCCCCGCCCAGTGCGGCCGACCTGCTGTTCGAGCAGCCGCACATGAAGAACGCGGGCCCCGGCTCGACGATCACTTACGATTATCTGCGCCGGTCCGGCATCGCCAAGGGACCGTTCGGACCGCCCCTGTCGGATACGGTCACGCTCACGCTGGAGCCCGGGAAGAGCCCGGAGGCCCGCGACATCCGCGTGGCCATGTTCTCCGGCCTGAACCGCGTACCGGCCGGTCCGTTCGAGGACATGAGCGGCAACCCGGTGGTCTCGCTCTTCCTGGAGAACCACCTCCGGTCGCTGGCGAAGGTGCTGGAAGCCAATCCGCGCTACCTGAAGCTCGCGATCCGCAAGGGTCTGCGCGAGGCGGCGACCGTGACGCCGACCAAGGTTTCGGTGGGCGGGCGCGAGGTCGATGGCTGGCGGGTCGAGATCCAGCCCTTCGCCAAGGACGCCATGGAACAGCGCATGCGCGGCCTGGACAAGATGATCTACACCTTCATCACCGCCCCGGAGGTACCCGGCGAGATCGTCTCCATCGAGGCGTCGTCGAAGAACGCCGAGGGCGGCGAATTGCTCGAGGAGAAGCTGAGCTATGATCAGAAAGCTGGCTGAACGCGGCGCGCTGGCCGCCCTCGCCCTCACCCTGTCGGGCTTGGCCGGCTGGGCAGCCGAGGATAACGATTATCCCACCGATGCGCGGGTCGATTACGTCTTCGGCTGCATGGCGGCCAACGGCCAGACCCGCGAGAGCATGCAGCGCTGCTCCTGCTCGCTCGACCAGCTCGCCGCGATCCTGCCCTACGACAAGTACGTTCAGGCGAGCACGGTCCTGTCCATGCGCCAGGGCATCGGCAACCGCGCGAACGAGTTCAAGTCCACCAAGATCTTCGACGACAAGGTCGCGGATCTGCGCCGCGCCCAGGCCGAAGCCGAGATCCGCTGCTATCGCGGCTGATGACCCAAAGCATGCTGCGGAACAGTGGAATTCGGTTTTCCGAAATCAGCATGCTTCGGTGATGACGGCCGGCGTTGCGCTGGCCCGTCGTTTCGATCACACCGGGTCCCGAACCGCACCCGCGAACGGGACCCGATCCGTGCCCCCCTCCCCCAGCCTGTCCGACCTGCTGCCCGGCCTCGGGGCCCGCACGCTGGTGATGGGCATCCTGAACGTCACGCCGGATTCCTTCTCGGACGGCGGCCTGTTCTCCGGCGAGGCCGAAGCCGTGTCGCGGGCTGAACGGCTGGTGGCCGAGGGTGCCGCAATCCTCGATATCGGCGGTGAATCGACCCGGCCCGGCCACGTTCCGGTGCCTGCCGAGGACGAGCAGGCCCGCGTCCTGCCGGTGATCCGGGCTCTGGCGCCCCGGCTTTCCGTGCCGATCTCGATCGACACCTACAAGGCGTCCACGGCCCGCCTCGCCCTCGAAGCCGGGGCCCGTATCGTCAACGATATCTGGGGCCTGCAGCGCGAGCCCGACATCGCCGCGGTCGCGGCCGCACATGGCGCCCCGGTGGTGATCATGCACAACCGCGAGACTATCGACGCGGAACTCGACATCGTCGCCGACATGCGGGCCTTCTTCGAGCGCTCCCTCGACATCGCCCGCCGCGCCGGCATCCCGGAGGGCGACATCGTGCTCGATCCGGGGGTGGGCTTCGGCAAGACCTGGTCGCAGCATCTGGAGGCGCTGCGGCGCCTGCCCGAGATCCGGGCTCTCGGCTTTCCGGTTCTGGTCGGCGTCTCGCGCAAGTCGCTGCTTGGGCGCCTGCACGACCGCGAGACCCGGCCCGCCGACCGGCTCTACGGGTCGCTCGCCGCCCACGCCCTGGCGGCGACGCTGGGGGCCGACATCGTGCGGGTGCATGATGTCGCTGCCCATATCGACGCCATGCGGGTGGTCGACGCCGTGATGCGGCTGGAGGCCCGATGACCAGCCAGCTGGACCGGATCGAAGTCGCACGCATCGCGGTGTTCGGGCGCCACGGTTTGCTGCCCGAGGAGGCCGTGCTCGGCCAGCGCTTCTACATCTCGCTGGAGGCGGGGCTCGATCTCGCGCCGGCCGGCCGCTCCGACGATGTCGCCCATACGGTGAGCTACGCGGACCTGACCCAGATCGCCGTCGAGATCGCCACCGAGCGCCGCTTCAACCTGATCGAGGCCCTGGCCGAGGCCATCGCCGCCACCATCCTCGATCGCTTCGCGCCCGTGGAAACGATCACGGTGCGGATCGACAAGCCGAGCGCGCCGGTTCCGGCGATCCTCGACGGGGTCAGCGTCGCGATCACGCGTCGGCGGGAACAGCGCGCGTGAGGGCCTATCTCGGGATCGGCAGCAATATCGGCGACATGGCCGCGATGCTCGACCGCGCGGTCGCGGGGCTTGCCGCGACGCCCGGTATCACCTTCGTCGCCCGGTCGGCGGACTATCGCACGCCGCCCTGGGGCAAGACCGACCAGCCCTGGTTCCTCAACGGCGCGGTCGCCGTGGATACGGATCTTGATCCGCACGGGCTGCTCGATGCGTGCCTGTCCGTCGAGCACACGCTCGGGCGGATCCGCGAGGAGCGCTGGGGTCCTCGGGTGATCGATATCGACGTGCTGGCTTACGAGGGCGCGATGGTCGACGACGCGCGACTGGTGCTTCCGCACCGCCACGTGCGGGAGCGCGCCTTCGTGCTGGTGCCCTTGGCCGAGATCGCACCGGACCTCGTCATCGGCGGCGAGCGCGTGGCCGACGCCCTGGCGAAGCTCGACCAAGCCGGCATCGAGCGGATCTAGAAAGTCCTGGTTTCAAAAGGTCTTCGACCTTTTGCGGGTCCAGGGCGGAGCCCTGGTCTCTCGGGGGCTCCGCCTCCGAACCCCGCCAAAGGGCTGAGCCCTTTGGGAACCCGTTTCTTCAGCGTTCGCTGGGTTCGGTGAGCTTGTTCTCCTCGTCGTCGAGGAGGGGCACGTCGTAGTCGCGCAGCACCGTGTCGATATCGGCCTTCCGCTTGCGCAGCACCGTATTGAGCGACCGCTTCCAATCGTTCTCGCCCAGCCGCACGCCCATGGCGATCCGGTAGGCCATCGGCGGACGCGCCGGCTCCTTGAGCAGGGGAACGACCGTCATCGGCGCCCCCGATTGCTTCGCGAGCCAGCCGGCGGCGGGTCCCCACAGCACGGCCGCGTCGATCGCCTTGGCGGCGAGCGCCCCGATGATCTCGGCGCCCACCGTCTGGAACTTGCGCGACGGGTCGAGTTGGTAGGGCGCATACGCCTTCATGGTCGAGACCAAGCCGAGATCGCCCATCCGGTTCACGGGCGGCGTGCCGGCGATGACCCCGATGGCCTTGCCCTTGAGCCGGGGGTCGTCGAGGGCGGTGATGCCATCGAGTTCACCCGCGCGGGTGACCAGCGTGTAGGACGAGCGGTAATAGGGGTTGGTGGTCTGGACAAGGTCGCTACCGAAGGCCTGACCGATGATCAGGTCGCATAGGCCCGTGCCGAGCGTGTTGCGCACGAAGCCCGGCCCTTGGGTCAGCCAGTAATAGCGGAGCTTGACCTTCAGCTCGTCGGCGATGATCGCCGCGATCTTGTTTTCGAAGCCGTCATCCTTGCGCTCGGAGAACGGCATGTTGCCGGGATCGCCGCAGACCCGCAGGACATCGGTGGTCACCGTGTCCGGCAGGTGCTGCGCGGCAGCCCCCTGCGCCACCGTCATCGACAGGGCGCAGAGGGCGAACGTCCGGAGCAAGGGCGCCATCAGCTGCCCATGCACTCCTTCTCGGCCTTCCGGGCAGTCTCGGGCTTGTCCTCGTGCTCGGAGGGACGGACGCGACCGACCGCGCCGTCGGCGCGTGCCTTGAGGTAGGTGTAGAGGTCGTCCGAATAGCACATGACGTTCTTGTTATCGCCGAACGCCGGCATGACCTTCTGCTCGGAGGCGCTCACGTCCTGCTTGCCGCCCACCAGGATGCCGATGAACTCCTCGTACGAGAGGTGCTTCAGCGAATCCTTCAGGGCCGGCGCATAGGTCGAGCCCATGCCGTCGGGACCGTGGCAGACGTGGCACTCGGCATGATAGCGGCGGTAACCCGAGTAGGTGTACCAGTCGAGCTTCTTGCCATCGTCGGTGATGTGGTACGTCGGGTGGCCATCGGCATCGACATACTTGCCGTCCTCGACCTTAACGGCAGCGTTCTTCTTGAGCAGCGCGGGGTCCTGCTCGGCGGTCTTGTCGTTCGCGTTGAGCGAATTGGCGAGCGCCGGATCGGCAGGCTTGGCATCCTCAGCATGTACGGCAACCGCGGACACGGTCGCTAGGGCGAGGGCGGCCAAGAACGGCCGCGTGACGATGTTGCTGAGGTTGTGCAACGCGTAGTCTCCCTGGAGCGAGGCCCTTCGTCTCGCATCGAGCCGTAGCCTCTTACGACAAATTCTAATCATAACGATGCCGGCGCGGAAACCCGCGCCGGCACCATTTCGACACCTAAACCCTGCGGCCGATTAGTTCGGCAGAGCGAAGACGGTCAGCTGACCGCCGAGGTTGGTGTACTGCGAGAGGGCTGCGTAGCCGCCCACCGCGCCGAGACCGGCGTTCGGGTCGGTCAGGCCGGCCGCGAGGCCGATGCCGGCCCAGCCGCCGACGCCCGACAGGACGCCCACGTACTGCTTGCCCTTGAGCTGGTAGGTCATCACGTTGCCGATGATGCCCGACGGCGTCTTGAACTTGAACAGCTCCTTGCCGGTCTTGTCGTCGACGGCCTTCAGGTAACCTTCGAGGGTTCCGTAGAACACCACGTCACCGGCGGTGGCGAGAGCACCGGACCACACCGAGAACTGCTCGGCATTGGACCACTTGATCTTACCGTTGACGCCGTCCCAGGCGATGAAGTTACCCATGCCGCCGTGCGAGTTCGGGGCCGGGTACATCGAGAGGGTCGCACCGACGTAGGGCTGGCCCGGGGTGTAGGTCACCCGGAACGGCTCGTAGTCCATGCAGACGTGGTTGGTGGGCACGTAGAACAGGTTGGTCTTCGGCGAGAAGGCAGCAGGCTGCTGATCCTTGGTGCCGAGGGCCGCCGGGCAGATACCCTTGGAGTTGGTGTCCTCACCGTTCTGCTCGGTCGAGAACTTCGACACGACCAGCGGCCGACCGAAGTTCTTCGAACCCTTGTCCATATCGACCTTGGACGCCCAGTTGACGGCCGGATCGAACTTCTCGGCGACGAGGAGGGAGCCGTCGGCGCGGTTCAGCGTATAGCCGAAGCCGTTACGGTCGAAGTGGGTCAGGAGCGGCTGCTCCTTGCCGTCAACCTTCTGATCCGTGAGGATCATCTCGTTGATGCCGTCGTAGTCCCACTCGTCGTGCGGGGTCATCTGGTAGACCCACTTGGCGACGCCGGTATCCGGGTTACGCGCCCAGATGGTCATCGACCACTTGTTGTCGCCCGGACGCTGCTTGGGGTTCCAGGTCGAGGGGTTGCCCGAGCCGTAATACATCAGGTCGAGCTTGGGATCGTACGAGAACCAGCCCCAGGTGCAGCCGCCGCCGGTCTTCCACTGATCGCCTTCCCAGGTCTTCAGCGAAGAATCCTTGCCGACCGGCTTGCCTAGCGAGGTGGTCTTCTCCGGGTCGACCAGCATCTGGTCGTCCGGGCCGACCGAGTAGCCGCGCCACACCTTCTTGCCGGTCTTCAGGTCGTAGGCGGTGACGTGGCACTGCACGCCGAACTCGCCGCCGGAGATGCCGACGATGACCTTGTCCTTCACGGGCAGAACCGTGGCGGTGTTGGTCTCGCCCTTCTTCGGGTCGCCGTTGACGACCGACCAGTTCACCTTGCCGGTCTTGGCGTCGAGCGACACGAGGGTGGTGTCGGCCTGGTGCAGCAGGATGGTGCCGTCGGCATAGGCGAGGCCGCGGTTGACCGTGTCACAGCACATGACCGGGATCACGGACGGATCCTGCTTCGGCTCGTACTTCCAGACGATCTTCGCCTCGTGGTCGAGGTCGAGGGCGTACACGATGTTCGGGAACGGCGTGTGGACGTACATCATGTTGCCGATCACGAGCGGCGAGCCCTCGTGGCCGCGCAGCACGCCGGTCGAGAAGGTCCAGGCGACCTGGAGGTTCTTCACGTTCGCCGAGGTGATCTGATCGAGCTTCGAATACCGAGTGTTGCCGTAGTCGACCGTCTGAAGCGCTTGTTCCGCCGGGTTGGCGATGCTCTTCAGAACGCTTTCGTTGGCCAGTGCCGGCGCGGCGGCGACCGCGACACCTGCGCCAAGCGCGAGGAGATGTACCGCTCTCATGGGTTCCTCCGACAAGTCTTTAAGAGTCGTTCAGACGCACTGAGAGAGTGGCGTCGCTCGGACCCCGACCTGACTGTTTGCGACAGGGATGGACGCTTCGGTAGCGGGCGTCGCGGACTTGAGGAGATCAAAAGATTCCGTAGCCAGGAGCCGCCATCCCTGAGGCGGCCCCCTCGAAACCGAAGCTTGAACGGACCTTAAGAGATTTTTGAGCGCCGTCAACTCGCAGTTCTCGGGTCCTGACCACACGGTGAAAGCTTCTTTTCGCGTGACAGAGCGGCCTAAAATGTCATTGCGTCGCAAAGAAAAAATGCTGCGCTGCACAAACGTGGCAGGAGCTGTTTCTCGAATGCTCACGCGGCCGTGACTGTTGTCATGCAAGACTTGCACGGTCGCCGCGGATAAGTCGTTTGATTATGATCATGCCGCGGGGGTTGCTTCGCCGCTGTGCGGATCGGCCGCCCAGCCCAGCGCCCGCTCGATTGCGCTGCGAAACGGCGCGCGCAGTCAGAAAAGCGGAGCTCTTTGCAGTTAAGTCTTGTGCGCCCTCTCGCCGCACGGCTCGTGAACAGCCCCGGAGACGCGCGATTGGAAGCGTTCTCGCGTGTCCGTGATTATGGAATCGTTCTGGATCGCACAGCCGGTCCGGTGGGCTTTGGAGCTTAGAGCGGGCCGGGACCGTATTCTCAAACTGAGCGGGCTTGGCCGCCGCGGGGCTTGCGTTGCGCCGGAGGCGCAGCCGGCGAGAAGCCCGGCCGCGATGCGACTGCCGGTACCAAGCCGGAGGAACGCTCACAGCGCTCCGATATCACCCGTACTCTCGAATTCGGCGGTGTCGCCGACCAGATCCGTCAGAGAGATATCGAGTCGGCGGCCGGTCTTCAGCCGGAGTTGTGCATCCGGTTCCAGCCAGATCGGCCGCAAGCCGGCATGGCTGCCGTGGAGATCGCCGTAGGCATGGAGCCCGCCCTCCCGGCGCTCGACCACGACCCGGTAGCGCACCCGCACGGTTCCGCAGCCTTCGGCCGAGACGAGGCCGCGTCCGGTCAGAGTCGTGAGGATCTCGTTCGGCTCGAACATACGCGGGACGCGGCGGCAGGATTAAGTGGCAAAGACCATTGCCACTTAATCCTGCCGCCGGAACGTGTCACGTCCTCGTAACCGTACCGGCGCGCAAATCGGATTCCGCACGGGATCATTGGGCGGAACATGTGCCGTCGATGGACGGCGCCGCATCGCTTGCGACGGAACCAGAAGGATTGAACCGCGTGATCCGGATCCATCCGGTTCGGGCAGGCTCCTATTGCACGGCGGCCGGCCTATCCTCCGGCGGCGTCGGCTCCAGGTCACGGACGACGATCCGTCCGCTCTCCACCGAGAGTGCCAAGCGTCCCTGCTTCAGGGCGAGCGCCTTGTCGCCGAACAGGCTCCGGCGCCAGCCCTGCAGCGCCGGGACCTCGGCGGTGTCGTCATCCGCGATCGCTTCGAGGTCATCGACCGTGGCAATGATCTTGGGCGCGACCGCCTCGGATTCGCAGACCGCCTTGAGCAGCACCTTCAGCAATTCCACGATGGCGCCGTTGCCACCGCTCCGGCGCATCCGCTCGGGCATCCGGATATCGGTGGTGTCCCGGGTCAGGCCGCGCTCCACCGCCGCCAGGATGTCGGCGCCCGTGCGCGACCGCTCGAACCCGGCGGGGATCGTGCGCAGCCGGCCCAGAGCCTCTGCGTTGCGCGGCGCCGCCGAGGCGACGTCGATCACCGCCTCGTCCTTCAGCACCCGCCCGCGCGGGACGTTGCGGGTCTGCGCCTCGCTCTCGCGCCAGGCGGCCACCTCCATCAGCACGGCGATCTCCCGGGGCTTGCGCATCCGGCCGGACAGACGCCGCCAGGCCTGCGCGGGATCGGCCCGGTAGGTCTCCGGCGAGGTGAGCACCGCCATCTCCTCGTCGAGCCAGGCGCCGCGATCCGTGCGCAGCAGCTCGGCGACGAGGACCTCGTAGACCTTCACCAGATGCGTGACATCCGACAGGGCGTAGCTGAGCTGGGCCTCCGAGAGCGGACGGCGCGACCAGTCGGTGAAGCGCGAGGACTTGTCGATCTTGGCCTTGGCCACGTCGTTGACGAGCTGCTCGTACGACACGGAGTCACCGTAGCCGCAAACCATGGCGGCGACCTGGGTGTCGAAGAAGGGCTGCGGCAGGATCCCACCCATCAGCCAGATGATCTCGAGATCCTGGCGGGCCGAGTGGAACACCTTCACGGTCCGCTCGTCGGCCATCAGGTCGATGAACGGCTGCAGGTCGATCCCGGCTGCCAGGGGATCGACCAAGACACCGGTGCCGTCCGGCGCCGCGATCTGGATCAGGCACAGTTTCGGATAATACGTCGTCTCGCGCATGAACTCCGTGTCGACGGTCACGAAGGGTTGCTCGGCGAGGCGGGCGCAGATGTCGTGCAGCGCGGCGGTGGTCGTGATCAGGTCCATGAATCCGGCTATACGCAACCGCCGCCGTCATGGGGAGCCGCCCGCGCGAAGGTCCCCATGTTTCACATGGTTGTTTCACATTGTCTGCGTCGCCGCGGCGCTTGGTCGAGTCGCGCGCCGGCGTGCGTGGGTCTGGCGGCGGATGCGTAGGGCGTCTGCCCGGCGCTGGGCCTCGGCACGCGCGAGCAGCCGGTCGAGGATGCCGGCCTCGATGCGCTCGCCCGTGGCTCCGTCGGTGAGACGGCGGATCCGGTCGACCCGGAAGCCGCGATAGCCGCCCCGGCGGGCGTCGATGCCGCCCAGAAGCGTCCGGCCGGGCCCGAGCTTCAGTTCGCGCGCCGCCAAGGAGCGGTTGCTCCAGGCCCCGTTGGCATCCTCGTAGACTAGATCGAAACGGCCATCCAGGGGTAGCGTGCGCCAAGCGCTGGGCGGGCTTTCGACGGGCCGGGCGGGACGGCCCGGGGAAACGGAAAAAGCGTTGTGGCTCATGGACATCATATGGGGATTGGCCGTCCGTTCCAGTAGATCCGCGGCCCGATCCGCCACCGGATTCCGGCCGCCCATGCTTGACTTGGGGGGCCTCGCGTGAATGGTGCCGGCCTTCCCAGAGAAGAAGCCCGTCATGCACCGTTACCGTTCCCACACCTGCGGGGCGCTCCGCCCGTCCGATGTCGGACAGACCGTCCGGCTCTCCGGCTGGTGCCACCGCATCCGCGACCATGGCGGCGTGTTGTTCATCGACCTGCGGGACCATTACGGGCTGACCCAGTGCGTGGTCGATTCCGACTCGCCAGCCTTTAAGGCGGCCGAGGTCGCGCGCTCGGAATGGGTGGTGCGGATCGACGGCCGCGTGCGCACCCGGCCCGCCGGCACCGAGAACGCCGAGCTGCCGACCGGGGCGGTCGAGGTCTATATCGATGACCTCGAAGTGCTCGGCCCGGCGGGTGAATTGCCGCTGCCGGTCTTCGGCGACCTGGAATATCCGGAGGAGACGCGGCTGCGCTACCGCTTCCTCGACCTGCGCCGGGACAAGCTCCACGCCAACATCATGAAGCGCGGGGCGATCATCGACGCGCTCCGCCGCCGGATGCGCGACGGCGGTTTCTTTGAATTCCAGACCCCGATCCTGACCGCGTCCTCGCCGGAAGGCGCGCGCGATTACCTGGTGCCGTCCCGGGTCCATCCCGGAAAGTTCTACGCCCTCCCGCAGGCGCCGCAGCAGTTCAAGCAGCTGACGATGATCGCCGGCTTCGACCGCTACTTCCAGATCGCCCCCTGCTTCCGCGACGAGGACGCCCGGGCCGACCGCTCGCCCGGCGAGTTCTACCAGCTCGATATCGAGATGAGCTTCGTCACTCAGGAAGACGTGTTCCAGGCGGTGGAGCCGGTCCTGCGCGGGGTGTTCGAAGAGTTCGCCGAGGGCAAGCGCGTCACCAAGGACTTCCCGCGCATCACCTTCGCGGATTCGATGCTGAAATACGGCGTCGACAAGCCGGATCTTCGCAATCCCCTCATCATCGCCGACGTCACCGACGAGTTCGCCCGGGACGACGTGGCGTTCAAGGCGTTCAAGGGTGTGATCGCGTCCGGCGGCGTGGTCCGGGCGATCCCGGCGACGGGGGCGGCCGCGCAGTCGCGCTCGTTCTTCGACAAGCTCAACGATTGGGCCCGCTCCGAGGGCGCGCCGGGGCTCGGCTACGTGGTGTTCGAGGACGACGGCGGCCAGCTCACCGGCAAGGGGCCGATCGCCAAGTTCATCCCGGCCGAGGTCCAGGCCCTGATCGCCCAAAAGACCGGCGCGAAGGCCGGCGACGCGGTGTTCTTCTCGGCAGGGACCGAGGCCAAGGCGGCGGCGCTCGCCGGCAAGGCCCGCATCCGCATCGGGGACGAGCTGGGCCTGTGCGACAAGGACCAGTACGCGTTCTGCTGGATCACCGACTTCCCGATGTACGAGTGGAGCGAGGAGGAGAAGCGGATCGACTTCTCCCACAACCCGTTCTCGATGCCGAACATCGACCGCGAGGACTTTTTGGCACTCGACCTCGATGCCCTGGCCACAGAGGGCCAGGACGGCGAAGTCACAAAAAGAATCTTGGGTATCAAGGCGTTCCAGTATGACATCGTCTGCAACGGCATCGAGCTGTCCTCCGGCGCGATCCGGAACCATCGCCCCGACGTGATGGAGAAGGCCTTCGCCATCGCGGGCTACGGCCGCGAGGTGCTGGAGCAGAAGTTCGGCGGCATGCTGAACGCCCTGCGCATGGGCGCCCCGCCGCACGGTGGCATCGCCCCGGGAGTCGACCGCATCGTCATGCTCCTGTGCAACGAGCCGAACATCCGCGAGGTGGTGCTGTTCCCGATGAACCAGCGCGCCGAGGACCTGATGATGGGCGCCCCCTCCGAGGCGACGCCCAAGCAGCTGCGCGAGCTGCATATCCGCCTGAACCTGCCGGAGAAGAAGGCGTAAGGTCCGGACGGGCCGATCCGCGATGGTCGGCCTCGTCGCGGTCGTCGTCTCTCATGACAGCGCCGACGTGCTGCCGGCCTGCCTCGCGGCCCTGGCCGGCCAGCACGTCCCGGCGATCGTGATCGATAACGCGAGCCGCGACGCCTCCGTGGCGGTCGCCGAGGCAGCGGGCGCGCGGGTGATCCGCAACGCCCGCAACCAGGGCTACGGCCGCGCCAACAACATCGGTGTGGCGGCGGCCGAGACGGCGGATCGGGTCCTGATCGTCAACCCGGACGTGGTCCTGCGCCCCGGGTCGGTCGACGCCCTGCTGGACGCCGCCCGGGCCTGGCCGGATGCAGGCCTCTTCGCGCCGCGGCTGGTCGAGCCGGACGGGCGCTTCTTCTACCAGGCACGCTCGCTGCTCGCGCCGTATCTCGCCAATCCGGGCGGCCGCCTGTCGCTGCCCGGGGGCGATGCCTGCGCACCGTTCCTGTCCGGGGCCTGCCTGATGATCGAGCGCGCCCTGTTCCTCGACCTCGGCGGCTTCGACGAAAACATCTTCCTGTTCTACGAGGACGACGACCTGTGCCGGCGGGTCGCCGATGCCGGGCGCGCCCTCGTCCATGTCCACGCTGCGGAGGCGCTGCACGGACGCGGCCGTTCCTCGGCGTCGGAGCCGGGGCGCGTGTTCCGGTCGCGCTGGCACCAGGCCTGGTCGCGGGCCTATGTCAGCCGCAAATACGGCCTGCCGGATCCGAGCGTGTCCCACCTCATGACCAACCTGCCGAAGGCCGCGCTCTCGGCCCTGGTCCTGCGCCGGTCGGGTCTCGAGCGCTACGGCGGCTCCGCTTCCGGCGCCCTCGCCTTCCTGCGCGGGCAGGACGCCCTGGCGCGCGAAGGCCTGCGCTGATGGCCGGACCCACGATCGCCGCCGCCCTTGAGCGCGGCCGCAACGGGTTCACCGGCCTGCGCCTGGCTTTGGCCCTGGCGGTGGTCGTCTCGCACGCCTTCAGCGTCGCCACCGGCGCCGCCGGCGACGAGCCGCTGGCCCGGCTCACCGGCTACACGCTGGGCGAGCACGCGGTGAACGGCTTCTTCGCGGTCTCCGGCTTCCTGGTCACCATGAGCTGCGACCGGCGCGGGATCCGCGACTACGCCCTCGCCCGGACCTTGCGGATCCTCCCCGGCTTCGTCGCGGCGACCCTGGTGGTTTCCCTGCTCCTCGGGCCCGCGATGTCGCGCCTGCCGCTGGCCGAATACCTGCGCGATCCCGGCCTCTGGTCGTTCGTGCGCGGCACCCTGACGACCTTCAAGAGCAACGCCGCCCTGCCCGGTGTCTTCGAGGCCAACCCGTATCGGGCGCCGCTCGGCACGATCTGGACCCTGAAATACGAGGTTTTTTGCTACCTCGGCGTGATGGTCGCCGCCCTCTGCGGCCTCCTTCGGCGGCGGATCCCGGCGCTCCTGATCGTTGCAGGGCTCGCCGTCGCCCTGACGGCCGCCATAGCTTTGCGTGGCACCGAGTTGCCAAAGGGGCTGGAGACGGCGTTGCGGCTGCCGCTGATCTTTTCGGCCGGGGCGTGCCTGTATCTCTGGCGTGACCGCCTGCGGGTTTCGGCAGCCGCCCTCGCCTGCCTGACTGTGTCAGCCGTCGTCCTCGCCCGGACGCCGGCCTACCCAACCCTGCTGTTCCTGGCCGAAGCCTACGGCTCCGTGTGGCTGGCGCTCGGGCCGATGGCGCGCAGCCTGTTCGATCCCAAGGCCGACCTGTCCTACGGAATCTATCTCTACGGCTGGCCGATCCAGCAGAGCCTGCACGCCCTGTGCCCTGACCCGTCCGGCCTCGCTCTGCTCGCTCCTGCTCTCGCGCTGACGCTGCCGGTGGCGGCCCTGTCCTGGTACGTGATCGAGCGGCCGGCGCTGGCGCTGAAGGCGCGAGCGCTTGGCCGGCGCAGCCTCGGCACGATCGAGCCTGCGGGACCATGAGCACCCTGCCCCCATCGGCCGCTCTGGCTCTAGCCGCGCGGCTTCTGGAGGCCGAGGGCTTCGCCATCGTCGCCCGGAACGAACGCGGCGACAGCCTCTATTTCGCAAGCCAGGGCGAGCGCGCCACGCTCCGCCTCTCGAACCATGCGCGACGCCCAAGGCAGCGTCGAACCCATCCCGAGGTCGCCACCAGCCTCGTCATTCGGGAAGCGCGAAGCGCCGCGCAGATCGAGGCCCTGATCGCGGCAGCCAAGCGGAATTATTTATCGGCGATCGCGGCGAGACACGTGGTGGTGACTGGCGATGTCCCTGCGGAGCACGACACCGAACAATAGGATTTAATTGACAATTTGTGGCGCGGTGTGTAGGCTTTTAGTCCGTTAGATGGGGCTTGGCCGATGCCGCGATCAACCACCCAAGGACATGACCGGGACGTTGCCGCGCTCCGCTCGGAGCTTGCCGGGATCGCGGTCGAACTCGCGTTCATCCGTGTCGAGAGGAGGCTCGCCCGCAAGTACCGGCCCGATCAACCGCGGGCTCCTGCTGGCCAGCCTGACGGCGGCCGTTGGGTTTCCGCCCTGTCCGGCGGTGCGCGTTGGATGTCGGTGAATTCGGGCGGCCAGGCGGTGACCCGGACCGAGGAGGCCATGACCGAGGACGGGTCGCGCGTCCTTTCGATTCGCATCCGGGCCAACGCCCGCGCGGACTGGGATGCGCAGCACACCGTCACCGCGCCCGACGGAACGCGCACAATCTTCGAGACCTCGGGCCTGACTCAGACCATCCGTGACGGCGAGACCGGCGAGATCCTGGGCCGGAGCACGCTGACCGCGGACGGGGCCGAGCCCGAGGCGTTCGTCCAGCCGGCGCGGGGCCTGCCGGGCAAGCTCGGGCAGCGGATCTGGCGAACCCTGGAGGCGGCGGGAACGCTTTTCTCGGTGCTTGCCGGGCGAGATCGCGACGGCGAAAGGGCCGTGTTCGCTGCGCCCGCGAGTGAGTACGTCCTGGGAGACGCGGAGGACGCACGAGCCATATGGGTCGGTGCAATCGGCCAGACCGAGCTGGACCAGATTTGCCCGCGGAACCGGGAGGTACAGGCTCTTGCCGATTCGGTCGCAGCTGAGGTGCGAGCGTCCGGTGATTACAAGACCGCGCAGGACTTCGGAAATAAGGTTCATGCGCGGATCGCCAAGATCGTCAATGGTCGGAAAGATCCGAATTTCGTTGCAGAAACGTCATACGATCCTGCAACGGGCGTTGATCAAAATTCTGGCGCAAAAGGTTCTTTGCGTCTCGACTTACTGGAGCGAACTCAGCTTTCGACGGTGTGCGTCTACGACCACAAAACGGGGAATGCCGACTTGAGGCCTACCCGTGCTATCGATATCATAAGCGCTGTTCGAAAACGTTTCGGTCTAGGCTATAGGTATATTATGATTATGATAAAGCCGAAGCTATGACAAACGCGCGCCAAGTTAATCCGATTTTTCGAGATCTGATTAATCGTCATCCAAGTTATAAAATGACGAGCATTCGCTTTTTATGCAAAACGCCCGTCCATCATTTGGCTTGCGGTATCTTCGTAGAACGATCCTCAGATGCGAACTGCTGTTGGCCAAGATGGTCGGTGACACCGCTCTTCGTCTACAGAATATTTCACTATCTTGCGCTAGGGACCATTTACGAAAATCTGAGTCGGCCAAATACGTCGGCAGATAGGTTCTGGCATTGGTCCGATCCGACGATGGTCTCCGACCTTATCGAAGCCATCGAGACGACGGCGATGCCAAAACTGTCATACTACGAGACAGTGGAATCCTACGCGACCCTCCCGCCCGAGACATACAGTCCGCTGCACGAACCACCCGAAGATCTGATGCTCGTCCATATCGCGATGGGTGAACTCGATGCCGCGCGCAAGATCTGGCATCAGCAGGATCTTTGGCATCGGAACTTACCGGGCCATCCAGTCCCGCGGCAGCGCTGGTTGCGGGAGCAACTCGAAGCCGTTGCCGAGCCCCTGCACGCCGGCGACCGGCCTGCTCTCGCGCGCATCCTGCACGGCTGGGAGGCCGCCAACGTCCAGGGTACGGAATTGGAGCGTTACTGGGAGCCGACCCCGTTCCCCCTGGAGTTGTGAGGCATAGGGCGCCTCAAGCCTCGCCGGTCTCGGGCTCGCGGAAATAGGGCTCGACGGTGCCCTTCAGCTTCACCGTCATCGGGTTGCCGGCCCGGTCGAGGGTCTTGCCGGCGGAAAGGCGGACCCAGCCCTCGCTGACGCAATATTCCTCGACGTTGGTCTTATCGACGCCCTTGAACCGCACGCCGACGCCGCGCTCCAGCATCTTCTCGTCGTAGAACGGGCTGTTCGGGTTCGCGGCCAGGCGGTCGGGGGGCGTGTCGGTCATCGTCCGGGTCTCGGGTCGGTTTCGTGTGCGGCCCCGCGGGCATCCGGGGGGGAGAAGGGCTCGCCGGTACGGGAATCCGCGTCGGCGCGCAACGCCGCGAGCAGGTCGGCGATCCGCCCGCTCTGCAGCAATGGCACGAGGCGCGTCACCGCATCGTGCGGCAGGTCCCACCAAGCCGTCGCCACGAGCGCCGCCACGGTGGCCTCGTCGAAGCGCCTGCGCACCACCCGGGCCGGGTTGCCGGCGACCACCGCGTAGGCCGGCACGTCGCGGGTCACCACCGCCCGGGCCGCGACCACGGCGCCGTGCCCGATTGTGACGCCCGACAGGATCATGCACCCGGAGCCGAGCCAGACATCGTGCCCGATCACCACGTCACCGCGCGACGCATGGTAATCCTCCGGCGCGCTCGCGTCCGGGAACAGCCCGCGCATCGCCGCGAAGGGGTAGGTCGAGGCCCAGTCGAGCCGGTGGTCGCCGCCCAGCAGGATCTCGACCTTGTCGGCGATGGAACAATAGCGGCCGATCGTCAGGCGACGGCCGCTCTCCGGGAAGCGCACTTTTGGACGCCCGTACGAATAAGAGCCTATGGAGAAACCGTAGGCCCTCGCCAGCGCGGCGAGGTGGATCCGGGTCTCGTTATGCGGGTTGCGCCCCCTGCGCAGCCGGTGCAACAGACCCCTCACGATGGGATCCGGCGCGGTGTGCGACCGCGTCGTCTCCGGGAAAGCGGGCGAGCTGGAAGGTGAGCGATGGCCGATAACATGTCCGAGGACCTCAAGGCCGGGGCGCTCGTCTACCACCGCCTGCCGCAGCCCGGGAAGCTGGAGATCCAGGCGACCAAGCCGCTCGGCAACCAGCGCGACCTGGCGCTCGCCTACACGCCGGGCGTCGGCGTCGCCTGCATGGCGATCCACGACGACCCGCAGCAGGCCGCCGAACTGACGATCCGCCAGAACCTCGTGGCGGTGCTCACCAACGGCACCGCGGTGCTGGGCCTGGGCAATATCGGCCCGCTCGCCTCGAAACCCGTGATGGAGGGCAAGGCGGTCCTGTTCAAGAAGTTCGCCGGGATCGACGTGTTCGACATCGAGGTCGACCAGAACGACGTGTCCAAGCTCGTCGACGTGGTCTGTGCCCTCGAGCCGACCTTCGGCGGCATCAACCTGGAAGACATCAAGGCGCCGGAGTGCTTCGAGGTCGAGGAGCAGTGCCGGGCGCGGATGAACATCCCGGTCTTCCACGACGACCAGCACGGCACCGCGATCATCGTGGCCGCCGCCGTGCTCAACGCCCTCGAACTCGCCGGCAAGACCCTCTCTGACGTCCGCATCGTCACCTCCGGGGCCGGCGCGGCGGCGCTCGCCTGCCTCAACCTGCTCGTGTCGCTGGGCGCGACCCGGGAGAACATCACGCTGACCGACATCAAGGGCGTGGTCTACAAGGGCCGCCCCGAGCTGATGGACCGCTGGAAGGACATCTACGCCCAGGAGACCGAGGCGCGCACGCTGGCCGAGGTGATCCCGGGGGCGGACGTGTTCATCGGCCTCTCGGCCGGCGGGGTGCTGAAGCCCGAGCTCCTGGAGAAGATGGCGGACAAACCGCTGATCATGGCTCTGGCCAATCCCTACCCGGAGATCATGCCGGATCTCGCCCAGGCGAAGCGCCCCGACGCGATGATCTGCACCGGGCGCTCGGATTTCCCGAACCAGGTCAACAACGTCCTGTGCTTCCCCTACATCTTCCGCGGCGCGCTCGATGTCGGCGCGACCAGCATCAACGAGGCGATGAAGCTGGCCGCCGTGAAGGCGATCGCGGCACTCGCCCGCGAGACCCCCTCCGACGTGGTCGCTCGCGCCTATGACGGCGAGGCCCGGCCGTTCGGCCCGGAATCGCTGATCCCGAGCCCGTTCGACCCGCGCCTGATCGTGCGCATCGCCCCGGCGGTCGCCAAGGCCGCGATGGATTCCGGCGTGGCCGGCCGGCCGCTCAAGGATTTCGACGCCTATGTCGAGAGCCTCGACCGGTTCGTGCACCGGTCCGGCCTGATCATGAAGCCGCTGTTCTCCAAGGCGAAGGCCGCGCCCAAGCGCGTGATCTATGCCGAGGGCGAGGACGAGCGGGTGCTGCGTGCCGTCCAGGCCATCGTGGAAGACAAGGTCGCGTTCCCGATCCTAGTCGGTCGGCCGCGGGTGGTCGAGTCGCGGCTCAAGCGCTTCGGCCTGTCGATCCAGGAGGGCCGCGACTTCGAGCTGATCGACCCCGAGGACGATCCCCGCTACCGCGCCTACGTCCAGACCTACCTGGACGTCGCCGGCCGGCGCGGCATCACCCCGGATGCGGCCCGCACCCTGGTGCGGACCAACAACACCGTGATCGGCGCCATCGCGGTGCGGCGCGGCGAGGCCGACGCGCTGATCTGCGGCCTGGAGGGCCGGTTCGAGACCCGGCTGCGGATCATCCGCGACGTGATCGGGCTCGCCCCCGGCATCACGCAATGCGCCGCCATGAGCCTGATCGTGACCAGCGAGGGCGCGTACTTCCTGGCCGACACCCATGTCCGGCAGAATCCCACCGCGGAGGAGATCGCCGAGGTCGCCCAGGCTTGCGCCGGCCATGTCAGCCGCTTCGGCCTCACGCCTAAGATCGCGCTGCTCAGCCACTCGGATTTCGGACAGTCGGATTCGCCCTCGGCGATGAAGATGCGCGAGGCGCTGGGGATCCTCCAGGCGCGCGATCCGGAGCTGATGGTGGACGGCGAGATGCAGGCGGATTCGGCCCTCTCCGAGCTGGTCCGCGACCGGGTGCTGCCGGGCTCGCGCCTCAAGGGGGCGGCCAACGTGCTGATCTTCCCGAATCTCGACGCGGCCAACATCGCGTTCCAGTTCGCCAAGGTCCTGGCGGATGCGCTGCCCGTGGGGCCGCTGCTGATCGGCCCAGCCAAGCCCGCCCACATCCTGACGCCCTCGGTGACCGCCCGCGGCATCGTCAACGTCACGGCCGCGGCCGTGGTCGAGGCGCAATCCGAGCCGGCCCCGCTCCCCGGCGGCGAGGCCGGCGTCGGCATGATCTCGGAGTGAGGTAAAATCGCCTGTCCCGGCAGTTCTAAGCTGCCGGGACAGGCGGGGCGGTGGTCTCAGGCCGCCCGGACGGTGTCGAGGAAGCGCGCGACCTCGGCCGTGAGATGCTCGGACTGGCGCGACAGGTCCGTGGCCGCGCCAAGCACCTGGCTTGCCGCCTTCCCGGTCGCTTCTGCCGCCTCGGCAACGCCGGTGATGTTGCTGGTCACCTCGCCGGTGCCGGCTGCCGCCTGACCGACATTGCGCACGATCTCCTGCGTCGCCGCGCCCTGCTGCTCCACCGCCGCGGCGATGCTCGTGGCCACGCCGTTGATCTCCTGGATGCGTGCGGTGATCGAGCCGATCGCCGTCACCGCCTGACCGGTCGAGGCCTGGACCCGGGCGATCTGACCCGAGATTTCTTCCGTCGCCTTGGCGGTCTGCTCGGCCAAAGCCTTCACCTCCGAGGCCACCACCGCGAAGCCGCGGCCGGCATCCCCGGCGCGAGCCGCCTCGATGGTGGCGTTGAGCGCCAGCAGGTTGGTCTGACCGGCGATCGAAGAAATCAACCCGACGACGTCGCCGATCCGCGCCACGGCGCTGCTCAGCTCCTGCACCAACGCACCGGTCTGCCCGGCCTCGGCGACCGCGCCCTGGGCGAGCTTGGCGGACCCGTCCACCTGCCGGCCGATCTCCTGGACCGAGGAGCCGAGTTCTTCGGAGGCGGCGGCGACCGTGTTGACGTTGCTGGCGGCCTCCTCGGCGGCGGCGGCCACCGTGGTGGACTGGCTCGCCGTCTGGGTCGCCGTGGCGGTCAGGGTCTGGGCGGTGGCCTGCAACTCGGTCGCCGAAGACGAGACCTGGCCGATGATGCCACCGACCGCCTGCTCGAAACTCTCGGCCATCTGGCGCATGCCGGCCTTGCGCTGCGCTTCGGCGGCAAGACGCGCCTGCGTCGCTTCGGATTCGAGCTGCCGGTTGCGGATCAGGTTGTCCTTGAACACCTGCACGGCCGCCGCCATGGGGCCGAACTCGTTCCGATACACCCCGACCGGGACTTCGACGGACGCGTCGCCCTCGGCCAAGGCCCGCATCGTCGCCGAGATCGTCCGGATCGGCCACAGCACGCCGCCGAAGACGACGATCAGGCCGAGGCTGACGAGCAGGATGACCGCCGCCAACGCGCCGACG
This sequence comes from Methylobacterium sp. E-066, assembly GCF_022829635.1. GTDB lineage: Bacteria > Pseudomonadota > Alphaproteobacteria > Rhizobiales > Beijerinckiaceae > Methylobacterium. The sequence goes on from NZ_JAKSYO010000115.1 coordinate 143,336, forward strand.
TTGCGGATCAGGATGCCGCGCGCCTCACCGGCCAGGCGTTCGGCGCGCGCGATCATCTCGTCGAGGGAGACGTAGGCGAGATCGACGATGGCCGCCTGCGCGCCGGTGTTGCGTTGCCGATAGTCCTGGAAGGTGATGCTCGGCGTCGTCCGTTGGCTGAGCGCATCGAACACGGCTTTGGAGATGTCCGCGGCCGATCCCTCGAAATTCTCGGCGCTCGCCTTCCGGAAGGCGGCCTGGACTTTGTCGGACACGTCGGTCGCGGCTTCACGGGTGCTGGTCCAGGCGCTCTGGAGGCGCGCCCGCTCCTCGGCGGCGGCCACGGTCTCGGGAAGCGTCCAGGACGTTCCAGCCGCCAGCGAACCTTGCACCCGGAGGGCGACGTTCCCGATCGCGACCCGCGTCGCCCAGGCCGCACGCTTGAGGACCAGATAGCGCTGCAGAATCTCGTCCGACCGGGGGATGGCGCTATCGACGGCGTCTGTCGTGACGGTCAGCGCGTCCAGGAATTCCTGGAACGCAGTGAGCGTGGCGGGCAGGAGCGCCGCATCGCGTTGCGCTTTCGGGAGGCGCAGGGCCGCGTCGATGCGGGGACGCAACGCATTCAGGGCCTCGTGCGCGGCGTTCAGGCGCCCGACCGTCGCCGTCACCGCGGGAACATCCTGTTCGCGGAGGAGCACCTGCGCCCTGTCGAAGCTTTCTTCTATCGCCTTCCGGTTCGTTGCGATCACCGACAGCGTGTCCGGCCCGGCCGGTTCCTGGCCGCCCAGGGCGAGGGTCGAGCCGCGCTCGATCCGCACGGGCAGGATCGTCTTGAGCAGGCGCCGGCTCGCATGGGCCAGGGTGACGGCTCGATCGGCTTGTCCGGCCTGCTCGCGCGCATTGATGAGCGCGCTCGTCGTATAGCTCAGCAACATCAGCGCCAGCGCGCCGATCACCAAGCACAGAAGCGTCTTGATCGAGACTCGTCCGAGCCAGCGCATGGTCAAACTCCGGTGGCCACTTGCGGCCGTTGAGAGTTTTGATACCTGAACCCGAAATGGGATGCATCGGTTTTCATCGAGATTGACGAGGTAATATCTTTTGGTGGCGGTAATCCGACTCGGTATTATTGAGTAAATCTATAGTTGATGATGAGGCGGCGTATTATTTTTAAGAGTTGTTTGAGCAGCGTCGTGCCTTGAAAAGAAAGTTTTTAATTTTAAATATGTTCCCGCGGACCGGCCGCGGACTTGTGCCATTCGAAGCCGCCGCGACGCGATGCGTCGCGCGAGACCGAAGGCGAACTTCGATCCTCCCCCGCCTTGCCGCGTGTCATGTCGGGCGACGAAGGCCTGTGCCCCTGACCATCGACGGCTGGTATGCCGCGTATGCACCGGCAATCCGCAAGCGATCGGCCGCTGCGGGCAAGGTGCTTCGCAGGCCGAGGCGATGCGGCTGCTCCGCGTCCAGCGTCCGGGGGGCCTGACGACGCGCTGCCGCGACTGCGCTTGCCCACAAGCGTGAGAAACGCCGATCGACCCCGTCCGCAGAAAAAAATCAGTCGGCGGTGCCGCCGATCTCGATCCGTCCGTCCAGCCCGACCACGCGGCCGAGACCGCGGACCCGGTTCAGCAGCCGGTCGCTGGCGAGGGCGGCCCAATCCTGCGGCATCCGCAGGGTAGCGCGGCCGTCCTCGACGACGAGCGGCGCGCGTGTGAGCGCGCAGTCCATGCCGGCCGAGATCGGGAAGGCGACGCGCAGCAGCGCGCCGAGGAGACGCGCCCGCTCGAACAGGCGCGGACCGGCGATGCTCCGGAGAATCGGGTTGGCCTTTTCCGGGGCTACGCCGCTATGGCGCAGCGACACCGACAGGGCGAGATAGGCCCGCCCGGGGTGATCCACCCCCACGAAGGCGGCGTTCTGGATCGCCGCGATGCTCTGCTCGTCACGGTAATCGGGATGGGCTCGCCAGCCGACATCCGAAAGGAGACAGCCCGCATGGCGCAGGCGACGCTCGTCCGCCGTCTCGGGGCCGTCGAGCGTCGCCACGAACCGGTCCGTCCAGGCGATCAACTCCTCCCCGTGGCGGGGCGAGCGGGCGCGCAGGGCGTTGAACTCCGCCGCAGAGGCGAGAAGCGGATCGATCAGGCGCGTATCGCGGTCGAGCTGCTCGAACAGCAGCCCCTCCCGCACCCCCGAGGCCGAGATCGCGATCTCCCGCGGGCGCCCGACCCGGATGATCTCTTCGAGGACCACCGCGCCGTAGGCCAGGAGCGGGCGCCGCGCCTCGGAGATCGTATCCAAGTCCGGGAGCAGCCCGACCTCCGTCTGCTCGACGATCTGGAGGAAGCTCATCTCGTCGGTGGGCTCGACAGAGTAGCCGTGCATCACGTGGACGGGATAGCCGCGCGCCGCCTGGTGCAGCCGCGCCAGGGCGCGCCAGGTGCCGCCGACCGCGTAGAACGTCCGCCCGCGCAGGGTCTCGAGCTGCGGCTCGGCCTTGCGCATGTGCTCACGCACGATCTTGGCGGCCTTCTTGATCGATCCGCCGGACAGGTCCTGCAAAGCGAGGCCGCCGAGCGGCATGGTCACGCCCTGCCCGACCACGGTGCCGCGCACGTCCACCAGTTCGAGGGATCCGCCACCCATGTCGCCGACGACGCCGTTCGGCGCGTGGAAGCCCGAGATCACGCCCATGGCGGACAATTCCGCCTCCCGGCGACCCGACAGGAGCTGGATCTCCTGGCCGCAGGCGGCTTCCGCTGCGCGCAGGAAGTCGGGGCCGTTCTCGGCGTCCCGGGCCGCCGCGGTCGCCAGCACGAACACCCGGCCGACGCGCATCGTCTCACACAGCACCCGGAAGCGGCCCAGGGCGGTCAGCGCACGGTTGACTGCGTCCTCGTTGAGCCGGCCGGTGGTCAGGACGTTGCGGCCCAGGCCGCACAGGACCTTCTCGTTGTAGAGCGGCGTCGGCGCGCGGCTCAGACCGTCATAGGCGACCAGCCGGACCGAGTTCGAGCCGATATCGATGATCGCCACCGGCGGCCGCAGGTCGCGCGACGGCCTGTCCGCGGAATGCGCGAGGGTGAGGTTGGCGCGAGGGCTGCCCAAACGTCCGAGTCCTTGATGGGGCGTGGCCGGCCGGACCGGCAAGCCGCGCGTGCAATCCGGAGCCGCAACCGAACTCGGCTCCAGGTCGATGATGCGATGCGCTTGCGGCCGAACCGAAATCCTTGGCGTCGGCGAATGCTCTAAGCCCAATCGGACCGGCAGGGCAACGTTTCGGCCGCCCGGCTGTCCGGCCGGGCGCAGAGTCCTCACGCAGAACTGCACAACACGTTTGCGAAACCTGTCGAGTTTCCTGCGCATCTGTCGGCGCACTTAGCCGCGCTGCGCCCGGCGGCTCAGAGCACGGGGGCTCGACTTCTTCGACGCCTTGCCGCGGCCGGAAAGACTCGGGTTCGTCATGAAGTACTTGTGCGCGTTGAACGGCTCCTCCCCCTCCGAGGGCTGAATCCGCTCGCAGCCGCCGGAGGCGAGCAGACGCCAACTCTGGCGGTTGTCCAGGAGATTGGCCAGCATGATCTGGTCGAGGACCTGCTGGTGGACTGTCGGGTTGGTGATCGGCAGCAGCGCCTCGACCCGGCGGTCGAGGTTACGGCTCATCAGGTCGGCCGACGAGATGTAGATGGTGGCCTTCGGATGCGGCAGCCCGACGCCGTTGCCGAAGGCGTAGATCCGGCCATGCTCCAGGAAGCGCCCGACGATCGACTTGACGCGGATCGTCTCGGACAGCCCCGGGATGCTCGGGCGCAGGCAGCAGATGCCACGCACCACGCAATCGATCTGCACCCCCGCGGAGGACGCATCGTATAGCGCGTCGATGATCTGCGCGTCGACCAGCGAGTTGCACTTGATCCAGATCGCCGCCGGCCGGCCAGCCTTGGCGTGGGCGACCTCGGCCTCGATGTTCTCCAGCAGCCGGTTCTTCAGCGTCAGCGGCGAGACCGACATCCGTTCCAGCTCGGCCGGCTCGGCGTAGCCGGTGATGAAGTTGAAGATCCGCGACACGTCCCGGGCGATCGCCGGATCCGCCGTGAAGAACGACAGGTCCGTGTAAACCCGCGCCGTGATCGGGTGATAATTGCCGGTGCCGACATGGCAGTAGGTGACGAGCTTGTCGCCTTCGCGCCGGACCACCAGCGACAGCTTGGCGTGGGTCTTCAGCTCGACGAAGCCGAACACCACCTGCGCGCCGGCCTTCTCCAGGTTGCGCGCCCAGCGGATATTGGCCTCCTCGTCGAACCGCGCCTTCAGCTCGACCAGGGCGGTGACCGACTTGCCGAGCTCGGCGGCCTCAGCCAGCGCCGCGACGATCGGCGAGTTCGACGAGGTCCGGTAGAGCGTCTGCTTGATCGCCACCACGTTCGGGTCCCGGGCGGCCTGCGCCAGGAACTGCACGACCGAATCGAACGATTCGTAGGGGTGGTGGACGATGAAGTCCTTCTGCCGGATCGCCGCGAACACGTCGCCGCCGCTCTCGCGGATGCGCTCGGGGAAGCGGGGATTGTACGGCTTGAACTTCAGGTCCGGCCGGTCGATGCCGACGATCTGGGACAGTTCGTTGAGGGCGAGCATGCCCTCGATCAGGAAGATCGCGTCGGCGGAGATTTCGAGCTCGTCGGCCACGAAGCTGCGGAGATCCTCCGACATCCCCGCTTCGACTTCGAGCCGGATCACGACGCCCCGGCGGCGCTGCTTCAGCGCGGTCTCGAAATGCAGGACGAGATCCTCGGCCTCCTCCTCGATCTCGAGATCCGAATCCCGCACCACCCGGAACGCGCCGCTGCTCTTGACCAGGTAGCCAGGGAACAGCCGCCCCGTGAATAGGCCGATCACCTGCTCGATCGAGATCAGGCGCGCGGCGGTCTCGCTCTCGCTGGTGGGCAGGCGCACGAACCGGTCGATGACGCCGGGCACGCGGATCAGGGCGCGCAGCAGGCGGCCGTCGCGCGGCCGCACCAGCGCCAGCGCGATAGTGGTGCCGAGATTGGGGATGAACGGGAACGGATGGGCCGGATCGATCGCCAGCGGCGTCAGGACCGGCGAGACGTGGTTGAGGAAATACTCTTCCAGCCAGGCGGCCTGCTCGGCGGTGAGAGCCGCGGGCTCGACGATCTCGATCTCGGAGGCTTGCAGTTCCTCGCGCAGCTGGCGCCAGCGGGCCTGCTGGTCGGCGGCGAGCCGCGCGACCTCGATGCCGATCCGGTTCAGCTGCTCGGACGGCGTCAGCCCGTCCTGGGACGGGAGCGTCAGTCCGGCCCGGACCTGATCGATCAGGCCGGCCACGCGGACCATGAAGAACTCGTCGAGATTGTTCGCCGAGATCGACAGGAAGCGCAGGCGCTCCAGCAGCGGATGGTTCGGGTTAAACGCCTCTTCCAAGACCCGGCGGTTGAACTGGAGCCAGGACAGCTCGCGGTTCACGAACCGCTCGGGCGAATGACGGAGCGAGCGCCCGGCCTCGACTACGGGCTCGCGGGCTGCACCCGCCGGCTGCTCTGCCGGCGCGGTCGGCACGGCGGGCCATTCATCGGCGGTGTCGACCGCCGCCGCAACAGCACCGGGGGCAGCGGCAGCCGCACTCGCCGTCGTCGCGCCCGACGCGGTCGCGCTGGCGGGGATCGCGCTCTTGGCGATTGGGCTCTTGCCGATCGGGCTTTTGGCGGCCGTATTCCGGGCACGCGCGCTCGGAGCCGGCACGCTTTCCGCCGCCGTGCTCGGGGTCTCGCTTGGAGCGGCGACGCTCTTGGCAGCCGTGGCCCTGGCCGGCGCGCGCCTGACGGCGGTGCGGCGCGGTGCCGGATCGGTCGCGTCGGGCCGACGGGGCTCCGCGGCCTCGTCGGCGGCGTCGCGGTCCATGGGCTTCTGCGTCGATTCCATTCCGATTCCTGTCCCTGCCGATCGCGGCGCGTTTAGCATTCTACACCCGTAGCTTTCACGACGCTTTCGTGACGGCCGCCGGGTACCGATTTTATGCGTCCGCGTCGGCCTCGTCGTCGAAGCCCATGCGTCGTAGCACGGCCAGCGCCAGCGGTCGGCTGATCCGCCGTCCACGCCCGAGGGCGTCCCGGTCCAGCTCGGCGACCAGATCGCGGGCCCGGCCGAGGGACCGGTCGATCCGCAGGGCCAGCGCCTCGATCACGCTGAGATCGACCACCAATTGCCGGTCCACGAACAGCTTGACCAGGACGGCGCGCAGCAGCGCATCGTCCGGCGCGTCGATGGCGATGCTGGGCGCGAGGCGAAGCCGCGAGCGCAGATCGGGCGTCGCCAGCCCGAGCGCATCGATCCCGGCCGCGCTGGTCAGCAGGACCGGGCAGGCCAGCTCGCGGGCGCGGTTGAGCAGGTGGAACAGGGCGGATTCGTCCCGGCCCGCGTCCCGGTCGATGTCCTCGACGACCAGAGCCCCGTTCGACACGAGGTGCTGGACCGTGTCCGCCCCGACCTCGGCCGCCGTCACCGTCCAGGCATGGGCCCGCTCCGCCCAGATCGCCGCGAGGTGGCTCTTGCCGCTGCCAGAGGGGCCGATCAGCACGAGCACGCTGTCGGGCCAGTCCGGCCAGGCCTCGACCAGGGCGTAGGCCGCCTCGTTCGCCGGCCCGACCAAAAAGTCCTCGCGGCCGTAGCGGGGATCGAGCGGCAGATCGAAGGCCAGCTGCCGGGGTGGTGCGTTCTCGCGCATAGGTTGCTCAAATGGGTCGGTCAGGATGACCGGGTACCGGTGGCCGTCAAGGTCCGACCGGCCTCGTCGTTCAGGTCGATCAGCACCGGCTGCTCGGCATGGTACAGGCGGCTCTGGAGATAGCGCGCCAGGGCGAAGCGCACGAGCACGCCGATCGAGGCCGCCACCGGCACCGCGAGCAGCAGGCCGACGAAGCCGAACAGGGTCCCGAAGGCCAGCAGCGCGAACATCAGCCAGACCGGGTGCAGGCCGGTGGATTCGCCGACGAGCTTGGGCGCGATGACGTTGCCTTCGAGGAACTGGCCGACCAGGAACACGCCTACCGTCAGCCCGAGATGCAGCCAGTCGGAGGACGGCCAGAACTGCACCAGCGCGACGCCGACCGAGAGCAGGAAGCCGGTGAGCGTGCCGACATACGGGATGAAGGTCAGGAAGCCGGCGATCAGGCCGATCAGCACGCCGAAATTCAGCCCGACCAGCCAGAGCCCGACCGCGTAGAAGCTGCCGAGGATCAGGCAGACCAGGGTCTGCCCGCGCACGAAGCCGGTGATCGCGCCGTCGATCTGCCGGGCGAGGTCGCGCACGGTGGCCCGGTGCCGGGGCGGCACCCAGCTGTCCAGGGCCGCCATCATCCGATCCCAGTCGACCAGGATGTAGAAGGCGACCACCGGGGTCACGACCAACAGCGAGGCGATCGAGATCAGGGCCTGGCTGCCCGACCAGATCGACTTGAGGAAGGCGAGGAGCCAGGCGCCGCCCTGGGTCGCCAGGGTGCCGACCGAGGATTGCAGCTCGGTCAGCACGTTGTCGCCGCCGACCCGCTCCAGGACCGGGCCGGCGCGTTCGGCGATGATCCCCTGGAGCCGCGAGACCATGCCGGGCAGCGCGTTGACCAGGCCGGCCATCTGGTTGGCGGTCAGCGGAATCAGGATCAGCAGCGACACGATCAGTGCCAGGACGAATAGCGCCAGGATCAGGAGGCTCGCGGCCAGGCGGCCGAGGCCCAGGCGCTCCAGCCGGTCGGCCAGGGGATCGAGCAGGTACGCGAGCGCAATGCCGGCCACGAAGGGCAGCATCACCTCCCGGAGCAGGTAGACGAGGAGGCTCAGCGCGACGAGGGCGCCCAATCCGATGACAGCCCGTGCGCGCATGATCTCGCCCCCCGACGCTGCCTACGACGCCCTGTCGCAGAGTGGGCATCGGGCTTGTGCCGATCAAGCCTCGCGATCAAGCCCCGACGCTGCCGACTCGCGCGACGCGCTGGAAGCCGCTAGAGCGGACCCGATGATGACCGGGACGACGCTGGCATGACGGCCAAGGGTGGACAGGGACTGACCTACGCGCAGGCGGGCGTCGATATCGACGCCGGCAATGCCATGGTCGAGACGATCAAGCCGCTGGTGCGCTCGACGCGGCGGCCGGGGGCGGATGCCGAGATCGGCGGATTCGGGGGCCTGTTCGATCTGAAGGCTGCGGGATTCCGCGATCCGATCCTGGTGGCGGCCAATGACGGCGTCGGGACCAAGGTCAAGATCGCCATCGAGACCGGACGGCACGACACAATCGGCATCGACCTCGTGGCGATGTGCGTCAACGACCTCGTGGTTCAGGGCGCCGAGCCGCTGTTCTTTTTGGATTATTACGCCACCGGCAAGCTGGTGCCCGGCGTCGGCGCCGACATCGTGCGCGGCATCGCCGAGGGCTGCCGGCAGGCGGGCTGCGCGCTGATCGGCGGTGAGACCGCCGAGATGCCGGGCCTCTACGACGGCTCGGATTACGACCTCGCCGGCTTCTCGGTGGGCGCGGCCGAGCGTGGCACGCTCCTGCCGAAGCCCGGCATTCGGCCGGGTGACGTGGTGCTCGGGCTCCCCTCCTCCGGGGTCCATTCCAACGGCTTCTCGCTGGTCCGCCGGATCGTCGCCAAGACCGGCCTCGGCTGGGACGCCCCGGCGCCGTTCGATCCGTCGCGCAGTCTCGGCGATGCCCTGCTGGAGCCGACCCGGATCTACGTGAAGCCGCTCCTCGCCGCGCTGGAGGCCACCGACGGTATCCGCGCGCTGGCCCACATCACCGGCGGCGGTTTCCCCGACAACCTGCCCCGGGTGCTGCCGGACGATGTCGGCATTGCCATCGACCTCGACGCCATCACCCCGCCTCCGGTGTTCGGCTGGCTCGCCCGCGAGGGCGGCGTCGCCGAGGCGGAGATGCTGCGGACCTTCAATTGCGGGATCGGCATGGTGGTGATCGCCGCCGCGGAGTCGGTGGACGACGTCGACGAGGCCCTGACCCGGGCGGGCGAGGCACCGGTGCGCCTCGGCCGGATCACCGCGCGCGGATCTGAGCCCGTGACTTTCCGCGGACGCCTCGCGCTCTGATGGCGACTTCCAGGAAGACCCGCGTCGCGGTCCTGATCTCGGGGCGCGGCTCGAACATGGTCGCGCTGATCGAGGCTGCGCAGGATCCGGCCTATCCGGCCGAGATCGTCCTGGTGCTGTCGAACCGCCCGGACGCCGCCGGCCTCGCGCGGGCGGCCGAGGCCGGGATCCCGGCTCGGGCGATCGATCACAAAGGTTTTTCGGATCGCGCCAGCTTCGATGCCGCCCTCGACGCCGAATTACGGGCGGCCGATATCGATCTCGTGTGCCTGGCCGGCTTCATGCGGATCTTCACGCCGGGCTTCGTGGCCGGCTGGGCGGGGCGGATGCTCAACATCCATCCCTCGCTCCTGCCCCTGTTCAAGGGCACGCACACGCATCAGCAGGCGCTCGACGCCGGCGTGCGGCTGCACGGCTGCACGGTCCATTTCGTGGTGCCGGAGCTCGATGCCGGGCCGATCGTGGCGCAGGCCGCGATCCCGGTGCGCCAGGGCGACGATCCGGACAGCCTCGCCGACCGGGTGATCGTCCAGGAACGCCGGCTCTACCCGGCGGTGCTGGCCCTCGTGGCCGGCGGACGCGCTCGCCTCGAAGGTGATCGCGTCGTCATCGCCGACACCGCGCCTGAGGGCGTCCTGTTCAGTCTGTAAGGAGATCCCGAAGGGACAAGTCCCTTCGGCAGGGTCCGGGGCAGCGCCCCGGGAATGATCAGACCGGCCGCTGCAGCTTGCAGCTGTCCAGCGCAGACAGCGCCTTGGCGCGGGCGGAATCGTTGAAATAGCCGGTGGCCCGGTAGGCCTCGATCTCGGATTCGTCGAGGCTGCGCAGGGTCTGCTTGGCGTAGCAGCCGCAGGGGCGTTCCAGGGAGGCTTCGGGGGCGCTGGTCAGGCGGGCCTGGACGATCGTGCAGGCGTGGCGCACACGGCCTTCGAGATTGGCCTTGGTGGCGGTCTTGAGCGCGGGATCCGGCTCGTACTGCTGGAACGGGGCCGAGGATCCGCCCGCGAGGGCGGCGGTCGCGCCGATCGCGATCAGACCGGTCGCGATCAGCAGGGGCAGGCGGCGCATCGTCATGGTCTTGGCGGTCCAGAGCTGAGGTTGAATAACCTTGGCCGTTGGTCGCTCTCGGGCTTCGATCCGTCAATGACGGTCCGGACACACCCGGCGGCATTTGCCGCGCCGCCGGGTACGCCGCGCCAGGATGGCGAGCCGGTGTGCCCGACCCGCCACCCGGGTCTCCGCCTCAGGCGGCGATATCGGAATCCTTGAAGAACTGCGCGATCTCGAGCTTGGCGTTCTCGGCGCTGTCCGAACCGTGCACGGTGTTCTCGCCGACCGACTCGGCGAACCGCTTGCGGATCGTGCCCTCGGCGGCCTGGGCCGGGTTCGTGGCGCCCATGACTTCGCGGTACTTGGCGACAGCGTTCTCGCCCTCAAGCACCTGCACCACCACGGGGCCGGAGGTCATGAAGCTGACGAGCTCGCCGAAGAACGGGCGCTCCTTGTGGACCTCGTAGAACTTCTCGGCCTGCTCCTGGGTCAGGCGGATGCGGCGCTGGCCGACGATGCGCAGGCCCGCCTCCTCGATCGCCGCGTTCACGGCGCCGGTCAGGTTGCGCCGGGTGGCATCGGGCTTGAGGATCGAGAAGGTGCGCTCGGTGGCCATGGTCTGTCCGGTCTGTCTGTGGAAAAGGCGGAGGGTGCGCGCCGGGGTGACGGGCGCATCTCAGGCGCGAAAATTTCGCTTCCGCGGCAGGCTTATAGCGGGCGGCCTACCGGGCCTCAAGCCGCGCAGTCGGCCGGACCGGGCTCGTGCCCCGCGACGAGGGCGGACGATCAGACGGTCGCGATGCGAACTTTGGCGGTCGGCTTCGAGGCCTTCTTCGTGGCACCCGCCGTCTTGCGCGGGCCTGGCGTCGGGATGGCGAAGGTCGCATCCGGCTTTCCGGGCAGGCTGACGACGATCCTGACCTCTCCGCCGAGCGCGGACGCGATACGGGCGATCGTCGAGACCTGCATGTCGGCGGACGGGTTTCGTTCGAGCTTGGCGACGTAGGCTTGAGAGGTCTCCAGCGCCTGCGCCAACTCGGCCTGCGTCAGCCCCACGTCGCGCCGAAACTGCGCGAGGGTTCGGCTTTCCTGGATGAGCTGGTCCGCATGGGCGTGGATCTCGGCCTGATCTTCGGTGGAGAACTCGGCCAGGATGTCGGCGAGCGGTACGGGGGTGCCGGGCTTTGCATCGTCCATCATCGCTTCGGCTTCCTTGTGCCGCTGCGCCGTGTCCCAGCATCCCATTGTGCGGCCGCATCGCGAGAACCGCAGCGTTCTGCGTCGTGCACGACGTCTCCGCGTCTCAGTTGTCCACCGTTGGGCGCTTTTGCCAACAGGCGAAACAAGCGCGGCCGTGGCTCCGCCGCAACACCGCCGAAAAATCGCCTGATTGCGACGGCTCTCTCGACCCAAGCCGATTTCGTCCACCTCTCAGGCGCCCTCGGTGCCCTAAACTCGGAGACGAACCATGCGCCTCGCCCTCAGCGCCACCCTCCTCCTCGCCGGCCTGTCGGCCGCCGCCGCCGATACCGGGAAGGATCCGTCCGGTACTTGGCTCACCGGGGATGGCCGCGCCAAGATCCGGATCGACCGCTGCGGCCCCGGTCAGAAGCTCGTCTGCGGCAAGGTCGTCTGGCTGAAAGCGCCGACCGCCGAGAACGGCGCCGCGAAGACCGACCTGAAGAATCCCGATCCGAAGAAGCGCAGCCGCCCGGTGATCGGCCTGCAGCTCATCGACGGCCTGAAGCCCGACGAGGAGAAGTTCACCGGCGAACTCTACAACGTCGAGGAGGGCAAGATTTACACCGTCAGCCTCGAGCGCGAGAGCGAGGCCGAACTCAGCGTCTCGGGCTGCATGCTCAAGGTGCTGTGCGGCTCCCAGACCTGGACCCGAGTGCCGGACGTGAACCAGCAGGCCGCCAACAAGAACTGACGCTCAGATCGCCGCGAGGCCGCGCTGGACGGCCGGCCTCGCCAAAACGGTTTCCAGCCAGCGCGACACGTTCGGCAGAGCGGCGATGTCGACGCCCTGCTTGAAGTTGAGCTTCGCCCAGGTCAGCGTCGCGATGTCGGCGATGGAATAATCGCCCGCGAGATAGTCGCGGCCCTCCAGCCGACGCTCCAGGACGCCGTAGAGACGGTTGGCTTCCGCGGTGAAGCGCTCGATCGCGTAAGGCACCTTCTCGGGGGCGTAGATCTTGAAGTGGTGCGTCTGGCCGAGCATCGGGCCGAACCCCGCCACCTGCCAGAACAGCCACTCGTCCACCGCCACCCGGGCACGCTCGTCCTTCGGATAGAACTGCCCGGTCTTGCGCCCGAGATATTGCAGGATCGCGCCGGATTCGAACACCGTGATCGGCCGCCCATCCGGCCCGTCCGGATCGACGATCGCCGGGATCTTGTTGTTCGGTGAGATCGCCAGGAAGTCGGGCGCGAATTGCTCGTTCTTGCCGATGTTGACCGGAACCACGCGGTACGGCAGCCCGCACTCTTCGAGCATCACTGGAATCTTCCAGCCGTTCGGCGTGCTCCAGGTATGGACGTCGATCGGCTGCCCGGACACCGCTGCCATCGTGATCTGCTCCTCGACCGATCGCACGGCGGCGCGGCGATCCCCCGCCGATCTCGGACACTCCCGGCAGTGAAGACGATTTCCCGGCCACGCTCAAGGGTGCCGCACGCGCACGCCTCGCGTTTCTGAGAAGGCGACTATCGGCTGTTGGCGAATGCCGCTGCGCTCTTGTGCGCAGCGTGAGGGCGCGGTGAGATCGCGACCCGGAACCGTTGCGATTCCGGGGGGATTCTCGATGATCGACCGTCTTATGCGGATCGCGGTGTTCGCCGCGCCGCTTCTCATGGCCCAGCCGCTCCTTGCGAAGGAGACACCCGGGCAGGCACCGACCGCCGGTGAGGCGCCAGCCGCCGCGCCGGCCGCGCCCGCGGCCAAGGCACCGAGCCCCGGGCAGAGCGCTGCCCGGGAGCGGCAGAAGACGTGCGGCGCACAATGGCGCGGGCTCACCGATACGCAGAAGGCTGCACAAGGTCCCAAGTGGCCGCAATTCTGGAGCAGCTGCAACAAGCGCTTGAAAGGCGGCGACAAAGCCTGACTTTGAGGCGAACCGTCGCGCTTCTCGTTCGTTTCCGAAGCTGGAACAGGCGCGAGCGGGAATCGGCGCGGATATGACGGATCGGCAGGCGTCCTGGCCGTCTACGGCTTGCGTGCGAGGTCCAGGCCGGATTGCACGGGTTCGCCCACGGCATGGCTGACGCCTCGGCCACCACAGACGCGCATCGGTCCTCTGCCTCTGTCATCGACCGTCTGATCGGCTTCTTGGACGCCTGGGTGCCCAAGCCTGCCGCCTGGGCCTTCGCCCTGCGGATCTGGATCGCCATGATGCTGGCGCTCGCTGCCGCCTTCTGGCTGCAGCTCGACAGCGCCTCGTCGGCGGCGACCTGCGTGGCGATCCTGGCTCAGCCGAAGCGCGGTCAAGCGATCTCGAAGGCCGTCTACCGCCTGCTTGGAACGTTGATCGGCGCCGCCGTGTCGATCGTGTTCATGGCGCTGTTCGGGCAGGACCGGGTCCTGCTGCTGGTCTCGTTCACGGTCTGGATGGGCCTGTGCGTATTCACCGCACAGTACCTCCAGGATACGCGGGCCTACGGGGCGATGCTGTCGGGCTACACGGTGGCCATCATTGCGCTGGGCCAGATCGACGAGCCGCAGGGCACCTTCGACGCCGCGGTCTCCCGGGTGGCCGTGATCGTGCTCGGCATCCTCGTGATCACCTTCATCAACGATGCCCTCGCCTCTCCGAGCACGTGGCGGACGCTGCTGCCCCAGCTCGGCAAGGCCTGGGACGACACCCGCGCGTATGCGCGCGAGACCCTGGACAAGGGCGATCTCGGCGCATCCCGCACTGCCGCGCTGATCCGCACCGTCGCGCCGATGCGGGCCGATGCCAGCGCCATCGCCGGCGAACTCGACGACGGCCCTTGGCGGGCCGCCGGCGCGCGCAGCTGCATCGCTGCGCTCTACGTCCTGGCGGCGGCGATCCGCGCGGTCGCGGCAGCCGCCGCCTGCCTGCGCACCCGCAGCGCCGCGGTGGAGGAGGCGCTCCAGATCTGCCGTCGCGTCGTCGAGGACCCCGACCCGGATTCGCTCGACGCGGACGACGCGCGGATGCGCGACCTGGTCGATGCCGCGATCCGCGACGGCGATCGGCCCCTCGACGAGGTCGTGGTGCTCCAGCGCGCCCTCGACGTCGTCTGTGCGGCGACCTTCGCGCAGGACGGGATCCGGGCGGTGGCCGACGGCCATCAGCCCCTGCGCGACGCGAACCTGCCGACACATCGCGACTTCCCGGTGGCGCTGCGCGGCGCCCTGCGGGTGGCGGTCGGCTTCGCGGTTACCGCAGCGGCCTTCGTGGCGCTCGGCTTGCCGCAGGCGTCCTTCGCGCTCGTGCAGGTCGCCGCCACCGCGGCCCTGTCCTCGGTGACGCCCGACCCGAAAAAGTTCTCCAACGGCGTAATGATCGGGATGACCCTGGCCGCGACTTTCGCGGGCATCGCCCGGTTCGTGTTCCTCGACGGGGTCCAGGGTTTCCCGATGCTGGCCATCGTGATGGCGCCGGTGATCTTCTTCGGCTGCTTCCTGTCGCTGAATCCGAAGACCTTCGGCATCGGCTTCATCCTGATCGTGTTCTTCCCCGTGCTCCTCGGTCCGGCCAACCCGCAGAGCTACGACGCGCAAACCTTCCTGCTGAATGCCTTCCTGGTGGTGGTCGCCGCCATCATCCTGTCGATCGTGGTCCGCCTGCTGCTGCCGGTGACGGCCGAACGGCAGCGGGTCTACGCGCTCGATTCGGCCCGGCACGCCCTGGCCGATGCCCTGGTCGGCCAAGGCGGCGACGCGACCACCCGCACCAGCCTGAACGCCGACCGCCTGTTCCAGTTCGCCGGCTACAGCTCGGGCAGCGGCGCAGTGCGCCGGGCGAGTCTCTCGCACGCCTTCGCGCTGGCCCGGCTCGAGGCTGCGGCGGCCCGTGCCCATGCCGAATTGCGCCGGCTCTGGTCGATCGACCCGCTGCGAGAGGCGATCCAGCGGGGCCGAGCTGCCCTGGCCGAGGGAGACGACCGGGCCCTCGAGACCGGCGCCCGGGATCTCATCCGGGCAGCCTCGCGGCAGGACCGGGATGTGCGGCTCACCACGGCGCGGGCGGCCAGCGATCTGGTGACGGCGGCGCGGACCATCGCACGCCATCGGCGATTCTTGCGCCGACTCGACATCGCATTGTTCTAACGCAGGGGTTGGTTCGGGTCGGCATGTACCAAGACATTCACATCGGCGGGGTGCTGATCTCTTCGTTCGTCGCCTATGCGCTCGCCGCCTTCGTGATCCTCCTGATCCTGCGCCGGGTCTTCGCCCAAATCCGCTTCAGCCGTTACGTCGCCAACGCCCCGCTCGCCGAGGCCGGCATCTACGTCTGCGTCCTCGCCCTCCTGATCGCGTTCATCTAGATGCCCGCCACCACCGCCGACGAGGACGATCCCAAGGCCGTTTCCCGCGAGGAGACGCAGAGCCGGGCCAATCCGCCGCCGCTCACGGCACGCCGGGGCCGCGCAGCCAAGGTCTTTCGCCTGGCCGCCACCGGCTTGATCCTGCTCTTCGCCTTCGTGGCGGCGGTGTTCGTCTGGGAGTTCTACGTCGCCGCGCCCTGGACCCGGGACGGCAGCGTTCGCGTGCAGGTCGCCAACATCGCTCCGCAGGTCTCCGGGCAGATCGTCGACCTGCGCGTCCAGGACAACCAACTCGTCCACAAAGGCGACCTGCTCTACGTGATCGACCCGGTCGATTTCGAGGTCGCGGTCACCTCGGCCGATGCCGAGGTGAAGAACCGCGAAGCCGATCTGCAGGTGAAGAACGCGCAATCGGCCCGGCGCCAGGCGCTCACCACCGTCTCGACCTCGATCGAGGAGAAGCAGCAATTCGCCGGGACCGCCAAGATCGCCGAGGCGTCGCTGGAGAGCGCGCAGGCGCAACTGCGGCAGGCCAAGGTCAACCTTGAGCGGACCCAGGTGAAGTCCACGGTCAACGGCCGGGTGACCAACCTCCTGATGCGGATCGGCGATTATGCCCGCACCGGCACCTCGAACATCAGCATCGTCGACACGGATTCGTTCTGGATCGACGGCTATTTCGAGGAGACCAAGATGGCCAACATCCATGTCGGCGCCTCGGCCGACATCAAGCTGATGGGCTACGGGCCGCACCTAACCGGGACGGTGGAGAGCATCACGCTCGGCATCTCGACGGCCAACGCCGCTGCGAGCACGCAGGGGCTGCCGGACGTGAACCCCGTCTACACCTGGGTGCGGCTGGCCCAGCGCGTCCCCGTGCGCGTCCGCATCGACCACAAGCCGGACGACGTGCCGCTCGTAGCCGGCATGACCGCGACCGTGGTGGTGGGCGACGGGCGAGCACCGATGCCGGTGTGGTTCACGGATCTGCGACAGCGCCTCTTCGCCTTCTCGAGCTCGCCGACAGGCGACCAGACCAAGGCGCGTTAGAACGTCATCCCGAAGGGCGGGCTCCGGTTTTCGGAATAAGATGATGCAAAATCAATGGTCTAGTGCATCGTCCTGGTTCCGATCCGCGGTACACGGCGCTGCCTTGAAACACGGTAGGCTGAGCCGACAAAAACCTCGGTCCGGCCCTGAGCGACGATCATCCAACCCAACCCCCTCATCCTGAGCAACCGTTATGCGGGCTCGGCCGCGGCACGCCATGGCGTGCCGCGGCCGAGGACGGTGTTGGCGTAGATGAGCAGCTTTCGGGCGCAGGCGATGAGGGCCTGCTTGTGGGTCTTGCCGCGGGCCTGG
>NZ_JAKSYO010000116.1 GCF_022829635.1 Methylobacterium sp. E-066
CGACCCGGCCGATTGGTGGGGATCCGTGCTCCACCCCTGGTTGTGCGGTGGCTGCGATCGGGGCCGGACCGGCGGGCGCGGCCGAACCGCGTCAGCTCCGGCCGGTGACCTTGTCGGCCAGGTTCTTGGCGCCGGCCTTGCCGTCGCCCACGGTCTTCTGCGCCTCGCCCGTGAGCTCCTGCGCCTTGCCCTCGGCCACGAGCTGGTCGTTGCCCGTCACGGTGCCGGCGGGCTGGTTGACGTTACCCACGGCCTCGTTGGCCAGACCCTAGATCTTGTCGGTGGTGCTGCTCATCGAAACTCTCCTTCAGGGTTGCGCGATGGCCGGCTCATGCCGGTCGGAAGAGGTCCCCGCCGGGAGGCGGGGACCGATGGGGATCAGGCGCGGCGGGTCTCGTAGGCGCCGAGCAGG
>NZ_JAKSYO010000127.1 GCF_022829635.1 Methylobacterium sp. E-066
GGCGGAAGGCCGGGCCGGGATCTTCCAGGGTGATGCGGATGCGTCGGGAGCGCGTCCCGGCCTCGGCGAGCGGCGCGATCTCCCGGACGCGGCCCTTGGCCGTTAGCTCCGGCGCGCTCTGGAGCAACACGGTGAACACGCCATCCGCCGGCAGGGCGCCGACATATTGCTCTGGTATATCGACCACCGCCTCGCGGATCTCCGGGCGGGCGACGGTGACGACGCCCTGGCCGGCGCTCAGCACCTGCCCGACCTCGGCGAGGCGCTGGGTGACGACGCCGTCGAACTCGGCCTTCAGCTCCGTGTAGCCCATCTGGTCCCGGGCCTTCTGGAGGCTCGCCGCAGCTTGATCGAGCCGCGCCCGGGCAGTGTCGCGCTTGGCAACCGCCTGATCGAGGGACGCCTGCGAGACGTTGTTCCCCGCCATGAGACGCCGGGCACGCACCTCGGCGGCCTCCGCGTTCTCGGCCTGCGCGCGGGCGTCGGCGAGATCGGCCTCGGCCCGGGTCAGGTCGAAGCGCGTGACCACGGTGTCGAGGGCGGCCAGCCGCTGCCCCTTCTTGACGATGTCCCCGACGGTTACGTCGCGCGCCACCATCCGGCCCGGAATCTGGAAGCCGAGCTGCGACTGGTAGCGCGGCTCGATCGTGCCTGCGAAGGGGCCGAACGCGATGCTGTCGCTCGGCACGGCCACCTGCGTGAGCACCGGCCGCACCGGCGCCGCCGCCTCCTTGGGCGTTTCGCCATGGCCGTCGCAACCGCCGAGACTGAGGGCGAATGCGATAGTCGCCAGAACCGCGCGCACACTCATGGGTTGCCTCCGACGAGGGCGGCGGCAACCTCCTGCCCCGGCCGCAGAAACTGGATGCCCGCGATGACGACGCGCTCGCCCGGCTCGACGCCGCTCTTCAAGGCGATGACATCCGGCCCGTACCGGTCGATCTCGACGGTGCGGACCGACACGGTCCGCCGGCCGGTGTCGTAGATCCAGACCGCCGGGTGGCCGTCGTAGCGATAGAGTGCCGACCAGGGCAGGATCACCGCATCATGCGGCGCGAAGCGTCCGTGGCCGATGACGACGGCGCCGAGCCCCATGGCGGGCGGCGTCTGCTCCAGGCCGATCTTGACCCGGACCGTGCCGCTCGACGCATCCACCGTCGGCGAGACCTCGCGCACAGTTCCGCGCGCCGTGATCGCCGGGTTCGCCTGCAGCGAGACGGTGATGGTCTTGTCGCCGGGCGGACGCGCGGTGAGCGATTCGTAGACGTTGAACACCGCGTCGCGCGGCCCGTCCTGGGCGAGCACGAGCACGGTCTGGCCAGATTGAACCACCTGACCGACCTCGACACTGCGGCTCGTAACGATCCCGGACACGCCGGCACGCAGCTCCGTGTAGGAGAACTGCTCCTGCGCGGTCCCGAGTGCGGCCTGGGCCGAATCGACCGCGGCCTGCGCGGTGCGCAGCTCCTGCTCGGCATTGTCGTAGCTCGGCCGCGTGGTGTAGCCGCCCGCCAGGAGCTGCTTCTGGCGCTCGTAGGCCATCTTGGCCTGGGTCAGCCGCGCCTCCGCGGAGGCCAGGGCGGCCTTGGCGTTGTCGAGATTGGCCCGCTGGGTCAGCGGCTCCAGCACGGCGAGAACCTGATCGGCCTCGACGTGATCGCCGACCTCGACCCGGCGCTCGGCGACCTTGCCGTTCGTCCGGAACGAGACATTGACCTGCGCCTGGGCCTGGATATCGCCGGTCAGCACGACCTCGGAGGCGACCGGCGTGCGCTGGGCTTCGACCACGCGGATGCGCGCCAGGGCCGAATCCGGCGCCATCGTCGGTTCAGCGGCGTGGACCGCCGACGCGAGGGCGATCGTCGCCAGCACCACGGATGTGTATCGATGAGCGGTCATGCGGATCTTGCGGTCGACCATCGCGGCGGAATGGGAGCCCACGGCGTGACGGGTTCCTACTTCATCGCTTACATACCGTCCAGTCGGTTTCTAAAACGGTGACCCATGCGCGTGAAACGGCAGCGGCTGGCGGAACGGCCGGAGATCATCCTAGAGGCGGCCGACGCGGTGTTGCGCAAGGGCGGCGCGCGGGCGCTGACTATCGACGCCGTTGCGGCCGAGGCGGGCCTGAGCAAGGGCGGCGTGCTACATCACTACGCGTCGAAGGATGCGTTGATCCTGGCCCTCGTCGCCCGCAAGCTCTCCGAGCTGCGCGAGGACATCGCCGCCTGCGAGGCCGAGATCCCGCCTGGACCGGCGCAGCTGCCGATGGCCATGGTGGCGCATGTCCGGTCGCATTACTGCGACGACGACGAATCCTCCCGCGCCCTGCTCCTGGCCTCGATCGAGTATCCGGCGGCCCTCAACGACTACCGGGCCTTCGTGGCCGACCAGCTCGACCGGCTCGCCGGGATGAACGGCGCCCGCCCGGGCGAGGGCTCGGTGCTGTTCTTCGCGATCCTGGGCGTGATCATGGGCCGGACCCTCGGCTTCCACCAGCTCGGCACGGACGAACTGGAGCCGATGTTCGGGGCGCTGGAGCGGATCGCCCGGAAATCCGAGGGGTGATCCCGTCCCGGACGCCACCGCATCCGCTGCGCCAATTGTATCCACAGGTGGGAGAGGCAAAAATTCATCGGCGGTGCCAAGCTCGAACCGCAGTCTTCCGCGATGGCGGATCCCCGACGGAAGACGTACGCGAGCGGTGGAACCTGGCATCCCCGTAATAATCGCGGCGGTGTCTTTACCGGATCGCCGGAACGACCGTGCGACGAAAGAGTCTCAATCGTGTCGCGTCGTCGGGTGGTCGGGTCATTGCATGCGGTCGATGCTTTTTCCGGTCCACAACACCGGATCGTCATGCGCCGATGAGTCCTCCGGCTGCACAAGCGCGTTGACAGCCGTCCCGTTACTCGCCGCCAGCGTAGCGTCATGAACGAACACGCCGCGTCTCCGTCCTCCGAGGACCTGCGCAACGCCCTGGCACGCGCGCTCTACGATCACGATGGAAGCGGGAACGCCAACCATCCGGCCTGGGACGGAGACACGCTGGATACCCATCATCCGGGGCTGCGCCAGCGCTATCTGCGACGCGCCGACGCCCTGGCCGCCGGCCCCCTTGCCGCCCTGATCTCGGATCGGAACGACCGGACCGCGTGCGACGAGGAGTTGCGCGTGCTCCGGCGGCAGCGCATGGCCCCGGAGCGGGAACGCGAGCTTTTGGAGGCCAACAACCGCGTTCTGGCGCGCGCCCATGCGGCGGAGGCTGCCCAGGAAGCCGCCGAGGCGGCGCTGTCCGTGGCGCAGCGGGAACGCGACGTCGCCCGCGAGGCGGAGGCGTTCTGGCAGCGTTTCGCCTTCGATGCCGACGAGTTGGCGACCCGCCGGCTGATCGAGCAGACGGACGCCCGCGCCGAGGCCGAACGCACCGCGATCCGCGAGCGCTGCCGGCGCGAGCGGGCCGAGAGCGCCCTTCGGCTGTTCGCCGACCGGGCCGAAGTGATGCCCAAGGAGGGCTGGGCGTCGGAATTGACCAAGGCCAATCGCGACATCCCGCTCTGGTGGTTCCACGCCGCCCGGGTCGCGCTGGAATCGCACGAGCCGCAGGGCGATCCCGAGCCGGAAACTCCTTGATCCGGCTGCGGGGGTCGCGTTTAGGCCGGACGGACCGTCAGGCCGCGGCCGACCGCGCCAGATCCGCCGGCGGCTCGCGGAACAAAGCCGTGCAGCCGGAGCCGCGATGCATGCTGAGGATCGAGGCCCGGTCGATGTCCGGGTGTGCCTTCAGCACCTTCTGCACGCAGCACAGGACGCGCTCATACTGCGCGGCGTCGTAATTCGGTTCCAGCGGGCTCACGGCGATGTAGGTCTCGACCACGAGCACACGCTCCGCACGATCGCGGTCGACATCGACCGCAATCCAGGACGACTTGATCAAGCTGGTGCTGGCGAGCATGGGCGTTCCTCGTTCAGCTTTGTTGCGCGGTCGTTCACAGCGGGACGACCGATTTTGGCGGAATGATGGACCGCCTTGAGACGTATGCCAAGAGGGCAAGGACCAGTTCCCCCGTTGCTCTGCGGGGTTCGCGTTGAGACCTTAAACTCTTGGGTCTAAGCTGGGGAGCTCGCCACAACCTTCGCGAGTGCTTCTTTGTACTCGCCTCCGGCGGATGGCATGTGGTATACAAATTTCAAGGCCCGCCAGACCGGGCCACGTGACGGAACCGCGAATCGACGGGGCCGCGCATCGGGAGGAAGTTTCGGCATGGTTTGTCCGAGAACGCGAGACGCGTGGTTCCAGACCCGCTGCACAGCCTCCGCGATGACGCGGCGCGCACGACCGATCTGAGACCCCTCCCGTCGCCGCATCCCGAAACCCGACCCGAGATCCGAGACCGATCATGACCAAGGCCCTCGAAGGCGTCCGCATCCTGGACTTCACCCACGTCCAATCCGGCCCGACCTGTACCCAGCTCCTGGCCTGGTTCGGGGCCGACGTGATCAAGGTCGAGCGGCCGGGGGTCGGGGACGCCACCCGCCAGCAGCTGCAGGACATTCCGGATGTGGACAGCCTTTATTTCACGATGCTGAACCACAACAAGCGCTCGCTCACGCTCGATTCGAAGAATCCGAAGGGCAAGGAGGTGCTCTGGCGCCTGATCGAGGAATGCGATGTCCTCGTCGAGAACTTCGCTCCCGGGGCGCTGGCCCGGATGGGTCTGACCTGGGAGAAGATCCACGCCAAGAACCCGCGCATGATCCTCGCCTCGGTGAAGGGTTTCGGGCCGGGCCGCTACGAGGAGTGCAAGGTCTACGAGAACGTCGCGCAATGCGCCGGCGGCTCGGCCTCGACCACAGGCTTCCGGGACGGCATCCCGATGGTGACCGGCGCTCAGATCGGCGATTCCGGAACCGGCCTGCACCTCGCGCTCGGCATCGTCACGGCGCTCTACCACCGCACCCAGACCGGGCTGGGCCAGAAGGTCGACTGCGCCATGCAGGACGGCGTGCTCAACCTGTGCCGGGTGAAGCTGCGCGACCAGCAGCGCCTCGAGCACGGGCCGCTGAAGGAATACAGCCAGTTCGGCGAGGGCATCCCGTTCGGCGAGGCGACCCCGCGGGCCGGCAACGATTCCGGCGGCGGCCAGCCGGGCCGGATCCTGCGCTGCAAGGGCTGGGAGCAGGACCCGAACGCCTACATCTACGTGATCACGCAAGCCGCGGTCTGGGACCCGATCTGCGACATCATCGGCGAGCCGGGCTGGAAGACCGATCCGAACTACGCCTCCCCGAAGGCGCGCCTGCCACATCTCAACGAGATCTTCACGCGTATCGAAGCTTGGACGATGAAGATGTCCAAGTTCGAGGCCATGGACATCCTCAACGGCCACGACATCCCGTGCGGCCCGATCCTGTCCATGAAGGAGATCGCCGCCGACAAGGCGCTGCGGGCGACCGGCACCATCGTGGAAGTCGATCACCCCACCCGCGGGCGCTACCTGTCGGTCGGCAACCCGATCAAGCTGTCGGCGAGCCCGACCGAGGTCGTGCGCTCGCCCCTGCTCGGCGAGCACAACGACGAGATCCTGCGCGACGTGCTCAAGTACTCCGCCGAGGACATCGAGGCGATCGCCGGTTCCGGCGCCATCGGCGGCGTGCAGAAGATCGCCGCGGAGTGAGAGCGGCGGCCGATCCCGGGCCGTCGTCCGGGATCGCCTTCGGGCCGCACGAAAACCCCGCAAATCAAAAAGAATCCCGCCCCGTGTCGGGGCCGGACGACGCCAGGGATCGCCCATGCGCATCGCCGTCATCGGTCAGCAGGATTTCGGCAAGGCCGTCCTGGACGCGTTCCTGAAGCGTGGGGATACCGTCGCGGGTGTCTTCTGCGCGCCGGAGAAGCCCGGGGCCAAGCCGGACGTGCTCAAGACCGCGGCGCTGGAGAAGGACCTGCCGGTTTTCCAGTTCCCGAGCCTGAAGAGCCCCGAAGCCGAGGCGGCGATGCGCGGCCTCGACGCCGATATCGGCATCATGGCCTACGTGCTGCAATTCGCACCGCAGAGCTTCGTCACCATCCCGAAGCACGGCACGATCCAGTACCATCCGAGCCTGCTGCCGCGCTATCGCGGCCCGTCCTCGATCAACTGGCCGATCGCCAAGGGCGACCTGCAGACCGGGCTGACGATCTTCCGCCCAACCGACGGCCTCGACGAGGGGCCGGTGATCCTGCAGAAGACCTGCGAGATCGGCGGCGACGCGACGCTCGGCGACATCTACTTCAACTCCCTGTTCCCGATGGGCGTCGACGCGATGCTGGAGGCGGCCGACCTCGTGGTCGCGGGCGAGCATATCGAGGTCGATCAGGACGAGGACGCGGCGAGCTACGAGGGCTGGTTCCGCGCCGCGGAAGCTGAGATCCGCTGGTCGGCCCATGCCGACCAGATCTATAACCTGATCCGGGCCGCGAACCCGGCTCCCGGTGCCTGGACCACCCTCGACGGCAAGAAGCTCCAGATCTTCGACGCGCACCTGCATCCGGTCCGCCGCCTCGGCGAGGTGAAGGGCAAGCCCGGCGAGGTGATCGCAGTGGACGAGGATGGCTTCAGCGTCTGCGCGCAGGGCGGCCGGATCGAGATCCGCAAGGTCAAGCCGGAGGACGGCAAGAAGATCACGGCTTCCGAGTTTGCCGCCTCCGGCGGCATCGCGCTCGGGCAGATCCTCGGCCGCTGAGCCGAGGATTATCGCGCTTCAACCTTTGTCGACCGCGTTCAGCCCGTAGCCGCGGAAGCGCTCGACGGTGCTGTTGATCTCGTGGTCGGACAGGATGTTCGGGGCGCCGACCTGGAGCGCCACGGCATATTGCCAGCACAGGGTCTCCAGCTCGACGGCGAGCCATAGCGCCTTCTCCAGGCTCTCCCCGGCGGCGATCATGCCGTGGTTGGCGAGCAGGCAGACGTTCCGGTCCTTGAGCGCCGCCAGGGCCAGCTCCGAGAGCTCCGCCGTGCCGTAGGGCGCGTAGGGCGCACAGCGCACGTTCGGTCCGCCGAAGGCCGCGATCATGTAGTGCACCGCCGGGATCTCCCGCCCGCACAGGGCGAAGGCGGTGCAGTGGATGGGATGGGCGTGGACGACGGCGCCGATCTCCGGCCGCGCCGCCAGGATGTCCCGATGGAACCGCCATTCCGAGGACGGCTTGAGCCCGTCCGGGTGCGTCCCGTCGAAGGCCAGCGGCACGATGTCGTCCGGGCCCATGCGCGCGGTGGGCAACCCCGAGGGCGTGATCAGGATGCCATCGCGGAACCGCACCGAGACGTTGCCCGAGGTGCCGCGGTTCAGTCCTTGCGCGTCGAGGTCCCGCGCCGCCGTCACCACGCTCTCGCGTGCGATCCGCTCGTCCGTATCCATGCCCGATCCTCGGATGAACCCGGTACCGGGTACGCACGAAGGCCCGGCGCCGTAAAGCCGGCGCCGGGCCTTCGATGGTTGCGATGCGTCTTACTGAGCGAGCACCGGTGCGAGGTTCGCCTGCGGCGCCTTGGTGTAGGCCGCCCGCATCGGCTTGAGCACGAACAGGGCCAGGAACGCCGCGAGAATATTGAGCCCGGCCGCCACCAGGAACACCGTGTGCCAGCTCCCCGTCATGGTCGTGAGCACGCTGGTATAGGGCACGATCAGCGCCGCCGTGCCCTTGGCTGTGTAGAGCAGGCCGGCATTGGTCGCGGCGTATTTCGAGCCAAAGGTGTCGCCGCAGGTCGCCGGGAACAGCGAGTAGATCTCACCCCAGGCGAAGAACACCAGACCGGTGAGCAGCACGAAGGCGATCGGGTTCTCGCCGAACTGGCTCAGCGCGTAGATGCCCAGGCCCTCGATGGCGAAGGAGATGAACATCGTGTTCTCGCGGCCGATATGGTCCGAGACCCAACCGAAGAACGGCCGCGTCACGCCGTTGAGCACCCGGTCCAGGGTCGCCGCGAAGGTGAGCGCCGGCAGCGTGATCCCGAGCAGCGAGACCGGCACGTCGGCGATCTTGAAGTCCTTGGCGATCGGGCCGAGCTGCGCGGTCGCCATCAGGCCGCCGGCGGCCATCATGACGAACATCGCGTACATCACCCAGAAGATCGGGGTCCGCACCATCTCACCCGGCTTGAAGTCGCGCTTGGACTGGCTGACCCGGGCGACATCCGGAACCTGGCCCTTGGCCGGCGACCGGAGGAACAGGGCGATCAGCATCACGATCAGGCCCTGGCCGATGCCGAAGTAAAAGAACGCGGCCTCGTAGCCTTGGGACTTGATCATGGCCTGGATCGGCACGACGGTGAGCGCCGAGCCGGCGCCGAAGCCCATCGCGGTGATGCCGGCGGCAAGACCGCGGCGATCCGGGAACCACTTGAGGGAGTTGCCCACGCAGGTCCCGTAGACCGCACCCGCGCCGGTGCCGCCGATGGCAGCTGCCACGTAGAGCATCGTGAGGGTTTCCGCATAGGAATTCATCACCCAGGCGATGCCGCAGAGCAGGCCGCCGAACAGGGTGACGATCCGCGGGCCGTACTTGTCGACGAACCAGCCCTCGATCGGCACCAGCCAGGTCTCGGTGACGACAAACAACGTGAAGGCGATCTGAATCGCGGCGCGATCCCAGCCGTGCCGCTCCTGCATCGGGTTCACGAAGAAGGTCCAGCCGTACTGCATGTTGGCGATCATGCACATGCAGACGACGCCGAATGCCAGCTGGAGCCATCGGCCCCGCCCGACCGGTTTGCGGATCTCGGACATACGCTTCCCTCCAGATTGGATTTATTATTTTCTCTCGTTCGCCGGCTGTGTTTATGACCCGACGGCGCCGCCCGTGGCAGTACAAACCGCGGTGCGTGCTTTGAAAAATTCTTGGCTGGCGGACAAACGAAGTCTCGGCGGCGCCGCCTTCCACCGCCGAAAAGTCTCACCCGCGCCGTTCTGGTCTACGGTATGCCAGATGAATGGTGCTGAGGTCGGGAGGATCTGTCAATCGATCCTGCATAAAAATACACGAATTGGCCGCGGGATTACCGGGGCATCGGATACGTGAGCTCCAAAGTTGGCATTACCGTTCCAGTTTGTGCCGCCACCGCGTGATCTGCTCGATCGCGCCGTTCGCGACCGGTCTGTGGAGTTGGCTCGCAATCGGCTAGGATCTGCCAAAGGTTTGGGCTAGTTCGTTTAAAGAGCGCACGACACAGAACACGTGCGAGAAATCATGGGCATGGGCCGACTGGACGAGGCATGTCGAACTCTGAACCGTTGAGCGTTAAACCGATCGTCGCCAGCTCCAGTCTACGGACCTTGGCTTATGAAGCGCTCAAGACTGCTATCACCAACATGGACATCTACGGGCGGCCGGATGAGGTGCGGCTCGACGAGCGGAAACTGTCGCAGGATCTCGGCGTCAGCCGCACGCCTGTCCGTGAGGCGCTCACCGTCCTGGAGCAGGAAGGGTTCGTTCGGTCCGAGGCGCGCCGCGGTGTCTTCGTTATCAAGAAGAACAAGCGCGAGATCGTCGGCATGATCCACGCCTGGACGGCCCTGGAGAGCATGGCGGCACGCCTCGCCTGTGCCAGCGCCACCGACAAACAGCTCCGGTCGCTGCGCGAATCATTTCCGGAGTTCTATGAGGGCCAGCCGGCCGAGCATATTGACGAATACTCGGACGCCAATATCCGCTTCCATCAGCGGATCATTGCGCTCGGCCATTGCGAGCCGATCGCCGAGCTGACCAGCAACCTGCTGATGCATGTCCGTGGCATCCGCAGCACCGCGCTCCGTCAGGGCGACCGGGCGGAGCGGTCGATCCGCGAGCACGTGGCGATCATCGCCGCGCTGGAAGCCCGAGATGCCGATACGGCGGAACGGCTGGTGCGGGAACACGGTCTCGGCCTCGCCCAGCACGTGGACAGGTACGGCGATTACCTCGACTGAGGATCCTCGACCGGGCGATGAATCGTGGTCGAACGGTACCCGCCTCCCGCGAGCCTGTTTGACCGGCGTTTCCCATCCTCGCCCTCATCCTGAGGCGCCGGAGCGGAGCGGAGGCCTCGAAGGAGCCCTCCAGCCAGCCGCGCGGTCCCTGGAGGGCTCCTTCGAGGCCCGGCGATCTGCGATCGCCGGGCACCTCAGGATGAGGGGAGAGAGTGGGATCGTGCGGTCAAATAAGCTTTGAGCGGCCTCCGAGAGCATCGTTTATCGAACGCGCGTTCTGACAGGACCAATTGTGTCCGATCTCATGTCGCAATCCGATTGCGGTGCAACATGCTCCGTCTTCAAGGGGCCTAACTCGACACATGGCGTGCTGAGCAACCAACACCGCGATCGGGATTGCCGGTCGCTCTCCGGTTGACGGTCGCCTCATGCATTCCGGGCATGACTGGAATTCGGTATCTGGCATACCAGTTTGCGGCGCGGCATGGCATCTCTTGCATCGCAACATCGTTTTCCTGCCGAGCCGCACCGGAGCCTCCCGATGATCGCCAGTTTCCTCGTCGTGTTTGTCGCCCTCGCCGCTTGCCAGGCCCTGCTGGCCGTCAAGCTCGCGGACATCCTGAGCCCGTCCTCCGATGCCGGAAAGGCCTCCGCCCAGCCGGTCCGTCAGGACGGCGCCGTCAGCCTCGCCTGAACACTGCTTTTCCGGCGTCTATACGCGGGCAGACTGCGTAGGGTTAACACTTTGCTCAAGGGTTTCCGCTAGCGTCAACGGATCGTTGACCATGCGGGCGAGGGAGCAACCGCGTTGGCCCTCGGCATCTCTTCGCGGACCGCGGACGGTCCGTTCGTCCTGCTGGTCTCGGATCGTCCATCCGAACGCGCCGCTCTCGAGCGTGCCATCGCTCTGGTGATGGATTGCCGTGCGGTCCCCGCCGGCAAGGCGATTCCTTCGGGACGTCCCCATCTCATCGTTCTGGACCTGCCGCCGACGCAGGCGGCGGCGCTGGAGCCAACGCTGACCCATCGTGGGCTGCCGGTTCCGCGCCTCGTCCTGGTTCGCGGCGAGCCGTTGAAGGCCTCCCCGCATGTGCGCCAGCTGCCGGCGGCCGCTCCGCGCCAGCAGGTGCTGGCGAATGTCTTCGCGATGATCGAGGCCGTGACGCGCTCGGTGGAGACACGCCGGCAAAAACTCGTCGGGCGCGTCTCGGACGCGACCGCGATCGTGTCCGAACTGTTCGACAGCGCGGCGCTCGGAGCGGGGCTGCAGCGCGCCGATGTCGAGCGCGGGACCGCGCTGGTGCTGGCCGCCATCTCCGAGGCCGGGATCACGGATTGGCTCGCCGAAGTCTGGCGCCACGATATCGGCGTCTACCAGCACACGTTGGGGGTGGCCGGCCATGCCGCGAGCTTCGGCGCGCAGATCGGGCTGAGCCGGATCGACCTCGCGCGCTTGGTGCGATCCGCCCTCCTCCACGACATCGGCAAGTCGCGCATCCCGAGCGAGATCCTGAACAAGCCCGGCCATCTCGACCCGGAGGAGTTGCGGCTGATGCAGCGCCATCCGGTGATCGGCGCCGATCTTCTGCGGGCCCAGGGCACGTTCGAGGACGAGGTCATCGACGTCGTCCTGCATCATCACGAGCGCCTCGACGGGACCGGCTATCCGGACCGGCTCCGGGGCGTGGCGATCTCCGATCTGGTCCGTATCGTGGCGATCTGCGACGTGTTCTCGGCCCTGACCGAGCGCCGCGCCTACCGGAAGCCCGCCAGCCCCGCCGAGGCTCTGGCGATCATGACCGACGGGTCCGGCCATCTCGACCCCGATCTCCTGCGCGTGTTCGCACCGGTCATGCTCGGGGGTGACGCCCTCGCGGCCTGATCGCCGTGGCCTCGGCGCCACGGTTCGACGGTGCGGGTCGAGGCCAACGACGAGTGCCGCGCTTTCGCCGCAACCGCGCCCGAGGGAGACGCATCCCGTCTGGAAGCGCTGTCCCCCGTGTCGAAATTTTACCTCGTCGTCGCTGCCGCCCTGTCGCTGTCGCTCGCCGGTTGCGGTGGCCTGTCGTTCACGCCCGAACCGAATGTCGAGACCACAACCCATACCGCGATCCTCGACGAGGTCGCCGCCGCGGCCGTGATCTCGGCCTACCGGGTCCAGCACGGGCTCAGCCCGGTCATCGTCGACACCGGCTTGGTGAAGGCCGCCGCGTTTCAGGCCGGCAACAATGCCCGCCACGGCCAGCTCAGCCACGATGTCGGCGGCAGCTTCACCGCGCGCATGGCCTCAGCGGGTCTGGCAAGGTCCTACGCCGCGGAGAATCTCAGCGCCGGCTCCGAAACCTTCGAGCAGGTGCTCGCCCGCTGGAAGGCCAGTCCCGAGCACAACAAAAACATGCTGCTCCCGCAGATCCGCCGGATCGGCATCGCTCGGGTCGACGCGCCCGATACCCGCTACAAGCGGTTCTGGGCGCTGGTGATGGCGGGCGGCTGATCGATCAGGGCTCGGCCAGAGCTAGATCGACGATCCGCAGCTGTGCCCGCTCGGCCCCGCGCCAGCGGTCGCAGGACAACGTGCCGGCCACGTGCATCTCCTGGCCGATTCCCCTCAGCAGGGCCTGACCGAGCGGGCGTTCCGCGGCGCGAAAGCAGATCGCCCCGACGGCTTGCCCGTCGCGGCTGCGCAGGCGGGCGCGGACATGGCCGGAGCCGACGACAGCGGCATCGACCAGACGATGGCGGCCGAGGGCGAAGACCGGCTCTGGCGCGCCCTGCCCGAACGGCCCGGCGCGCTGGAGCAGCCGCACGGTCTCGGCAGTGGCGCCGCCGGCGCTGAGGCCGCCGTCGATCAGCAGGGCGTCGGCCGCCCGCGAGACCGCGACGCTGGCCCCGAGCAAGGCTGCCAGATGCGTCTCGAAGCGCGGGATATCGTCGGCTCGCAGGGTGACGCCGGCCGCCATGGCGTGGCCACCGCCCTTGCTGGCGAGGCCGGCCTCGACGCAGGCGCGGACGGCTAGGCCGAGATCGGCTCCCGGAATCGAGCGCCCGGAGCCGGTGGCGCTGCCGTCCGGCCGGATCGCGAAGGCGAAGGCCGGGCGGTTGAAGCGCTCCTTGAGGCGCGCCGCGATCAGCCCGACGATACCGGGATGCCACTCGGCGTTCCCCGTCACCAGCACGGCCCGGGCGGGATCGAGGGTCAGGGCGCGGTCCATCTCGGCCTCCGCCTCGGACACGGCATGCGCCTCGATCGCCTGACGCTCGCGGTTGAGCCGGTCGAGGTCGGCGGCGATCCGGGCGGCCTCGACCGGATCCGCGGTGGTGAGCAGGCGCGCCCCGAGGGCCGAATCGCCGATCCGGCCGCCGGCATTGATCCGCGGCCCCAGCACGAAGCCGAGATGCCAGGATTCCGGGGGTTCGCTGAGGGAGGCGGCGTCGAGCAGGGCCGCAAGACCGATCCGGCCCCGGTGGCGCATCACCGTCAGCCCCTGGGTCACGAAGGCGCGGTTCAGGCCGATCAGCGGCACCACGTCGGCCACCGTCGCCAGGGCCACGAGGTCGAGAGCGTCCGTGAGGGTCGGCTCCGGGCGATCCGGACCGAAATAGCCGTCCCGGCGCAGGGCGCGGTTGAGGGCGGCGAGCGTCAGGAACACGACCCCGGCGGCGCAGAGATGGCCGAGGCCGGAGAGGTCGTCGAGGCGATTGGGGTTCACCACCGCGCGGGCGGGGGGTAGCAGCTCGGCGGCGGAGTGGTGATCGAGCACGATCACGTCGAGGCCCAGCTTCTCGGCCTCCTCCAGCGGTCCGTGGCCGCTCGTGCCGCAATCGACGCAGACCAGCAGGGTTGCGCCCTCGGCCGCCAAGGCGGTGATCGCCGCGGCATTCGGGCCGTAGCCCTCGGTGATCCGGTCCGGGATGTGGATCGGTGCCCGCAGGCCGAGCTGGCGCAGGTAGCCGGCAAGCAACGCCGCGCTGGCCGCGCCATCCACGTCGTAATCGCCGAACACGGCGACGATCTCGCCGCGGCGGATGGCCCGCACGAGCCGGCGCACGGCCGCATCCATGTCGAGCAGCGTGTCCGGATCCGGCATCAGGTCGCGCAGGCGCGGCGCCAAGTGGCGTGCAGCTTCGTCCGGCGCCACCTGCCGGCCAGCCAGCACCCGCGCCAGAAGTTCGGGCAGACCGTGAGCCTGAACCATCTTGGCGATGTGGTTCTGCACCGCCAGGCCGGCGCAACGCTCCTGCCAGCGCCGCCCGGTCACGGAAGCGGCAACCCCCAGGAACGGCGGCGGATCGGCGATCAGCGAGGCGGCGGCGGCGGACACGGGCGGCACTCTACACCGGGTCGGACACGGAATCGCGGGCGCGACGGCAACAGCGGC
This sequence comes from Methylobacterium sp. E-066, assembly GCF_022829635.1. Taxonomy (GTDB): domain Bacteria; phylum Pseudomonadota; class Alphaproteobacteria; order Rhizobiales; family Beijerinckiaceae; genus Methylobacterium. Next base: position 14,328 of record NZ_JAKSYO010000127.1, read on the forward strand.
CGCGATCGACGCTGTCCCGGCAAAACGAAAGGGCGGGCATCGCTGCCCGCCCCTCGCCGAAACCGATTTTCAGACGGTCTCAGAATGCCTTGAGGATGTTGTCGACCACCTTCTTGGCGTCGCCGAACAGCATCATGGTGTTGTCGCGGAAGAACACCTCGTTCTCGACGCCGGCATAGCCCGAGCCCATGCCGCGCTTGATGAACAGCACCGTCTTGGCCCGCTCCACGTCCAGGATCGGCATGCCGTAGATCGGCGAGGCCTTGTCGGTCTTGGCCGCCGGGTTGGTGACGTCGTTGGCGCCGATCACGAAGGCGACATCCGCCTGCGGGAACTCGCCGTTGATGTCCTCCAGCTCGAACACCTCGTCGTAGGGCACGTTCGCCTCGGCGAGCAGCACGTTCATGTGGCCCGGCATGCGGCCCGCCACCGGGTGGATGGCGTATTTCACATCGACGCCCTCCTTCTTCAGCATGTCGGCCATCTCGCGCAAACTGTGCTGCGCCTGCGCGACCGCCATGCCGTAGCCCGGGACGATGATCACCCGCTCGGCGTTCTTCATGATGTAGGCCGCGTCGTCGGCCGAGCCCTGCTTGACCGGGCGCGTCTCGACCTGGCCGGGGCCGGCCGCGGCGGCGGCGTCGCCGCCGAACCCGCCGAGGATCACCGAGATGAACGACCGGTTCATCGCGTGGCACATGATGTAGGACAGGATCGCGCCCGAGGAGCCGACCAGCGAGCCGGTGATGATCAGCGCGAGGTTGCCCAGGGTGAAGCCGATACCGGCCGCCGCCCAACCCGAATACGAGTTGAGCATCGACACGACGACGGGCATGTCGGCGCCGCCGATCGGGATGATCAGCAGGCCGCCCAGGGCGAAGGACAGCAGCACGATCAGCCAGAAGATCGCCTTGCTCTCGTTGCCGATGAACAGCGCGATCAGCACCACCAATGCGACCGCGAGGCCGATATTGATGAGGTGCCGGCTCGGCAGCATGATCGGCTTGCCCGACATGCGGCCGTCGAGCTTGGCGAAGGCGATGACCGAGCCGGTGAAGGTGATCGCGCCGATGGCCGCGCCAAGCGCCATCTCGAACAGCGACTGCTTGTGGATGTGGCCGTTCTCGAGGATGCCCACAGCCTGCGGCGCGTAGAGCGTCGCCGCGGCGCCGGCCACGGCCGCGAGGCCGACCAGCGAGTGGAACGCGGCCACGAGCTGCGGCATCGCCGTCATCGGCACGCGCTTGGCGATGACCGCGCCGGCCCCGCCGCCGATGCCGATGCCGAGGATCACCAGGATCCAGGCGCCGAACCCGGCGGGCGGATGGCCGACGAGCGTCGTGAGCACGGCCAGCGCCATGCCGATCATGCCGTAGAGGTTGCCCTGCCGCGACGTCGTCGGGTGCGAGAGCCCCCGCAACGCCATGATGAACAGGACGCCGGCGACGATGTAGAGAAGCGCGGAGACGTTCTGGGACATCGTCTCAGGCCTTCTTCTTGTACATGCCGAGCATGCGCTGGGTGACGAGGAAGCCCCCGAAGATGTTCACGCTCGCGAGCACGATGCCGATAAAGCCGAAGGCGCGGGCCCAGCCGGTGCCCTTCTCCAGGAGCGGCACGCCGGCGGCGAGGATCGCACCGACGATGATCACCGAGGAGATCGCGTTGGTCACTGACATCAGCGGCGTGTGCAGCGCCGGGGTCACAGACCAGACGACGTAGTAGCCGACGAAGATCGCCAGAACGAAGATGGCGAACTGGAAGATGAACGGATCGACCGCGCCGCCAGTGGCTGCGCTGATCCCGTGGCCCATGCCGGACGCGATGGCCTGGGCCTGGTCGGCGGCGTTGCGGGCGACATCGGCCGCCGCGCGCGCGGCATCGGCCAGCACGCGGGTCTGATCAGCCGCCTGATCGGGAGGGACGACAAGGTTTGCCATTCTGCTTCTCCTCGCGATCGGTCTTCAGTGCGCGCTCGACGGGGCCGGGGCGGCCTCGGCCTTGCCGGTCTCCGACTTAGCGAGGCCCACCGCCGCAGCTTCCGAGGCGGGGCCATCGGTCTTGGACTGGAAGGACGCGTGCACGACGGAGCCGTCGCGGGTCAGGTTGGTGGCCTTCACCAGCTCGTCGTCCCAATTGATCGCCAGGGCCTTGCTCTCCTTGTCGATCAGGGTCTCGGCGAAGGCGTAGAGGTTGCGCGCGTAGAGGCTCGACGCCGTGGCGGCGAGGCGGCCCGGCACGTTGGTGTGGCCGACGATTTTCACGCCGCGGTCGGTCACCACGATCTCACCCGGCTTGGCGCCGGCGACGTTGCCGCCGCGCTCGACCGCGAGATCGATCAGGACCGAGCCCGGCTTCATCGAGGCGACCATCTCCTCGGAGACGAGCTTCGGGGCCGGACGGCCGGGAATCAGCGCCGTGGTGATGACGATGTCCTGCTTGGCGATGTGGCCCTTGACCAGTTCCGCCTGCTTGGCCTGGTAGCCGGCCGACATCTCCTTGGCGTAGCCGCCCGCGGTCTCGGCCTGCTTGAACTCGTCGTCCTCGACCGCGACGAACTTGGCGCCGAGGGATTCGACCTGCTCCTTGGTGGCGGGGCGCACGTCGGTGGCGGTCACGACCGCGCCGAGGCGCCGAGCGGTGGCGATGGCCTGGAGGCCGGCGACGCCGACGCCCATGATGAAGACCCGGGCTGCCGGCACGGTGCCCGCGGCGGTCATCATCATCGGCATGGCCCGGCCGTACTCGGCGGCCCCGTCGACGACGGCCCGGTAGCCGGCAAGGTTCGCCTGAGAGGACAGCACGTCCATCACCTGCGCCCGGGTGATGCGCGGCATCAGCTCCATGGCGAATCCCGAGACCCCCGCCTCGGCCAGGGCCTTCAGCGCGGCCTCGTTGCCGTAGGGATCCATGATCGCGATGATCGTGGCACCGCGCTTGAACAGCGACAGCTCCTCGGCCGCCGGCCGGCGGACCTTGAGGACGAGGTCGGCATCCCGCGCCGCATCGGCAGCGCTGCCGGCAATCTCGGCGCCCGCGGCCTCGTACTCGGAATCGAGGATCCCCGCCTTCAGACCGGCACCCGCTTGCACGGTGATGTCGGCGCCGAGCGTCTTGAATTTCTTGACGGTCTCCGGGACTGCGGCCACCCGCGGTTCCGCAGAGTCCGTCTCGGACAGCACAGCGATGCGCATGCGAGGCTTCCCCTGAACAAGCTTGGCCTCTCGAATGCGCGAACCGGCATAGCTTTTCGAGACGCGAAAGAAGTTTGCGCTGATGGAATAAGTGGGAATGTAACCCGCGGCGCACCGACCCGGCGGCCACGCTTCAATGCATCATCGGACCGCTCGGCCAGTCAGGCGAGCGGTCCTCCTCGCAGGTTCAGGCGAAGGCGAGATACAGGAAGAGGAGAATGGCAACGACGAGGGGCCCGCGCCATCCGATGGCGGGGGCCAGGGCACCGACGGCGCCGGCGGCACCCGAGACGATCACGCTGAGAATCGCCAGAAGCCACGCTTCGCGAATCCCGCCCACGGCGAGCGCCAGCACCCAGCAGATCACCACGCCGGTACCGATCTCGACGAAGCGCACGAAGCCGCGATAGGTCTGCTCGTGGGTGCTCGCGTCCATCGCCGGGCTGTAGGTGTGCCCGGCCACCGTCTCACTCTCGGCCATCGTGCGCTCGTTTCCCTCAGATGCGACTTCTTGTGGTCACCCCGGGATGTAGCTCAAGCGTTTTCCTGCCGCAATCGGACGTTCGCAAGTTGATTGCCCTCACGGTGGGCTTCCGTGTGCGAATTTACGCCGGCTTCGGCAGACCGGCCTGGGCGAGAATCTGGTCTTGGCGCACACCGAGCTTTTCCAGTGAAAAATGCTCGATCTCGGCCTCGAACAGCCGGTGGTAGTTCAATTCCGAGCGGAGATGCAGGAACACCGCTCCCAGGCCCACGGCGGCACGGTCCATGAACACGAACTCCTGAGGCACCGTCACGGGACCGCGCTCCTTCAGGGCCTGATGCACCTGGAACGCCTGCCGCCGGCCATAGTCGCCGGGCTTGACCCCGTCCGCCACGGTGCGGGTGCGGTCCTCCAGGAGCGGGCCGTAGATGAAGCGCGCCCAGATGTTCAGGATCTCGATCTTCTCCTTGTCGAGGTTCTTGAATCCCCAGACCTCGTAGGCATGGACGATGCGCGCGGAATCGTCCTCCAGCAGGCCGCGATACAGATCGACCACGCCGCCGACGAAGCGCGGATGGAAGATCCGCACGCAGCCGTAATCGAGCAGATTGATGCCCGCCGCCTCGCCGCCCTCCGAGAAGACCGTGTAGTTGCCAAGATGCGGGTCGCCGTGGATCACGGCGGCGCGGCTGAACGGATGCCACCACGCCTTGAACATCGCTTGCGCGATGCGGTTGCGCACCTCGACCGGCTCTTCGGCGAAACCGAGGATCTTGTCGCCGTCGAGCCAGCTCAGGGTGAGGAGGCGCTTGGTCGACAGGTCGGAGAAGACCCGCGGCACGCGCACAGCGTCGATATCCTTGAGCACCTCGCCGTAGAGGCTCGCGTGCTTGGCCTCGCGCTCGTAATCGAGCTCTTCGCGCACCCGCGCGCCGATCTCCTTGGCGATCTCGCGGGTATCGAGCCAGCTGTTCATCCGCCGGTGGAGCGCGAAGGCGATCTCGAGCTGCTGGAGGTCGGCCTCCACGGCCGATTGCATGTCGGGGTACTGAAGCTTGCAGGCCAGCTTTTCGCCATCCTTGGTGGTGGCGCGATGGACTTGGCCCAACGAGGCCGCGGCGGCGGGCTTCAGGTCGAAGCTGCCGAATCTGTCCTGCCAGCCGGCGCCCAGCTCGGACTGCATCCGCCGCTTGACGAAGGCCGCGCCCATGGGCGGCGCATCGGCCTGGAGCTTCTGGAGTTCGGCGGCGTATTCGGGGGGCAGCAGATCGGGGATGGTGGCGAGCAGCTGCGCCACCTTCATGATCGGCCCTTTGAGGCCGCCGAGCGCCTGCGCCAGGGCGGCAGCGCTGGTGGTCCCCTCCTTACCGAACAGCCGGGACATCGCCATCCGCGCGGCGACACCGCCAACATTCGCGCCGACGCTGGCGTAGCGGCCCGCGCGGGCGGAGAAGCGATTGGCTTCGCGGTCGGTCTCGGCCATGGTCCAGGATCTTCCTCGGTGCAGGCTGGGACATAAGCGTTTCGGCACCCCGCACCAGCCCGCCGGGTCGCTGCGCCGCGGCGGCTCAGCCGGCCGGCCAGTTGTCCCGGATCCAGCGCGTGAGGCCGGATTCGTCGATCTCGCCCGCGGCGAGGCCGCGTATCATCACCACGGCCTCGGCCTCGTCGGCGACGAAGTCGATATCGTTGAGCCCGAGGAACGTGATGAGGGCCAGAAGTGCAGCCCGCTTGTTGCCGTCGATGAACGGATGATTCTTGGCGATGCCGAAGGCATAAGCCGCCGCGAGTTCGGCCAGATCGATCTCCGTGCCGTCCTCGGCATATGCGACCCGATTGACCGGCCGCCCGAGCGCGGATTCGAGGGCGCCTTCGTCGCGAAGGCCGGGCGGTCCGCCGAACTGCTTCAGCTGCAGGGCATGAATCGCCTTCACCAGCTCGCTCGTGAGCCAGACGATCTCGCGATCGGTGCTCATTTTGCGAGCTCCGCCAAGGCATTGCGATAGGTCTTCATCGCCTTCTCGGCGACCTTCATGCCCTTCTCAAATGCAGGATCGTAGGGCGACAGCCGCACGGAGCCGTCGGCATTCTCGGTCACGTAGAGCCAGTCGCCCTGTGCCAGCTTCAACTTGCCGAGAAAATCCTTGGGCAGGATCAGACCGGTCGAGTTCCCGACGCGCTTCACCTCGAGCTTCATGACCACCTCCGCGATGTTATACATCACGTATAACATCGCGGGGATCGGCTTGGAAGCGGGCTAGGCCTGGCCCTCCATCCCCTCCAGCTCGACGATCATCCCCTCGATCATCCCGAGGCCGATCTGCCAGAAACCCGGATCCTTCGCGTCGAGCCCGAACGGCGCGAGCAATTCGCCGTAGGGCTTCGAGCCGCCGGCCGCGAGCAGCGCGAAGTAGCGTTCGACGAAGCCCGATTCCGCCTCGGCGTAGACCCCGTAGAGCGAGTTCACCAGGCAATCGCCGAACGCGTAGGCGTAGACGTAGAACGGCGAGTGGATGAAGTGCGGGATGTAGGCCCAGAACGGCTCATAACCCGCATCAAGCGTGATCGCAGGCCCGAGGGACTCGGCCTGGACCGAGAGCCACAGGGCGTTGATCTGGTCGCTGGTCAGCTCGCCCTTGGCCCGCGCGAGGTGGACCTTCCGCTCGAACGAGTAGAACGCGATCTGGCGCACCACCGTGTTGATCATGTCCTCGACCTTGGCGGCGAGCATGGCCCGGCGCTGGGTCGTGTCGGTGGTCGCCGCGAGCAGCTTGCGGAAGGTCAGCATCTCGCCGAACACGCTGGCGGTCTCGGCGAGCGTCAGGGGCGTTGGCGCCATCAGGGCACCGTTCGGACCGGCGAGCACTTGGTGGACGCCGTGGCCGAGCTCATGGGCCAGCGTCATCACGTCCCGCGGCTTACCCTGATAGTTGACCAGCACGTAGGGGTGGACCGAGGGTACGGTCGGGTGCGCGAAGGCGCCCGGGGCCTTGCCGGGCCGGGTCGGCGCGTCGATCCAGCGCTCGTCGAAGAACCGCTTCGCGATCCCGGCCATCTTCGGCGAGAACGCGTCGTAGGCCGACAGGACCGTGTCGCGGGCCTCGGTCCAAGGGATGGTGCGCTGCTCGACCTTCGGGAGCGGGGCGTTGCGGTCCCAGTAGGGCAGCGCGTTCTGCCCGAACCACTTGGCCTTCAGCCGGTAGTAGCGGTGCGAGAGCCGCGGGTAGGCCGCCTGCACGGCATCGACCAGGGCCGCAACCACCTCCGGCTCGACCCGGTTGGCGAGGTGGCGCGCGTCGGCGACGTCCTTGAAGCCACGCCAGCGGTCGGAGATCTCCTTGTCCTTCGCCAGGGTGTTGGTGATCAGCGTGAAGACCCGGAGATTGCCGCGCAGGACCTCGCTGATCGCCCCGGCCGCCTCCTTGCGGACGGCGCCGTCCGGATCCTGGAGCTTGTTCAAGGTCGGTTCGAGCGGCATCTGCTCGCCCTGGACGGTGAAGCGCAGGCCGGCGATCGTCTCGTTGAACAACCGGTCCCAGGCGGCGTTCGCGGTGACCGACTTCTCCAGGAACAGCTTCTCGGTGCGGTCGTCGAGCTGGTGCGGCTTCTCGCGCCGCAGATCCTCGATCCACGGGGCGTAATGCGCGAGCGGCCCCTGGGACATCGCCGCATCCATCACCGCATCCTCGACCCGATTCAGTTCGAGGGCGAAGAACAGCAGGTCGGCGGAGGCGTCGGTCAGGCGCTCGCGCGTGTCGCCGTAGAACTTGGCCCGGGCCTCGTCGGTGGTGTCGCCGGAATAGACCAGGCCGGCAAACGACATCAGCTTGCCAAGCAGCTCCTCGATGCCCTCGTAGGCCCGGACCGCCTCGGCGAGGCGCTCGGACGCGTCCGCGGCTGCGACCAGCTCGGCGATGCGGCCGGCATAGGTCTCCGAGAAGCGGCGGCACTCCTCCTCGGCCCGGGTCATGTCGGCCGAGAATTCCGGCGCGTCGATGCCGGCATAGAGATCGGACAGGTCCCATTCCGGAAGATGGCCGAGGTCGACGGCCTTGGCTGCGGCGCGTGCGGCGCTCACGCCATCCGGCGCACGGACGTTCACCGGCGAAGCGGTGGTGCTCGGCATCATGTCTCGCAATCCTCAAGGGGGGTCGAAGGCCAGTACCTTGATATCGAGCGCGCGGCCACGCGTTCAACGTGGCCGGCCGCCCCGTCGCGGTGACGCCCGAACGCAAACGTCGTTAAGCGCGACTTTACGTCTGTCCGGCACCCTCCGGTTCGAAACGAAACACGCGCCGACTCAGGCGGTGCGGCGCGGGCCGATCCCGAGCTGCATTCGGCCTGCCGCGCCGCGCAGGGAGCCGCCATGTCCACCACAATTCTCATCGTGGACGACGATCCGGTTCAGCGGCGCCTCGCCGAGGCGGCGGTGCGCCGGTTCGGCTTCAATGCACGCGTCGTGGAGACCGGTGCCGACGCGCTCACCGTGCTGAAGACCGAGAGCGTGGACGTGGTGCTCCTCGATCTCGTGATGCCGGGCCTCGACGGCCTCGGCGTCCTCGCCGAGATGCGCAGCAGCGGCCTCGACACGCCGGTGATCGTCCAGACCTCGAACGGCTCGATCGACGCCGTGGTCAACGCCATGCGGGCGGGCGCCGTCGATTTCGTGGTCAAACCCGCCGGCGCCGAGCGCCTGCAGGTGTCGATCAAGAATGCCCTGCGGGTCGACGTGCTGGAGGAGGAGGTGCGCCGCATGCGCCGCCGGGCCTCCGGGGCGCTGACCTTCAAGGACCTCACGTCCAAGAGCCCCGACATGGAGCGGGTGATCCGCCTTGCCGAGCGGGCCACGAAATCCAACATCCCGGTGCTGATCGAGGGCGAATCCGGCGTCGGCAAGGAGGTGCTGGCCCGGGCGATCCAGGGTTCGGGCGACCGGCGCGGCAAGCCGTTCGTCACCGTCAATTGCGGAGCGATCCCGGAAAACCTCGTCGAGTCGACCCTGTTCGGCCACGAGAAGGGTGCGTTCACCGGCGCCACCGAGAAGCACGCCGGCAAGTTCGTGGAAGCCTCGGGCGGCACCCTGTTCCTCGACGAGATCGGCGAGCTGCCCCTCGACGCCCAGGTGAAGCTGCTGCGCGCGCTCCAGGAGGGCGAGGTCGATCCAGTCGGCGGCAAGCGCTCGGTGCGGGTCGATATCCGTCTGGTCTCGGCCACGAACCGCTCGCTGCTCGACCTCGTGAAGCAGGGCAAGTTCCGCGAGGACCTGTATTACCGCCTCAACGTCTTCCCGATGACGCTGCCGCCTCTGCGCGCCCGCCGGGAGGACATCCCGGATCTGGTACGCTCGTTCTGCGCCCGGTTCTCCGCGGAAGAGGGCAAGCGGATCCGGGCAATCGCTCCGGAGGCGATGGCGCTGCTCACCCGCTATCCCTGGCCCGGCAACGTCCGCCAGCTGGAGAACGCCCTGTTCCGTGCCGTGGTGCTCGCCGATTGCGACGAGCTGACCGTGGCCGAGTTCCCGCAGATTGCCGCGCAGGTCGAAGGTTTCGACGTCCGCATCCCGGCGGCCCCGACGCAGCCGCAGATGCCGGCCTACGCCCCGGAGCCGGTGCGCGAGATCGTCCGGGTCGAGGTCCGCGACCCGCATGCCATGTCGCTGGTCACCGAGGAGACCGGCGAGATGAAGACCATGGAAGTCCTGGAGACGGAGATCATCCGCTTCGCGCTGCAATTCTACCGGCAGCGCATGTCCGAGGTCTCCCGCCGCCTCGGAATTGGCCGATCCACCCTCTACCGCAAGCTGAAGGATCTCGGACTGGAAGGCGACGAGAAGGCCGAGGACGCCGCCTGAGGCAGCACAGGGTGTGCTAGCGCACCGCGCGCCCTCGGACATGACAGCCCGGGGAAAAGCTTTGCCGCGTTACAGAACACGGCGCGACGATCAATGAATCCCGCGTCGCATCAGCTTATCGATGGGCCGATCGTCGCGAAGACTGAATTTGGATCGACGACGACTACAGTTGCTCAACGCCACGCTTGAGCGGATAATCACAATCAGAGCGTGCGGCCCTGCCGCCGCGTCCCGGGAGATCACGATGCGCGTCCCGCGCTCCAGCCTCGTCGCGCTGGCCGCCCTACTGACCGGAACGCTGGCCTCGGCTGGCGCGCTCGGCGCCGAGACGGTCGCGCTCGACCCGGCGACGCTCGGCACGCCCGCGCACCCGGCCGAGCCCGCGCAGGCGGCACCGACCGGGTCCGATCCGGTCTCGACCGCGTTGCCTGACTACAAGCCCGAGGCCGCGAAGCCGGAACCCGCCCCGGCCCCGGTCGTGGCGGCGCCCGTCGCTCCTGCCGATCCGTTGGGCGCAGCGATCGTCGCACGCTTGACCGATACCGCGCCGCTGCTGCTGCGTCTCCCCGGCAAGGATCGCGACGGCATTCGCGCCTTCTACGAGGCCCGCGCATACAAGCCGCTCTGGATCGCCGACGGTGCCTGGACCGAGGCCGCCAAGTCGATCTCCGCACGCCTGACTGCCGCCGGCGAAGACGGGCTCGACGCTCGGGCCTACACGATCCCGAACCTGGCCGAGAAGCCGGACGACAAGGCGGTGGCCGATGCCGATCTCCGCCTGTCAGCGGCGGCTCTGCTCTATGCCCGGGACGCAAGGGGCGGCCGCATCAACCTCGCCTCGATCTCGCGGCTGATCACGCCGCAGCTCGATCTGCCCGACGCCAACGCGGTGCTGACCAAGCTCTCGGATGCGGGTACCAAGGCCAGCGAGGCTCTTCAGAGCTACAACCCATCCACGGCAGGCTATCAGGCTCTCAAGGCGCGGCTCGCGAGCTTGCGCGGGCCGGCCCCGGCTGCCGTGAAGCCCCTGCGCCTGCCCGCCGGGCCCGTCCTACGGGTCGGCATGCGCGATCCCCGCGTGCCGCTGCTGCGCGCGCATTTCGGCCTGGAGACACGCCCGGCCGGCACCCTCGACCGCGCGCCCGGTGAGCCGGAGGAGTACGATGCCACGGTGGCCGACGCGGTGGCGAAGTTCCAGCGCGGCCGCGGGCTGCCCGGAAACGGCGTGCTCAACGTCCAGACCGTGCTGGCCCTGGCCGATGCCGGCCGGCCGGCGCGGGCGAGCGGCAGCGAGGCCGAGCTGATCGTCAACATGGAACGCTGGCGCTGGCTGCCGGGCGACCTCGGCTCGGACTACATCCTGGTCAACATCCCGGAATACCGTCTGCGTGCCTATCGCGGCGGCAGCCTGCGCGACGAGGCCCGGGTCATCGTCGGCAAGCCGGAATCGCGCACGCCCCTGTTCTCGGGGCTGATGGAATACGCGGTGGTCAACCCGTCCTGGTACGTGCCGCCCTCGATCCTGAAGACCATGGCGCCGAAGCTTGCCGGCTACGGCGGCAAGACCTGGGGCGGCTACGAGGTGGTGCGCCACGGCGGCCACGTCTCGCTGCGCCAGCCGCCGGGTGAGCGTAATGCGCTGGGCTTCATCAAGTTCATGTTCCCGAACCAGCACGCGGTCTATCTGCACGATACGCCGAACCGCTCGATGTTCTCGGCGGCCAAGCGCGACTTCAGCCACGGCTGCGTGCGCGTCGACGACCCCTTCCGCCTGGCGGACGCGGTGCTGCCGGATTGGTCCGAAGCGCGGCTCAAGAAGCTGATCGGCAAGGGCGAGCGCACCATCCGGCTGCCCGCGAAACTGCCGGTGCATCTGGCCTACTTCACCGCCTACGTGGACGATGGCGGCGCGTTCCGCACCCTGCCCGATCTCTACGGTTACGACGCGCCGATGCGGGCGGCCCTCGGCCTGCCCGGCGGCGGCGGACCGATGATCGCCAAGCTCCCCGAGGAGAAGGCGCGCCGCAAGCCCGAGGCCGCGCCGGTGGCGCACGCGGATTCGGCGCCGCGCCGAGAGGCCGCGCGTCCCCGCCGCTACGCCGAACCGGAGCCGAGCGCCCGCTACGACGAATACGATACGCCGCGTCGGAGCGTTCGTCGTGCGGCCCGCGCCGACAGCGCGCCGGAATACGGCGAGCCCGGCCTGTGGACGCCGGCACCGGCGCCGGTGTCTCGCGGCTGGTGGTAGGTTCGCAGCCGGACCGCCGCTTCAACGCTCAGGTGCGCGGCCGCACAGCCGGGCACGATTTCGCCACGGTCCAGCCTTAGCCGTTTCCGTCGCACGCTCGGCGCGACGACGCGATAACGGCCCAGACGGGCCGGGCCGCCTCGACCGGACATCCGCCGAGTGCCCGTTTGCGGGTTCCGGGAGAGGATCAGGACCATCGTGCCGAGCCTTCCACGCCCCGCCCGACACCTCGTCCTGACCCTGTGCGGCATGGCGCTCGGCCTGATCGCCGGCACCGCCGAGACCGAGAACGCGGTCGCCAACGGCGATACCCGTGCACTCACGATCTACCACACGCATACCCAGGAAAGCGCGACCATCACGTTCAAGCGCGATGGCCGCTACGACCGTGCGGCCCTCGAGCAGCTGAATTGGCTCCTCCGCGATTGGCGCGTCAACGAGCCGATCAAGATGGACCCGCGCCTGTTCGACACGGTCTGGGAGGCCTACCGGCAGGTCGGCGCGAGTCAGCCGATCCACGTGGTCTCGGCCTATCGGTCGCCCGGCACCAACGCGATGCTGCGCCGCCGCTCCCGGATGGTCGCCGAGTTCAGCCAGCACATGCTCGGCAAGGCGATGGACTTCTACCTGCCGGAAGTCTCGATCGACCGGATCCGCGAGGTCGGGCTCCAGATGCAGCGCGGCGGCGTGGGCTGGTACCCGCATGCCGGTACGCCCTTCGTCCATCTCGATGTCGGGTCGGTGCGGATGTGGCCGCGCATGACCCATGACCAGCTCGCCCGGCTGTTCCCGGACGGGAAGACCGTCCACCTCGCGAGCGACAACCGTCCCTTCGCCCGCTACGAGGAGGCGAAGGCCGAGATTCTGGCCCGCGGCGGCACCGTGGCCGGCCTCACCACCCAGATGGCGAGCGGCGAGGAGGAGGACGGGCCCGGCCTGTTCGGCTTCCTGGCGAGCCTCTTCGGCGGCGGTTCCTCCGCGCCGGAGCCGGCCGCAGCACCGCCGCCCGCTCCCGTTGCGAAGCGGGGCCGTCAGGCTCCGGTGGTCGCCGTCGCAAGCGCCGATCCGCAGGATCCGGTCGGCACCCGCGCCGCCCTGGCCTACGCCGCGCCGACGGCGGACGATACGCTGCGCAATACGCTCGGCCGGTCCGACCCGGCGAAGGACGGCAAGCCGGTCGACGCCAGAGCCCTGCTGACCGTGGACAAGCCGGCCGCGGAAGACGCCGTTGCCGCCGTGATCGCGCCGCTGCCGCCGCGCCGGCCCTCCGATTTCAATGCCGTCGCGGCCGCCGCGATCAGCATGCCGCTGCCGCCGCCGCGCCCGGTGCAGTTCGCCTCGCTGGACGGCGGCATGGCCAACCTGGCGGCTCCGTCCGCAGGCCGTGCCCTCATCCGAGACATTCCGGCCGAGCCGGCACCTCGGCGCCCTCTCGTGGCCGCCGATGCCGACGGGAAAGCTCAATTGCGCGCGCTGTTCGAGGCGGCCTCCGCCGGCCCGGTCGCGGCCCCGGCGAGCCGCAGCGCCCCCGTGCGGGTCGCCGCCACCCGGGTTCGCGATGCGGCGCCCGATGCCGTCGTGGCGGCGATGCCGGGACCGGTCTCGACCCGGTTCAGCGCGAAGAGCCCGGGGGACGACCTCACGGCCTCGCGCTTCACCGGCTCCGCAACGCGCGGAACGCGCTAAAGGCAAGATCAGCGCAGGGGCTTGGACAGGTTGACCGCCAGGGCGGAGACCAGGGTCGCGGTGTAGCCGTCGTCGTGGGTATCGGCAATGCGCTCGGCTTCGTCGCCGCTATTGGCCGCCACCGACATCATCAGCATCACGGCAGTCATGACCGCGCCAAAGCCGGCGACCGAAGCGAGATAGGCCCGCACGGCGGCACGCGGAACGGGCGAAGCGGCGGTACCGTCGAGGCACAGCGGAGAAGGGCTGCGGTGAATCATGGTCGGTGATTCTGGCGCCTGACGCTGGACCCGAGACAGACTGATTACCAGCACGCACAACCTGGCGAATCAATTAGTCAACGTGCCGTCTTTGTCCGAGTTCATCGAACCAGAATGATTTTCAACCGGGATTTATACAGGTTGGTTGATGACCCGTATCGGGGGCGACGAGCCGCCCCCGATACGGTTTTCAATGAGGCTCAGCCTTCCTTGCCGAGCACTTTGCCCAGCGCCGCCTGCGCGGCGGCGAGGCGGGCGATCGGCACCCGGTACGGCGAGCACGAGACGTAATCGAGCCCGACCTCCTGGCAGAAGCCGATCGAGGCTGGATCGCCGCCATGCTCGCCGCAGATGCCGAGCTTGATGTTCGGACGGGTAGCCCGGCCGCGCTCGACGCCAATCCGGACCAGCTCGCCAACGCCCTCCTGGTCGATGGTGATGAACGGGTCGGCCGGCAGGATGCCCTTCTGGGTGTAGGGACCCAGGAAGGTCGCGGCGTCGTCGCGGGAGATGCCGAGCGCCGTCTGTGTCAGGTCGTTGGTGCCGAACGAGAAGAACTCGGCGGTCTGCGCGATCTCTCCGGCCTTGAGCGCCGCCCGCGGCAACTCGATCATGGTGCCGACCTGGTAGTCCAGGGTGGCGCCCTTCTCCTCGGACACCGCCTTGGCCATGGCGTCGATCCGCGCCTTTACGATGTCGAACTCGGCGCGGGTGAAGACCAGCGGCACCATCACCTCGGGGGTGACCGGGCTGCCGGTATCCGCAGCGGCCTGGACGGCGGCCTCGAAGATCGCCCGGGCCTGCATCTCGGCGATCTCCGGGAAGGCGATCGCCAAGCGGCAGCCGCGGAAGCCGAGCATCGGGTTGTGCTCGGACAATTCCCGCATCCGGTGGCGGATTTTTTCCTCCGATACGCCGGTCGCCTTCACGACCTCGGCCACCTCGGCATCGGTGTGCGGCAGGAACTCGTGCAGCGGCGGATCGAGCAGGCGGATCGTCACAGGCAGGCCGGACATGATCGTGAACAGCTCGACGAAGTCCTGGCGCTGATACGGAAGGATCTTCGCGAGCGCAGCGCGGCGGCCCTCGGCGTCGTCGGCCAGGATCATCTCGCGGACCGCGATGATGCGGTCGCCCTCGAAGAACATGTGCTCCGTGCGGCACAGGCCGATGCCCTCGGCGCCGAAATTCCGCGCCGTGCGAGCGTCGGTCGGGGTGTCGGCGTTGGCCCGGACCTTCATGCCGCGGAACTGGTCGGCCCATTCCATCAGGGTCGCGAAGTCGCCCGACAGCTCGGGCTCGAGCATCTTCACTTCGCCCTGGATAACCTGGCCCGTCGAGCCGTCGATGGTGATCCGGTCGCCGGCCTTCAGGGTGGCGTCCCCGACCTTCATGGTCTGGGCCTTGTAGTCGATCCGGATCGAGCCGACGCCGGAGACGCAGGGCTTGCCCATGCCGCGGGCGACCACGGCCGCGTGGCTGGTCATGCCGCCGCGGGTGGTGAGGATACCTTCGGCGGCGTGCATGCCGTGGATGTCCTCAGGCGAGGTCTCGATGCGCACCAGGATGCACTTGCGCTCCGCCTTGCGCAGGGCCTCGGCGTCCTCGGAGTTGAACACGATCTCGCCGGTGGCCGCCCCGGGGGAGGCCGGCAGGCCGGAGGCGATGACCTTGCGGTCCGCCTTCGGGTCGATCGTCGGGTGCAGCAGCTGGTCGAGGGCCGAGGGCTCGACCCGGCCGATCGCCTCCTCGCGGGAGATCAGCCCCTCGCCGGCCAGATCCACGGCGATGCGCAGGGCAGCCTTGGCCGTGCGCTTGCCGTTGCGGGTCTGGAGCATCCAGAGCTTACCCTTCTCGATGGTAAACTCCATGTCCTGCATGTCGCGGTAATGCGCTTCCAGGATCCCGTAGATCCGGGTCAGCTCCGCGTAGCTCTCGGGCAGGGCCTTCTCCATGGAAGGCTTGTCGCTCTCGGCCTCGATCCGGGCCTTCTCGGTGATGTTCTGCGGCGTGCGGATACCCGCCACCACGTCCTCGCCCTGGGCGTTGATCAGGAACTCGCCGTAGAGCGCCTTCTCGCCGGTGGAGGGGTTGCGGGTGAAGGCGACGCCGGTGGCCGAGGTGTCGCCCATGTTGCCGAACACCATGGCCTGGACGTTGACGGCCGTGCCCCAGCTTTCCGGGATGCTGTTCAGCTCGCGATACTTCTTCGCCCGCGGGATCATCCAGGAATTGAACACGGCGCTGATCGCGCCCCAGAGCTGGTCCTCGGCACCCTGCGGGAAGTCCGAGCCGTGCTCGTCGCGGACGATCTTCTTGTAGGTCTGGATGAGGGTCTTCCAGTCCTCAGCGCCGAGCTCGGTGTCGAGGTCGTAGCCCTTGCCCTCCTTGTAGTGCTCCAGGGCCTCCTCGAAGGCGTGGTGCTCAACATTCAGCACCACGTTCGAGTACATGGTGATGAAGCGGCGGTAGGAATCGTAGGCGAAGCGCTCGTCGTCAGCCTCCTTGGCCAGGGCCAGAACGGTCTGGTCGTTGAGGCCGAGATTCAACACGGTGTCCATCATGCCCGGCATCGAGGCGCGGGCGCCGGAGCGGACCGAGACCAGCAGCGGGTTCGCCGCATCGCCGAACTTGCGGCCGGTCAGCGTGCCGATCTGGTTCAGCGCGGCCGCGACCTGATCCTTCAGCTCCGGCGGGTAGGCCTTCCCGTTATCGTAGTAGGAGGTGCAGACTTCGGTGGTGATGGTGAAGCCGGGCGGGACCGGCAGGCCGAGATTGCACATCTCGGCGAGGTTGGCGCCCTTGCCCCCAAGCAGGTCGCGCATCTGCGACTTGCCCTCCGCTTTGCCGTCGCCGAAGGCATAGACCCACTTCGCGCTGCCGGTCGCCATGTCGATCCCGTCCATATCTGGTGCCCGGCGCAGGCCGAGCTGATGGGCGCGGGTTGGACCATCCCGCAACGCAACGCAAGATGAACGCATTGCGGGCTTGTGCGCGCGCGGCTGACGCGCGGCGAAGTCTGTCAGGAGTCGACCTTGCGAATCGGGCTTACGAGAGGCCGCGTAGCAGGCCGAGACCGATCACGCCGACCACGATCAGGTAGATCGCCACGATGTAGTTGAGAAGCCGCGGCACGATCAGGATCAGGATCCCGGCCAGGATCGCGATCAGCGGCTGAAGGTTCGAGATGGTGATGGTCACGGGCGCCTCCAGGGGCCGAGCTCGGCCGTTGACGATCGACGTCCGTAGCGCATGGCGGTTCCCTGTGGCTGGCGCATGACGAAGCGCCGGATCGGCTCCGGCGCTTCGTGCGTTCGCGTCAGGGCTTCGATGGCTTCAGCGCCGGCTTGTCGGTGCCGGGGATCGGATCCTTCGCTTCGCCGGTCGGCAGGCTCGCCTCGATGGTCGGGTGCGACAGCTCCGGATAGGGGCCGATCACGTTGGCGCCGTTGAGCGGCTTGTTGGCGCCGTTGTGGCAGGTGGCGCAGTTGATCTTCGGCACGTCACCCAGCGCCCCGAGCCGGTTGCGCGGGAAGGTCCCGGTGAGCGGCTCCATGAAGTCCTGGTTTAGGTCGCGCACCATGCGGATGCCGTACCAGGCGTGGACCCGGTTGGGCGTGCTGGTGTCCCACTGTGCCACCGATCGGGTGTTGTGGCAGAAGGTGCAGTTCACCCCGAGCGATTGCGACATGCTGATCATGATCGCGAAGGTCTTCTCCGCGTCCTGGATCGGCTTGCCCTTCGTCTCGGGCAGGACCGTGGTGCCGTTGACCCGCACGGCGTCCTCGGACGTGTCCTTGTGCTGGTAGAACGCCTGGTAGACGTCGTAGGGCAGCGAGGTGTTGCCGACCTCCGCGGAAGCCAGGTTCTGGCTGTTGTTGCGCGGCTTGAACCGGCCCTCGCCCTGAACGGGACGGTCGAACCAGATATTGGCCGGCACCGGATTGCCCCGGTGGCAGGTGTAGCAGGTCACGCCCGCCTCGTGGACGTGCTTCTCCTTCCAGGACGAATTGATCGTCTGAGTCATCTGCAGCATCCGCCGGGCGACGCGCTTCTGGTACAGCTCGTCGGAGGCCATGTTCTCGGTGCTGTGGCAGTAGGTGCATCCCTGCTGGGGCGCCACCCACTCGGTGATCGACACCATCAGCCGGTTGAACTGCTCGGCCGAGAGGTCCCCTAAGACCTGCACGTTCTCGTAGACCGCGGAGGCCTTGTCGCCGCCCGCATCGGCCGGGTCGGCGGGGGCCGGGGCGACATTGGCGGCCGCAAGCGCCTCGTTGCCGGCCCGGGTCCGGATCAGGTCCATGCCGGTGCCGCGAAAGCCGGTCTGCTTGGCCGCCATGGGGGGATGGGTCCAGCCCGCGCCCCCGAACATCGCGATGGTGAGGAACAGGGCGAGCGCCCCGCCGACCACCGCCAGAATCGTCTTCATGACGGCCTCCTCACGGCTTCATGCCGGGTGCGAGATGGGCGGGGTCGACGATCGGGCCGTAGACCTGCGGATAGGACGGGGCGACGCCATGCTTGACCGCCCAGAGGTACCAGTTGTCGACCACCGTGCCGGTGAGCAGGATGCCGATGCCGCCGGTCAGCGTGGTCAGCACCGCGAACCACCACGCCCAACGGTGGATCGACTCCATCGTGGCGTTGAAGCCCATGGTCCAGCGCCAGAACAGGGCGGCGCGCTCGGTGGCGGTGCCGCGATCGACGATCTGGTCGATCTCGCGGTCGGCGCCGTAGCGGGAGCAGGCCAGGATGGTGCCCCCGTGCATCGCGAACAGCAGCGTCGATCCGTAGAGGAACGTGATCGAGAGCATGTGGAACGGGTTGTAGAACAGGTTGCCGTAGCGAAGCGAGAACGCTGCGGTCCAATCGAGGTGCGGGAAGATCCCGAACGGCACCGCCTCCGACCACGAGCCCATCATCAGCGGCCGGATGAAGCCGAGGACGAGGTAGAGCCAGATCGCCGAGGCGAAGGCCCACGGCACGTGGGTGCCAAGGCCGAGCGCCCGCGCCCGGCGATAGAGATGGACCCACCACAGCAGGATTGACGTGGTCAGGAAGAAGCCGGCGATCAGCCACCAGCCGCCCTCGTTGAGCGGGGGCAGGATCTTCAGCCCGTATTTCGGCAAGGGCGGTTCCAGGGCGAGCCAGGGCAATTGCCGGGCGAACTGCACCGGATCCCAATTCACCGAGGCCCACATGTTGAGCCCGATGATCTCGAAAGCGATCAGTCCGCAGACCATCGACAGGGCGGCGACGTAGCCGATGTAGATCGGGCCGACCTGGCTGTTGCCCAAAAGGCCGAACAGGTAGCTGTTGAACGGCTTGCCGACCCGTTCGTTGGAGCTCACCGGAATGCCGTTCTCCGGCTCCAGCGGGCGCACCTGAACCTGGGTGAAGATGTTCTGGTAATAGGCCATCGCCCGCCCTCCCCCCGGTCGACCGCACGCGTCGTGCGGCGCCGGCTTGGATCATTGGTATCGGTTCGCCCGATTCTCGGCGGGCGATGCGTTTTTCAGCGCCACACCGGCAGGTTGAGCCACCAGCCCCACCATTGCGGCCAGCCCTGGGTCCAGAACGGCCCGCTGATCACGATGCAGACGGCGCTCCAGAACCCCGCCGACAGGGCCAGGAACAGGCCGAGCCGGTGGATGCCGAGCGTGCCGATCGAGTAGCCGATCGTGTCGCGGAAGAAGGTGTCCTCGTGCTCGGGGGTCTTCACGGTCTCGCCCTTCTTCGGGTTGGTCGCCGCGAGGATCAGGCCGCCGTGCATCGCCAGCGCCAGGGTGGTCGTGAAGAAGAACGTCACGGCCAGCATGTGCGCCGGATTGTAGTGGAAGTGCAGGTATTGGTATCCGGTGTTCGACACCCAATCGAGGTGGCTGAGGATGCCGTACGGGAAGCCGTAGCCCCAGGCGCCCATCAGGAACGGCCGGACCACCACCAGGGTGAAGTAGGCGAAGATCGCCATGCCGAAGGCGGCCGGCACGTGATAGCCGATGCCGAGCTTCCGGCAGATCTCGACCTCACGCATCATCCAGGACAGGAACGAGCCCAACGCGCAGAACGTGATGATCTGCCAGAGGCCGCCCTCTTTCAGGGGTGCCAGCTTCAGACCGTAGCTGATGTCGGGGGGCGCGATGTTGATCTGCCAGACGTTCCAAGTCGGCCCGATCGCGGCGCCGTAGATCACCAGCGCGGTGCCCAGCACCGTGAAGAACAGCCCGGTCACGCCGAAGAACCCGACGAAGAACGGCCCGACCCAGAAGTCGAACAGGTCGCCGCCGAGCAGCGTCCCGCCGCGGATCCTGTACTTTCGCTCGAAGCTCAGCATCGCCATGGCGGACACTCCTCAGCCCGGCCGCAATTCTTTGGGGTTTTTGGACCGCGGCCCTTGGGAGCCGCGGTCCCGGCCAGCCTGGATCAGGCGGGCATGCTGGGCAGGACGAGCGTAATGTTGCTCGCCGCCTTGTTCGCCTTCGGACCTTCCAGCCAGTTGAACCGGTCGGTCGAGAGCAGGATGAAGTGGATCAGCAGCGCCAAGATGAAGAGGAAGGTGAACAGAGCCACCAGCGTGCGCCGCGGATCGAACAGTAACCAGACCTTGTGCATCCGATCCTCCTCAGCCGATCATCGTGACGAGGGCGCGGGCCGCATCGGTGACGCCTTCGAGAGAGGCGTAGCCCTGCGGTCCGGGGAGCCAGGGGCGCCACAACCAGACGAGGATGTGGGCGACCACGGCAATCGCCGTGAAGATGAGGAAGCTCGTCAGGAAGATCGCGTGGAACTCCTTGGCTTCCGGTTCCGTCAGCCCGGACAGGCTGCTCGGTCTTTCTGTTGCAACGGGTCCACCGGCCATCGTTCAGACCTCCGTGTGTTGGCCGCGCTTCTGGCGAAGCGCGACGGGTGCTGCCGTGTTGCTCTAGGCTGTCACGGCTTGACTTCCCCCGCGTCACCGGACGGAAGCGTCTCGATCAGGGCATTCAGCCCATGAAGGCGAAGGGGATCGCTTGAACCGCCATGGCGCGGGCCTCGCCGAACACCGAACGGCGCGCCGGCGCGAAACCCGGGCGGGCGGCCTCGCGGGCCGGACGGACGCGGTTGAACGCGGCGGCGGCGAGGAAGCACGGGTAGGTCGCGGCCAGGATCAGCCGGAACTGCAGGGCTTCTTGATGCAGGCGCGCGGTCGGGACCATCGTTCGCATCGTCAGGTCTCCTCTCAGGGGAACGGAAAGGCGGTTCATGCGGGGATCCCCCCGGCAAGATCGGCTCGGGCGCGCGCCACATGGGCAGGCGCCACGGCGGCGGATTCGGCTGTGCGGGCGGCGCGCTCGGCCGCGTCGCGCAGGCGCTTGGCGGCGGAGATGCGGGCCAGGACCGGCTGCGCCTCGACCAGGTCGTCCAGCGCCGCGCGCGCGGCCTCGTCCCAGGGCAGCTCGCGGTGGTGGCGCGCCGGGGTGGCCTCGACCTTGTCCATCTCGCGGGCGAGCGGCAGGATGTGGAAGAGCGTGTCGAACAGCGCGTTGCAGACTTCCTGGACCAGGTAGGTCGCGCCGGCGAACCCCATGAACGGCGTGCCGGTGTGCCGCCGGATGATCGCCCCGGGGAACGAGGCCGGGATGTAGGTCGCCCGGGCCCCGCACTCCGCGAGATACATCCGCTCGTTGAACGAGCCGAACAGCACCAGCGGCGGCTTCTCGGCGACGGCCTTGCGTACCGCATCGTTGTCGGGCTTCAGCCCAGCCGACCGGCTGAACGCGAAGTTGCAGGGCAGGCCCATCTCGTCTTCGAGGAAGTGCCGGACGCCGCGGGCGTAGGTCTCGGTCGCGACGATCCCGAAGCTGGCGGTCCCGAAAAAGTCCTGCGTGACTGAGCGCCAGAGGTCCCAGACCGGCTTGATCGTGGTGTGGCGCTCGCGCTCGATGAACGGCTCGGGATCGACGCCCAGGATCGCACCCAGCGAGCGCAGGAACTTGGTGGTCGACAGGATGCCGACCGGGGCCTGCAGGTAGGGCCGCTCTAGGTCCTCGCAGAGCAGGCGCCCGAACTCGCGGTAGAGGCAGATATTGGCGTCGGCATTGACGAGCTTGGGTACGTCCGCGAGGTGCGAGCCCAGCGGGAAGGTCAGGTTCACCTCGGCGCCGATCCCCTCCACCAGCCGCCGGATCTCGGCGAGGTCGGAGGGCATGTTGAAGGTGCCGTAGGCCGGCCCGATGATGTTCACCCGCGGCTTCTCGCCGGGCTTCTTCTCGGGCCGGGCCGGGATGCCCTTCTTGGCGAATTTCTTGGCGCCGTATTCCTGCCAGAGCCAGCGCATCGCGCGGTCGGCGGCCTGCCACTGGTCCTCGTCGATGGTGCGGGGCAGAAAGCGCTGAAGGCCGGTGCCCTCGGGGGTCACGCCACCGCCGATCATCTCGGCGATCGAGCCGGTGACCACGACGCTGGGCAGGCCCGGATCGAGGGTCGCGTGGGCGCGCTTCATCGCGCCCTCGGTGCCGTGGCGGCCGAGCTCTTCCTCGGCGAGGCCCGTGACGACGATCGGCAGCTCGTGCGGCGGCAACGCGTCGGTGTAGTGCAGCACCGAGGTCACCGGCAGGTTCTCGCAGCCGACCGGGCCGTCGATGACGACCTGCAAGCCCTTGATCGCCGTGAAGACGTAGACGGCGCCCCAGTAGCCCCCGGCCCTGTCGTGATCGAGGATCAGCATCACGCCATCTCCCCAATCGGCTTCTTCGGGCCTTCGATCTTCGGGCCCTGGCGCTTCTGCGGGGTTTCCTGCCAGACGCCGGCCGCGTGGCCGGTGCCGACGCCCTCGAAGAACTCGCGCATGGCGTCGAAGCGCGGCTTGTTGGCGAGCGCGCCGTTGATCACCCGCGCCAGGGAACCGGCGCCGGCCGCGCCCATGAGCGGGCGGGCCGAGATCAGGTTGGTGAAGTAGAGGGCCGGCGTGCCGCGCTCCTTGGCCCGCTGCACCACCGGCGTCGTGCCGATGGCCAGATCCGGCTTCAGCGCGTCGAGGGCGAAGAGGTCGTCCTCCAGCGAGGCACGGTAGCGGACTTCGGTGCCGCGGGCTTCGAGCCAATCGCGGTCGGCCTCGGACCACGGTGTCCGCGGGCAGGCGGTGCCGACATACGGGACCTCGGCGCCGCTCTCGATGAGGAGACGCGCCACCAGCAGCTCCGAGCCCTCGTAGCCCGAGAGCGTGATCCGGCCCTTGATCGGCATGGCAGCGAGCGCGCCGCGGATGCCCGGGAGGATCTTGTTTTTGGCCGCCTCGACGGTGGCTCGGGCGACGCCGCAGGCCTCGCCGATCCGGTCGAGCCAATCCGCGGTGCCGTCGACGCCCACCGGGGCGGAGCCGACCACCGGCCGGCCGGCCGCCTCGAACTCGCGGATCGAGGCGGTGTAGAACGGGTGGATCGCCGCAACCGCGGCGCAGTCCAGGGCGGCGTAGAGCTCGCGCCACTCGCGGGTCGGCACCACCGGCCCCGCCGCGAGGCCCAAAGGCTCCAGCAGCGCGCCGATCACCACCGGGTCGGCCGGGAAGACCTCGCCGAGGAGCGCCACGCTCGGGCGCTCCGAGCGGCCGCCGCGCGGGGTCGCGACCGGGCCCTGCTCGGCCTCGGTGCGGGCGACCTTGAGCATGGCCCCGGCCAGAACGTCCTTGGCCTCGGCATGGGTCGGCACCCCGAAGCCCGGCACGTCGATGCCGATCACCCGGACGCCGTCGATCTGCTTCGGCAGCAAGCGGAGCGGGACGCCCGAAGCCGTCGGCACGCAGAGATTGATGACGACGACCGCGTCGTAATCCTCGGGCTTGGCCGTGGCGTGGACCGCCTCGCGGATGTCCTCGAACAGCTTGCCAGTGACCAGGGTCTCGGAATTGAACGGGACGTAGCCGACACTGCGCCGGGCGCCGTAGAAATGCGACGTGAAGGTCAGGCCGTAGACGCAGCAGGCCGAGCCCGAGAGGATCGTGGCGGTGCGGCGCATCCGCAGGCCGACCCGGAGCGAGCCGAAGGCCGGGCACATGCTCTGCGGCTGGTCGTGCGGACCCTGCGGGTAATCGCTGCGGAGTTGCGCCAAGGTGTCCGACATCCCGGCCGCCTCGGCGGCTTCCCGCATCGCGTCCTTGCCGGAATGGCAGCCCAGCCCGTCGCCTTTCGTGGCGTCGAGGTTGATCGCCTCGGCCGGCGGGGCGGCGGGGCGGGGACGAGCCCGCAGATCGGAGATGTCGAGGGAGACGGCCATGCCTCAAACCTCGTCGTAGACGACTTCGAGGGACGGCTTGGTCACGTGCGCGACGCCGCACATATCCTCATGGGTCGCCGGGACCAGGACCACGTCGCGGCCGGTCACGTCGCTGGAGAACAGGCCGAGCAGCCCGTCCTGCGTCAGCGGCGTCGGCCGGTGCGGCGCGGACGTGGCGACGTTGGCGGCGAGGTCCGAGAACAGGCTGCCCCAGCGGCTCTCCGGCCGGCCGATGATCTCGTAATTGGCGCTCTTGCGGCGGATGTCGTCGTCGGCCGGGATCGAGGCCAGGACCGGGATGCCGGCGGCGTCCGCGAAGGCCTGGGCCTCGCCGGTGCCGTCGTCCTTGTTGATCACCAGGCCGCCGACGCCGACATTGCCGCCGAGCTTGCGGAAATACTCCACCGCCGAGCAGACGTTGTTGGCAACGTAGAGCGACTGCAGGTCGTTCGAGCCGACGACGATGACCTTCTGGCACATGTCCCGGGCGATCGGCAGGCCGAAGCCGCCGCAGACCACGTCGCCCAGGAAGTCCAGGAGGACGAAGTCGAAACCCCAATCGTGGAAGCCGAGCTTTTCCAGCAGCTCGAAGCCGTGGATGATACCCCGGCCGCCGCAGCCGCGCCCGACCTCCGGGCCGCCGAGTTCCATGGCGTAGACGCCGTCGCGCTTGAAGCAGACATCGCCGATCGCCACCGGCTCGCCGGCGAGCTTCTTTCGGGTCGAGGTCTCGATGATGGTCGGGCAGGCCTTGCCGCCGAACAGGAGCGAGGTGGTGTCGCTCTTCGGATCGCAGCCGATCAGCAAGACCTTCTTGCCCTGCTGGGCCATCATGTAGCTGAGATTGGCAAGCGTGAACGACTTGCCGATGCCGCCCTTGCCGTAGATCGCGATGATCTGCGTTTCTTTCTTCACGGGGGCGGTCGAGACCGCATCCGGCTCAATCGCCGCTTCGGCGCGGAGCTGGGTGGCCTGATCGAGGGCGGCCTTGTTGAGCTGAACGTTCACGCGGCGTCCCTCCAGTCGAGGATCATCTTCAGGCAGGCGGGATCGGCGAAGGCTTGGCGATAGGCGTCCGGGGCCTGAGCCGCCGGGGCGCGGTGGGTGATCAGCCCGTCGAGGGAGAGGCGGCCGCCCTCGATCAGCGCCGTGACCGCGGCGAGATCCTCGGGACGGAACTCGGCCGAGATCCGGATCCGGGCCTCCCGCATGAAGGCCGGTGGGAAGGCGAAGGACAGGGGCGCCTCGTAGAAGCCGGCGAGCACAATCTCGCCGCCGGGCGCCAGGCGGGCGATCAGCCCGTCGAGGCCGGACGCATCGCCGCTGACATCGGTGATCACCGCGTAATCGCGCCGGGAATCGTCCTCCGGTGCCAGCACCGTGTAGCCGGGGGCGCCTTCGCGGCGAGCCGGGTCCAGCTCCCAGACGGTCGGCTCGGCACCGGCGGCGAGCGTGAGGCGCGCCAGCAGACGCCCCAGCACACCGTGCCCCACGATCAGCGGCTTCGCTCCGGCGGAGAGGCCGCCGAGCGCCCGGTAGGCCGTGGCCGCGAGTGCGATCAGGCAGGCCGTGTCACCGAGAGCCGGGTCCACCGGCACGAGGCGGGCAGCCGGGGCGATGAGGTGCGAGGCCGCGCCGCCGAACAGGCCACGGATTGCACCGAAGCAGCGGGCACCCGGGACGAAGACGGTCTGGCCGACGCGGACCGGCGCATCGGCGGCGGCTTCGACCACCGTGCCGACCGACTCGTAGCCCGGGACCAGGGGGTAGCCCATGCCGGGGAACGGCGGCATGCGGCCCGACCAGAGAAGACGCTCGGTTCCGGTGCTGATCCCGGTCCAGGCCACCGCCACGACCGCGTCGGCGGCGCTGGCAGGTGTCAGGGCCAGGCGATTGAGCGCCAAGTGCTCCGGACGTTCGAAGATGACGGCAAGAGCGTCCATGACTGGAATAATCCGCCCTGTGTTTTGCGACTCTCGCTTTGGCGAAACCGCTATGTGTCATCCTAGATAGACACAATGGCGCGTCAAGTCATTCTTACATTAACGCGCGTCTTTCTGCGCGATGATCAGGCGTGTGAGGAGCGGACGACGGGTCCGGTGCTCGCGCGCGGTCGCAAAACCCGCCCTGCGCAGCATGGCGTGCAGCTCCTCGGCGCGGCGCGGACGGCCCGAGCCCATGGCGAGGAGGTAGAATCCGAAATACGCATCCCCGACCGGCTCGGCGCCTCGCGTGCCCGCCATCGGCTCCGCCAGGATCAGCGTTCCGCCGGGCGGCAGCGCCGCGTGCACGGCCTTGAGCAGGGCCAGCGCCGGCCCGTCATCGTGATCGTGGACGATCCGAACCAGGGACATCGTGTCGGCACCGGCCGGCAGGCCGTCGTGGAAGCTGCCGCCGCGGCAGGCGATGCGCTCGGCCAAACCCGCCTGCGCCAGCCGCTCGGCGGCGCGACCGGCCACGGCCGGAAGGTCGAACAGGGTCAATTGCAGGGCGTCATGCCGGGCCGCGACCGCTTGGAGGAACGCCCCCTCGCCGCCGCCGACATCCATCAGGTGCCGGCTCCGCGAGAGGTCGCAGGCATCGAGCACGTCGTCGGCGATCAGCGCCTGCGACGAACCCATCAGCCCGCCATAGGGCGCCACCGAGGCCGCGTCGGCGGCCTTGCCGGCGGCGTAGGGCCAGTAGCGCGCGAGCCGGGTCGGGTCCGCCGTTCCGCGCAGGAGCGCCACCGGATCCGCCAGGTCGGCGTAGAGCAGCGCGTGGTGCTCCACCATCGCACTGACGCCGGGATTGCCCGTGAGCGCGGCGCCGAGATCGGCAAGGCCGAAGCGATCGCCCGGCAGCGCGCGGACGAGGTCCAGGGAGGCGGCGGCGCGCAGCAGGCAGCGCGCGTTCTCGACCGGCAGGTCGAGGCGGCGCGCCAGCCCGTCGAGGGTCAGCGGCCCCTCGGCCAGGATCCGGAACAGGTCGAGGCGGATGCAGGCCGTCAGCACCTGCGCGTAGACGAAGCCGGCGCAGAGATCGAACAGCGCCCGGGTGTTCTTCCGGGCGATGCCCCGGGTCAGGGGAAAGCCCGCTGCCCAGCGCTGGAAGCGCGGGCTCGCCACCAGGCGGTTCCGCCAGCCGAGCCAGCGGTCCCGGAGCGAAGCCCGAGGGGCCAAGGTTGCGCCGGAGCGCGGAACCGAGCCGGCGGTCAGGCCGCCACCGCGCGCAGGCTCGCGGGCAGGAACAGCCGCGCCTGCGCCTCGATCTCGGCTTTGAGCTGCGCCACACCCGGACAGGCCGGGATCGCCGCCACCGCCTCACGGGTGAGACGGGCCAGGCGATCCAGGGCGCCGTCGGTGCCGAGCAGCGCCGCGGCGTTGGGGCGCCCGAGGGTGGCGTCACGACCGGCGGGCTTGCCGATCTCCTCCTGGCGGCAGGCGACGTCGCGCAGGTCGTCCGCGACTTGGTAGGCCTCGCCCAGGCACTCACCGAGGCGCCGCCACGGCTCCGGATCGGAGCCCGCGGCTGCCGCGCCCAGCACGGTGGCGGCGGCGAACAGGGCGCCGGTCTTGGCCTGCTGGTAGTCGCTCAGGCTGATATGGGCCTCCGATTCCCAGGCCTGACCGGCCGCGATGCCGCTGGGCGAGCCGGCGGCGCGCCCAAGGAGGCCGACCAAGCGGGCGAGCCGGACCGGATAGGGGCCGGCGGCCCGGGCCAAGGTCTCGAAGGCCAGAACGATCAGGGCGTCGCCGGCGAGCACGGCGATCGGCTCGCCAAAGGCAACGTGCACGGTGGGTTTCTGGCGGCGCAGGGGGGCGTCGTCGAAGCAGGGCAGGTCGTCGTGGACCAGGGAGGCGCAGTGCAGCAACTCGATCGCAGCCGCCGCGGCCTCGGACGAGGCTGGGTCGTCGTCACCGCAGGCTTGGGCCACCGAGAGGCATAGGCGAGGCCGGATGCGGTGTCCGCCGGGAAAGACGGCGTAGCGCAGGGCCTCGGCCAGGAGGGGTGGCGCACCCGGCGCCTCGGCATAAGCCACGGCGCGATCCAGCGCCTGTTCGATCCGCCGGCCCGACTCCATGGCGCGCCTCCCGTGTTATGATCGGTTGTCAGCGACAAGTGTCATTTCTTATTGACACTTTGCGGACCGGAGATCAATCCCAATCGGCAGGCGGACGGCATGGGGTTGAGCGTGGCGCAGGAACGCGTCGTGGTGATCGGAGCCGGGATCGGCGGTCTGGCCGCCGCCCTACGGTTGGCGCATGCCGGGCTATCGGTCACGGTGGTTGAGCGCGCCGCCCGGCCGGGCGGCAAGATGGCGCGCGTGCCGGTCGGCGAATTCGCCGTCGAAACCGGCCCGACCGTGTTCACGATGCGCTGGGTCTTCGAAGAATTGTTCGCCGAGGCCGGTGCTCGCTTCGCAGACCATGCGCAGCTGACGCCCGCGAGCCTGCTGGCCCGGCACGCCTGGACGAAAGACGCGCGGTTGGACCTGTTCGCCGACCCGGACGCCTCGGCAGCGGCGATTGCCGATTTCGCCGGGCCCCGGGAGGCCGATGGCTACCGCCGATTCTGCGCCCGCTCGGCCGAGGTCTACCGGACCCTGGAAGGTCCGTTCATCCGCGAGGGCCGGACCAGCCCGACCGGCCTGGCGCAGCGGGTCGGGATCTCGGGTCTCGGCGACCTCTGGCGCATCCAGCCCTTCGCGACGCTGTGGTCGGCGCTCGGCACGTTCTTCCGCGATCCCCGGCTGCTGCAGCTGTTCGGGCGCTACGCGACCTATTGCGGCGCCTCGCCGTTCACCGCGCCGGCGACGCTGATGCTGGTCGCCCATGTCGAGCAGGCGGGGGTCTGGACCGTGGCGGGCGGCATGAGCGCGCTCGCCGGGGCGGTGGCGGATCTGGCCGCGGAGCGCGGTGCCGCGTTCCGCTACGGCGCGCATGTCGAGCGGATCGTCACCGAAGGCGGCCGGGTCTCCGGGGTTGTCCTAGCCGACGGCGAAAAAATCCCGGCGGAAACCATCGTCTGCAACGCCGATGCGGCGGCGCTCGGCGCGGGGCTGTTCGGCCCGGACGCGGCGCCCATGGGCGAGCGGCTGGCGCCGGCCGAGCGCTCGCTCTCGGCCGTCACCCTGTGCACGGCGGCGATCCCGCAGGGCTTCCCGCTGGCCCACCACACCGTGTTCTTCTCGGCCGATTACCGGGGCGAGTTCGACACGATCCTGCGGCAGCGCCGCCTGCCCGACGACCCGACCATCTACATCTGCGCGCAGGACCGGACCGAGACGGGCGCCCCGCCCGCCGGGCCGGAACGCCTGCTGATGCTCGTCAACGCCCCGGCCGACGGCCGGGAGCGCCCGCTGACGCCCTCGGAGATCGCCCGATGCGAGACGAATCTGAATCGCCGGCTGGAAGCCTGCGGGCTGACCTTCGCGGAGACCTTGCCCCCGGTGGTCACGAGCCCGGCCGGGTTCGAGGGCCGGTTTCCGGGGAGCGCGGGGGCGCTGTACGGGCGGGCGCCGCAGGGCTGGGCCTCGACCTTCAAGCGGGCGGGCGCCCGGACCGCCCTGCCGGGCCTGTACCTGGCGGGGGGCACGATCCATCCTGGCCCGGGCGTGCCGATGGCGGCGCAATCCGGCCGGCTGGCGGCGGCAGCGATCCTGCAGGACCTCGATTCGACGGCCCGGTCGCGCAGAACGGCTACGCGTGGTGGTACGTCGATGCGGTGAGCGATGACGGCCGCCAGGGGCTGACGATCATCGCGTTCATCGGCAGCGTGTTCTCGCCCTATTACGGCTGGAGCGCCGACAAGGACCCGTTTGCCCATTGCGCCATGAACGTGGTGCTCTACGGCGACCAAAGCCGCTTCGCCATGACCGAGCGCGGCGCCAGCAGCCTGTCCCGCAGCCGCCACCATATCGCGATCGGCCCCAGCGCCATGGCGTGGGACGGCACGGCCCTGACGGTCCGGATCGACGAGCGCGGCGCCCCCCTGCCCCGGCGGATCCGCGGCACGGTCCGGCTCACCCCGCGCGGCTTCACCCCCGGGCCGTTCCAACTCGATCCCGGTGGGCGGCACCGCTGGTGGCCGATGGCCCCGTCCTCGCGGGTCGAAGTCGATCTCGACCAGCCCGATCTCCGCTGGACCGGGAGTGGCTATTTCGACACCAACGACGGCGACGAGCCCCTGGCCTCGGCCTTCACCCGCTGGACCTGGTGTCGGGCGGACCTGCCTGACGGCGCCGCGATTCTGTACGATGTGCGCCATCGCAACGGCGGCGGCCAGAACCTGTCGCTGCGCTTCTCCCACGACGGCAGCCGCCGCGAGATCCGCCCGCCGCTGGCCGCGACCCTGCCGGCCACGTCGTTCTGGCGCATGCCCCGGGAGACCCGCAGCGACGACGGCCGCTCCCGGGTGCTCACCACCTTCGAGGACACGCCGTTCTATTCGCGCTCCCTGCTCGCCTCGACGCTCGGCGGCGAGCCCGTGCGGGCGGTGCACGAGAGTCTTTCGCTGGACCGGTTCCGCAACCCGCTGGTGCAGCTGATGCTGCCGTTCCGCATGCCGCGGCCCTATGCGGGGTGATTTTTTTGGATGTGGGAATGCGCGCGATCCGGGCGGATGCCTCATAACCCGCCCCGTCATTCCGGGGTGGCGAAGCGGAGCCCGGAATGATGGGGTGTCTGACTTACGTGTGCGCACAAGTCTGACCGCGCTGGAAAGACGAGCTCCAGCAATGCAGCGGCTTTCCAGACATCTTCGTAAGTCGCGAACATATCCTCAGCCCCGAACCTCCCACCCTCCCCCTCATCCTGAGGTGCCGCAGCGAAGCGGAGGCCTCGAAGGAGCCCTCCAGATAGCTCCGCGATCCCTGGAAGCCTCCTTCGAGGCTGCTGCGCAGCACCTAAGGATGAGGGGGTGGGTGGGATCTCGGATTGATCGAGACGCGATCAGAGGCGACCCAGAACCTTCGTCTGCGGTTCCTGAAGGCTCTTCCAGAGCGAAACACCCTTCGACCAGGACGGCATGTCCTCGATGCGGACCGACGCCGGATCCTGCGCATAGGCTTTCGATTTCTCGAGCTCACCCCAGGCTTTGACGAAGTGGTTGACGGCCGGGTCGTCGGTTTCGACGCTCAGGGCGGCACGCCCCTGGTGCCGCTCCTTCGCGAGGCTCTGATACTGCACCTGCGCCGCGGCGCGCTTCTGCGCCCAGTCCAGGGAGGCTTTTTCCTCCGGGCCGGCGCCGTCCAGAACGGTGATCGTCGCCTTGGCGGCCGCCGCCGCATCGGTGCCGCGGGGATTGGCGGTGCGGGACGCGCGCGCCGCGATGGACGCCACCTCGGATTTGGCCGCCTTCACCTCCGTCGCGGAGAACAGGCCGCCGTGATTGGTGGCGATGGCGTAGAGCGCGCGGCGGTCGAGCGTCTGGATGCGAATGGTGCCGTGCCAATCCTGGTCGGTGGTGGCGGCATCGGCCACCTTGCCGAGCTTCTGATAGCCGGCATCCAGAAATTTTCGCGCATCGACGGCGACCTGCGAGAATGATTTCTTGTCCGCGTCCGTCGTCGTGGTCGACTGCGTGGTGGTCGTCCGGGTGCGCCGATCCAAGGTTGAAGGCGTGGACGTTTTCGTCGTCTCCGCGTGCGGATGATAGGAGCTGCCTACGTATTTCAGGAACGCTGAAAACACGATGATTCTCCCGCGAACAATTTTTCGCTATCAATCAGCCGAGGCCAAGATCAAACCGAGGACAATGCTCGGCGCTGCTTGGCACATAATCAGCCAAGGGAATGCTTTTTAAAAATAGGGTTTTGAGGTGGCTATCTGAGAACTTGATATCATCGGGACACGACGTGGTGTCGATGTCAAGAAGAACGCTGCACCGTCATTGCGAGCGCAGCGAAGCAACCTAGGGAAACGCCACATTGGGAGGTCGCGCGCCGCACTGGGTTGCTTCGCTGCGCTCGCAATGACGGCGTGCGGCTTCCTGGGACGGGAGCTCAGGCCAGAGCGGACCGGCGACCGCCCGAAAAGCGCCACGGGCGGATCCGGTCGGCGATGCAGGCAAGGGTCGCGAGCCCCAGGATCAGCCCGAAGGGAAAACCCGTCAGGCCGGCGCCCTCGCGCAGGAGCGCGAACAGGGGCGTGGCGAGCAGGAGCGCGCGCTCGGGGCGGTGCAGGCCGCCGGCGCGGTGGGCGGTGAGCACCAGCAGCAGCGTCGCCGGGACCAGGGGCACGAGGTCGTAGACCGGCAGGTAGGGCGAGAGCAGCGGCGCGGCACCGAGCAGGGCGGCCGCGCGCAGATCGGGCTCTACCGGCCGCGTCCAGGCGCGGATGGCGAGGGCAAGCGCCAGGGCGGCGACGAGCGCTTGCAGCGCCCAGGCGGCGAGCATAGGGCCGCCGAGCAGCCGCACCGCCCCGAAGGCGCTGGCATTGAGTTCGAGCCCGGCCGCGGCCTTTTGCAGGATGATCCGGTTGGTCTCGCCCAAGGTGCCGAGGAAGCCGATCCACGGGGCGGTGCCGAACAGGGCCAGCGAGGCGAGGCACAGGGCGAGCGCGGTCGCCAGGCAGGAGGCCAGGCAGGTTTTGCGGCCGGTGATCAGCAGGAGCAGCGGCGCCAGGGCGGCGAAATGCGGCTTGTAGGCGAGCAGGCCGAAGCACAGGCCGGACAGCCAGGGGCGGCGGTCGACCAGCAGCGCCCCGAGGGTCAGGAGCGCGGCCGTGAACAGGCCGTTCTGGCCGTAGGTCAGGTTGCAGAATACCAACGGGTGGGCGAGCGCGATCCAGGCCGCGTCGCGCCGGCAGGCGGCGAACCGCATCGTCAGCGCGAAGGTGGTCAGCGACAGGACCGTCCAGAGCCAGAAGGCCGGCTGCGGCTCCAGGGTCGCGAAGGCCGCGGCGGGGATCAGGAACACCGGCGGGTAGTGCCAGGCGAACCGGCATTCCGGCCCGAACGCCGCCTTCAGGTTCTCGAGATGGACGGTTAGATCGTAGGGCTCGCCGCCCCGCCCATCGAGGGCGGACCGGCCGGCCACCCAGATCTGGCTGAAATCGTTGCCCAGCATGTCGCCATACCAGTTCCGGCGCGGCTCCGGCCCGGTGCCGAACACCACGGCGACGATGGCGAGCGTCAGCGGCACCAGCACCCAGGCGGCGCGCTTGGCGAAGGCGAGCAGCCGGGCGTCGCTGCCGACGAGGCCCTTGAGATCGGCCCAGAGCGCCGCGTTCCAAGACACCGGCGCTGCGATCGGGATGGGCGCGGACATGGCGGCTTTCGGCGGGGTGTTCGACCGCCACTCTAAGGCGAAGGCGGTTCCGCCGTGGTTAATGACGCGGTTTGCCGAACGCCGCGGCTTGTGCGAGAGGGGCGCGGCTGCGACATTCGCGCCGTCAACGGGGGCGGCGATGACGATGCGACCGGACGAGGCCTCCCCCGCCCCGCGCGTCCTGATCTACAGCCACGACACGTTCGGGCTTGGGCACCTGCGGCGCTCGCGGGCGATCGCCAACGCCATCGTGGCGTGCAACCGCGGCGCGCGGGCGATGATCATCTCCGGCTCCCCGGTGGTCGACCGCTACGCTTTCGCGCAAGGCGTCTACACCGTGCGGCTGCCGTCCGTGACCAAGTTCGCCGACGGGAACTATGCCAGCCTCGACGGCACCACGCCGCTGGCCCGCACGGTGGCGCAGCGCACGGCGATCATCGCCCGGACCGATGCCAGCTTCGCCCCCGACCTGATCCTGGTCGACAAGGAACCCGCGGGCTTCCACGGCGAGCTGATGCCGGTGCTGGAAGCCGCCGCCGCCCGGGGCACGCGCCTGGTGCTCGGCCTGCGCGACGTGCTCGACGATGCCGACCGCCTCGTGCCCGAATGGGAGCGCAAGGGCGCCGCCGAGATCATGGCGCGGTTCTACGACGAGATCTGGGTCTACGGCCTCAGCCGCATCCACGAGCCCCTGGCCGCCCTGCCGATGGAACCCGAGATGGCCGCCCGGATCGCCGAGCGGCTGATCTATACCGGGTATCTGCGCCGGGAGGTGCCGGAGATGCGCGCCGGCCGTGAGGAGCCGGCCATCGCCCGGGGGCCGTTCGTGCTGGTCACGCCCGGCGGCGGCGGCGACGGCGCGGCGCTGATCGACTGGGTGATCGCCGCCTACGAGACCGATCCCGGCATCCCCCTGCCCTCTCTGATCGCCTTCGGGCCGTTCCTCGACGACGCCACCCGGGACGGCTTCACGGACCGGATCGACCGGCTCGGGCAAAAAATCGCGGCGATCACCTTCGACAGCCAGATCGAGTTCCTGATGCGCAAGGCCGCCGGGGTCGTGGCGATGGGCGGCTACAACACCTTCTGCGAGATCCTGTCCTTCGACCTGCGGGCGATCCTGGTGCCGCGCACCGAGCCGCGCCGGGAGCAGGCGATCCGGGCGCTGGCAGCCGAGCAGCTCGGCCTCGCCCGGGTGCTGCTGGAGGCCGACGGCCGCGCGCCGCAGCGCATGGCCGCCGCGCTTCGCGCCCTGCCGGACCAGAGCGTTCCGTCGCGGGTGCTGGTGCCGGGCCTGCTCGACGGGCTCGACGCCGTCGCACGCCGGGTCCGGGCGCTGGCCGGCCCCGGGACGCTAAGCGCCCGGGCGCGGGCCTTCTCGTGACGGGCAAACGCATCGCGGTCGTGCTGAAGGGCTATCCGCGCCTCTCGGAGACCTTCATCGCCCAGGAGCTGCTGGCCCTGGAGCGGCGCGGCCTGCCCCTGGAGATCTGGTCCCTGCGCCGGCCCACCGACCGTGCCCGCCACCCGATGCACGCGGCGATCCGGGCGCCCGCCGCCTACCTGCCCGAATATCTTCGCGATGCGCCCTTTCGGGTGCTGCGCGGCCTCGGCGCAGCCCTGACGCGGCCGCGCCTGCCGGCCCTGCTCGCCCTGTTCGCCCGCGACCTTTTTCGCGACCCCTCGGCCTCGCGCCTGCGCCGGCTCGGGCAGGCGCTGGTTCTCGCCCGGGAGCTGCCGCCCGAGGTCAGCCATATTCACGTGCATTTCCTGCACACGCCGGCCAGCGTCGCCCGCTACGCCGCGCTGCTGACCGGACGGCGCTGGAGTTTTTCCGCCCACGCCAAGGACATCTGGACGACGCCGGCCTGGGAGCTCGCCGAGAAGCTCACCGATGCCGCCTGGGGGGTGACCTGCACCCGCGACGGGCTCGGCCGCCTCGAAGCCCTGGCGCCGGGCCGGACGCGGCTCGCCTATCACGGTCTCGACCTCGCCCGCTTCCCCGCCCCGCCCCCACCTCGCGTGCCACGGGACGGGACCGACCCGGCGGACCCGCTGCGGCTCCTCTGCGTCGGCCGCCTGGTCGCCAAGAAGGGCCACGACGACCTGATCGACGCCCTCGCGGCCCTGCCCAAGACCCTGCACTGGCGCCTCGACCTGATCGGCGGCGGCGAGCTGCGCGGCGCCCTCGAAGCGCGGGTTCGCGAGCGGAGTCTCACGGAGCGCGTGACCTTTCTGGGCGCCCTGGCCCAGCCGGCGGTGGTCGCGGCGATGCGCGCGGCCGACCTGTTCGTGCTGCCGACGAAGCCCGCCCCGGGCGGCGACCGCGACGGGCTGCCCAACGTGCTGATGGAGGCCGCGAGCCAGGCGCTGCCGATCCTGGCCACCGCCTTCGCGGGCACGCCGGAATTCATCACCGACGGCACCCACGGCACGCTGGTCGCCCCCGGCGATCCGGCAGCCCTCGCGAACGCCCTGTCTCGCCTCGCTTCCGATCCGGCCCTGCGTCTGCGCCTCGGCGAGGCCGCCCGGGTCCGGCTGGTGCGCGATTTCTCGGAAGCGGCTGCGATCGACCTGATCGCGGAGGCCCTGCGCCTCTCGGCGGGTCTGACCCCGTCAGCCAAAAGCCTGGAACCGGAGCTGGCTGCGTGCGCGTCCTGATCGCGGTCACGCATCTGCTCGGCGCCGGCCATCTCACCCGCGCCGCCGCCCTGGCGCGGGCGTTTGCGGCGGCGGGCCATGAGGCGCTGCTGGTCTCGGGCGGCAGGCCGGCCCCGATGGTCCGGCCGGAGGGCCTGCGCCTGGTGCAGCTGCCGCCGCTCCACGTCGCCGGCACCGACTTTGCGCGGCCCCTCGGGCCGGACGGAAGCCCGGCCGATGCGGCCCTGTTCGCGCAGCGCCGCGCTCTGCTCCTGGACGCCCTGGCGGATTTCGCCCCCGACGCGGTGATCACCGAGCTGTTCCCCTTCGGACGCCGGGCGCTGGCCGCCGAGTTCCTGGCCCTGGTCGAGGCCGCGCAGGCGCGCCGGCCCCGCCCGTTGGTGCTGGCTTCGGTGCGCGACATCCTGGTCGCGTCGTCAAAGCCGGAGCGGATCGCGCAGGCGCATGAGCGGGTGGCGCGGCTCTACGATGCCGTGCTGGTCCACGGCGATTCGGCGCTGGTGCCCCTCGACGCCTCCTGGCCCGTCGATGCCGGGACCGCCCAAAAAATCCGGTACACGGGCTATGTCGACGAGGGCACCGCCTGCCCATCGGAAACGACGCGCAAGGGCGTGCTGGTCGCGGCCGGATCCGGGCCGGCGGGGCTCGGTTTGCTGCGGGCGTCCGCCGAGGCGGCCCGGCTCCAGCCGGCGCTCGGCTGGCGGATCCTGGCGGGGCACGGCGTGCCGGAGGCCGATCTGGCCGCACTCGGCCGCTTCTTGCCGGACGGCACGATCGAGCGGGCGCGTCCCGATTACCGGGCCCTGCTCGCGGGAGCGGCCCTGTCGGTGAGCCAGTGCGGCTACAACACCGCCATCGACCTCCTGGCGACGGCCACGCCCGCGGTGCTGGTCCCCTTCGAGGCCGGCGGCGAGACCGAGCAGCGGCTGCGCGCGGAGTGCCTGGCCGGACGCGGCCTCGCCCGGGTGCTGCCGGAGGCGGACCTGACCGCGGCATCACTCCTGCAAGCGGTGGCCGCCCAGCTCGGCGCAACGCCGCCCGAGCCGCACGGGATCGATCTCGGCGGGGCGAGGCGGACGGTCGGGATCGTCGAGGATATTTTGATTGGTTGCAGCGCTCAGGTCTTCCCGGCGGATCGGACGCTGCCGGATGCG
>NZ_JAKSYO010000135.1 GCF_022829635.1 Methylobacterium sp. E-066
GACCGTGGTGTCGAACCCGAAGGAAAACATCTACCTGCGGCCCAACGACGTGCTGACCCTGGTGCGCGATCCGCAGACCTTCCTGGCGGTGGGCGCGCTCGGCCAGGCGACCGAGCTGCCGTTCCAGGCCGACGGCATCACGCTGGCGCAGGCGCTGGCCAAGGCGCGCGGCCTGTCCGACTTCGCCGCCGACCCGGCCGGGACCTTCATCTTCCGGTTCGAGCCGGCCAGCGTGGTGCGCCGCCTGAACCCGGCCACGAAGCTCACCGGCACGCCGCTGGTGCCGGTGGTCTACCGGATCAACATGCGCGACCCCAACAGCCTGTTCACCACCCAGGCGTTCCGCATGCGCAACCGCGATCTCGTCTACGTCTCGAACGCGCCGTTCACCGAAGTGTCGAAGGTGCTGTCGGTCTTCACCTCCGTGACCGGGCCGGTCTCCTCGGTGGCGACCGCGTACTACTACGCAAAGTAAGCACGGGACGACTTCGCAGCGGCGGCGGAAAACAATCGCGTTCCGCCGCGTCCTCGCGTATGGGCTTTCCATACGGTTTGGTGCGAAGCGGGTGTGCGCGTACGGAGCCGCAAACCGCCCTCGCCGGTGGCTGCCTCGCGCAAGGATGCCTAGAAGAGCCCGATGAAGATCGGACGCGTCGTCTCTGCCCGCGGGCTGTTCCGGCCCGCGCTGTTCCCCTTGAGCCTGTGTCTCGCGCTCCTGTCGGCCGGGTCGGCTTCGGCCGATGTCGTGGTCGGCGTGGCGGTGCCGCGCTCGGGGCCCTACGTCGCTGTGGGCGAGCAGGTGCTGCGCGGCGTCGAGGCCGCGGCCCGGGACGCCAACGCCATGGGCGGGCTCGACGGCCAGCCCGTGACCCTCGACGTGCAGGACGATGCCTGCGACTCCAACACGGCGACCGCGGTGGCCAACCACTTCGTGCGCTCCGACGTGCGCCTCGTCGTCGGCCATGTCTGCTCGAACGCCTCGATCGCGGCCTCCGACATCTACGCCCAGAACGGCGTCGTGATGATCAGCGCCGCCTCGGTCTCGGCCCGGCTCACCGACCGGGGGCTGCCGAACGTCTTCCGGGTCTGCGGGCGGGACGACGACCAGGCCCGGCTGTCGGCCGCGGTGCTCGCCGAGCGGTTCCGCGACCGCAAGATCGGGCTGATCCAGGACCAGACCCCGGCCTCCCGGACCCTGGCCGCCGCCACCAAGGACAACCTCAACCGGATCGGCATCAACGAGGCCCTGTCCCTGTCGTTCGCGCCGAGCGATGCCGACGACGCCGCCCTGGTGGACCGGCTCAAGGGTGCGGGGATCGAGGTGGTGTATTACGGCGGCGACGCCACCGAGATGGGCCGCCTCGTGAAGGTCGCCGCCGATCGCGGCTACCGCCCGCAATGGTTCGGCACCTCGGCGATCGCAACGCCGGACTTCGCCAAGATCGCCGGCCCGGCGAGCAACGGCGTGCTGATGACCTTCTACCTCGATCCGAGCCGCCAGCCCGCCGCCGCCAACGTCGTGAAGGCGTTCAAGGCCGAGGGCGTCGATCCCACCGGCTCGACGATCTACGGCTACGCCGCCCTGCAGGCTTTGGTCGCGGCCGGCAATTTCGCCCATTCGGCCGAGCCGAAGCCGATCGCCCAGGCGCTCCACACGGAGCGGTTCGATCTCGTGCTCGGCACGGTCGGGTTCGATTCCAAGGGCGACGTCACCGCGCAGGGCTATGTTCTGTACGTTTGGAAGGACGGGAGCTTTACGCCGGCGGGGAAGTGAGCACCGGGTCTCAGGCTCCGGCCGTCCTCCTGGTGCACCAGCAGACGACGTGAGCCATGTCCGCCATTTCGGTCGCCATCGCCATCGAGGGATCAGGCCGCAGGCCCCGAGGCGATTGTCGCCAGCCTTGATACGACAGCCATTCCATCCCGCCGGCCGATAGGCAATCGCGGTTGGAGCGCGAAGGCTTTGTGCCTGGTCCGCGGCCAAGGACCTGCTGAATTTGGCCTCTCCCAATCACAACCTCATCCTGAGGCGCCGGAGCGCAGCGGAGGCCTCGAAGGAGCCCTCCAGCCAGCTGCGCGATCCCTGGAGGGCTCCTTCGAGGCTGCTGCGCAGCACCTCAGGATGAGGGGGAGACTTGGATCTCCGCGGTATCGATCCGAAAACCTCTACCCCCGCTCCGCAGCATCGACCTCCGCACCGCGTCCCAGCCCGCGTAGCAGCTCCGCGAGGTGCGGCCGGACCCGCAGCTGGAGCGCGTGGAGGTGGCGGACCGCCTCGCTGAGCCGGCCCTCACGGCCGAGCCTGTCATCCGCGAAGCCGATCATCCGGGCGTTGGGCCAGGCCGGCTCGCGCAGGGCGTGGAGACGGGCGACCAGGGCGTCGGCAGGCGTCTCCGGCTCGGCCTGGGCGAACAGCATCAGCAGCGCCGCCGTGGAGCGCGACAGGCCGTAATGGCAATGGACCAGGAGGTGGCCGGCACCGTCGAGGTCGCGGCCGAAGCCGAGGATCGCCGCGACATGCTCGGGCTCCGGCGGCACGAGGCCGTCACCGGGGCCGAGGCAGTCGTGGAAATGCAGGGTCGTGCGGGCATGGGCGCCGTAGGCCGCGAAGGCCTCCGGCTCGGGCGTGCCGGGATCGAGCAGGGACAGGACGTGGCTGACCCCGCGCGTGCCGTGGCCGGCCAGCTCCTCCAGGCCGCAGACGGTGTGCAGGGTCAGTTCTGGCTCGGATCGCATGGTCGGGCGCGTATCACGGGTTCTGTGCGGTTTCGAGGCGCGCCGGGGTCGCGGCGGGCGCGCTTCGAGAACGCAAGCGGACGTGCTACCTGCGCGCCGATCCTCCGCCGGCCGGATGTGGACACGCTGAGACGAGATGCCGTTGGACGAGCCCCAGAGCGCGCAATCTCCCGCCGGTGGACCGCGCCGCCGCACGATCCTCACCGCCGGCCTCGGCGCGGCGATCGCCGGGCCGCTGGCGGCACCCGCCCTGGCGCAGGGCGCCCCCGAGCTGCGCTGGCGCCTGTCCTCGGCCTACGCCAAGAACCTCGACATCCTGTTCGGCGCTCCCGAAGCGCTCAGCCGGATCGTCGCCGAGGCCACCGACAACCGCTTCCAGATCCAGGTGCTCGGGCCCGGCGAGCCGGTGCCGGCCGAGACGCTGCTCGACGCCGTGTCGGCCGGCACCGTCGAGATGGGTCACGGCCCGGCGACCCTCGGCCAGGCCAAGGACCCGACCTTCGCGCTCGCCACCGCGATCCCGTTCGGCCTCAACGCGCGGGGCGCCGCTGCCTGGTGGCAGGCGGGGGGCGCCGCCGACCTGTTTTCCGAGGTGTTCGCCAAATCCGGGCTGGTCTGCCTGCCGGGCGGCAATACCGGCGCGCAGATGGGCGGCTGGTTCCGGCGCGAGATCAAGAGCGTGGCCGATCTCCAGGGCCTGAAGTTCCGCATCGGCGGCCTGGGCGGCCAGGTGCTAGCGAAATTCGGTGTCCAGCCGCAGGCCACCCCCGGCCCCGAGATCTATCAGGCGCTGGAATCGAAGAAGCTCGACGCCGCCGAGTGGATCGGCCCCTACGACGACGAGCGTCTCGGGCTGCAGAAGGTCGCGCCGGTCTACCATTATCCCGGCTTCTGGGAGGGCGGCGCCATGCTGCACTTCTGGTTCAACGCCGAGAAGTGGAAGGCGCTGCCCAAAAC
The DNA here is from genome assembly GCF_022829635.1 of Methylobacterium sp. E-066. Lineage (GTDB taxonomy): Bacteria > Pseudomonadota > Alphaproteobacteria > Rhizobiales > Beijerinckiaceae > Methylobacterium. The sequence continues at coordinate 3,694 of NZ_JAKSYO010000135.1, forward strand.
CTATCAGGCGATCCTGCGCGCGGCCGCCGCCGAGGTCGGGGCCGAGGTGCAGGCCAAGTACGATGCGCGCAACCCGCAGGCCCTGCGCCGGCTGGTCGCCGGGGGCGCCCAGCTGCGGCCGTTCCCGCAGGACGTGATGGAGGGCGCCCTCAAGAACGCCAACGACGTCTATGCCGAGATCGCCGCCAAGAACGCGGATTTCCGCCGGGTCTACGAGGCGATGCGGACCTTCCGGAACGAGGAATATCTCTGGTTCCAGGTGGCGGAGTACACTTACGACAATTTCATGATTCGGGCCCGGGCGCGGGGATAGCGGACTCGACAATTCCTGGTTTCAAAAGGTTGACGACCTTTTGCGGGTGAAGGACGGAGCCCTTCCGTCATCGGGGCTCTGCCCCGATACCCCGCCAAAGGGCCGAGCCCTTTGGGAACCCGGCCTTTGGCGCTGCCAGCCGGGCGCGCATCGACCAGGGAGGGAGACGGCATGATCGGGACCTTGAGACTCGGCCTGGCGCTGCTCGGGACGGTGCTGCCGCTCCAGGCGCTGGCGCAATCGCCCGCCAACCTCACCGCCCTGCGCGGCCTGGCGCCGGTCGCCCGGCTGCAGGGGAGCCCGGAGGGCAAGGCGGCGCTCGACGCCAACCTGCGGGTGACCGGCGACATCCAGGCCGGCACCCTGAAGCAGCCGACCCTGCTGCCCTTCCCGGAGCAGCAGCAACTCGCGCTGCGGGACTGCTTCATCACCGACGGCAACGCCACCGGCCTCGCCGACGGCCTCGGCACGACGCTCGCCACTGCCTATCAGGCTCGGGCGCGCTACAGCGACTACAAGACCTTCACCAGCGTCGCGCCGACGGTGGCCGACCTGATCGGCTACACCAACAACGTCACCAAGTCGGATTCGAATTCCGGAAAGTACTTCTTCGCCAACGGCACCACCAACGGCAAGCATCCGGTCTCGGCCGAGGCTGCCTCCCTGCTCACGGACGGCACCGTCACCGACGTGTTCGGCAAGGCCTATGGCCGGCCGGCGGGCAGCCCCGGGGCCGACCGGTTCGGCAATTCCCGCCCGTTCCAGACCCTGCCGGCGCTCCGGGCCTACCGGGGCGCGGATTATTTCGGTGAGGCCTCTCACTCCCTCGACTGGCTGCGCGGCCCGAAGCAGGATCTCGTCGACAGCCCATCCTATCCGAGCGGACATACGACCTACGGCTACACCGAGTCGCTGATCCTCGCCCTGCTGGTGCCGGAGCGCTACCAGCAGATGATCGCCCGCGCCGCCGAATACGGCAACGACCGGATCATCGTCGGGGCGCATTACGCCATGGACGTGATCGGCGGGCGCACGACCTCGCTCCACGCGGTGGCGCATCTGCTCGCCAACGATCCCGCCTATGTCGGCCAGATCCGGAAGAACCCGGCCGTGATCGACGCGAACGCGGCCGATGCCGACAAGCGCGTCGGCGTGACCGATTACCGGGCCCTCCTGACGGAGGCCCGTGCGGCGATGACCGACGCGCTCAAGGCGGGCTGCGGCGACTCGGTGGCGGCCTGCGCGGCGCGGGATACCGGCCGGTTCAAGGACGCAGCCGCCAACACTGCCTTCTACGAGGCGACCCAGACCTACGGGCTGCCGGTGGTGCATGACGCCACCGCCAAGGCCCGGGAGGATGTCGGCACGATCGCTCCGGAGGCCGGCCACCTGCTGACCGCGGCCTTCCCGGCGCTGACGCTCTCCGAGGCCAACGCCATCCTGACCGAGACTCAGGGCCCCAGCGGCGGCTTCCTCGACGACGGCTCGGAATTCGGGGTGTATTCCCGGATCAACCTCTACGCGGCAGCCGGCAAGGCGGCGGCGCTGGCGGCGAGCCGGGCTGGGGCGAGCGCGGCGCGCTGAGGGCGTTGGCCAGAAGAAGTGTGAGGTGCATTGGAGCCTCGGCGCAAAGCGCTCGCGGCGAAAGCGAAGCGCATCTTCAGGGCGCGACCTGCAGTTCGGGCGCATCGGTTCTGAGACGCCGGCGCGTCCAACGCTGGCTCAAGTGACGACCGGCCCGGATGGCGGGGCGTTCGATGAGCAGGTAGGTGACAGGCGTTACGAGCACGATCACCACTGCGGCGAGCGGCAGAAGGATCGGCAACCAATCGGTCGCGATCGAGCCGGTCACCTTGCTCGCATCGACGAACAGCAGACTGAGAAGAATGCCGTGCAAGAGGTAGATGCCGTAGGAGCATTCGCCGAGGATCAGCGCGCCTTTTGTCCGCAGCAGCCCGCCCATATCGTTGCCGCATGCGACGCAGGTGAAGAAGAACCCGAACACGGGCATGACAAACGTATACGGGGTCGGGGCGGCGATCATGCCGACACCCAGCGCCAGGGCAGCAACGCTTGCCGCTCTCGGCGTGCGCAGCGCGCGCGCGATCCATTCGCGACTCTGACACTCATAGGCGATCATGCCGAACGCGAACAACGGCAGATACCGCAGCATTGAACCTGGCAGATACAGCACGCGCGCGACGACCGTCGTCAACAAGAGACCGACGGGCAATACCCAGCTGGGAAGCGTGCCGCGGATGAGATCCATCGCCAAGGCGCTGGCCGGAAGCACGATGAGATAAAACAACCATTCGTGCCAAAGCGACCAGAGCACATACGCATTGAGGCGGCCGCTATCCGGATAGCGGAGGAGCGGCGGCTCATCCCACGTCGTGATCCACTGCGCGGCAGCGTTCGGAAAGCCCCTGTCGAGGCCGGCGCCGGTGCGCATCGCGATGATGATCGTGATGATGGCGACCGATACGGCAACGAGCGGCACGATGCGGAACAGGCGTGTCGTGTAGATCGCGGGCCACGAGCAAGCACGGAAGCCGGCTAGGACGCGCGGATAGAACACGAAGCCGGTCGTCATGAAGAACAACGCCACCCCGCCGGCGCCGAGTTGATTGAACAGGTTGACGGCCGGCGCCTCCCAGGTGCCGTTGAAGCGGGTCACCTGCATCCAGAAAATGAAGTGATGGATCAGCACGGAGAGCGCAACGTAACCGCGCAGGCCGTCGAGACAGCCGATGCGTCGCTGGCTGGGCGGCAGCGGGAACGGTGTCCGTGCGATCAGCGCCGCAGTTACTGTTGCCAATACATAAGCCACCAGGGCGGCGGCCAGGGTCACGGCGATCAGATGAATCGTCATGACCGCTTCAATAGAGGCTATAAATTAAAATTCATATGTCATTAATCGAGCGGCGACCTGCCATATAGGCACAGGCGCAGCCCAGCCATTCATCTGCTTCATGATGCCATGACGAGGAGACGCATGCGGAGGAGGGTGCAGGCCGCCCTTATGCGAGCGGCCCCTTACCGGCACCCGCCCCACACGCCTCACGGCACCCGCTTGCGCAGCACGAAATTCCCCACCGCCAGGAACTTCTGCGCCCGCTTGCCGGTGTCGACCTCCGTGGTGAACACGTTGCCCTTGGAATCGACCGCGAGGTTGTGGACCCAGTGGAACTGCCCCGCCATGCGGCCGTTCCGGCCGAAGGCGCCCACCGTCGCGCCGGTGGCGCGCTCGAGGGTGCGGACCTCGTTGTTGGCGCCGTCGGCGTTGAGCAGGTAGGTCTCGTCGGCGTCCGGCCACAGGGCCAGCTCCCAGACCGAGCCGTTGGCCCGGGTGTTTTTCTCGACGACAAACTCCTTCACGAAGCTGCCGTCCTTCTGGAACACCTGGATGCGGTTGTTGGTGCGGTCGCAGACATAGACCAGCCCGTCCTGGGCGATGCGCACGCAATGGACCGGGTTGGCGAATTGCTGACGTGGGGCGGCGGCCGGGTCGTAGGGGCCGAGCTTGTCGTCGGTGGGCGGCTTGCCGTAGGCGCCCCACATCCGCTTGAACGCGCCGGTGTCCCGGTCGAACACGATGATGCGGTGGTTGTAGTAGCCGTCCGCCACGTAAACCTCGTTGGCCGCCCTGTCGAAATCGACGTTGGCGGGTTTGCCCAGGCGGCTGGTGTCGCGGCTGTCGGTCTGCGGGCCGGACTTGCCGATCTGCAGCACGAACGTGCCGTCGGGGGTGAATTTCAGGAGCTGGCCGTCCTGATCGCCATTGCCGGCGATCCAGACGAAGCCCTTTTCGTCGATCTGAATGCCGTGCTCGTTGGTCGGCCAGTCGTAGCCCTCGCCCGGGCCGCCCCAGCTGCGCAGGAGGGTGCCGTCCTGGGCGAATTCCAGCACCGGCGGGGCCGGCTTGCAGCACTTGCTGCGCGGCGGGTCGAGGCTCGCGGCCTTCTCGTCGTCGGTCAGCGTGCGCGGCCGCTGGATCACCCAGACATGGTCCTGCGTGTCGACCGCGACGCCGGACGCCTGGCCCAGGATCCAGTCGTTCGGCAACGGCTTCGGCCAGGACGGGTCGACCTCGAAGCGGGGAGCCTCCGCGGCGGTGGCGGGGCCCGCGAGGGCGAGCAGGCAAGCGAGCGCCGGCAGCGCTGCGGAAAGAATCCTCATGGCGTGTCCTCCGGCGCCTGTCCCGGCGCTCGGCGCCAGCATGGCGTCCCCTGCGGCCCGAGGCCAGTCGGTCGGCCGCGCTCGGGTGACAGACGGAGGCCCAAAAAGAAAAAAGGCCACTCCCGAAGGAGCGGCCCGAAGTCTAGGGAGGAAACGCCCAAGAAGGGCAGCGGGATCGCGACGCCATCGCCATCCCGCGCTGCACAATCTGCGCGCATCGCCGAAAATTACAAGGCCGTTCGGGCAGAAAGGCTGTCCTTTTGTCCGGCTCAGGACGGATCGCAAAGCGGCTGTGTTCAAAATGTCGCAGCCGTTTCAAGGGGGCGGCGGACAGGTTTCGAGCCCGATCGGCCGGCAAATCCGAGCGTAAACCCTTGAGAAATCCGAATTTCGCCGCGCCGCGTCCGTTGCCGGCTGATAATTTCACTGCGTCATTTCATAACGGGCCGCCGAAGGGACGAATTCGATACCCGCTCTAGCTCTCCGGCCAAGTCTCTGTCGGACCATGTGAAAGGAATGCGTGCGGATATGGCGATCCAGGGTGAGCGGATCCGGGTTCTCAACGATGTCGAGCCGCGCAAAGACGGACGGTATGTCCTGTATCTCCTGCAGCAGGCCAACCGGGCCCAGTTCAACCCGGCCCTCGAATTCGCCATCGAGGAGGCGAACCGCCTCGACCTGCCGGTGGTCGCCTGCTTCGGCCTGCTCGACGGCAAGAGCGGCTTCCCCGAGGCCAATGCCCGGCACTACGCCTTCCTGCTCCAGGGTCTCGCGGATGCGAAGGCGGGGCTGGAGAAGCGCGGCGTCGGCTTCGTGATGCGCAAGTGCGCGCCGGCGAAGATCGCCATCGATCTGGCCGAGGAGGCCGCGCTGCTGGTGCTGGATCGGGGCTACCTCGCGATCCAGAAGGGCTGGTACCGGGAGATCACGAAGGCCGTTAAGACGCGGATCGTCCAGGTCGAGGGCGATGTGGTCGTGCCCGTGGAGACGGCCTCGAACAAGCACGAATTCGCCGCCCGGACCCTCCGGCCGAAGCTGAACCGGCTCTGGGACCCGTTCATCGCCGATCTGAGGCCGCGCAAGCTCAAGCATGCTGCGAAGAATGTGACGCCCAAGGGCGAGATCGACGTCTCCGATCCGGAGGCGGTGCTCGCCGGCATGAGTCTCGACCGGGTGGTCGGGCCGGTGAAGCGCTTCACCGGCGGCGAGACCGAGGCCCGCAAGCGCCTGAAGGCGTTCCTGAAGGGCGGGTTCGAGGGCTACGGCAACGGCCGCAACAGGCCGGAGGCGGCGGCCGCCTCGCATATGAGCCCGTTCCTGCATTTCGGCCAGATCTCGCCGGTGGAGATCGCCCTGGCGGTCCGGGAGGCCAAGGCCGGCGACGACGACGACCGCGGCGCCTATCTGGAGGAGCTGATCGTCCGGCGCGAGCTCGCCATGAACCACGTGTTCTACACGGAGGGCTACGACGATTACGACAAGGCGGTGCCGGACTGGGCGCGCAAGACGCTGGCTGAGCAGGCCGACGACACGCGCCCGCATACGTACTCGGAAGAGCAGCTCGCGGCTGGCGAGACCCACGAGCCGTATTGGAACGCCGCGATGCGCGAGATGCGCGAGACCGGCTACATGCACAACCAACTGCGGATGTACTGGGGCAAGAAGATCCTGGAATGGTCGCCCTCGCCCAAGGAAGGCTTCGCCCGGACGCTCCGGCTCAACAACCGCTATTTCCTGGACGGCCGCGACCCGAACTCCTTCACCAACGTCGCCTGGGTGTACGGCCTCCACGACCGCCCCTGGCAGCGCCGCCCGATCTTCGGCACGGTCCGCTACCAGAGCGAGAACTCGCTGAAGAAGTTCGACGCGAAGGGTTATGTGAAGGCGGTGGAGCGGCTGTGCGCGGAGGAGGAGTGAGGGGCCCGCGTCTGGCTAGGTCCTGCTCAAGGCACATCTAGCGGACGTAGCCCCGAAAAATCGGACACGAATGTCCGTCTTGGCTTGATGTTCGGACAAGGACGTCCGATGCTGTCCCCATCGAAACGGAGATGGGGCATGAAGCGGGAGGATCTCATCCGGGATCTGCGGCGCTTCGCCAGGAAGAACGGTCTCGCCTTCGACCTGCTGAAGGATAAGGGCAAGGGATCGCACTACACGGTCAAGGTCGGCGAAAGGACCACCACCGTACAGAGTGGCGAGCTCAAGCCCCTCTGGGTCAAGCGGATCCTGAAGCAACTGGAGATCGACCCCGATGCCTTCTAGGCAAGCGTGTCGCCCCGACTCGCTTCGGCCCCTCGCACGGATGGAGGTCCGACCATGGATTTTCACTGGACTTACGCGGTTGCGCTCCGGCGCGAGGAGGACGGCTCGGTCGGAGCCTATGCTGCGGCGATGCCCGACGCCGTCGCGTTCGGCGCCGACGAGGCCGAGGCGCTTGCCGAGATGGCGCAGGCCCTGAACGCGGCGGTGCGGGGGCGCATCCATTTCGGCATGGATCTGGAGCCGCCCCCGGCGGCCGTCACCGCGGCCGAGGGGCTGCACCGGATCGCCCTCGCTCCGGCACTCGCCGCCAAGGCGACGATCTATGTCCTGTGGCGCAACTCGGGCCTGTCCAAGGTCGCCTTGGCGAAGCTGCTCGATGTCGATGAGCGGGAGGCCCGGCGCGTCCTCGATCCCGATCACCCGACCGGCCTCGACCGGCTGGCCGCCGCCGCGGACGTGTTCGGGCATCGGCTGACGGTCGGCGCCGTGCCGGCGTAACGGTGCGGGGAGGGCGCCCCATTCCCCGCAAGCCGCGCTATACCGCATGCTCCGGCTGTGCGGACGAAGTGCCCTTCCATGACCGAGATGCGGGACGCAGCGACGACGATCGAGCCCGACGCGTCAGGCCCAAAACGCTCCCGCTACCGCCGCTCGATCACGCGTCTGCGCTCGGCCTCGCGGGAGGCCTATCCGCTCTGGCGGGGGCGGCTGCTGTTCCTGGCGGGGGGCATCTGCGTGGGATTGGCCGCGGTGCTGATGGCCAAGGGCGCCGACCTCGCGCAGGACGGGTTCCGGTGGCTCATCGCGCCCTCGCCGCTGATCGCCCTGGTGCTCACGCCCGCGGGCTTCGCGCTCGCGGCCTTGCTCGCCCGGACGGTGTTCCCGAACTCGCAAGGGTCCGGCATCCCGCAGGTGATCGCCGCCCGGCACGCCCGGGATGCGCGCTTCCGGTTCTCGCTGATTTCCCCCCGGGTTGCCTGCGGCAAGGTCCTGGTCCTGTTCCTCGGGTTGCTGTGCGGCGCCTCGGCCGGGCGCGAAGGGCCGACCGTGCAGGTCGGCGCCGCGATCATGGCCGCCTTTGGCCGCCTGACGCCGGACCGCCTGCCGGGCCTGCTGCTCGCGGGCGGCGCGGCCGGGGTCGCGGCGGCCTTCAACACCCCGCTCGCCGGCATCGTGTTCGGGATCGAGGAGCTGGGCCGGGCCTATGAGGCGCGCTCGTCCGGCCTGATCGTCGCCGGGATCGTGGCCGCGGGCCTCACCTCCCTCTGGCTCTTGGGCAACTACACCTATTTCGGCACCAGCCAGGCGGACCTGCCGCTGGCGGCGGGCTGGATCGTGCCGCTGCTGGCCGCCTTGGGCGGCTTCGCGGGCGGGGTGTTCAGCCGCCTGATCATCCTGTTCGCTCGAGGCCTGCCGGGGGCCGCCGGCCGGCTGATCGGGGCGCGGCCGGTGGCGTTCGCGGCGGCCTGCGGCCTGTGCGTTGCCCTGTGCGGGCTCGCCTCGAACGGCACCGCCTATGGCACCGGCTACGAGGAGGCCCGGGCGATCCTGCACGGCGACACCGTGGCCGGCTGGACCTACGCGCCGCTGAAATTCGCCGCCACGGTGCTCAGCTCGATCAGCGGCATCCCGGGCGGCCTGTTCGCGCCGTCTCTGGCGGTGGGTGCCGGGATCGGCGGGACGGTCCACGCTCTCCTGCCGGACATGCCGGTGGGCGCCCTCGTGCTGATCGGGATGGTGGCCTACCTCACCGGCGTGCTCCAGGCGCCGATCACCAGCTTCGTCATCGTCACCGAGATGACCCAGAACCACACGATGATGATCCCGCTGATGATCGCGGCGCTGATCGCCGACGCGGCCTCCAAGGCGGTCTGCCGCGGCGGGCTCTACCATACGCTCGCCGAGATGATGCTGGCGCGGGCCGACGTTCCGGCCCAGCCGGTGACCAAGACGGCGTAAGAATAAAAGGCTGTTGGCATCGCGCCCGTGCGGAACGGTCTCGCTTGCGGCCGGTTGAGGGATCGATTGTTGTTCGCCCGTGCCGCGGGCGCATCCGGAGTGACGCGATGACCTTGCTGAAATGGGCCCTCATCTGCTTCGTGATCTCGCTGATCGCGGGCGGCCTCGGCTTCACCGGCATCGCCTCGGGCGCGGGCTCGCTGGCGCGCATCCTGTTCGGCCTGTTCCTGCTGGTCGCCATCGTGATCGTGGTCATCGCCTTCGCGGTCGGGCAGGCGGTGTTCTGAGCCGCATGGCGGACGCGATGCAGGGCAAGGTCTGCCTCGTCACCGGGGCGACCAACGGCATCGGCTACGAGACGGCCCTGGGGCTCGCGCGCAAGGGCGCGCGAGTCGCCATCGTCGGCCGCGATCCCGGGAAGACGCGGGCCTCAGCCGAGCGGATCCGCGCCGCCGTGCCGGGCGCCGTGGTGGACCCGCATGTCGCGGACCTGTCGGCCCAGGCCGAGATCCGCCGGCTCGCCGCGTCCCTGCGCGAGGCCTATCCGCGCCTCGATGGGCTGGTGAACAATGCCGGGGCGATCTTCGACCGGCGGGAGCTGACGGTCGACGGCATCGAGCGGACGTGGGCCCTCGACCATCTGGGCTACGTGCTGCTGACGCTCGAACTCCTCGACACCCTCAAGGCCTCGGCGGCGGCCGGCGGCAAGCCGCGCATCGTCAACGTCGCCTCCGCGGCGCATGTCCGGGGCCATATCGACTTCGCCGATATCGAGGGCGCCCGGCGCTACGGCGCCATGCGGGCCTATGCGCAGGCCAAGCTCGGCAACGTGCTGTTCACCTACGCGCTCGCCCGGCGGGTTCAGGCCGACGGCATCTCGGTCAACGCCCTGCATCCGGGGGTGATCAACACGGGCTTCGCCAAGAACACCGGCGGCCTGTTCGGCACTGCCTGGTCGCTGATGCGCCCGTTCCTGACCCGGCCCGACAAGGGCGCCGAGACCTCGCTCCACGTGGCGACCGCCCCCGAGCTCGACGGCGTCACCGGCCGTTATTTTTCGCATGCCCGGCCCAAGACCTCGTCGGCCGAGAGCCGCGATGAATCCGTGCAGGAGCGGGTCTGGGCGCTGAGCCTCGCGCAGGTGGGGTTGGGCGGCTAGGCAGGGTTTCGGCGTCACGCACCCCACAGGGCGTTGCGTTCTTCCTGGCTCAGTGGCGGCTGCGGTTGTCCCAGTGCCTTCGCGAGGGCCCGCGCCCGGATGGCGGCTACGCGCTCAGCGAGACGCCCGACGGACGTGTCTCTGATGCTCCGCATGATCCGATCCCTGTCGATGAGACATGCTGCTCCATACGACAAGCTCCATGTGCGGATGGTGACGTCCCACCGACACTCTAATCCTGAGTAGCTCCAAGTCTATCTATCGGTTGTTTCCGTCGACTTCGGCGAGAGGACGGGTGTCGCCACGGAGAACCCTGATCCTCGTGGCGAAGCGTGGGGGCCTCTCTCTCCCGCATGCGCCAGCGGATAAACACATCGTGTCCGGCGGCAAGCACTCGATACGTCGCACTTTTCCCCTCCCGCTTGCCGGGAGGGGTCAGGGGTGGGGGTAGTGCAGGATCGAGCCTGACGGTGCCTTCTGAACCACCCCCACCTCCGTCTCCTCCCCGTAAGGAGGAGGAGAGAATGCCCCGCCTCACGTCGCGCGATTTATGAGCCCGGCAGAGTGGGGCTGACGCGCTCCCGCATGGACCGCGGCCCCAAAACCTCCAGAGCCCGCAACCCTCGAGAGACAAGGCAACGCGGGAGCCTCGAAAGATGGGGAGGTTTCCCAGCAACGCGCCGTCATTGCGAGCGCAGCGAAGCAACCCAGTGAGGCGCTACGTCTTGAAATCGCGCGCTGCCCTGGGTTGCTTCGCTACGCTCGCAATGACGATGCGGCTGCGCGATCAACATCCCCTCACGCCGCCGCCCGCACCGCGTGGTCGGCCTGGGTCTGGATCTCGATGAACACCCGCGTCACGTCCGGGTTGCGCTGCTTCAGCGCCCGGTCGAGGCGGGTCACGAGGCTCTCGACTTCGCCGGCGCTGAGGTCGTCGGCCATGTCGAGGCTCAGATTCACCAGGATGTCGGTGGGCCCGAGATGCTGGGTCAGGACCTCGTTGAGATGGAGCACGCCCGGCTCGGCGCGCACGAGGTCCGAGATCGCCGCCACCACGGTGGGGTCGGCGGCCTCGCCGATCAGCAGGCCGTGGGTCTCGATCATCAGGAACATCGCCATGCCGACCAGCACGAAGCCGATCCCCACCGAGGCCCAGCCGTCGAGGCTCGGCTTGTCGAGCCAATAGGCCAGGACGACGCCCACCAACGCGATCAGCAGGCCGATCAGCGCGGCGGTGTCCTCGGCCAGGATCGTGAACAGGGTCGGATCCTTGCTGCGCCGGATCGCCCGCATCGCCGAGTTCTGGCCCTTCTCGGCCCAGAACTGACGCACCGCCACGAACCAGGAGAAGCCCTCGGCCACGATGGCGAAGCCCAGGATCGCGACGTTCACCCAGATGCCCGGAAGCGTGTAGCCGAAGACATGGGCGTCCGCGTCCGGCGAGGGGTGGCGGACCCGCTCGACGCCCTCGTAGATGGCGAAGATGCCGCCGCCCAAAAAGATCATCAGCGCGACCACGAAGGCGTAGAAGTAGATCTCGCGCCCGTAGCCGAACGGGTGACGGGTATCGGCCGGCTTCTTGGCCCGCTTCATCCCGACCAGCAGCAGCACTTGGTTCGCCGTATCGACCACCGAGTGCACGCCCTCGGCGAGCATCGCGGTCGAGCCGGTCAGCGCCCCGCCGACGAACTTCGCCGCCGCGATGGCGAGGTTCGCCCCCGCCGCCGCGTAGATCGCCCCCGTGCTCTCGTGCGCCATCCCGGCCTCCCGTGTTCGCCGCGATCTAGCGCATCGCGCCGGATACAGGAACCGGCACGATGCGCTAGCTTTTTGATTTGCATCGTCTTTTCCGAAAGCCGGCAACCACCTTTCGGGACGATGCTCTAAGCGTTGCCGTGCGGTGTCGGTTCCCGTGTGGACGCGGAGTAGGGCCCTGTGCAAGCTGAGATCAGTCCGGAAGGCTCGGAGGAACCATGGCCAACGCGCAGTACGACCCCGACAACATCTTCGCCAAGATCCTGCGGGGCGAGATCCCGTGCCACCGCGTCTACGAGGATGCGGACACCCTGGCCTTCATGGACGTGATGCCCCAGGGCGAGGGCCACACCCTGGTGATCCCGAAGGCGCCCTCCCGCGGCCTGCTCGATGCCGACCCCGCCGCCCTGTCGGCCCTGATCGTGAGCGTCCAGACGGTCGCGCGCGCCGTGAAGGCGGCGTTCCAGGCCGAGGGACTGACAATCTTCCAGTTCAACGAGCCAGCGGGCGGGCAGACCGTGTTCCACCTGCACGTCCACATCATCCCCCGGTTCGAGGGCGTGCCGCTGAAGCGCCACGAGGGCGGGATGGCCGACAATGCGGTGCTGGCCGAGCACGCGGCGCGGATCCGGGCGGCGCTCGAGGCCGGGCTCTGAAAGTCCCGGTTTCACAAGGTCCGTGACCTTGTGCGGGTGCAGGGCAGAGCCCTGCTGCTGTCGGGCTTCGCCCGAGGCCTCAAGGGCCAGATCCAGAGTCTTACCCTGAACCCCGCCAAAGGGCCTGCCCTCTGGGAACCCGATTCAGGCCGCGCTGGCGATGAGCCGGCGCAGGGCGGCGTTCTCGGCCTCGAGCTCGCCGATCCGCTGCCGCAGGGCGGTCTCGGTGTCGATTGCGGCCGGGGCCGTGCGGACCGGCTCCTCGAACACGACGCCGATCCCGTCCTCCCGGCGCCAGCACAGGCTGGCCCGGAAGGTCCGATCCCTCTGCGGGATGTACAGGTCGAACACCTGCGGCAGCGTCGTGGCATCGCTCAGGATCAGCCGGGCGCCGGAGCCCGACAGGTCGCGGACCAGGCAGTCGAAGCTCGACGAGCCGTTGTTGAACACGATGCGCCCCTTGAGGAACACCCTCTGGCGCGTCTCTTTGCGATGATCCGTCATGCGGACCAGTCTGCCGGGAAGCTCTTAAGGATTTCTGGCGACTAGACCGTCATCGCGGATATTCAACCGATAAAGCGCCGGTCCATCGTCTGGAACAGGTAGAAGCCGTTGAAGCGCACGGCGGTATCGGCGGCCCGGTCGTCGAAATCCAGGGGCTGCCGGCTGGCGCCGTCGAGCTTGCCCCCGAAGGTCCAGCGGCCGGCGCCGATGAACGGCGGCACGGAGCTGGCCTCCGGCACCGCGCAGCAGAGGCCTTCCACGCTCTTGAGCTGGAACAGGTTGTAGCTTCGCATCGGAGTCCCTCCGCTTGGCCGCCCCACCTGCCGGCTCATCGCGATGCGAAGAATCGGCTTGACCGTAGCCATAATGGCACAATCGGTCGAGTTTGTGACGGTCAGGTTTCAGGGACGTTTCGGGTCAGCTCCGCGATCCAGATCCGGGCCGAGCCGTCCGACGGCGCCCGCCAGTCGCCCCGGGGCGACAGCGAGCCCCCGGCCGAGACTTTCGGCCCGTTGGGCAGGGCCGAGCGCTTGAACTGGCTGAACCCGAAGAACCGGTTGAGGAACACCCCGAGCCAGCGCCGGATCTCGGGGAGGTCGTAGGCGACCCGCTTGGCCTCGGGGAAGTCCGGCGCCCAGTGGCCGCGCTCGATGTCACCCCAGGCGTGGAGCGCCAAAAAGGCGATCTTCGAGGGCCGGAACCCGTAGCGCAACGTGTAGAACAGATTGAAGTCCTGCAGCGCGTAGGGGCCGATCACGGCTTCCGTGCTCTGCGGGCTGTCGTCCGGGTCCACCGGCACCAACTCGGGGGAGATCTCGGTGTCGAGGATCGCCTGGAGGATGTGGTTGGCGTCCGCGCCGACCTCGCGCTGGCTGATCACCCAGCGGATCAGGTGCTGGATCAGGGTCTTGGGCACGCCGGTATTGACCGCGTAGTGGCTCATCTGGTCGCCGACGCCGTAGGTGCACCAGCCGAGCGCCAACTCCGAGAGGTCGCCGGTGCCGATCACCAGGCCGCCCGCCTGGTTGGCCAGGCGGAACAGGTAATCGGTGCGCAGGCCTGCCTGCACGTTCTCGAAGGTCACGTCGTAGACCGGCTCGCCCCGCGCGAACGGGTGGCCCATGTCGGCGAGCATCTGCCGGGCCGCCGGGCGGATGTCGATCTCGGCGGCCGTGCAGCCGAGCGCCTGCATCAGCGCGTGGGCGTTGGCCTTGGTGGCGTCCGACGTGGCGAAGCCCGGCAGCGTGTAGGCCAGGATATCCGAGCGCGGGTAGCCCAGCCGGTCGAACGCCTTGGCGATCACGATCAGCGCGTGGGTCGAATCGAGGCCGCCGGAGACGCCGATCACCGCCTTGCGGGTGCCGGTGGCCTCCAGCCGCTGGGCGAGCCCGGCCACCTGGATGTTGTAGGCCTCGTAGCAATCCTGCGCGAGGCGGGACGGATCGGCCGGCACGAACGGGAAGCGCTCGATCCGCCGGATCAGCCCGAGATCGCCGGCGGGCGGATCGAGCCGGAAGCCGATCCGCCGGTAGGGGAGGGGAGCGCCCGGCACGTTGTCGTCGAAGCTGCCGGCCTGGAGCCGGTCCTGGGCGATCAGGTCGAGGTCGATGTCGGCGAGCGTCGCCACCGGGCCGGTGGGGAAGCGCTGGCCCTCGGCCAGCCGCACGCCCAGCTCGTCGATGCTGGTCTGGCCGTCCCAGGACAGGTCGGTGGTCGATTCGCCCTGGCCGGCGGCGGCGTAGACATAGGCGCAGGCGCCCCGCATCGAGGCGGCCCGGGACAGCAGCGCCCGCGACTCGGCCCGGCCGACCGTGATCGGGCTGCCCGAAAGGTTGGCGAGCACCGTGGCGCCGGCGAGCGCCGCCCGCATGCCGGGGGATTCCGGCACCCACAGATCCTCGCAGATCTCGACCCCGACCACGAGGCCGGGCAGGTCCTCGGTGGGGAACAGCAGGTCGGTGCCGAACGGCGCCTCGTGCCCGGCGACCCGGATGGTCTCGCCCAAGATTCCGGCCCCGGAGGCGAAGTGGCGCTTCTCGTAGAATTCCCGGTAGTTCGGCAGGAAGACTTTTGGGACGACCCCGAGCAGCCGGCCGCCCTGGATGGCGAGCGCGCAATTGTAGATCCGGTGGCGCCAGCGCAAAGGCGCGCCGACCAGCAGCAGCGGCCGCAGGGCGGCCGATTCGGCGACCACCCGGGCGGCGGCGGCCTCGACCGCGTCGAGCAGGGTCTGCTGGAGCAGCAGATCCTCGATCGCGTAGGCCGAGAGCCCGAGCTCGGTGAACACCGCGAGCGCCGCCCCCGATTCGTGGCAGGTCCGGGCGAGGTCGAGTACCGAATCGGCGTTGCGGTCGGGATCCCCGGGATGGCTGCGCCCGGTGCAGGCCGCCACCCGGGCGAAGCCGTGCCGGTACAGGGACCGGAAGCGCGCCGGGAGGTCGGCAGAAGGCTCGGAAATCGGCTGGGTCACGGGCGCCTGTCCGGGTGAGGGGTGGCTGCCGGTATCATATGGTGCGCGGCCACGCTCCGGCGACGCGCGTTGGTCGAGGCGGTGGGGTGTGGACGGCTCCTGACGGTATCGAGTACCAAGGGAAGAGGCGGTTGAAGGCCTTTCCAACGGATGCCGTCCACGGGCGAAATTATCCACATCTTCCGGGGGGGGACAAGACCCCTGTCGGGGGCAGGCCGCCGAAGCCTCATCCGAGCGCGCGCCGCACGCTGAGACGCAGGCCTTCGATCTTCCACCTCGGGTTGGAGGATTTGCGAGAGTCGAAGCGTTCGCGGCTGCCCCTGCCGTCATTGCGAGCGCAGCGAAGCAACCGAGGGACAGGCCACATCTGGGGATCGTCCGCTGCACTGGGTTGCTTCGCTGCGCTCGCAATGACGGCGCAGGACCGACCATCGAGCATCCCGTCAAGCTAAGCGCCCTCAGGCAAACACCTTCCCTAAAGGCGCGGCCAGCACCCCGCCGAACAGGCCAAAAATCCCATCCTGGTTTCCGGCCCGGAGCCCCCTGAAAAGCCTCCGTTAACGACAAACGGCCTAACTCGGGGCAGCCCGCCGGCCACTGGCGGATCCCTGTTTCGAGTATCGTTCGAGAACCCATGCGCGCATCGGGACGGCCTCCGTACTCTCATCGTGACCCTGCCCGCCCCGTCCGCGGCGGCGACCGTTCGGGCCTGTCGCTCGGCGCGCTGGCGCATCGGCTGATGGCCTTGCGGGCGAGCCTCACCCGACGCCTGTCCGGCGCCCCGGCCGGGCTGCCCGCCCGTCCGGGCTACGCGATCCCCGGCCGCCGGACGGAGCCGAGCTGGCTCACCGCGCCGGCCGCCATGGTCGGCCGGGACGGCTTCGAGCGCGGCCCGCGGGCCAGCGCCTCGGCGCCCCCCGAGCATGTCTGGCCGGCCCATGTGTTCGACGACCGGGCGAGCCTCGACGCCCCGGACGAGCCGCGCTTCGAGAGCCGGATCGACCGCAGCGCCTCGACGCCGGGCGTGCTGGTGCGCCAGCCGCGCCGGCCGGCCTCGATCGCCCCCGAGGATGCGATGCCCGCTTCCCCGGTGCAGGCGGCCGCCGCCCCGGCGGCGCGCTGGACCCGCACCCCGGATTCGGTCCTGCAGGAGCGCCGCCAGCGCGCCCTGGAGGCCGAGCGCGTCGCCCTGGAGCGGGCCCGCGCCGAGGCGCAGGCGGCGGCGCTCGCCGTCGAGACCGAGCGGGCCGCCCGCGAACAGGAAGCTCGGGAGCGCGCCGAGCGCGAGCAGACCGCACAGGCGCGGGTCGAGGCCCCCGTGGCCATGCCCGACGCCGTGCAGACCGAGATCGCGGAGGACGGCGAGGTGGTGCCGCTGTGGCGCCAGCCCTTCGTGGCGCCCCCCGGCGTCCGCTACTTCCGCACCCCGGACCGCCGCCCGGTGCGGCCGAGCGTCGAGCTGTCCGCCTCCACGGCGGCGATCGCCCCGGTCGCGGTGTCGGAGCCGGTCGTTGCCGAGGCTTCGGCCGAGGTTCCCGCCGAGGCGCCCGCCCGCGACTGGTCCGACCTGCCGGATTGGTCCGAGGTCCAGCCCTGGTTCGATGGCAGCGACTGGAATGCCGGCGACTGGTCGTCCGTGGAGGCCTGGGCCGCGCTGGCGTCGCAGCCCGTGGCCGCCGGCCTCGAGGCGGCGCTCGCCGCCGCTCCGGTGATCGCCGGTGCCATGCCGGCGGGAGCCGTCACCAATATGCCGGCGGCCGAGCCTGTGGTCGCCATGCCCCAGGAGGCTCCGCAGCCGCCGCGCCCGGTCTACGTCCTCGACCGGCTCGTGCGGTTCGACCAGCCGCCGCGTCCCGCCGATGGGCAGGATAACGGCCGGGACGATGACCTTCACGCCGACGAGACCGCCGCGATCCGCGACGCGTTCCTGCCGGCCAAGCCTGCCCTGGCGCTGGTCTTCGGCCCCGGCAGCGATGCGACCGAGCCGTCGGCGCCCGCTGCCGAAGCGCCCCGCCGCGCTCCCGCGCTCTGCGCCATGGCGGCCCGGGCGGCGATCCGCGCCGCCGGCCAGCCGAGCGTGCCCGCGCCGGTTCTGCCGGCCGCGCCCGAGTCCGCGCTTGAGTTCCTGTCGGAAGCGGCCGCCCCGATGGGTGTCGACCCGGTCCGGGTCTCGTCGGAGGCCGACCGGGTGGTGATCCCGATGACCCCGCGCACGGTCCTGCTGCGCGGCAAGATGGCGCCGCAGCCCGAGCCCGCCCCGGTGGAGCCCGAGCCCGCGCTTGCCGAGCCGGCTCTCGTCGAGCCCGTTCTTGAGGTGGCGCCCGCGCCGGAGCCGGTCGAGGCGCCCGCCGCCCAGCTGGTCGAGGTGGTCGCCGCCCCCGCCCTGCCGATGGTCGCCCCCCGGGCGCACCTGATCCCGGCCGGCCGCCATCTGGAGATCGCCAGCGTCGAGAACGCCGATTACGAGCTGCCCTCGCTCGGCCTGCTCGCCCTGCCGGACGAGAACGGCACCGAGGAAGTCGACGCGGACGTGCTGGAGCAGAACGCCCTCAACCTCCAGCAGACGGTGCAGGATTTCGGCGTGCGCGGCGACATCCTGGCCGTGCGCCCGGGCCCGGTCGTGACGCTCTACGAGTTGGAGCCCGCGCCCGGCACCAAGTCCAGCCGCGTGATCGGCCTGTCGGACGACATCGCCCGGTCGATGTCGGCGGTCTCGGCCCGCGTCGCCGTGGTCCCCGGCCGCAACGTCATCGGCATCGAATTGCCGAACGACACCCGCGAGACGGTCTATCTCCGCGAGCTGCTCTCGGCCCCGGATTTTTATGAGAGCAAGCACAAGCTCGCTCTGTGCCTCGGCAAGAATATCGGCGGCGAGCCGATCATCGCCGACCTCGCGCGCATGCCGCATCTGCTGGTCGCCGGCACCACCGGCTCGGGCAAGTCGGTCGCCATCAACACGATGATCCTGTCGCTGCTCTACCGGCTGAAGCCGGAAGAGTGCCGGCTGATCATGGTCGATCCCAAGATGCTGGAGCTGTCGGTCTATGACGGCATCCCGCACCTGCTCTCCCCCGTCGTGACCGACCCGAAGAAGGCGGTGATCGCCCTCAAATGGGCGGTGCGCGAGATGGAGGAGCGCTACAAGAAGATGGCCAAGATCGCGGTGCGCAACATCGACGGCTACAACGGCCGGATGAAGGAGGCCCGCGAGCGCGGCGAGGTCATCACCCGCACGGTCCAGACCGGGTTCAACCGCGAGACCGGCGAGGCGGTGTTCGAGCAGGAGGCGATGGACCTGTCGGCCCTGCCCTACATCGTGATCGTGGTCGACGAGATGGCCGACCTGATGATGGTGGCTGGCAAGGACATCGAGGGCGCGATCCAGCGGCTCGCCCAGATGGCGCGCGCGGCCGGCATCCACCTGATCATGGCGACGCAGCGCCCGTCCGTGGACGTGATCACCGGCACCATCAAGGCGAACTTCCCGACCCGCATCAGCTTCCAGGTCACCAGCAAGATCGACTCGCGGACCATCCTCGGCGAGATGGGCGCGGAGCAGCTGCTCGGTCAGGGCGACATGCTGTTCATGGCCGGCGGCGGCCGGACGACGCGCGTCCACGGGCCGTTCTGCTCGGACAGCGAGGTCGAGAGCGTGGTCGCCCATCTCAAGCGCCAGGGTCGGCCGAGCTACCTCGACGCCGTCACCACCGACGACACCCCCGAGGAGCCGGCCAAGGAGGGCAAGGGCGGTCGCGGCGCCAAGGCGGAAAAAGTCGAGCGTTCCGAGGAGCCCGACGAGGAAGCCCCGGTCTTCGACATCGGCGCCTTCGCGGCGGCGACCGGCGGCGAGTCGGACGACCTGTACAAGCAGGCGATCGAGGTGGTGCTGCGCGACCAGAAGGCGTCCACCAGCTACATCCAGCGCCGGCTGCAGATCGGCTACAACCGCGCCGCCTCGATCATGGAGCGGATGGAGATCGAGGGTATCGTCGGCCCGGCCAACCATGCCGGCAAGCGCGACATCCTGGTCGCCGGGGCGCCGCACGCCTCGAGCGGGATGTACGACGACGAGTGAGGCCGCCGGGCCGCGATCCAATGGGTCGCGGCTCGTCGCGTCGCATCTTCGCCACAGGGCGGGGGTCTAAGCCCCGTCCATTCCCGTTTCTGCCGGATCGCCCGCCCGGGCGCCCAGGAGGTTCTGCCGATGATCGGCCGCCGCACCCGCACAGCCGGCTCCCTGATCGCCGCTGGGCTGTGGCTCGCCCCCGCCGCCCCGGCGCAGGCGCAGGTCGGCGCGTTCATCGACAGCCTGTTCGGCCGCAAGGAGGAGCCGGCCCCGGAGCCGGAGGCCGCCCCGGCTGCGCCCGCGCCGGCAGCGAAGAAGCCGGCGGCCAAGCCTGTCATGAAAGACGCGGCCAAGGATGCCCCCAAGACCGGCAGCCTCAAGCCCAGTGCCAAGAATTCCGAAAAAGCCGATCACAAGGCCACCGAGCCGAAGGTCGCGGCTGTCGGCGCGCCCTCGGCGCTGGCCCCGTCCGAGCCGGCGGACGCCGCGACGGTGCTCGCCCAGGCCAACGCCTATTTCAACGCCATGAACACCCTGACGGGCAGCTTCATGCAGATCGGCGCGGACGGGCGCCGGATCGGCGGCAAGCTGACGCTGGCCAAGCCCGGCCGCCTGCGCTTCGATTACGACCAGCCCTCGCCGCTGGAGGTCGTGGCCGACGGCACCTCCGTGGCGGTGCGCGACCGCAAGCTCGCCACCCAGGACCTCTATTTCATCGCCCAGACGCCGCTGAAATTCCTGCTCCGCGAAAAGATCGACCTCGCCCGTGACCTCTCGGTCACCGACGTCGCCAACGATCCGGGCGGCGTGCGCATCAGCCTGGAGGACCGGGCGACCTTGGGCGGGACCTCGAAGATCCAGCTGTTCTTCGATGCCGAGATGAAGACCCTGTCGCAGTGGCGGATCACCGACCCGCAGGGCTACATCACCACGGTGCAGCTCTCGAACCTGCAGCGGCCCAAGACCGTCGACGGCAGCCTGTTCTTCATCAATTACGGGCGCGCCGAGGACAAGGCGATGCAGCAGCAGATCCAGCAATCGCAGCCCAACTGATCGATCGGCGGACGCCGAAACCTCCACCCCGTCATTCCGGGGCGCCGCAGGCGAGCCCGGAATCCAGAGCCGCCGACGGCGCAAGACCCTGCTAAACCTGCGTTTCTGGATCCCGGGCTCCGCTGCGCGGCCCCGGGATGACGGGGCGGGTTATCCTGCTGCTGTAATACCTGATCGAACACGCAACCCGAGACCCCGCCCGTGCGCCTGTCTGTCACCACCTGGAACATCAACTCGGTGCGGCTGCGCATCGACCTGGTCCTGCGCGTCCTGGCCGAGCACAAGCCGGACGTGCTCTGCCTCCAGGAGACCAAGTGCCCGGACGACGCCTTCCCGCTCAAGGCCCTGCGCGGCTCGGGCTACGAGCACGTCATGTTCGCCGGCCAGAAGGGCTATAACGGCGTCGCGATCCTGTCGCGCTTCCCCCTGCACACCCGCGGCGTGATGGGGTTCTGTGAGAAGCAGGACGCCCGGCACATCTCGGCGGTGCTCGGGCCGGAGGCGGGGGCGGCCTCGGGGATCGTGCTGCACGATTTCTACGTCCCGGCCGGCGGCGACGTGCCCGACCGGGAGCTCAACCCGAAATTCGCCCACAAGCTCGACTTCCTGAGTGAGCTGCGCGCCTGGGGCGGCAAGCGCGTCGCCGGCCCGGCGATCCTGGTGGGGGATCTCAACGTCGCGCCGCTGGAGCACGATGTCTGGTCGCACAAGCAGCTCCTCGACGTGGTGAGCCACACCCCCGTCGAGACCGAGGCCCTGGAGCTGCTGCGCGGGGAGGCCGGCTGGATCGACACGGCCCGCCACCTCACCCCGGAGCCGGAGAAGATCTATACGTGGTGGAGCTACCGCTCGCCGGACTGGTCGGCGGCCAACAAGGGGCGGCGCCTGGACCATGCCTGGGTCTCGCCGGATCTCGCCGGCACGGTCCGCTCGGTGGAGGTCCTGCGCGACGCCCGCGCCTGGGAGCGGCCCTCCGACCACGCCCCCGTGACCCTGACCCTGGAGCTGTGATTCGGTCGCACGGAACCGCCATGACGCCGGAGCATTGGCGGTTCACGAACCCGCGATGCGAGCCGGCCCGATGCGCAAGATCCTGATCGCCCTTCTGCTTCCCAAGGTCGTCTCCTTCCTGCGCCGCCGCTACGGCGGTCCGCACGCCGCCCGCGACCGGGCCTTCTGAGGCACGCTTCAGCATCGGCGGCGTGACTGTGACGGCCGGGCCCGGCACGCGGCCCCAACGCCTTCGGCCCGGCCCTCCAGGAACCCGACCCCGATGACCGACGATCCCCGCGAGGCCGGTCCCCGGCCGCCGTTCCCCGGCGACCAGCAGCAGGAGCGGCCGGGCCTCACCTCCAGGATGACGCCGCGGCCGGACCACGGCGAAGACAGCTACGTCGGCAAGGGCCTGCTCACCGGCCAGGCGGCTTTGATCACCGGCGGCGATTCCGGCATCGGCCGGGCGGTGGCGATCGCCTATGCCCGGGAGGGCGCCGACGTGGCGATCTCCTATCTCGAGGTCGAGCAGGAGGACGCCGAGGACACCAAGGCCTGGGTGGAAAAAGCCGGCCGCCGCTGCCTGCTCCTGCCGGGGGACATCCGCGACGAGGCCCAGTGCCGGACACTCGTGGACCGCACCATGGCCGCGTTCGGGCGGCTCGACATCCTGGTCAACAACGCCGCCGCCCAGGTGGTGAACGAGGGCCTCGAGGACCTGACGGCCACCGATATCGAGGGCTCGTTCCGGGCCAACGTCTTCGCGATGTACTACCTCGCCCAGGCCGCCGTGCCGCATATGAAGCCGGGCGGCGCGATCGTGAACTCGACCAGCGTCCAGGCCAAGGTCGCGGGCCCGAACATGCTGATCTACGCCGCCACCAAGGGCGCCATCGCCAGCCTCACCATCGGCCTGTCGAACCTGCTCGCCCCCAAGGGCATCCGGGTGAATTGCGTCGCGCCCGGCCCGGTCTGGACCCCGATCCAGCCGATCGTGAAGAGCCCCGAGGAGCTGGAAGAGCTCGGCGCCCAGACTCCGCTGGGCCGCGCCGGCCAGCCCGCCGAGCTGGCCCCGGCCTACGTCCTCCTCGCCTCCCGCGAGGGCAGCTTCATGTCGGGCGCCCTGGTGCCGGTCACCGGCGGCATGCCGATGCTGTGAGGCGCCCGCCTCACTCCACGTAGACCCCCGCGCCCACCAGCGCGGGGGTGCCGTCGACGATGGTCGCGCAGACGTAGCTCCACTTCACCTCCGGCGTGCTGCGCCGGGGCCGCGGGAACATATAATCGACCCAGCCGGACCCGGACTCCCGCACCACGCCGATGAAATCCTTGTGGAACTGCTTGCCGGCCGCGTCGTGCTCCTGAAGCAGGTCCCGGCCCTCGCGGTTCGGATGGGCGGCGTTGAACAGCACGATCCCCTGCATGTCGACGACGAACAGGTAGACGTCGCCGTAGCGCCAGGGGCTGTTCTTGCGCCGGAACTCCGGAAACGCCGTCCGGCCCTTGCTCTCGATCGTTTCGGCGGCCTCGTTGACCAGGGTCTCGATCTCGACCGCCTGATGGACCGGGACGCGCTCGTCCCGGCCGATGACGGGTCGCGTCGGCAGGAAAACGATCAGGGCCAGGATCGGAAGGCAGAAAAACAGCAATCGCTTGGGCATGGTCGCGCCCCTGACGGTCCATCCCGATCCGGTCGGCCGGATCCCCGGAGCCTCAACCGGTCCGGCGCCGGAAGAACCCGGTCTCGATCGCCCGTTTCGGGACGGGCCACCAGCGGAACCGCGGCGGGCCGGGCAGGATGGCCGCCGGCTGCGCGGCGTATTCGGCCGCCTCCGCGGTCTGATGGGTCTCGATGATGCGCTTCAGCCGCTTCATCGCGGCGATATAC
The DNA here is from genome assembly GCF_022829635.1 of Methylobacterium sp. E-066. Classification (GTDB taxonomy): domain Bacteria; phylum Pseudomonadota; class Alphaproteobacteria; order Rhizobiales; family Beijerinckiaceae; genus Methylobacterium. The sequence goes on from NZ_JAKSYO010000135.1 coordinate 26,951, forward strand.
ATGCAGGCCCGCAAGCGCCGGGCCTCGCTGGACTGGGCCTCTTCGAGTTCTTTCAGAAGCGCTTCCGCCTGTCGGATGTGGTGTTCGGCCTCGGTGATGCAATCGACGATCGCATAGAGATCTGCCATCTTCCGGCTCCCGGATACGATTGAGATATCGACGTCGGCACGCTCCGATCATGGGCAGAGGCCGGCCGTACCCGTCGGATGCAAGCAACCCATGCCGCGGATTTGTTTCCGAGATCAAAGACTTGCGCCCGCGCCGGTCTATTTCCTCTTTTTGTCAGTCTCTTGATCGCGCGGCGGAGCTGCTGATCAGTGTTCGGACGCGCAGAATATTATGACTGTCGGAGCGAAATGCCCCACCGGGCGGATATACGGTGTCGAAGGCAATAGATCCATATCGGTTGCTGTGGTCAACCGAAAAATATCAATATTCGAAAAGACCGGCTGGTCGGTTACGGACGCCCCGATCCAGGCCTCTCTGCCGAACCGGCGCCTGCGCTCCCGCACGGCGCAGATCACGCCGCTGCAGCTCGCCGACTTCACCTCCGGCATGCCCGAGCTGCCTTGCTGAAGGTCGGCGGGACCGACGGCTTCAACAGCGTGCTGGTCATCAACCCGGGCAAGGACCTCGTGATCTTCGTCGTGGCCGGCAAGCCGCGCATCCCCATCGAGCGGATCGGCGTGGCGCTGTCGCGGCAGCGGCCGTGAGGGTAGGAGCTGTGGTCCCGGTCACGGGCGGCACGCCGATGCCGTGATCGGCGCAGATCGAGCCCCGTCGGTCACCGTCATTGCGAGCGCAGCGAAGCAACCCAGTGCGGCGCGCGATCTCCGGACGTGGCGTTTCCCTGGGTTGCTTCGCTGCGCTCGCAATGACGCCAGGGGCTGCATCAATCGCAGCGAGGCTGACTCGGCTGACGGTCCCAACACCAATCAGGATGAAAGCTACTTCGTCCGACTACGTTGTATGGCGAGCGGCCAGCACCGCTTCGTAATCACCCGCGACCTACACCCCCCGAAACGTTGGCGCCTTACCAGCGCCAATCACCGTCTAGTGTCCAGCGAGGCTTCGGCTCGGTTTGGTAGAGCCGCCATCGAACGTCGAAGCCTCCATTCGCTTCACACGTCGTATCGCGTTTCCAGAGAACGCCGCTGCGCTTCTCTTCCCGAATTTGACCCATCGTGCCTTCGTTCGCGAAGGATGGAAGCTCCAAAAAGCTGTCCGGGTTCGCTAAGGCGGCGCGATCAACAATAAGCTCGCGATCAGTCTGCCCACGGACGGCGCACGGGATACTCGCATAAGTATGCCGCTCGGTATCAAGGATCAGCTTGGCATTATCGGGCGGCAGAGTGGCAAGCTCGCCCGCAATTAGGCTGTAAATCACGAAACAGGTCGCAACTCCGAAAACCAACGCTAAAATGGAGCCGAGCTTGCGCAGCACGACACCAGTCCTCCTTGGCTGCTGAATGCTTGTGGCTTTTGCGCCCGAGCACCGTGAGGATCAGCCCATGGGATCGGTTCGCCGCGGGTTCTAATCTTGAAATCCAAATAAAAAACCCGCCGCACGAGGCGGCGGGTCTGAAGCGTCCCAAAACCCCTAGAACGGGATATCGTCGTCCAGGTCGTAGCCGCCGCGGGCGCCGCCGCCGCCGCCGCCGGACGAAGCCGGGGCCGGACGACCGCCACCACCACCGCCGCCCTGGGCGCGGCCGCCGCCGAAATCACCGCCGCGGTCGCCGCCCCGGCCACCGCCGGACTCGCCGCCGCGGCTGATCTGGCCGCCGCCCTCGTCCTCGCCGGCGAAGTCGCCGCCACCACCGCCACGGCCGTCGAGGATCGTCATCTCGCCGCGGAAGCGCTGGAGCACCACCTCGGTGGTGTACTTCTCGACGCCGGAATTGTCGGTCCACTTCCGGGTCTGGAGTTGGCCCTCGATATAGACCTTCGAGCCCTTGCGCAGGTACTGCTCGGCCACCCGGGCGAGGTTGTCGTTGTAGATCACGACCGAGTGCCACTCGGTCTTCTCCTTGCGCTCGCCGGAGGCCTTGTCCTTCCAGGACTCGGAGGTCGCCAGCCGCAGGTTGCAGACCGGGTCGCCGGAACCGAGGCGGCGCATCTCCGGGTCGCGCCCGAGATTGCCCACCAGAATCACCTTGTTGACGCTGCCCGCCATCGCTCTCTCCTTACCGTACGGATCTCACTGGGCCTTGGGCCCGGCGGCACGGGACTCATGCGCCCGGGCCGTCGGGGCGGCAACCTGCGGTGAGGGTTTGTGCCCGCTATCCGCAATTCGCCAAACATGTGTGTTCTATCTCTGTTCTATCTGGTCGGCAAGATCGGCCTACGGGATATGCACAATCAGCTTGCCGAAATTCCGGCCTTTCAGCAGGCCGATGAACGCGTCGGGCGCGTTCTCCAGCCCCTCGACCACGTCCTCCCGGTAGCGGACCTTGCCCTCCCGGATCCAGGCCCCGACCTCGCTCCGGAAGGTCTCGGCCTGGTCGGCGAAATCCCAGACGATGAAGCCCTGGATGTGCAGGCGGTTGGTCAGGACGGAGCGCATCAGGCCGGGCAGCCGGTCCGGCCCGGGGGGCGCCTCGGTGGCGTTGTAGGCCGAGACCAGGCCGCAGACCGGGATCCGGGCGAACGGGTTCAAGAGCGGCAGTACGGCGGAAAAGACGGCGCCGCCGACATTCTCGAAATACACGTCGATGCCCTTGGGGCAGGCCTCAGTCAGCGCCCCCGGCAGGTCGGCGCCGCGATGGTCGACCGCCGCGTCGAAGCCGAGTTCCTCCGTGAGATAGCGGCACTTGTCCGGGCCGCCCGCGATGCCCACCGCCCGGGCGCCCTTCAGCCTGGCGATCTGCCCGACCAGCGAGCCCACCGGCCCGGCGGCGGCGGCCACCACCACGGTCTCCCCGGGTTTCGGCCGGCCGATATTAAGCAGCCCGGTATAGGCGGTCATGCCCGGCATCCCGAGCACGCCCACCGCCGTCGAGGGCGGGGCCGCGTCCGGATCGACCCGGCGGGTGCCCTTTCCGTCGGTGGCGAAGTACTCCTGCCAGCCCGCGAAGGCCGTTCGAAGGTCGCCGACTGGGATATCGGGATTCTTCGACGCGACGACCTCGCCGACCACCTCGGCGGTGATCGGTTCGCCGATCTGGACCGGGGTCGCGTAGGATTTCGCGTCGCTCATCCGGCCGCGCATATACGGGTCGAGCGACAACCAGCGGGTGCGGAGCAGGATCTGGCCCGGCCCGATCTCCGGCACCGGCACCTCCTCCAGGCGGAAGTTTTCGGGTTTCGGCTCCCCGTGCGGACGCGCGGCCAGGACGATGCGGCGGTTCACGGCGTTCATGGACGACTCCCCAAGTGCTCAACCTGCGCCCCCCGATCTGGGGCGTCGCACCCCGGCGGCCAATGGGGCGCCCGGCGCGTTGACCGAGATCGGCTTCAGACGGAGGCGACATCATGCGCACCACCCTGATCGGCTTAGGCTTGGCCGCCCTGACCACAGGAGCCGCGATGGCCGGACCGCTCGACGCCTATCGCTGGCGCTCCCGGGTGCTGGTCCTGTCGGCCCCCGATGCGGCGGACGCAGACCTGCGGGCGCAGCGCGCGGCTCTCGGCCCGATGCGGGGCGGCGCGGCCGAGCGCGACCTCGTGGTGCTGGAGGCGGTCGGGACCGGCGCCGAGGCTCGGGCTTTGCGCGCCCAACTGTCTCTGCCGGCAGACGAATTCCGGGCAGTCCTGGTCGGCAAGGATGGCGGCGCCAAGCTCACCGCCGCGGCGCCGATCCCGCCCCAAACGCTGTTCGCCACGATCGACGCGATGCCGATGCGCCGGGGCGAGATGCAGGAGCGTCGCTAGGTGCCGGGGTCCGGTTTCCGGGGATGGCGGAGCCTGCGGACACCAACGGTTAAGCCTACCAGCCTATCACCGGGCGGTGTCGGCGGCCGTGTTTCGGCCGTCCGTTGAGGCCCGCCAGGACGCTCGAACGAGACGCTCGCATCGATGACCCGAGAACAAGTCGCCACCGCCATCCGCCGCGTCGTCAGCCTCCAGGTCGAGGATATCGAGCGCGCGGTCCGCGACGGCCACAAGACCATCGCGCTGAACGAGCTGGCGGATCTCAACCGCCAGCTCAAGGCCTTCGCGGCTGCCCTCAAGAAGGCCCCGGCCCGGATCTGATCCGGGTCGACCTACCAGCGGGGTCCGCCCCAGCGGCGGGGCCGGTCATCCTCCGGCGACGGGGGCGGCGGGGGCGGTCCGCGCTCGAAGGCCGGCTCGTCGCAGATCCGCACCCGGCGCAAGACCGGCGCCCCGTCCGGATCGAACCGGCGCCGGACGAATTCCCGACACGCCTCGGGCGGTGCCGCGGTAAAGCGCGGGCGGCGGAATTCCGGCTCGGGCGGCGGAGGCGGGGGCGGCGGACGCCGCTCGTAGCCATCGCCGGGACCGCCATAGCCGTGCGGCGGCGGGCCGTCGAAATCGGCGGCCAGCGCCGGGCCAGCGGCGAACAGCAGGGCGCAGAATCCGGCGCGCCCGATGACATCACGGAGGGGCACTGGTCGGCCTCGGCAGGAAGCGGCGGCGGGGATCGCGGCCATCGAGGCTGGAGCGTGCGCCGCGTCGCCTGAACCTCTGCCGCGTCCCCCGTTGGCCGCCGTTCAGCCGGCTCAGTTCTGCAGCGCGTTGATCTCGCACTGCGCGTATTCCCCGCTCGCCTTCGCGTAGGCGTTGAGCTTCTGCACGTAGGCCTCGGCGATCGGCCGGAACGCCTGCGCTTGCAGGTTGTAGGCCTTGACCGCGTCATTGAAGCTGTAGGCCTCCCAGCCGGGGCAGCCGCCCTTGGCGTCGAGGCAGGCCGGCTTCTCGGGCAGAGCGGGCTTGACCGGCCGGGCCGAGGCCGGCGGCGGCTCGGCCGGCTTGCAGGCCGTGGCCACCGGGGCGGCGGCGGCCGGCGGCGGCGCACCCTTGCCCGGTGCCGTCTTGTCCGATGCCGTCTTGGGCGCCGCCAGCGCCAGACCCGGTGCGAGCATGCCCGCGATGAGGAGAAGCCTGCCGCGCATCGCCCATGTCACTCCGCTGCGGCCCGAGGCCGCCGGCCGCGGGTTCTGCGGCATCAGGCGGACGGCGACAAGGGTTGCGAGGCTGCTGCTCGGGGGGGCGTCCCGCGCGGCGCGGCCACGCGGTCCCGGCCGGATCCCGGCTTGGCGGTCTTGCTGGAGGCGCGGGCGCCCCGCAGCAGCGCGAGGACTGGCATCAGCAACCCGGTCGCCAGGACCCACCAGGCCGGGCGAATCGGGCCGGAAAAGTCGAGATTGGCCGCCAGCACGAGGCTGGCCGGGACGCCGCTGGCGAGCCCGTACCAGGCCGCCTCAAGCCCGGCCGTGGCAAGGCCGCCGAGGATCGCGAGCAGCAGCAGCGACCACGGCCGTTCCGGCAGCTTGAACCGCCGCATCGCCCGCCAGCCCATCAGCAGCAGGAACAGCCCGGCGGAGAAGACCGGGTCGCTGACGTCGATCTTCGATTGCAGAAAGTAGTGGACCAGCGCCAGCACCGCGATCGTGTAGACGAGCCGGTGCAGCCGGTGCCAGTTCGGCCCGAGGTTGCGGATCGCCGCATCCGTGGAGGTCAGCCCCAGGGCGATCAGCCCGATCAGCGCCACGAACCCGATCGTCAGGTAGAGTCGCAGGGCGATCTCGGTGACGACCTTGGTCAGGACGAGGTTCTGGTCGACCGCGTAGAGGGTGAGATGCGCCACCGCGTAGGCCATCACGGTGATGCCGAGCATGCGACGGACCACCAGCACCTTCCCCCAGTCGGCGATGCGGCGCAGCGGCGAGATCGCCAGCGAGAACAGCAGGAAGCGCACCGCCCATTCGCCGGTGGCGTGGATCAGCGCCGTGATCGGCTTGGCTCCCAGCGCGTCGAGCCGGTAGGCCCCCGCGAGGTACAGGGCCGGCGCGATGCAGGCCAGGAACACCGCGAGCTTCAGCCACGAGAGGCGCCCGGCCCGGTCGAGCCAAGGGAGCGGGATGCCGAGGGGAACGGCCAGACGGTCGATCATTGTTTTCGGACTCGGCCTTCTGACATCGGAAGCGGCGTGGCCCTCGGGCCAGGGTATAGGAGTGCGAAACCGGCGCTTGTGTGGATCGCTCCCCGCGCGGGTCGGTTCGCCGCGGATGTCCCCGGTGTTACGCCGGCACGGTTGACCTCGCCGCGCAAGCGCCGAGATTGCGGGCGGACGGACACCGGATGGATCCCATGCAGTACCGCAATCTCGGCCGCTCCGGCCTCAAGGTCTCGCCGATCTGCCTCGGCACGATGATGTTCGGCGGGCCCACCGACGAGGCCACCGCCGGCCGCATCGTCGGGAGCGCCCGGGAGGCGGGCGTCAATTTCATCGACACGGCCAACGTCTACACCGAGGGCCGCTCGGAGGAGATCACCGGCCGGGCGATCAAGGGCGACCGCGCCGCCTGGATCCTCGCCACCAAGGTCGCCAATCCGACCGGCCAGGGCGTCAACGACCGCGGCCTCGCGCGCGTCCACATGCTGAAGGCCGCCGAGGACAGCCTGCGCCGCCTCGGCACCGAGTTCATCGACATCTACTACCTCCACAAGGAGGACCACGACACGCCCCTCGCGGAGACCGTGCGGGCGATGGCCGACCTCGTGCGGGCGGGCAAGATCCGCCATTTCGGCGTCTCGAACCACCGGTCCTGGCGGGTCGCCGAGATCTGCCGGCTCTGCGACGAGATCGGGATCGACCGGCCGGTGGTGAGCCAGCCCTATTACAACGCCTTCAACCGGATGCCCGAGACCGAGCACCTGCCGGCCTGCGCCCATTACGGGCTCGGCGTCGTCCCGTACTCGCCCCTCGCCCGCGGCGTGCTGACCGGCAAGTACGACCCGGATGCCCCGCCCCCGGCCGAATCCCGCGCCGGCCGCCAGGACACCCGGATGATGCAGACCGAGTGGCGCCCGGAATCCCTGCGCATCGCCCGCACATTGAGGGAGCATGCCGAGGCCCGCGGCATCACGGCCGGGCAGTTCGCCACCGCCTGGGTGCTCAACAACCGCCTCGTCACCGGCGTCATCGCCGGGCCGCGCACCGAGGCGCAGTGGCAGGAATATCTCGGCGCCCTCGACTACGCCTTCACCCCAGAGGACGAGGCCCTGGTGGACGGCTTCGTGGCGCCCGGGCACCCGACCACGCCGGGCTACAACGATCCGGCCTATCCGCTGGAGGGGCGCGTGCCGCGGGGCGTTTGATTCCGGACTGGGGCTGAGGCTTCCAAACCGTCATCCCGGGGCCGCGGAGCGGCGCCCGGGATACAGAAACGTAGGTCAAGTAAGTCTTTACACTGTCGGCGAATCTAGATTGCAGACTGTGGCACCCGCACGGTTCCAGGTTCGACTCAGGTACCTCAAAATCAATAGGTGGCTCGCTGGGAAGTAGCGACACTGTTGTTGTAATAACAGTGCTGGAATTTCTTTGATTTAAATAATCATATCTATTTCTATGTTTTATCGATAGTCAGTTTTGTGCCATAAATTTGCGACCGAATTTCGATAATCGCTTGATGAAGCCGGCGTTGCTAGCCATTAGAATCGGATCAGCCGTAAAGGGTGCGCGTTCCAGGGGCGGCATGACGAACTTTCTCGGCAAAACCGTCATAGAAGAAGGGCAGATTATCTGCCCGATTACCTGTTAGCCGCCCTCGCGCTTTGTCCCAGGTCATGAGGGCTACGTGATAGATAGGTTCGCCTACTACAAGAACAGGCTGGTCTCGCGAATTATGCCAGAGATAGCCGCCTCCAAATTCTCGTCGTCCGACTTCTAATAAATAGCAGCCAATATTTTGCACTAAATTTGTAAATTTATCAGTAGTAAGCTTCGGTTCCCACCGAGAGGCTTCATCAGCCATCTCCTCGACAATGATTAGACTCGCTTGTGAAAAATCTAGCACTGCACCGGTGCCGCGCTTTTCACAGAGATCAACGGGTTTAGTCGCGGAACGCGAAATAGACATGACCAGCGGCTCTGACATAATGCGATGATCATTCGTTCCGGTAAGCACTGCAAGCGATCTGCAACTTCTTTCCACACTTCTCGGACATTTGCCTTGTCAGGCTGATCGGAGCGAGACCCAACCCTTTGAGGGTGTTTGCGGCAGCGGACTGTCCCGCTTGCC
>NZ_JAKSYO010000139.1 GCF_022829635.1 Methylobacterium sp. E-066
GTTCCTGCTGCTGCCGCTGATGCTGGTGATCGCCGCCCTGGTCTGGGCCGGCGACCGCAAGGCGCCGATCTTCCGCCACACACGGCTCGGCCGCGACGGGCGCAGCTTCGGCTGCCTGAAGTTCCGCTCCATGGTCACGAACGGCGAGGCGGTGCTCGCTGCCCACCTCGCCGCCAGCCCGCGCGCCCGGGCTGAATGGGCGGCCACGCACAAGCTCAGCGACGATCCGCGCATCACCGCCATCGGCCAGGTGCTGCGCAAGACCTCGCTCGACGAGCTGCCCCAGCTCTGGAACGTCCTGCGCGGCGAGATGAGCCTGGTCGGGCCGCGCCCGATCGTCCAGGCCGAGGTCGCCCGCTACGGCCGGGCGTTCTCGACCTGCTTCGCGGTGCCGCCCGGCGTCACCGGCCTGTGGCAGGTCTCGGGCCGCTCGGACACGACCTATGCCGAGCGCGTGGCGCTCGACCTGGATTACGCCAGCCGCTGGAGCCTGCGCCGGGATCTCGCGATCATGCTGCGCACCGTGCCGGCGGTGCTGGCCCAACGTGGCAGCAAGTAGCGGCTTCGGCCGAGACGCGGGGCGACCGCAGGACGTCGCCCGCGGACGAGCACCGGACCATCCGGGCCGGGATCGGTCCGGCGCCGGGGCCGGTGCGGGGACGGGATCGCCGACGGGATCGTCATGAAGGGTCTGCTGCTGAACGCGCTGCTCGGGGTGGGTCTGGGGCGGTTC
>NZ_JAKSYO010000144.1 GCF_022829635.1 Methylobacterium sp. E-066
CGGGTCCCCTCTCCCGTGCGGGAGAGGGACAGGGTGAGGGATGCGCGTTTTCCGGAAAGACCTGGTCCCTCACCCCAACCCTCTCCCGCACGGGAGAGGGGGCGCGTGGCGGCTTTCGCAAGCCGAGGTGTGAACATCGTAGCTCTGCGGGGGAGGGAGAGCCGCGGTGTCTCCAGCGTATCCTGCCGGCCCCGATGTGTGAATCCGCTAGCCCGCACGGGAGAGGGGGACCCGCGTGTTCGGCGGGTCATGACAGGACCGTGGCTACGATCGAAGCCTCTGGAGCCGCGAAGGCTCCTCCCCGCGCGATGTCCGGAGTCTGCGGCTGCGGCCACCGGCTCGCAGCCGCTGCGGTGGCTATCGGTCTCATCCCCATCGCCTTCGCGAGTCGCGCGGTAAGCCGCATCGCCTTTGAACACGTCAAAGCGGCTCAATCGCTGCGCTGAAGCGTACAAGCGTGGCGGTTACATGCTTTCGGCGCGCTCCAGCCATGCCGGAACGCGAATGCCCCGGCCGGCATCCCTGCGGTACGAGGGGCCTCCTCCCAAGACGACCCCTTCGAGCCCGCTCGGCATCAGCTGCGGCGGGCTCTTTTTCGTTAAGCGTTTCGCCCTACGCCTGGCCGGTGTCCGCGATCCGACGCTCCGCCCGCCGTCAACGGACTTTGACGGCACGCTGTGACCGCACGCATGAACAGATTCCTGGCGATCGTTGCGACCCTGATCGTGTGTGCAACCCCGGCGCTGGCCGAGGGCGACTGGGCCGACCGGGGCTGCGAAGAGCCGCAGATGACGGGTTCGCTGCCGACCAAGCCGCTCGGTCCGACAACCCTGGGGATTGCCTCGAACAAGGTCGAGATGACGCCGCCCGAGGACAGCTGGCAGGAGCAGGCGCAGCAGAACGCGGAGCGCCGCCGGCGGGAGCGGGCCGAAGGATGCCCGATCGATTGACGGTCGATCGTCCCCGCATCCCGGACGCGTTCTGAGACCGTCTACCACTTTGCGTTGATCCGCCGAGCAATCACCGGCATTGTGGATTCGGACTCGGGCGGCCGGCGGCGACGCGCGCCGCGGGCGCCGGACCGCGAAGGGCTTTGCGACATGCGGCTACTGACGTTCGGCGCCTTGATGGCGCTCTCGGTCTCGCCGGAGGCGCTGGCCCAGGATCCGCGGGACGTGCCGGTCCAGCGCGATCTCAAGCGGATGGACCGGATCGACAAGCACCTCGGCCGCGATGGCGTCCGGCAGATCGATCCGAACGTCACGCCGGACAATCCCGACGGCGTCGTCGGCTTCGACGGGCCGCCCTTCAACGCCGGGGATCCCGGGGTAATCGACGGCGGTCCCCTGCCGCCCGGCTCGCCGGCGGATGCCGACGACGATTAGAGCCTGCTGTTTCGGACGCGCCCTGCGCTGGAGCCGTTCCCAATCGCGTCGCAATCGGGCTCGCCTCTAAGTCCTTGATAGGACGCGTTCGCTTGCGCCGAGCCGGTATCCCCTTCGGCGGCGAGCGCTCTAGGTAGAGGCGGCGCCCACGGCCACAGGCTCTTGAGGGGACCCACGATGGCACACGAGACACCCGACGCCGATCGCGCCGCCCGTGTGATCGCCGAGAACGTCTACGCGGCGTTCTGCAGGCGGGCGACGATGCCGAACCGCCCGTTGGAGGAGCAGACGATCCTGGCGCGGCTCGTCGAGGCGATCCGTCCCCAGATCGGCGGCGGCGCTCCGGGGGCGATCGTCGAGGCGGCCAATGCGGCGCTGTCCGCATGGGAGCAGCGCGATCCCGAGATTCGAGGGCCGCGCGTCGTCGCGGTGAGCCCGATCGATGCCGCGGTGACCGTCGGGTAGCGCTGGCGCCTCATCCCGGATGTCGGATCCGAAAACGCTTTGACGCTGCAGCCTCGTTTTCCGAGAGCCGGCAACCACCTTTCGGGATGATGCTTGCGCGGACGAGGCGCAGACGGTGGAGCGGTCGTGATCAGGGACCAGCATGCGTAAGGGGCGGTCGAAGTCTGGCTCATCGCAGCGTCCGCTGCCCGAGAGCCTGACGCAGCATCTCTCGGATCCGAAGATCAGGGTCCTCAGGACGCCGGACGGCCGGCGCCGGCCCTCGCGCGCGGCGGGAGCGGTCAGGAAGGTCTGCATCTCGCTCGTCACGCTGGCCGTCATCGTGCTGGCCGGGGGGCACCTCGTGCATGCGTGGTAGCCGATCCGCTCTCCCGGACGGGTACCCCTGTCGGGCTCCCTGCGTCCCGCCGGGGATCCCGGACGCGCGGCCTGCCGCGTCGAGCCCCGCACGGCAAAGGTCTAGCTGAACGCGCGCGGCTCCCTATGTCAGCCGCAAGGAGCCGTTCAACCCATGATCATGATTATCATCTGTTTCCTCGCGCCATGGCTCGCCATGTTCCTGCGCGGGAAGGTCTTCCAGGGCATTCTCTGCATCCTGCTCCACCTGACCATCATCGGCTGGATCCCGGCGACGATCTGGGCCCTGGTGGTCACGCGCCGGGAAACCGCCTGACACGCCACCCGCGATGAAGAGGAGGTGCTGATGCCGCCCAAGCTCACCAAGACGATCATCGGGGCGGTCATCGCCGTCGCCCTCGCGGCGGCCGTCTCCTACGGCGTCATCAGCCAGCAGACGGCCGACCAGATCCAGACCAAGGCGAACCAAACGCTCCAGACCGACCAGACCGCGCCCAGCCCGGCACCGCAGCAGCCCCAGCCGGCGCCGGAGGCGAACCCGCAGGCCCCCGCTCCGTCACCGCAGCCATCCGCGCCGCGGCCATAGCGCCACAGGGCGGAAGACGGGCTGCAGGCGAGGTACGCGCCGGCGGCTCCCCTCCCGGCCCGCGCACGGCGTTATTGGAGAGAGCTGGGTCCCGGAGACATCGAGCGTCCCGCTTCGAGCAGGGCTCGGATCTTGGCCGTCGCATGCGCGAGGATGTCGGGGCGCGCGTCGTCGTAGGACGTTTCCGTCAGGAAGCTTTGCAGGGCTTCCTCGATCCGGCCCTCGATCTCGTCCATCACGGTCAGGCCGTTCGGGCCTTCCCGACGCAGATAGGCGTCCGCGAGGGCCAGATAGGCCGCGCTGGCGAGCAGAAAGGCCACGCCGTTGGCCTCCTGAGCTTGATCGGAGCCCGGCTCGGTATCACCCGCCAGATCGTCCGAGAATTCATCGATCATCAATGCACGCTCTGCACGGAGCCCGTGCGGAGCATGTCTCAGTTACTGCGGCGCACACAGCTGCAAATACTGCGTATCGGCCTGACCATTTGGCTGATAATTCTATTCTAGATGTCGAAATTTCGCAGTAATGCGCCCCTTGGTTGTGATCAGGCTCAGGACGAGCCCGGGCCCCGCGCGCATACCGGGGTGTCGGCGGCCGCGGTGCGCTACACGATCCCGCTGCCGTCGTAGGGCCAGGGCCGATCCAGATGCGCCGCGACCGCCGCCGGTTCGTCGCCGACCGCACGCACGGCCTCGGTCACAGCCTCGACCGGCACCTGCAAGCGGCGCGCCCAGTACGCCGCCGAACTCGGATCCTCGACATTCACGCGCTTGGGCTCTTGGGACAGATCGGACATGGCAGCCTCCGGCGGGAGAACCGCCGGGAGGCCTGCCGGTTCAGTCGCGGCCGACGTGACCGATCGATCACGACCTCGGACGGCGCTTACCACCCGCCGTAGGACCGGCGCGGGCCGTCGTAGCCGCCGGGTCCCCGCTCATAGCCGCCGTATCCGCCGCCATAGCCGTATCCCGGGCGGCCGCCATAGGCTCCGCGGGGGCCGCCATAGCCCCACCCGCGATCGTTGGGACGGCAATGGCCCCACGGGTTCGGATGGAAGCCCGGGCCGCAGCCGCCGGCGACGCGCTCGATCAGCCCGTCGCCGCCGGGCAGGCCATAACCGAACGGCGCCGCCTGCGCCGCCGTGGCGGTGGCGAGCCCCGCCGCGAGCGATGCGGCTATCGCGAGGGTCTTGAAGCGCACCATGACACGACCTCCTGAAACCGTCGGCCCGCTTGGCCGGACCGGATGCCAGGAGAATGGAGCCGGCCCCCTGAACCCGTTCTGGTCGCCTCGTTCATCAACCTGATGGTGAACTGGACGCGGTCGGATCGCGATGTGGTTTGGGAAGGACGCAGAAAGACGGCGGGGCTCGCACCCCGCCGCAGGTCGATCCGATCGGATCCGTCGCGAGTCCAGGCTTGGACCTCAGGAGCCCAGCAGCATGCCGGCGGACCCGAGAAGGGTCATCAGCAGGCCGCCGACGAAGGCCCCGATCATCGCGTACGAGAAGGCTTTCAGCGCCATGCGGGGATGCCTGCGATCCGGATCAGCACCGATAGCCGCCGCTGGTCTGGCCGTACTGCTTCACGGGGCGCGTCTGCTGGTTGGCGTTGCCTTCCGCGGCCGAGCTCATCGGGCAGCTGTCGTAGATGGGCGCGTCGTGGACCCCGAGCCCCAGGGTACCGGTGGTCTCGACCTCATAGGGGGTGAAGCCGGTCCAGCGCGCACCGTTGGATGCCATGGCGGACGAGATCGGGGCGACGCCAAGGACAAGCGCGGTGACGGCAGCGGCGATACGGGTCTTCATGGGTGAAACTCAGCTCCTGCAAACTACAGACCGGTCGTTCGGGTCTGTTTCGTCTTGTGCAAGACTAAGATGGTGCATCCCGTCCCAGCGTGACGTGCCGCCCCGCACGCGGTGCGACGGATTAAATGGCGCCCTGCATTTGCGTGAGGTGGCGCAAGAGCGACGGGGGCGAACCGGCCAGAATCGGGAGGGGCATGAACCCAGGTCGGAAGTCCACGCGGTGCAGACCCTGTCGTTGTGTCTGGAGAGGCGTTGGCCCTTCGACCGGTGCGGTCCGACATCTCGGTGCGGTGAGGTCGGTCGTCCCCGTAGATCGGGGAGACGGCTCGGCGAGAGCACTTGGAAAAGCCAGTTGCGACGGCGGATGGCCGCTAAGCTGGCGGAGACGGAGGGATTCGAACCCTCGATACCCCTTTCGGGGTATGCTCATTTAGCAAACGAGTGCCTTCAGCCGCTCGGCCACGTCTCCGGCGCTCTGGCTCTAGAAGGTCGGATCGGGCGGGTCAACCCGATCCGGTGGGATGGCGGCGCGGCGGCGGCGTTCGTAGTGCTTGGCGATGCGCAGATGCCGCGACATGGCGTAGTTCATGGCCGTCAGGAAGCCGTAGGTGCCGCGCAGAAAGTGGCGCCGGCCGAGATAGGCCTTGAGGAAATTGCCCGGCAGCTCGACGAACACGCGCCAGCTCGGAATCACCACGCCCCGGGCTTCGAGGTCGTCGGCCTGCTGGTCGGAATAGCGGTTGAGCTTGTCCAGCTGGTCGCCCAGCGAGCGCACCGAGAAGTGATGGATGATCCCCCGGAGGCGGCCGGGCTTCACCCCGGGCTCCAGGGCGACGCGGTCGTGGACCGGGGAAGCGGAATAGCGCCCCCGGTCCTTGCGGTAGAGCCGTACCGGAGTCAGGGTATAGGCCCAGGGATGGGGTCGGCCCTCGCCGGGGAAGATTTCGGCGATGCCGATCCGCCAGGCCGGCCGGCTTGGCTCGCCCGACGCGAACAGGGCGCGGATCTCGGCGGCGAGGTCGGCGGGGACGACCTCGTCGGCGTCGAGGTTCAGGAGCCAGACGTGCCGGCACTGCTCCTCGGAAAAACGCTTCTGCGGGCCGTAGCCCGGCCAGGGATTGTGGATCACCCGGGCGCCGAGCGAAGCCGCGAGCGCCTGGGTGCCGTCCGTGGAGCCCGAATCGACCACCACGAGGTCGTCGGTCAGGTCGCGCACCGCCCGGATCGTCGCGCCGATCCGGTCCGCCTCGTTGCGGGCGATGATGAAGATCGACAGGGGCAGCGGCGCCGGGCCGGTCGCCCCAAGGCCCATCGGCGTTTCGGTCACGCCAGCCAGTCCGGCACCCGGTCGAGGGCGACGAGATCCTCAACGCTGACCCGCGGGCGCACCACGGCCGCTTGGTCGCCGCGCACCAGCACCTCCGGCACCAGGGCGCGGGTGTTGTAGGTGCCGGCCTGGACCGCCCCGTAGGCACCCGCGCTCATCACGGCGATCAGGTCGCCGGCCGTCACCGCCGGCATCTCGCGGTTGAGGGCGAGATAGTCGCCGGTCTCGCAGACTGGGCCGACCACGTCGGCGACGATGCGGGGCGTGTCCGGCCCCGGCTCGGCGACGGGGCGCAGGCCGTGATAGGCCTCGTACAGGGTCGGGCGGATCAGGTCGTTCATCGCGGCGTCGACGATCACGAAGGTGCGCCCCTCGGAGTGCTTCACGTACAGCACCCGGGTCACCAGGATCCCGGCATTGCCGGAGATCATCCGGCCGATCTCGAAGACCGGGCGCAGGCCGAGCGGCGCGAAATGCGGCCGCAGGGTCGCCGCCAGGGCGGCGGGATCGGGCGGCGGGGCGTTGTCGTCCCGGTACGGGATGCCGAGGCCGCCGCCGAAATCGATGTGGCGCAGGGGATGGCCGGCCGCCAGGAGCTGCCGGGCGAGGTCGGCAAGCAGCTTGGCCGCGCTGGCGAACGGCGCGAGGTCGGTGATCTGGCTGCCGATATGCATGTCGACGCCGTGGACCGCGAGCCCCGGCAGAGTCGCGGCGGCGGCGTAGACCGCGGGCGCCCGGGTGATCGGGATGCCGAACTTGTTCTCGTATTTGCCGGTGGAGATCTTGGCGTGGGTGCCGGCATCCACGTCCGGGTTGACCCGCACCGAGACCGGCGCGGTCAGGCCGAGGCTCACTGCGGTCTCCGAGAGCTGGGCCAGTTCCGGCTCGCTCTCGACGTTGAAGCAGAAAATGCCGGCCTGGAGCGCGGCCACCATCTCGTCCCGGGTCTTGCCGACCCCGGAGAAGACGATCTTGGCCGGATCGACGCCGGCCGCCAGCGCCCGGTGCAGTTCGCCGCCGGAGACGATGTCCATGCCGGCGCCCTGGGCCGCGAGGGTCCGCAGCACGGCCTGATTCGAGTTCGCCTTCATGGCGAAGCAGACCAGCGCGTCGTCGCCCGCGAAGGCCTCGGCGAACACGCGGTAGTGCCGCTCCAGGGTGGCGGTGCTGTAGCAGTAGAACGGCGTGCCGACCTCCGCGGCGAGGCCCGTCAGGTCGACGTCCTCGGCCTGCAGGCGGCCGTCGCGATAGTGGAAATGGTGCATCTCGGCCGTGTCTCTCCTGCACGCCGGAGCGCGGGGTGTTTCCCGTGAAACATCCCGGCCGCCTGCCGGCGGGGCGCCCATCGATGACGGACGCAGCGCGGCGCAGGCGCGGAGCGCGGCTCCGGCAAACGCCGTCTACAGCAGCGGATCGAGAATGAAAGGCTCCTTGGGGATCCGATAGCCGCGCTTCGCGCCGCGGCTGGTCTCGATCGGCGCCCCGGTGCCGCCCGGCGGAACCGCCGCGACGGAGAGCTCGTCCCCGGTCCGCACCCCCTCGGCCGTCGGCTCCTCCGCGCCGCCGCCGAGGCCGACCGAGACCGGCAGGGTCCGGCGGCCGTTGACCGAGTCGGATCCCGCCTGCGCGGTCGGGGTCGGCGCCGCGGTCTGAGGCGGCTCGAGGGCGCCCCGCCGTCCGCAGGCGGAGACCCCGAGGGCCACGAGGCCGGACACGGCGAGGAGCTTCAGGGCGGGAGACGACAACATCGCGCGCAGGTCCGACGGGCTCGGCGCCGGCGCTCGAGAGCCGGCGGGAGCGCTACCTTAGCCGTTGCCGGGCGTCGGCGCGAGCGCGCAGCCGCTACACGCTGCCAGGCTGTGCTCAGCCGCGTTGGTCCTTGGAGCCCTGCGCGCCCTGTTTGCCCTTGGCGGGGGCGTCCTGCTGCTGCTGAGCCTCGTAGGCGTCGATCGCCCGGCGGCAATTCTCGCTGAGCTTCTTCCAGTTCTTCTGGAAGCAGGCATCGGTGGCCGGATCGTCGGGGGCCAGGTTGCCGCAATAGGTCAGATAATCGCCGGTGCAGTATTTCTTCAGGGTCTCGTTGCCGCGCTTCGACTGCTGCGCCGCGGCCGGCAGCGTCAGGGCGGTGGCTGCCGCGACGGCGAGAAGGATTGGCTTCAGGCGCATGGGGATACGTACCATCTCTCGGAGTCAGGAATGTCGGGATCAATCCGGGTTGCGATGATGCCTTTGCATGGTCGAAACAAGGCAACCCGCGAACGTTTCTCGGTGGCGAACGGCCCACGCGGCCCGGTCAGACGTGCTCGGGCTGCGGCGCCGGGAATGCCGCTTTGGGCATCCGGTCCTGACCGGTCAGGGCGTCGGCGACCTCGGTGATCCGCCGGCGCAGATCGGCGTACTCCCCCTCGGTGCCGCCCTGGCGATCCGCGAGGGTTTGGGCCAGGGCCTCCTCGGCCGCCTTCAGGCTGGCGCGCAGAGCGTCGCGCTCCGCTGCCAGTGCGGCCGCATCCTCGCCCTGCGGCTGATCGGCCCTTCGGCCCTGCCGAACCGCCAGGAGGCTGTCGAGCAGGTCCGCATGCGCGTCTTCGAGGGCGCGCAGGGTGGCAAGGCTCGCTGTGCCGTCCTCGCGGGCGCTGGCCAGCTCGGTCTCGAGCTCCCGGGACTTGGCCTGCGCCTGCGCGATCTCGGCGTCCCGGGCGGCCACGTCCCGGGCGAGGGCGGCCGCCCGCATCGCGCCGGCGCCGATCGCCGCGAGGTCTTCGTGGCGCCTGGCCTGCACGGTCTCGACCCGGCGCTCCAGGCGCCGTTGCTGCACGGCGAATTGCGCGCGCAGAAAATCCCGCTCCGCCGCGATCTCGGCCGGCGACAGCGGCAGCCGTGCCTCGGCGCGTCGCCGCGCCAGGCGCGCCGCGCGCGCGTTGAGCGCCGGGAGCAGCAGCAGGCCGCACAGGCTCGCCGCCAAGAAACCCAGCGCGAAGATCATCACGGTTTCGATCACGAGGGAGCAGCCCGCGCATGCAGCCGGAAAACCCGGCCCGGTTTCAGTCTAACCCAGGACGGCCGCCGGGGCGAAATCAAGCTACGCTCATCAATCAGAACGGGTTCCAGGTCGCCTCCCGGGTGAACTTGAGATAGCCGACATTGATTCCCAGCCGCGCGCCGACGCCGCTGCGGATCGGGACCACGATGATGCGGTCGCTCACCACCGCGGTCATGCCGAAGCCGCCGACCAGATAGGCCGAGCCGTCGACGCCGCCGAAGCGCCGGAACAGCTCGCGCACGTTCGGCAGGTTGTAGACCAGCATCATGGTGCGCGCGCCGTCGCCGCCGACATCGAAGCCTACGGACGGACCCTGCCAGTAGACGTGCTTCTGACCGGCATTGCGGGTGTAGAGCGTCCCCTCGCCGTAGCGGACGCCGGCCACCACGGCGCCCCCGCCCTCCTGCCCGAGGATGTAGCCGTTCGGCTCGCCCCAGCGTCGCCCCGCCTCCTCGACGGTGAGCGCGAGGCCGCGGGAGACCGAGCCGAAAAACCGGTGGCCCGATTCCACGATCTCGCCCGGGCGGAAGGTCTCGGGCGTGTCCTGGTCCTCGCCGCGAGCCAAAGCCGGGCCGATCCCGGCGAGGCCCGCCAGCGGCGTGCCCAGCGCCAGGCCGAGGCCCGCGCGGAGCAGGTGGCGGCGGTGGGTGCCGCGCTCGTCTCGTGCCGTCATCGTTGCCTCCTCGCCCGGTTCGACTCTGCGTCGCCTTTTTCCGAAAGCCGGTGGCCACCTTTCGGGACGATGCTCTAACGGTTCCGCGATGGATCCTTGCCGCCACGCCCACGGGCCGGTCTCGGCCGCCGCCGCGACCGGGTTCACCCCGCGATCCGGGACGGCGCGGACCGCTCCGTCGGACCAGCTTCTGAGGAAAACCGCAAGATGTGGTTAACGCGCCCTGACGCCGCTCCGGCCCCCGGCTCGACGCGCGGGCCGGAGCGCGACTCCGCATCCGACGATGTTCATGCATCTTCGGCAGAGGAGAACGACGGCCAGGGGCACGCGCCTTTCCCTCCCCCCTCTGCGCTATCGGATTCACACATCCCCGGATGTGGCGCGGGTCCCCTCTCCCGTGCGGGAGAGGGACAGGGTGAGGGATGCGCGCTTTCCGGACAGACCTGGTCCCTCACCCCAACCCTCTCCCGCACGGGAGAGGGGGCGCGTGGCGGCTTTCGCGAGCCGATGTGTGAATATCGTAGGCCCTTTGCAGGGGAGGGTGGCCCGCGAAGCGGGTCGGGAGAGGGGAGCAACGCGTCCGAAAAAGTCGCGACAGGCGTGAAATCTGCCACCGTCGCGCTGCCCCTCTCCCGACCCCTGCTGACGCAGGGGCCACCCTCCCCCGCAGAGGGGGGAGGGAGTGCGCGTGTCATCTCCGGACCGGGCCGAGGCCGATCAGAAGCCCGATATGTGAATCCGCTCGGCCTCGCATCGGGGGCAACGGATCGCGGCGAGCGTACCCGTGACATCAAGAACCTGTGCCTCCGCCCGCGCGCATCGCGATCGGCGACCGCCTTGGCGCTCGCCGTACTCCTGATCACCGCCGGCGTCCCGGCGGCGGCCGGCCCGTCGGCGGCGACGATCGAGCTGCTGGCACTCGAGGGGTTCGACCCGGTCAGCTACTTCCTGAAGGAGGGACCGCAGGCGGGCGCCGCGCGGTTCGAGCTGTCCTGGGGCGGTAAGGTCTGGCGCTTCGCCAGCGGCGCCGACCGGGCCGCCTTCCGGGACAATCCGGAGGTCTACGCCCCGCGGCTCGGCGGCTTCGACGCCGCCGGCATCCTGGACGGGCGCCTGGTCGATGCCGACCCCCTGGTCTTCGCCGTGATCGGCGAGCGCCTCTACCTGTTCCGGGATGCGGAGCGGCGCGCCCGGTTCCTGGCCGAGCCAGAGCTGGTCCGGCGGGCGGAGGCGGCGTGGCCCGGCCTGCAGGGCCAATTGGATATGCCGATCAGGGATGCGCCGCGGTGAGGCGCGTCTCCGGCGCCCGGCCCTTTCCGCCGGGGACGGGGAGGGCGAGCCCGGCGGCGAGGTCCGGATCGCCCAGGGCCGCGAACGGCCCGTTGCGGTAACCGGCGTGGTAGCGTCCGTACAGGATCGGACCGCCGCCCGGGACGACCACGCAGCCGCCGGCCGCCGTCAGGATGTGATCGCCAGCGGCCGTGTCCCATTCCATGGTCGGTCCGCAGCGGATGTAGATATCCGCCTCGCCGGCGGCGATCAGCCCGAACTTGAGCGCGGATCCGGATTGGCGGGTCTCCGAGACGGGCAGCGCTGCGAGGCAGGTGGCGGTCTCGGGATCGCCGTGGCGCCGGCTCCCCAGGGCGACGAGGCCGCTGCGCGGCGCCGGGCGGGCCCGCACCGGCCGACCCGCGCCCGGCCGCCCCTCGATCACCGGGGCCTCGACGCTGGCCTGTCCCGCCCACCAGACCCGGCCGAGGCCGGGGGCGACGAGGGCGGCCGCCACCGGCCGCTCCCCCGCCACCAGGGCGATGTTGACCGAATAGTCCGGCGTCCCGGCCAGGAAGTCGCGGGTGCCGTCCAGGGGATCGACCAGGAAGAAGGTTTGGGCCGGCTGCGCCGCGAGGTCGGCGGCCTGCGCGCCCTCCTCGGCGATGATTGCGATTCCGGGAAAGCGCGCGGTGAGCGCGGCGACGATCAGCGCTTCGGCCTCGACATCGGCGTCGCTCGACGGCGAGCCGTCCGGCTTGAGGGCGTGCGGGCAGGGGCCGCGATGATAGCGCCGCAGGACCTGACCCGCGGCACAGGCGATCTCGGCGAGCGCCGCGGCGATCCGCTCGCGCTCAGGTCCCGAAAACATCGCCGCGCCGATCATTGTTGCCTCCCGCGCCCGCATGAATGCCCGAGCGGGTTGAGATTGTCGACGGTTTGGGGCGGGAAACGGTTCCGTTGCGTGGTCCTGCACGTGGGACAACCCGCCGCCGAACGGACCGATTCGACCCCGGTGTCGGCGATTCAGGCGCGATTTGCCTCTCACGGCCCGGCGTGAGCATCGTCGAACACCTCAGAACGACGCGTCGAAGAGAAAAACCGACCACGTGATCTCTTCTTAAGAAATAACTAAACCGGGAACCGATAGTTCTGTGCGGGATCAGGTAAAAAACTTGCGGTTGGGCAGCGATCTTTGTTACGCAGATCGAACAAGCTAGATCTGAGACACGTCATGACTCCCGGAAGACATTTCGCGCTGCCGATATATTTACTGATAATGTTCTGTATCGTTGGCGCGAATGCAGCAGAATTGGACCTCATCAAGGCTCAATATAAGAGGCCGACGGCGATTACATTCCCGAACGATGCGCCGTTCTCGCCGCAGACGGCGACCCTCGGCAAGATGCTGTTCTTCGATCCCCGGCTGAGCGGGAAGCAGAACCTCAGCTGCGCGAGCTGCCACAATCCGTCCTTCGGGTTCGAGGTTCCCGTCCCCGGGGCGATCGGGGCGGCCAACACGCCGCTCGCCCGCAAGGCACCGACCCTGCTGAACGCCGCCTGGATCCCGACGCTGTTCTGGGACGGGCGGGCGCCGAGCCTGGAGATGCAGGCGCTCGGACCGATCACGGCCGAGGCCGAGATGGACGGCAAGTTCACCGAGATCGTCGCGACCCTCACACGCATACCGGAATACCGAGCCTGGTTCGGCAAGCTGTTCCCGCGAGACGGTATCACCCAGGACAACCTCCTGACCGCGATCGCCACCTACGAGCGGACGGTCGTGGCGGAATGGGCGCCGTTCGACCGCTGGATCGAGGGCGACGCGACGGCGATCTCGCCGGCCGCGCAGCGCGGCTTCGCCCTGTTCACCGGCAAGACCGGTTGCTCGGGCTGCCATACCGGCTGGAACTTCACCGACAACAAGTTCCACGATCTCGGCATCCCGACGACGGATATCGGGCGCGGGACCTTCGAGCCCGACAACCCGCTGGCGCAATACGCGTTCAAGACGCCGGGGCTGCGCAACCTGACCTACCGGGCGCCGTTCGGACATGCCGGCCAGTTCGCCAATCTCGAGGAGATCGTCGCGTTCTACGAGACCGGCGGTCTCGATCGGCCGTCGAAATCGCCGCTGATGAAGCCGCTCAAACTGAGCCCGGAGGAGCGCGCGGACCTGATCGCCTTCCTGCGCTCGCTGACCGCGGAGCAGACCCGGACCGCCCTGCCGAATCTGCCGAACTAAAGTTTTGATTTTACATCATGTTTTCCAGGATCCGTCCCCGATCGCAGCGCGATCGGGGACGGCTCTCAGCGGGAAACCGGGAAGTCGCCATGTCCATCCGCTATAAGATCCTGCTCCCGCTCCTCGGCTTCCTGCTCCTCGCCGGGCTCCTGGCCGGGATCACCGGTCTCGTCGGCCTCGGCGCGGTCGGCGATCTGTCGCGGCTCGCCGAGCGCACCGCCGAGGCGGCCGAGACGAGCCGCGCCGCCCGCGACCAGTTCCACCGGGCCGAGGAGTTGGTCGCGCGGGTGAGCGCGATGACCGATCTCCTCGACATGGCGCCGATCCAGACGGAGTTCACCGGGGCGGGCGATCGATTGACGGTCCTGCTCGGGCGCCTGAAGGACATCGCCCTGTCCGAGTCGATGCAGGCCCTGGCGCGGAGCGCGGAAGCCGAGGCGCGGCAATGGCGCGGCGATGCCGAGATCCTGCTGGGCATCCGGCAGGCGCGGGAGATCCCGGTCCAGGAGCGGATGGCCCAGCAGAGCCGGCGTCTGCGGCAGCGGTTCGACGAAGCCGTGGCGCTCGCCGCCGCGGATGCCCGGGCTCAGATGCAGGCGACCCGCGAGGCCACGGCCTGGAAGATCTGGGCGATGCTCGGGCTCGGGGGCGGCGTGGTCCTCATCGGATCGATCACGGCGCTCTGGCTCGCCGGCAATCTGGCCCGGCCGCTGGTCCGGCTGACCGACGAGACCACCCGCCTGGCGAACGGCGACACGAGCGTCGCGCTGGCCGCCGCAAACCGCCGGGACGAGATCGGCGCCATCGCCCGCGCCGTCGTGGCGATCCGCGACACGTCGCGGGCGGAGGCCGCGCAGCAGGTCGAGGCCACCGAAGCCGCCCGCCTGCGCGAGGAGCAGGCCCGGCGCACGATGCTGCACGACCTCGCCGACCGGTTCGAGCGCTCGGTCGGCGGGATCGTCGCCCATGTGGCCGAGGCGGTGACCGGCCTGCAGGCCTCGTCCGGCACGATGCAGGCCGCGGTGGGCGGGACGGCCCTGCGTTCCACCAGCGCCGCGGAGGCCGCGCACCGGACCGCCGGAAACGTCAACGCCGTGGCGGCGGCGGCCGAGACCCTGGGCTCGACCGTGCAGGAGATCGGCCGGCAGGTCGCCCATGCCGCCGGAATGTCGTCCGCCGCCGTGGAGGCCGCTGCACGCACCGACGCGATCATGGCGGCCCTGTCCGCGGCCGCGGCCCGGATCGGCGACGTGGTCGGACTGGTCTCCACCATCGCGGGCCAGACCAACCTGCTGGCGCTCAACGCCACGATCGAGGCGGCCCGGGCCGGAGAGGCGGGGCGCGGCTTCGCCATCGTGGCGGCCGAGGTGAAGGAGCTGGCCGCGCAGACCGCCAAGGCCACCGACGAGATCGGCCAGCAGATCGGTGCCATCCAGGGGGCGACCAGCGGCGCCGCCGAGGCGATCCAGGACATCACGGCCCAGATCCACGCGCTGAGCGGCGTGACCACGCGCATCGCCAGCGCGGTCGACGGCCAGGGCGTCACCACGCGGGAGATCGTGCGCAGCATGTCCGAAGCCTCGGGCGGGACCGACAAGGTGACCGCCGACATCTCCGAGGTCGCCCGCTCGGCGGGCGATGCCGGCCATGCCGCCGAGGCCGTCGCGACCTCCGCCGACGATCTGGCCGTCCAATCCCGCGCCCTGCACACGGAGATCGACCAGTTCCTCCGGAACGTCCGGGCCGCCTGAGCGCGTCGCCGCTGGGGCGATGCCCTACCCTTGGGACGCCCCGATCACCGTCCGCTTGATCCGCGCCAGCAGCGCGCAGGTCCGGCGCCGGTGGCGATGCAGTTCTGCCGCGAGGCTGCGGGCATCCGGCAGGCCCACGGCCTTGGCGATCTGCCGGGCGGCGCTGTCGGAGGGGACGGCGCCGGGATCGGCCATCACCAGCCGCTGCCATTGGTAGACCGCATCGAGGAAGCCGTAGGTCTCGGCCAGGGGCTCGGCCATGGCGGCGGGCAACAGGCCGTGCGCGCCGGCCCGCCGCAGGACCGCCTCGCCGGAGAGGCCGATGCCGTCGGACCGGACATCCGGGTTGCTCAGCACGATGGACTGGGCCAGGAAATCGAGGTCGAACAGCCCGCCGGGGGCGAGTTTCAAGTCGTAGGGCCCGGCATGGCCGCGCTCGTCGGCCACCAGCCTGCGCATCGCTCCGGCCGCGGCGCAGACCTCTGCGGGATCGCGCGGCTGCGCGATCGTGTCGGCGATGGTCGCCATGACGGCGGCGCCGAGTTCGGGATCGCCCGCCACCACCCGGGCCCGGGTCAGGGCCATGTGCTCCCAGGGCTCGGCCGCCTCGCGCTGATAGGTCACGAAGCCGTTGAGCTGCACGGCGGGCGGGCTGTGGCTGCCGTAGGGTCGCAGGCGCAGGTCGACCGCGTAGAGCCGGCCGCGGCGGGTGGCGGTGGTGAGCGCCGCGTAGAGGCGCTGGGCCAGGCGGTTATAGGCCACGACCGCGTCGAGCGGGCGCGGGCCGTCGCTCATCCGGTCCTCCGGATCGAAATCGTACAGGAACACCAGATCGAGGTCGGAGACCGCGCTGAGCTGCCGGGATCCGAGCCGGCCGAGTGCCAGCACGCAGCACCGCCCCTTCGGGACGACGCCGTGATCTTGCGTGAACCGGCGCAGTTCCGCCTCCAGGTTCAGCGCGACCGTCGCCTCGGCGATGGCCGAATAGGCCTCCCCGGCCTGAAGCGGCGTGATCAGGCCGGACAGGAGCCGCGCGCCCGTCACGAACACCATCTGCCGGGTGGCGTCCCGGCACCGGTCCCAAAACTCCTCGTGGCTCGCAGGCTGCCCGATCAGTGCCCGGTACTGCGCGTGCACCTGCTCTGGCGCCGGCATTGGCGCGACGAAATCCGGGTCGAGCACGGTGTCGAGCACGTGGGGGCTGAGGCTGACCGTGTCTGCGAGATGGGGCGAGGTCCCCAGGATGTCGGCAAACAGCAGGCGCAGCCGCGCGTGCGAGCGCAGGATGGCGAGCAGCTCCGCCACCGCCGGCATCCGGGCGAAGGCCCGGTCGAGGGTGAGCAGGGCCGCGTCCGGATCGTTGGTGCCGCCGAGTGCCCGCAGCAGGCTCGGGAGCAGCTCGGCCAGGATCTCCCGCGCGCGGCCGGTCTGGAGCGCCGGCCGGCGGCCGACATGCCAGCCCTGCACGGTTTCCCAGGCGAGCCGGGAATCGCGGAACCCGAACGCCGCCAGATTCTCCAGGGTGGCGGGATCGGGCTCGCTCTCGCCGAAGACGAGGGCGTCCTCCGGTTCGCCGTCCCCCGGCGCCGTCTCGAACAGCAGGGCGTAATGGGCCTGGACCCGGCCGGCCTGGTGGAGCAGCGCCGCCTCGAACGCCGCCCGCGTATCGAACCCCGCGAACCGGGCCAGGGCGTCGAGCGCCGCGTCGCCGGTGGGCAGACGCTGGGTCTGCTCGTCGCGGATCATCTGGATCCGGTGCTCGAGGGTGCGCAGGAACCCGTAGGCCGCCGTGAGCTCGTCGCGGGCTTGTCCGTCGATCCAGCCCTCCTCGACGAGACGCCCCAGCATCTCGACGGTTCGGCGCCCCCGCAGGGCGGGCTTGCGGCCGCCGAACACGAGCTGCTGGGTCTGGACGAAGAACTCGATCTCCCGGATGCCGCCGCGGCCGATCTTGATGTCGTGGCCGGCCACCGTGATCGTGTCGTGCCCGCGGACCATGTGGATCTGCCGCTTCATCGCGTGGATCTCGGCGATGGCCGCGAAATCGAAGTGCCGGCGCCAGATGAACGGCGCGAGATCGGCCAGGAACGCCGCACCAGCCGGGATGTCGCCGGCGATCGGCCGGGCCTTGATGAAGGCGGCGCGCTCCCAGTTCTGGCCCAGCGTCTGGTAATAGTCGAAGGCGAAGCCGGTGGAGAGCGCCACCGCCGTCGAGCCTGGGTCCGGCCGCAGCCGGTAGTCGATCCGGTGGACGTAGCCGTCCGCGGTGCGCTCCGAGAGGAGTTTCACCAGGCCCTGCGCCAGCTTGACGAAGAACGCCTTGGGATCCCCGCCGGTGGCGGCGGCTGCGCGCTCGGCCTCGTAGAAGACGACCAGGTCGATGTCGCTGGAATAGTTCAGCTCGGCCCCGCCATGCTTGCCGAGCGCCAGGATCACGAGCCCGGAGCCGGCCTGCGGCGCCGCCGGGTCCTGCGGATGGAACCGTCCGGCCGCCATGCCCTGCCGGAGCAGGGCGTCGGTGGCCGCGCTCACCGACGCGTCGGCGAAATCGGACAGGGCCTGGACGACCGCGTCGAGATCCCAGCCGCCGCCGAGATCGGCGAGCGCCACCAGCAGGGCGTGTTCCTCGCGGTTCCGGCGGAGCCGGCGGCCGACCTCGGCCAGGTCGGGATTGTCGCCGCCGCCGACCGCGCGCTGCCGGGCGATGATCGCCCGGCTCGCGGCCTCCGGCGCCTGTCCCATCAGGGCGACGAGGCGTTCCGGCGAACGGGTGATCGCCTGCCAGAGGAAGGGCGAATGGTCGGCGAGCCCGAGCAGCAGGGCGCGGCAGGCCGGGGTGAGGAAGCCATCCGGGAAAGCCGGCGCGATCTCGGCGAGCCGGGCGCGCGCGGTGTCCGGGTCGGCGGGTCGCAGGCCGGGGCGCAGGCGCGCCAGCAGGGTGGATTCCAGCTGCCTGGGAGCTCCGGCTCGGCTGGCGGTCTCGTGGTGCACGCCGGTTCCTCCCTGGCTCGCGCTCACCCCGATCGCGTCGGGCGCCGGAGCGGCGCGCGGTCGTCGCAGGGACGCGGGCTCGTTGGCCGCGACCCTACCCGATCCGGCCGCGGCCGGCACCGGTCCCGCCCGGTAACGCTTTTCAAAGCCGACCGTGGCGTTTATCCGTGCGGACCGGTCCATCGCCCCCGGTCCGACCGGCGGGCCGCGCGGGATGTTTCGCGAGGACTCGACCGCTTGATCGGGCGGCCAAGGATCGGCGGCTCCGAAGCGACGAGCCGGCCCGCAGAGTGTTCGCCCCCCAGATCCGCCGCCCGGAGCGCGCCATGTCCTCCCCGAACGCCCCCAGCCTGACCCTCGACGGCCTCGACCTCGCCGCCCTGCTCTGCTCCCGCGTCTGCCACGACGTGATCAGCCCCGTCGGCGCGATCGTGAACGGGCTCGAGGTGCTGGAGGACGACGATGACGAATCGATGCGGGTTTTCGCCCTCGAGCTGATCGGCAAGAGCGCCCGGCAGGCCTCGGCCCGGCTGAAATTCGCCCGGATCGCCTTCGGGGCTGCGGGCTCGGCCGGCGCCTCGATCGACCTCGCCGACGCCGAGGGCGTCGCTAAGGGCATGTTCAGCGACGAGAAGACCAAGCTCGCCTGGAGCGCGCCGCAGGCCCTGTTCCCCAAGAACAAGGTCAAGCTGCTCCTCAATCTCGTGATGATCGCCACCTCGGCGATCCCGCGGGGCGGCCTGATCGACGTCGTCGTCTCCGGCGACGGCGAGGCGCCGACCCTCGTGCTCAAGGCCAAGGGCTCGCATGCCCGCATCCCGCCCCATGTCGAGGAGCTGATGGCCGGCAGCCCCGAGAGCGGCACCGTCGACGCCCACGGCATCCTGCCGTTCTACGCCGGCCTCGTGGCCCGGGCCGCCGCCATGGATGTCCGATTCGTCATCGAAGGTGATGAAGTGACGATCACGGCCTCGCCGACAGTGCTCGCGGCCCCCGCGCAAGACGGTGACGAAGCTTCCGACACGGCGCTGGCCTAAAAAACTGGAAACCCCCGGGGTGGGGAAGGGATCGAAACGCTTCCCTAACCCCGCGTGAGTAAGTACGTTGCGCGAGAGCCTCTTCGTGTAACGAGTATCGCCGATGGACGACCTGCTTCGTGAATTCTTGACCGAGAGCGGGGAGCACCTCGACACGGTCGATGCTGAACTGGTTCGGTTCGAGCAGGACCCGAATAACCAGACGATACTGCGGAATATTTTTCGCCTCGTCCATACGATTAAAGGAACCTGCGGGTTTCTCGGGTTGCCGCGCCTCGAAGCCTTGGCGCATGCCGCCGAGACCTTGATGGGCCGCTTCCGGGACGGCCTGCCCGCCACCTCCGAATCGGTCACGCTGATTCTCTCGACCCTGGACCGGCTCAAGGCGATCCTGGCCGACCTGGAGGCCACCGGCTCCGAGCCGGCGGGCTCCGACGACGACCTGATCTCCGAGCTGGAGCGCATGGCGTCGGCCGAGCCCGAGGCCGCGCCGGCCCCGCCGCCCGAGATCGTGCTGCCGGAGCCGGTCTCCCGCGAGCTGAAGCCCGGCGAGGTCTCCCTGGACGATCTGGAGGCCGCTTTCCTGGCGGCCCCGGGCCCCAGCGAGGCGGATTTCGCCGCGCCGGTCTCGGCTCCCGTCGAGGCGCCGAAGGCCGAGGCCCCCAAGCCCGCCGCTCCCAAGGCTGTGGCACCCAAGGCCGAGCCTGCCGAAGCTGATTCGGTCAAGGCCGAGCCGGCTGGCGACACCGAGGCGGTCGTGGCCACCGAGACCACGGCGGCCGGGAGCAAGATCCAGACGATCCGCGTGAACGTGGATACGCTCGAGCACCTGATGACCATGGTCTCGGAGCTGGTGCTGACCCGCAACCAGCTCCTCGAGATCGCTCGCCGGCACGAGGATTCGAGCTACAAGGTCCCGCTGCAGCGCCTCTCCCACGTCACGGCCGAGCTGCAGGAAGGCGTCATGAAGACGCGCATGCAGCCGATCGGCAGCGCCTGGCAGAAGCTGCCGCGCGTGGTGCGCGACCTCTCGGCCGAACTCGGCAAGCAGATCGACTTGGTGATGGTCGGCGCCGAGACCGAGCTCGACCGGCAGGTCCTTGAGGTGATCAAGGACCCGCTGACCCACATGGTCCGCAACTCGGCCGATCACGGCCTCGAATCGACCGCCGGGCGCATCGCGGTGGGCAAGCCGGCCCGCGGCACGATCCGGCTCGCCGCCTACCATGAAGGCGGCACGATCACGATCGAGATCGCCGACGACGGCAAGGGCCTCGACCTCGCGGCGATCCGCAAGAAGGCGGTGGAGCGCGGGCTGGCATCCCAGTCTGACGTCGAGCGGATGACCGACGCGCAGGTCGCCAAGTTCATCTTCGATGCCGGGTTCTCCACGGCGGCGGCGGTCACGTCGGTGTCGGGTCGCGGCGTCGGCATGGACGTGGTCAAGACCAACATCGAGACCATCGGCGGCATCATCGACATCGCCACCACGGCGGGCCGCGGCACCACCTTCACCATCAAGATCCCGCTGACCCTGGCGATCGTCGCCGCCCTGATCGTGCGCGCCGGCGAGCACCGCTTCGCCCTGCCGCAGGTGGCCGTGCTCGAACTCGTACGGGTCGATGCCGGGGCGCAGCGGGTCGAGCGCATCAACGGCTCGCCGGTGCTGCGCCTGCGCGAGCGGCTGCTGCCGATCGTCTCCCTCACCGGCCTGCTCGGGCAATCGGACGGGCAGGGCGCGGAGACCGAGCAGGCGGGCTTCGTGGTTGTGGCCCAGGTCGGGCGCGAGCGCTTCGGCATCCTGGTCGACGAGGTCTTCCACACGGAAGAGATCGTCGTGAAGCCGATGTCGGCCAAGCTCCGGCACATCCCGATGTTTGCCGGCAACACGATCCTCGGCGACGGCGCCGTCGTGCTGATCGTCGATCCCAACGGCGTGGCCCGGCAGGTGGCCCAGGGCATCCAGGGCAGCAACAGCCACGCCGATGCCGACGCCGAGAGCGAGGCGGCCGAGATGGGCGATGCCAAGACCACGCTGCTGGTGTTCAAGGGCGGCCAGGGCAGCTTCAAGGCGGTGCCGCTCTCGCTGGTCACCCGCCTCGAAGAGATCGAGTGCGACAAGGTCGAGTGGCTGGGCGGCCGTCCGCTGATCCAGTACCGCGGCCGTCTGATGCCGCTGGTCCCGGCCGACTCGGCGATCACGATCCGCTCCGAGGGCACGCAGGCCCTGGTGGTGTTCTCCGACGGCGAGCGGGCCATGGGCCTCGTGGTCGACGAGATCGTCGACATCGTCGAGGAGCGCCTCGACATCGAGATCGCGGCCGACCGCTCGGATCTGATCGGCTCGGCGGTGCTGCGCGGTCGCGCCACCGACATCATCAACATCGCCCACTTCCTGCCGCTCGCCTACGACGACTGGGCGCGGGGCCCGAAGAAGGCGGAGCAGGCCTCGACGCTCCTGCTCGTCGACGACTCGGCCTTCTTCCGCGACATGCTGAGCCCGGTGCTGAAGGCCGCGGGCTACCAGGTCATCACGGCGGCGAGCGCCGAGGCCGCCCTGACGATCCTGCAGTCGGACGCGCGGGTCGAGGTCGTGGTCACCGATCTGGAGATGCCGGGCCGCAGCGGCTTCGACCTCGTCGCCGCCATGCGGGGCGCCGAGCCGCGGCTCGCCGGCCTGCCGGTGATCGGCCTCACGGGGACGGTCGGAACCGACGTGGTGGAGCGGGCCCGGTCGCTGGCGATCAGCGACCTGGTGGCCAAGTTCGACCGCAGCGGATTGATCGCGGCCCTGGCCGAGATCAGCGCCACCAACGTCTCGCAAGCCGCCTGATCCCGGCGCCGCCCGCCACACGACGATCGAATCCGGAGAGTTCTGATGCAGGCTGCCAATGCCAACGGCGCCGAGACCGGCCCAACCGACGAGTATGTCACCGTCTATGTGGCCGACACCCTGTTCGGCCTGGCGATCGAACGGGTCCACGACGTGTTCGTCCCCTCCGGGGTGACGCCGGTGCCCCTGGCGCCCAGCGAGATCGTCGGCCTGCTGAACCTGCGCGGGCGCGTGGTCACGGCCGTGTGCCTGCGCCGGCGCCTGGGCCTGCCCGATGCCGTGGCGCAGGACGACAAGGCCAGCCCCAAGATGGCGATCGGCCTGGAGCAGACCGGCGAGACCTTCGCGCTCGTGGTCGACGGCGTCGGCGAGGTGCTGCGGCTCGGGGCCGACAGCCGCGAGGCGGTGCCGATCAACCTGGATCCGCGCTGGCGCAACCTCGCCACCTGCGTCCACCGCCTCGACGGCCGCCTCCTGGTGATCCTCGACGTGGACGCGCTCCTCGGCTTCAGCGCCGCCGGCGCGAAGGCGGCGTGAGGGAGGGGGTATGAAAGCGCCACACGAGACGACCTGCCTGGTGGTCGATGATTCCGCGGTGATCCGGAAGGTCGCGCGGCGGATCATCGAGGCCTTGGGCATGAATGTGAACGAGGCGGAGGACGGCAGCGCCGCGCTCGAAGCCTGCGCGGCCCACATGCCCGACGCGATCCTGCTCGATTGGAACATGCCGAACATGGACGGCTACACCTTCCTCCAGGCCCTGCGCCGGAGCGAAGGGGGGGCGACCCCGAAGGTCCTGTTCTGCACCACCGAGAACGATGTCGGGGCGATCGCCCGGGCCCTCCGGGCCGGGGCGGACGAGTACATCATGAAGCCCTTCGATCGCGACATCCTGGCGGCCAAGCTCGAACAGGTCGGACTGGTCGCCGACGCAGCCTGAACCGACGCCACCTTCAACCGCGACCCAGTACCCGAGGCATTCATCATGGCCCTGAGCCCCGCGGTCGTCCCGCTTCGCAGTCCGCCTGCGCAATCCACGACATCGGCGGCGGCTCCGATCCGGGTGCTGGTCGCCGACGATTCCGCCGTGGTGCGCGGGCTGGTGGCCCGCTGGATCGCCGAGGCCGGGTTCGAGCTCGTCGGCACCGCCTCCAACGGCCGCATCGCCCTGGAGATGATGGCCAAGCAGGACCCGGATGTCGTGCTGCTCGACATCGAGATGCCGGAACTCGACGGCACGACGGCGCTGCCGCGCATGCTCGCGATCAGCCCGAACCTCCAAGTCGTGATGATGTCGACGCTGACCACCCGGAACGCCGACATCTCGCTGAAATGCCTCGCCCTCGGCGCGGTGGACTACATTGCAAAACCTGAGAGCAGCCGCGGCGTCACCACCTCGGAGACCTTCCGGGTCGAGCTGATCGAGCGGGTCCGGGTGTTCGGTGCCGCCCGCGCCCGGCGGCGCCCCCCGGGGACTCCTGGGGCCGCGCCGGCCCCCGCCCACGCGGCGCCCGCTTTGGCCCCCGCCGCGCCGACGCCGCGCCCGGCCACCCCCTTCACCCTCCGGCCCAAGGTCCGCAACCGCACCCAGCCCCGCGCCCTGCTGATCGGCTCCTCGACCGGCGGACCCCGGGCGGTGGGCGAGATGCTGGAGGGGATCGGCGCCGCCGCCCTGCGCCGGGTGCCGGTTCTGATCGTGCAGCACATGCCGCCGATCTTCACCGCCGTGTTCGCCGAGCACCTCTCGACCCGCACCGGGCTGCGCGCGGCCGAGGGCAAGGCCGACGAGCGCCTGGAGGCGGGGCGGATCTACGTGGCCCCGGGCGGGCGCCATATGGGGCTGGTGACGGGTCCCAACGGTCCGACGATCCGGCTCACCGACGGGCCGCCGGTGAACTTCTGCCGCCCCGCCGTCGATGTCCTGTTCAAGGACGCCGCCGTGGTGTTCGGCGCCGCCACCGCCACGGTGATCCTCACCGGGATGGGCTCGGACGGCACCAACGGCGCCCGCGCCCTGACCGATGCGGGCGGCCCGGTCCTGGCCCAGGACGAGGCGACCAGCACCGTCTGGGGCATGCCCGGCAGCGTCGCCCGGGCCGGCCTCGCCGAGGCCGTGCTGCCGCTCCCCGAACTCGCGACGGCGCTGCGCGCCCTGATCACGGGGCAGCCGTCATGACCGAGTTCGAGTTCGAATACCTGCGTACCTTCCTCAAGCAGCGCTCCGGCCTCGCGCTGACCGCGGAGAAGCGCTACCTCGTCGAGAGCCGGCTGACGCCGGTCTGCCGGCGCTTCGGCCTCGCGACCCTGGGCGACCTGATCGGTGCCCTGAAGATCGGCCAGGACAGCGCCATCGAGCGCGCCGTGGTCGAGGCCATGACCACGAACGAGACCTTCTTCTTCCGCGACCGCATCCCGTTCGACCTGTTCCGCGACACGATCCTGCCCGAGGCCCTGGCGCGCAACGCCAGCAAGCGCCGGCTGCGGATCTGGTGCGCGGCGGCCTCGACCGGCCAGGAGCCCTATTCCCTGGCGATGCTGCTGCAGGAGGCCGCCCCCCGGCTCGCCGGGTGGCAGGTCGAGATCGTCGCCACCGACCTGTCCACCGAGGTGATCGAGAAGGCCAAGCTCGGGCTCTACAGCCATTTCGAGGTCCAGCGCGGCCTGCCGGTGCAGTGGCTGATCAAGTACTTCACCCAGATCGGCGAGCAGTGGCAGATCGCCCAAAGCCTGCGCTCCATGGTGGATTACCGGCAGCTCAACCTGCTGCACAGCTTCGCGTCGCTCGGCCAGTTCGACGTGATCTACTGCCGCAACGTGCTGATCTACTTCGACGCGCCGACCAAGTCGGACGTGCTCGCCCGGCTCGCCGCCCAGCTCGCGCCGGGAGGCGCCCTGCTGCTCGGGGCCGCCGAGACGGTGATCGGCTTGACCGACCGGCTCAGCCCGAACCCGAAGCATCGCGGCCTCTACGGCCACGCCGAACCGGTGGTGACCCGCGGCTCCGAGATGGCAGCCCCCCTGCGCGTCGCCGCCGGCGTCTGAGCGCCCAGCACGCTGCCGGTCCGAGCCCCGTTCGGACCGGCAGCCGTTCCACATCCTGGCCGGCGCCCCGTCGCCGGGCGCATCGCCCGCCTGCACGCAACGGGGTCGACCGCGGCCGAGCGAGCCGGCATCACGGACCTGGCGGGACCGGCAAACGGCCGGGCGGCCAGGAGGCACGGCATGGCGGCAGGACACGGGGCGGGATTGCCCAAGGTCGCGTTCATCGGCACGGGCGGGACGATCGCGTCGCTGGGGCGCGATGCCCTCGACATCCTCGACTATTCCGCCACCGACCGGCGCCTGGAAGCGGGCGGCATCCTGGATGCGGTCCCGGAGCTGGCTGCAGTCGCCACCGTGATCCCGGTGCCGTTCCGGGCGGTCCCGAGCTCGGCGATCGGCTTCGCCGAGTGGCGCGATCTCGTCCTGTTGTGCGCGCAGACCGCCGCCGCGCATCCGGACCTCGCCGGCATCGTCATCGGGCACGGCACCGCCACCCTGGAGGAGACCGCCTACGCGTTGAGCCTCACCCTGACGATCGACCTGCCGGTGGTGCTGGTCGGCTCGCAGCGGCCGATGAGCGCGCTGTCGACCGATGCCAAGCTCAATCTCGTGGCGGCGATCCGCACCGCCGCCGCGCCGGCCTCCCGCGGCCGGGGCGTACTCGTGGTGCTCAACGACGAGATCCAGGCGGCGCGCGAGGTGACCAAGACCTCGGTGGCCCGGCTCCAGACCTTCCGCACCCCGGATTTCGGCGTGCTCGGCCAGGTCGACGGCGATCATGTCCGGTACTACCGTCGCTCCGAGCGCGCCCATGCACCCGGCACGCCGTTCGACATCCGGACGCTGCCCGCCCTGCCGCGGGTCGACGTGTCCTACGGCTACGCCGATGCCGACGGCACGGCGGTGCGGGCGTTCCGGGCGGCCGGAGCCCGCGGCCTGGTCTCGGCCGGGCTCGCCCCGGGCATGACCCCGCCGGCCGAGGCCGATGCCCTGGAAGAGGCCGCCGCGGCCGGCATCCTGGTGGTGATGTCGACCCGGGCCGGCAGCGGCGTGGTACCCCTGACCACGCGCCTGCGCGCCCGCGGCATCCTCAGCGCCGACAACCTGACCCCGCAGAAGGCCCGGATCCTGCTCGCCCTGGCGTTGACCGTGACGTCCGAGCCCGAGGCGGTCGCGCGCGTCTTCGCCACCTACTGAGGAACGATGCCCCTGATCGATCCCGCCCGCTCGCTGCTCCTCGTCATCGACGTCCAGGTCCGGCTGATGCCGGCCATCGCCGACGGCGCCGGGGTGATCGCCAACACCGGCCGCCTCCTCGCGGCGGCCAAGATGCTCGACGTGCCGTCCCTGTTCACCGAGCAGAATGCCGGCGGCCTCGGGCCGACCGTGCCGGAGCTCGCCCCGGAGCCCGGGGCGGCCATCGCCAAGATGAGCTTCGGCGCCGCGGAGGCGCCGGGCTTCCTCGACCGGATCGGGGACCGCGACCTCGTGGTCGCCGGCTGCGAGGCGCATATCTGCGTGCTGCAGACGGTGCTCGGGCTCCTCGACGCCGGGCGGCGCGTCTCCGTGGTGGCCGACGCGGTGGGTTCGCGCCGGTCCGAGAACCGCGACGCCGGCCTCGCCCGGATGGCGGCCCACGGGGCCGGGATCGTCACCACCGAGATGGCGGTGTTCGAGTGGCTCGGCACCGCCCGCCACCCGCGGTTTCGCGAGGCCGTCAAGCTGATCAAGTAGGCGTTCAGCGACTGTCCAGCGCCGCCCGGGTGCGGGCATCGGTGCCGATATCGTCCGGGCCTTCGAGTTCCAGAACCTCGATCAGGCGCATCCGGGCGCGGCTGACCCGGCTCTTGATCGTCCCGACCGCGACGCCGCAGATCGCGGCGGCCTCCTCGTAGGTGAAGCTCTGGGCTCCCACCAGCACCAGGGCTTCCCGCTGGGCATGGGGCAGCCGGTTGAGGGCGCTCTGGAACTGCGCCATCTCCATCCGCACCTCCTGCTCGGGCAGGGAGGTCAGCTTGCCGGCCATCACGCCGTCGGCATCCTCGACCTCGCGCTTGCGCTTGCGCTGCTCCGAATAGAACAGGTTGCGCAGGATCGTGAACAGCCAAGCGGTCAGGTTGGTCCCCCGGCGGAAGCTGCCGGCATTGACCCAGGCGCGCACCAGCGTGTCCTGCACGAGGTCGTCCGAGCGGTCGAGGTCGTAGGTCAGCGAGAACGCGAAGGCCCGCAGGGCCGGGATCGCCCCGAGCAGGAGATCGCGCATCTCGGCATCGACCCCTTGCGTCGGCGGCCCGGACTGGCTGCCGACGGGCGCGGCTTGCAGGGTCATGGTCATTGCGGGGCCTCCGTGTCGGAGCATGCGGCGAGGTCGTCGATCAGAGTCCGGAGCCGCTCCGGGATCGGCAGGGCCAGAACATCGGCGTAGTGCAGGCGCAGGCCGCGCCCGATCCGGGTGCGATCCGCGTCGCTGATCGCCCGGCGCCCGGGTGCGACGCGCGCGGGCGCGCCGTCCGGCAGGGGCGCGGCCAAAGTTGGTGCGGCCAAGGGCACGGTATCGTTCGCGGGCCTCAACCCGGCTCCGTCCGCGTCTCCTGCGAAGCGCGTCACCGCCCGCTCGTCCTTGCCCTGGGTCATGATCACGCCCCGACCAGCGGCGATGCGGCCCGAAGAGCCGGCGATCCGCCGCCCCGGTCTCGCGACCGGTTCCGGCTGAGACGCGCGTCATCGCCTTCCGACGGCGCTGGTAGGCGCAGTGAATTTAATCGGTTCTGAACTTCGTATTCATCAAATCTTAATGTGAAAATTTGCGAGCTGGACGGTAATTTATTGACAAACACGCCAGATACAATTCAGAAATACATATTTTAGCTTGGCAGTAAGTCAACATCGCGGGATGCGGCTGAACGGCTGCTGAGCGTGGCCGGCCAGATTCCCCAGCGGAAAAGACCAGGACTCAGCCCGCACACGCTCGGCCGGAGCAGAACCTGACGGGTCGTCGAGGAAAGGATTGCACGCGCGGTCCCGGCCGGAGGCCCAGGGGCGCGGGAGGTGTGGTGCCGGTGGAGAGGATCGAACTCCCGACCTTCGGTTTACAAAACCGCTGCACTACCGCTGTGCTACACCGGCCCGCGACACGCTTGCTATCAGTCGCGGTGCCGCCGCTCAAGCCGAGGCGGCCCGGGATCCGGGATCTGTCGCGCGGAATCGGCTAGCGGCCCGAGTTGCGCACCAGGGCCTTCAGGCGCTGGTCGGCCCGGTCGATCCGCTCGGCGATGCCCCGGCGGATGCAGCGGTCGACCGAGTCGCCGGCGTAGAAGCCGATCGTCTTGTCCTGGTGCCGGCAGGCCTGGATCGGCGGCCAGGCGACCACCGCGGCCACGACCAGCAGCACGACCAGGGCATCGACGACGAGCCAGCTCTTCCAGCCTAAGCGGAAGCCGCCCCGGCCGGTGGCCTGGGGCCCTCGGCGGCGGCCGCGCCGGTTCTCCGGCTCGGTGCCGAGCCGCGCCATGCGGACGCGGAACTGGGCCTCCTCGAGGGCGTCGGGGGCGGCGCCGGAGGAGGCTGAGGGGAGGAGTCGGCTGGACATGGCGGGAACTCGCGAGGATCGGTGCGAAGCGGGACGCGGCGGGGTGTTCGCCCGCGCGCCTCAGTCGATCAGGCGCTTCAGAAGGGCGAAGTTGTCCTGCATCGACAGGACGTTGCCGATCATCTCGCCGCGCGCGCAGGCGCCCGCGCCGAGGAGCCCGAACCAGCTCGACGCGGCGGGGCGGGCGCTGCAATCGGCGAAGCTGCCGTAGAGGAAGATCGCCCCGGGCAGCAGGAACAAGGCGAGCTTCACGAGCCCGAACATCCGCCCGAACAGGGTCTTGCGGGGGCGCCGCGGCTCGTCCCAGTCGTCGTCCCAATCCGCGTCGGCGGCGTCCCTGTCTCGACGGTCCATCGCGGTCTCGTGTCCGGCCTGATCGGAATTCGCCGGATGAAACTGCCACGCTTTCGTGAAGCGGTGGCTAAAGCGGATGTTTAAAGGCGGATGAAATCATCATTCGCCGGCCGTCGACGACCCAAAAGGCGCGCGTCAGGCGGCGAGCGCCCGTCTCACCGTGGCGCGCAGGTCGGCGAGCGAGAACGGCTTGGTCAGCACGTCGGTGACGATCGCGTCGAGCCCGCGAGCCCGTTCCCGCTGGTCGGCGAAGCCGGTCATCAGCAGGATGGTCAGGTCCGGGAAGTCGCGCTTGGCGGCGAGCGCCAGGGCGATGCCGTCCATGAGCGGCATGCGGATGTCGGTCAGCATCAGGTCGAACCCGCCATCGGCCTCGTTGAGCCGGTCGAGCCCGTCGCTGCCATCGTTGGCGGTCACGACGGCATGGCCGTCGATCTCCAGCCCCCGCTTGAGGAAGCCGCGGACGGTCTCTTCGTCATCCACGAGAAGGATGCGCGCCATGGGGTTCCGTAAACGTTCCTGATCCCGGGCCTGATTCCGAGGGCGTCCCGCCAGGATGAGACTTCAGGCCTGTTTATGGATAACAGATCACGAACGGAACCGTTGCCCTGTCAAGTCAGGCGACGGGAAAACAATCGCATCGCCGGTCGGCGCGGCGAAAATGCCGCGCCCGATCGCGGGCGCGTCAGGCCTCGTCGAACAGGTCCGGGTCGCCGCTGTCGAAATCGACCACGCCCACGAAGGGCAATTGGCGGAAGGCGTGGGCTGCATCCATCCCGTAGCCGACCACGAACACGTCCGGGCAGGTGAAGCCGACGAAATCGGCGTCGATCGTCACGGCGCGCTTGCCCGGCTTCTCCAGCAGCACCGCGGTGAGCACCCGCTTGGCGCCGCGGGCCATGAGGAGGTCCTTGGCGAACACGACGGTCCGGCCGGATTCCAGGATGTCGTCCACCAGGAGCACGTCCCGCCCGCGCACCTCGCTCTGCACGTCGCGCAGGATCTCGACCTGGCCGGTGGAGACGGTGCCGGTGCGGTAGCTCGACAGATGCACGAACTCCACCTGCGGCGACAGCCCAACCCGGTGCAGCGCCCGCAGCAGGTCGGCGGCGAACATGAAGCTGCCCTTGAGCACCGCCACGACCAGGAGGTTCTCCGGGTTCGCCGACAGGATCTCCTGGGCCAGCTCGGTGTTGCGCTTGGCGATCGCCGCCTCGTCGAACAGGGGGCGGACGCGCCGCTCGGGGATACTCATCTGACGGGTCCCGGAGGTTTCTTTTTGTGCGGGCTCACCGCCGCGATCGAGACCGACCTTAACGCCCAGGACCCGCCGGGGGAACTCCGGATCAAGCCGGCGGCCTGCCGTCAGCCGTTGTCGCCGCGGATCGCCGCGATCACCGCCTCCGTGACCGCGCGGGTCGTGGCCGTTCCGCCGAGATCGGGCGTGTGCAGGGCGGGATCGGCGGTGACGCGCTCGACCGCGCGCATCAGCCGGTCGGCGGCGGGTTGTTCGCCGAGATGCTCCAGCATCTGGCAGGCGGTCCAGAACGTGCCGACCGGGTTGGCGATGCCCTTGCCGGTGATGTCGAAGGCCGAGCCGTGGATCGGCTCGAACATAGAGGGAAACCGGCGCTCCGGATTGATGTTGGCGGTGGGCGCGATGCCCAGCGACCCGGCCAGCGCCGCCGCGAGGTCCGACAGGATGTCGGCGTGCAGGTTGGTCGCCACGATCGTGTCGAGGGTTTCGGGCTTGCCCACCATCCGCATGGTCATGGCGTCGACCAGCATCTTGTCCCAGGTCACGTCGGGGAAGTCTTGTGCGACGTCCGCCGCGATCTCGTCCCACATCACCATGGCGTGGCGCTGGGCGTTCGACTTGGTCACCACGGTGAGCCGCTTGCGCGGGCGCGACCGGGCCAGCGCGAACGCGTAGCGGATGATGCGCTCGACGCCCGAGCGGGTCATCATCGAGACGTCGGTGGCGACCTCGTTGGCATGGCCCTGGTGCACCCGGCCGCCGACGCCGGCATACTCGCCCTCGGAATTCTCGCGCACGATCACCCAGTCGAGCTCGGGCCCGGTGACGTGGCGCAGGGGACTGGTGATGCCGGGCAGGATCCGGGTCGGCCGGACATTGGCGTATTGGTCGAAGGGCTGGCAGATCGCGAGCCGCAGGCCCCAGAGGGTGATGTGGTCGGGCACGTCCGGGGCGCCGACAGCCCCGAAGAAGATCGCGTCGTGATCCTTGATCCGCGCCAGCCCGTCCGCAGGCATCATCACGCCGTGGGCCTTGTAGTAGTCCGAGCCCCAGTCGAAATGGTCGAAGGCGAAGCGGAAGCTTCCGTCGCGCTCGGCGAGGGCGTCGAGCACTTCGATGCCGGCGGTGATGACCTCCTGGCCGATCCCGTCCCCCGGGATGGCGGCGATGCGGTACTGCTTCATGGCGTATCCTCCGTTTCTTGGGCCTCACGCCCGTCGAGGGGCGCCAGCGTCCCGGCAGGATGGCACAGGGCCAGGTCTATGCCGACATCGATCCGTGACCTGCGGTTCCGCGGCAGGGGACCGCGCGCCGCACAAGAGATCCAAAAACGCAAAAGGGGTCGGCAATCCGCCAACCCCTTGCGCAGTCGTCCTGAATGGATGGTACCACCGCCCCGGCTCGAACGGGGGACCCCCAGATCCACAATCTGGTGCTCTAACCAACTGAGCTACGGCGGCACTGGCGGGCGGTGTATCGTGGGCCGCGGCAGTTTTCAAGGCGATCCGTGCAGCTTGATGGCGCGTCGGTGGACGCAGGCCGGATTCGCTCCATAAGGAGTGGCCGAAACCACGCGGCGCCGGCCGGGGCGGATCGGGGGTGAGGGGCGGAATGTGAGCGCGCGACAGCCGGCGCCAGCCGCGACCGGGACCTCGGATTCGGTCCAGGCTTCCGAGACGGCGGCGGAGAACAGGCCGGCCCGGAAATCCGCCCGGCCAGGCCCTCGCCCCCGCGGGCGCTGGACCCGCTCCCGGATCCTCCTGGCGCCCGGGCGGCTGCGCAGCCTCGTCCGGCGCAGCGAGGGCGGCCTCGTCCTGCTGGCGACTGTGGTGGGCTGCATCAGCGGGCTGGCGGTCTCGGCCATGACCTGGGTGACGCAGGCCTTGCGCGAGGCGCTCTACCACCTCCCGGCGGGGACGCGGCTCAGCGCCACCGACGCCGTGGCGCCGCCGCTCCTGCTGATCGGCCCCTGTTTGGGCGGGGTGCTCCTCGGGCTGCTGATCGTCGCGGCGAATTATATCCGCGGCCCGCGCAAGCGACCGGCCATCGACCCGATCGAGGCCAACGCCCTGCATGGCGGCCGGATGTCCCTGCGGGACAGCCTCTACCTCGCCCTCCAGAACGTGATCTCGAACGGCTCCGGCGCCTCGGTGGGGTTGGAAGCCGGCTACACGCAGCTCGCCTCCGGCCTCGCCTCGCGGCTGGGCATCGCCTTCGAGGTGCGCCGGGGCGACCTGCGGACCCTGGTCGGCTGCGGGGCGGCCGGCGCCATCGCGGCGGGGTTCGGAGCACCGCTGGCCGGGGCGTTCTACGCCTTCGAGCTGATCATCGGCACCTACACGATCGCCACCCTGGCGCCGGTGGTCATCGCGGCTTTGTGCGGCAACCTGGTCTCCCGAGCGCTGATCCACACGCAGCCGCTGGTCGATCTCGGCGACATGCAGGCGGTCACGACCTCGCACATCACCAGCCTGGAGATCCTGCCGAGCCTCGCCCTTGGGTTGATCTGCGCGCTGCTCGGCATCCTGATCATGCGCGGCGTCACCCTGGTCGAGCGGCTGGTCCAGGCCTCCGGCCTGCCGCGGGCGGCCGGGCCCGCCTTCGGGGGGCTGTGCGTCGGCGCGCTGGCGCTCATCGCGACGCCGCAGGTGCTCTCGGGCGGCCACGGTGCCCTGCACATGCACTTCGCCGCCGAGGGGCAGGGCCACGGGGCCGCGGTCCTGGCCGGGCTGTTCGCCGCCAAGGCGACGGCCACGGCGATCTCGATCGGCTCCGGGTTCCGCGGCGGCTTGTTCTTCGCCTCGCTGTTCCTCGGGGCGATCGCCGGCAAGCTGTTCGCCGCCCTGGCCCCGGATATTTTGCCGGCGATGGCGGGCTTCGGCCTCACGCCGCTGGCCTATGCGGTGATCGGCATGAGTGCGCTCGCCGTGGCGATCATCGGCGGCCCGCTGACCATGACGTTCCTGGCGCTGGAGATCACCGGCAGCCTGCCGATCACCGGACTCGTGCTGGCGGCGGTGATCGCGTCCTCGCTGACCGTGCGAAAAATCTTCGGCTATTCCTTCGCCACCTGGCGCTTCCACCTGCGCGGCGAGAGCATCCGCAGCCCGCACGATGTCGGCTGGATCCGCTCGCTCACCGTGGGCCGGCTGATGCGCCGGGACGTCCCCACCGCGGCTTTGGACACGCCGTTGCCGACCTTCCTGCGCGCCCATCCGCTGGGTTCGCCCTCCCGGGTGATCGCCGTGGATGGCCAGGGCCGCTATGCCGGGATCGTGAACGTCCCCGAGGCGCATGCCGCCGCCCAGGACGCTGCTGACGGCGCGACGCCGGTGCTGGCCGACCTCCTGCACCACACCGACCTGTTCCTGACGCCCGAGATGAACGCCAAGGACGCGGCCGCCACCTTCGACCGCAGCGAGAGCGAGGCGCTCGCGGTGGTCCAGAGCGCCGCGAGCCGCCAGGTCCTGGGCCTGCTCACCGAGAGCCACACGCTCAAGCGCTACAGCGAGGAGCTGGATCGGCAGCGCCGGGCCATGGCAGGCGAATCGACCTGATTGTTAGTCGGGGGTGTTGACCGGGTGGGCGCGTGCAACACCCTGGCACCGGACAATCCAGGGCCGGCAGGCGGCCCGTGACGCGACACCCGTGAGGATCCATGGCCGGTCAAGACAGCAGCCCGCAGCGCCGCTACCGCATCGCGGTGATTCCGGGCGACGGCATCGGCAAGGAGGTGGTGCCCGAGGGCGTGCGCGTGCTCGAGCAGGCGGCCAAGCGGCACGGCTTCGCGCTCCAGCTCGACTGGTTCGATTTCGCGAGCTGCGACTATTACGAGCAGCACGGCCGGATGATGCCGGAGGATTGGAAGCCGCAGATCGAGACACACGACGCGATCTATTTCGGCGCCGTCGGCATGCCGGAGCGCGTGCCCGACCACATCTCCCTGTGGGGCTCGCTGATCCTGTTCCGGCGCGAATTCGACCAATACGCCAACCTGCGCCCGGTGCGCCTGATGCCCGGGGTGAAGTGCCCGCTCGCCGACCGCAAGCCCGGCGACATCGACTTCTGGGTGGTCCGGGAGAACACCGAGGGCGAGTACTCGAATGCCGGCGGCCGGATGTTCACCGGCACCGACCGCGAATTCGCCCTGCAGGAGACGATCATGACCCGCCACGGGGTCGACCGGATCCTGAAATTCGCCTTCGCGTTGGCCCAGACCCGGCCGAAGAAGCACCTGACCTCGGCCACCAAGTCAAACGGCATCTCGATCACCATGCCGTACTGGGACGAGCGCGTGAAGGCGGTGGCCGAGGGCTACCCGGACGTGCGGTGGGACCAGTACCACATCGACATCCTGACCGCGCATTTCGTGCTGAACCCGGACCGGTTCGACGTGGTCGTGGCCTCGAACCTGTTCGGCGACATCCTGTCGGATCTGGGCCCCGCCTGCACGGGCACGATCGGCATCGCGCCGTCCGGCAACATCAACCCGGAGCGGGTGCACCCGTCCGTGTTCGAGCCGGTCCACGGCTCCGCCCCCGACATCGCCGGCCAGGGCATCGCCAACCCGATCGGCCAGATCTGGTCCGGCGCAATGATGCTGGAGCATCTCGGCGAGCACGAGGCCGCCCGGGAGATCGTCAGCGGGATCGAGCGGGTGCTGTCCGAGCGGACGCTGCGCACGCGCGACCTCGGCGGCAATGCCGACACGCAGGCGTGCGGGAAGGCGGTGGCGGAGGCTCTGGGGTAGGGGCGGTCGGTCCCGCCGCCTCCCACCAACCCCCCTCATCCTGAGGTGCCCGCGCCAGCGGGCCTCGAAGGAGCCCTCCAGGGATCGCGAGACCGCTGGAGGGCTCCTTCGAGGGCTACGCTGCGCTCCGCCGCCTCAGGATGAGGGGATTGGGTTGGACGATCGTCGCGTTCAAAACAATCAGCGCGGACGGCGGCGGACGCTCACCACGTTGCTCGCCTGCTCGACCTGGCCGGAGGAAGCCGGCAATGTCGCCAGCGCGGTCTTGACGATGGTTGCGGCGTCCAGCCCGGCCTCGGCGTACATCTTCTCCGGGCTGTCGTGGTCCTGGTACAGGTCCGGCAGCGTCAGCGTCCGCACCCGCACCCGGCCCGCATCCAACGCGCCCTGCTCCGACAGCAGGTGCAGCACCATCGCCCCGAACCCGCCGCGCGAGCCCTCCTCGATGGTGATCAGCACCTCGTGGCTCTGCGCCAGCTCCAGGATCAGCGCCTCGTCCAACGGCTTGGCGAAGCGCGCATCCGCCACGCTCACCGCGACGCCCTGGTCCGCCAGCGCATCCGCCGCCTTCAGCGCCTCGGACAGCCGCGTGCCGAGCGACAGGATCGCCACCCGCGCCTCCGGGTCCCGGCGGACCATCCGGCCCTTGCCGATCGGAAGCACGTCGCCCCGCTCCGGCAGCTCGACGCCG
This sequence comes from Methylobacterium sp. E-066, assembly GCF_022829635.1. GTDB lineage: Bacteria > Pseudomonadota > Alphaproteobacteria > Rhizobiales > Beijerinckiaceae > Methylobacterium. The sequence goes on from NZ_JAKSYO010000144.1 coordinate 35,451, forward strand.
ACGCCCTCGCCGCGCGGGTAGCGCAGGGCGATCGGGCCGCTGTCATGGGCGTGCGCGGTCGCCACCATGTGCACCAGCTCGGCCTCGTCGGAGGCCGCCATCACGGTCATGTTCGGCAAGCAGCACAGATACGCCAGGTCGAACGCGCCGGCATGGGTGGCGCCATCCGCGCCGACCAGGCCGGCCCGGTCCAGGCAGAACCGCACGGGCAGGTTCTGCAACGCCACGTCGTGCACGACCTGATCGTAGGCCCGCTGCAGGAAGGTCGAGTAGATCGCCACGAACGGCCGGTAGCCCTCGGTGGCCAGGCCGCCGGCGAACGTCACCGCGTGCTGCTCGGCGATGCCGACATCGAAGGTCTTGTCGGGGTGGGCTTTCCCAAAGAGATCGATGCCGGTGCCGCCGGGCATCGCCGCGGTGATCGCCACGACCTTGTCGTCGGCGTCGGCCGCCTTGATCAGGCTCTCGCCGAACACCCGGGTATAGGCCGGGGCGTTGGGCTTGGCCTTGGCCTGGACGCCCGAGACCACGTCGAACTTGACCACGCCGTGATAGCGGTCGGCCGAGGCCTCGGCCGGGGCGTAGCCCTTGCCCTTCTGGGTG
>NZ_JAKSYO010000147.1 GCF_022829635.1 Methylobacterium sp. E-066
CTCAGGACCAGCCCGCGGCGCAGGCCACAGGCTCAGGTGCCAACGATCCGACAGTCGCCGCCGGCTCTGGGGTGGCCACCCCAGAGCCGGCATCCCTCGCGGGACAGGGGCAATCTGACATGATTCGCTAATACAAGGTGCTGCGCAGCAGCCTCGAAGGAGCCCTCCAGCCAGACGCGCGATTCCTGGAGGGCTCCTTCAAAAACTCCGCTCCGCTACGCCGCATCAGGATGAGGGCGAGAAGGGGAAAGACAACTCAAACAGGCTCTGATTGAACCCCGGCTGGCGGCGGCCTGAGGGAGGTCGGAGGACAGTCTCCTGCCCATTCACCAGGCTCCGGCAAAGTGCCAACCGTTCAGGCTAGAGTGGCCTGCTTCATTCCATTGTCCTCCAAGCCCCCGGGCAGCATGCGGTTCTTCGAGATGTGCGCTCAGCGGGCGTGATCCACGTCTTGAACGCCCATCGCTTATTGAGGCGCTACAATCTGGAAGATTGGCGTCGTCCTGCCAAGCACGTTCCAGGCGCAACATCCGCGATCCTGGGTCAGAAATAATATCCAATGTTCGTTAGATACGTTGTGGCCCAGCGGTTCGTTCCACCTGAACCCGTGCCCTGCCCATAGTTGCCGATACCCGTGTAGGGATCGTTTCGACCGAATCTAAATTCGGAATAGATATAGAGTCCTTTGACTTCGCGGACAGTTAGCGCAGCGCCCAGAATGTAACGTTCGGAATCACGGAAGTCGGAGCGATCCTTATAGTAAGCGGAGTAGTTGAGATACGAAACAATTTCTGTGAAGGGCCCGGAATTTGGAGTGAATTTGTAGGCCAGCTCGCCCGAAACCGACCAGCCTTTCGTGGCGACGTTGTAGGATCCGTCGAAGCTGCCCATTGTGATGAGGCCGTTGCGACGGCCTGGATTACGCGGGTTGATGTCGATCCGGGTCACAACTGCGCGTGTCAGCCACGGGCCATAGGTCCCGATGAAGTGCAGCGCCTCCTGTTGCTTCGAGCCGTATAGTGACGTGTCGTCGTTGTAGAGGCTCGCATGCAGGGCCGACGCGCCAACAGATGCGCTCGCGATGGTGTCGTGGTAAAGTGTGTATTCAGCCCGACCGACCAGCATATGCTGTTCGGAGTTGTTGGTGCCGCCGTTCAGATAGGCGTCCGCACGAACGATATTTGTGGTGTAGCGTGCGCTGTCGCGGCTTATGCCGAAATAATTGCCGCCATCCGCGGGAAATATCCGAGCTGATAATTAAAGTCGCGCTCGACGTGGGAAAATTTCACGCCGACGTTGTACATTTCTTCGATTCCGATGACATAGGCAAACGTTTCGATGAAAGACGTGCTGAAATACGGCACAATTCCGAAAGGAACTTGCTGAAGGCCAATAGTGACACTATTTTCATTGTCGAGCTTTATACCGGCATAGGCAAACTTGAGGAAGTTGGCCTCTCCAAAGGTCTCCTTGTATCCCGCGGCTCGGTTAAAGGGAAAGGCGCCGCCGTAAATGTTGTACTGCGCCGCTCCGAAGAATGTGTTCGAGTCGTAGTTCGCTTTGAGGATGAGCGCGTCGACGCCGAAATAAGTGCCGGTATCGTTCAAGCTTGTTCGCCGGTTGATATCGTCGAAGTTGAGGGTAATGCGTCCCCGTACCGCGCCTCCAAAGGTCCAGGCTCCGTCGGCGGCGAGGGGGATGGCGGCGGGATTTGACACCGTGGCTGGCTCCACCCGAGCGGCACGGCGCTGCCGGGTCGGTGCCATGGCTTGCGGGTCGGGAATGGCGACGGGCTGCGCCGCATTCACCCGGTTCGGTTCGGCGTCAAGTTCGACCTCCTGGGCATAGACCGCCCGCGGTAGGGCTGTGACAAGCAGGGCTACAAGAAGAGCCGTTCCCGGCTTACGCACGAATTTCTTGAACATGTCTTCAATCTCTACGAAATGATCCGAGCGATCGCTCATTCGAGCGCGCGTTGAATTGCGTGGTTGGGTTTTTGAATTGAAAAAACCGATCGGCCGAGACATGCTGCATGTATCCCGGCAGAGATCGAGGTTCGACGACTTGCCAACTGCGCCGGTCTGGCTCGATCGCATCGTGTTCAAGGACGTGTTGCTCTGTGAGCAGGCCGACCACTGTCATCGACGTGCGGTCATCTCCGATGGCGCGTTGCTCGGCTTCGGCGAACAGCGCCGCGCATGTTCATGCCGGACGCGAGGACATCTTGCCGGCAGCACAGAAGGTCCCGGAGGGAGGCGGCATCCGCGTGGCGGCTGCGCGCGTGCGTCAAGGACATGATCTCATCTCCGGGCAAGCCATTGGCGCCTGGGCAACCGACGGGATGACCGTCGGCAGGGTCGGTTGCCGGCGTTACGGGCGTGGGAAGCGGGCCATCGCCTCGACGTCGTCGAGGTTCATGTGATTGCGCACGTATTGCCGGCTGGCGTCAGAGACCGGCTGGTAGTCCCAGGGGGTCCGCGCACCGGTCGCCAGGGCGCTGTAGACAAAGCGGCGGCGGCGCTGGCTCTGAAGGATCTCCTCCTTGAGGGCCGGGAGCGCCCAGCGCTCGGCCGCCTCGCGCCGCATCCGGCTCAAGACCGCGCCCGCGGAAGGATCCTCGGCAAGATTGCTCAACTCCTCCGGATCCGCGAAGAGGTCGAACAGTAGGTCCGGCTCGGTGAGCGAGTGGATGAACTTGTAGGCCCCACGGCGGATCATCACGATTGGGCCGACAGCCCCCTCGGCCAGATACTCGGCGAAGGCCTCGTCGTGAGACGGCCGGCTCTGCAAATGTGGGAGCAGGCTCCGCCCTTCCAGTGGCGTGGGCAGAGGCGGCGTGCCGGTGATGTCAAGGAACGTCGGGAGCAGGTCCATCAAGGAGACCGATTCCGCTACGCGCGCCGGTGCGAATCGCGACGGCGCATGGACCACGAGGGGAATGCGGATCGCCCCCTCGAAGAAGGTCATCTTGAACCAGAGACCGCGCTCGCCGAGCATCTCGCCGTGATCGGACACGATCACGATGATGGTATCGTCGGCGAGGTTCGTGGCCTCAAGCGCGCGACGCAGGCGTCCGAACTGATCGTCGACGTAAGAGATCGCGCCGTAATAGGCGCGGCGCGCGGCCCGGATCTGATCGAGACTTGGCGGCGTCGCCTCCGTCTTGCACATCGTGCGGATGCGCTGAGAATGGGGATCGGCTGCGTCGAACGGCATCGTATGACGCGGGAGGTCGATCTCCTCGTCGGTGTAGCGATCCCAATACTCAGCCGGGATCGCGAACGGGTCGTGCGGGTGCGTCATCGAGACGACCATGAAAAAAGGCCGCTCGTCCTTGTCGCGGACCATCGCGTAGATTTTGCGCTCGGCCGCGAACACCACCTCGTCGTCGAAGTCGAGCTGGTTGGTGCGTACGCAGGGACCTGCGTCGAGTACCGAGCTCATGGTGTGGAACCATTCCTGGCGCTCGGTCGGTGCGTCCCAGTCCGGGGTCCAGTTGAAATCCGAGGGGTAGATGTCGGTCGTCAGCCGCTCTTCGAAGCCGTGCATCTGGTCAGCACCACAAAAGTGCATCTTGCCCGACAGGATCGTGCGGTAGCCGCCGTTGCGTAGGGCATGGGCAAAGGTCGGGATTTCCGCCTGGAACTCGGCGGCGTTGTCGTAGGCGCCGATGCGAGAAGGCAGGCGCCCGCTCATGAAGACGTAGCGCGAGGGTGCGCAGAGGGGGAAGTTACAGTAGGCTGACTCGAATACGACGCCCTCCGCGGCGGCCTTGGCCATCTGTGGCGCTCGCGTTACGGGATGGCCGTAGAAGGGCAGGAACAGCGGGTTCATTTGATCCGCCATGAAGACCAGTACATTCGGCTTTCTAGAATTGCCCATTACACTCGAATCCTGACCTTAGACTACATGGCCGGCTCCACTGTGCAATTGTTTTGAACGGGCCTGAAGATACTTTGTCGATATGGAAGCATAAGCTGGAATTATGGCACGGTACCGAAATTTAGCTCCCCTTCCCTGGCTGATCGCCTTCGAGGCTGCGGCGCGGCATAAGAGTTTTGGATTGGCAGCGAAGGCTCTCGGCACCTCGCAGCCGGCCATCAGCCAGCGCATAGCCAACCTAGAATCCATGGTTGCCGTGTCGCTGTTCAAGCGACTCCCGCGCGGGGTGGATCTCACACCGCAGGGCGACGCGCTGCTGGCCGGGCTGTCCGAAGGGCTGAGCCAGATCGCTCAAGCGATCGAGGAGACGCGCCAGTCGACGCTGCGGAACCTAACGGTCGCGACCGATTTCGGATTCGCGGCGTTCTGGCTGATCCCACGCTTGCCGTCGCTTCAGCAGGTCCTGCCGGAGGTCAACGTCCGGGTGGTCACGTCACAGGGCAGCCTGGATGTTCGACGCGACCCGGCTGACGTGGCCGTCATCTTCGGTTCGAGCCACTGGCCGGGTTGCACCGCAGAATTGCTCATGCCGGAAACGGTGCTGCCGGTCTGTTCGCCAAGCTTTCTGTCGGCCCACCCTGTTCTGCGGACGCTTGCCGACCTACAGAACGTCCCGCTCCTGCATCTCGAGTCCGTCGCCGACGCGCGCTGGCTCGATTGGTCGGGCTGGTTCCGGGCCTGTAGCGTGAGCTGCACACTTGGCAAGAACCGTATCTCGATCAACAATTACAGTCTCGTTATCCAGGCTGCTCTGGCGGGACAGGGCGCGGCACTCGGCTGGCGTCCGCTCATCAACGACTTCATGGCGCGCGGACAACTGGTGGCGGCCATCGACCGAACCGTGGAGACGAAGAGCGGCTACTACGTCGTCCATCGCCAGACGAGCGCGAACGGGCGGACGGTCGACCGCTTCTGTGCTTGGCTGCGAACGCAAATGAATGATGCTCCTGAGCCTATGGACGGCGGCCTCCGGGCAGAGCTGTAGTCGCGATCCGCAGCCGCCGTCACTCCCAGCGAGTTGAGTACCGTTGTCTTTGTAAGATGCACTGCATCATCCTTGAGATGTTTGATCCCGGGTTTTAATGGTGCACTCTTCACATTGGAGTGGAGGGACGCGCTATGGGCTGACCTGACCGGTATTTTGGACCGGGCCAGTTGCGAGGCTACGGCATGGTAGCGGCCATGGGTAGCTGGAAGGCGAGATCCGGGACGCTGATAGGCGGTGACCTGCCCCCATCCGGTGACCCAGGTGCGAAGTTAGTGCATCGTGGGTTGTGTGACGATGGCAGGGCGAGCGGACGGCACTGAGCCGCTCGGTTCCGTTGGCCAAATGACGACCTCCGGCGCAGGCGGGCAGGAGCCAAGTGATAAGTGCGGCCGGATGCTGTTGTCGTGCGTCCGCCCTCGCTCGATTGTCCGCCGTCAGCACTCGTAGGACAGTTTGAGGGTTTTCACGAACGGAGGATGGCTGGTTCATCGTAGCCCCAGGAGCGAAGATGAAACAGACATCCGGGCCGGCACGGAAGCCGGCAGAAGCCGCGATCGAGGACATCCGCCGGGCCATGCGCCGGCAGTTCTCGTCCGAGGACAAGATCCGCATCGTGCTGGAGGGCCTGCGCGGTGAAGACAGCATCGCCGAGCTGTGCCGGCGCGAGGGCATCGCGTCCTCGATGCCCTACGGCTAGTCCAAGGAGTTCCTCGAAGCCGGCAAGCGGCGGTTGGCCGGCGACACGGCCCGCGCCGCCACCTCCGACGAGGTCAAGGACCTGCGCCGCGCGGCGGGCGCGCTGAAGCAGGTCGTGGCCGACCTCGTTCTAGAGAACCGCCTGCTCAAAAAAAGCATGCGCGGGGCTGGGGAGGACGCGGCATGAGGTACCCGGCCCCCGAGAAGCTGGAGATCATCCGGCTGGTCGAGCAGTCCCACCTGTCGGTGCGCACCACCCTGGACAAGCTCGGCCTCACCCGCTCGATGCGTCTCACGCTGGTACGACGCCTGCAGCCGCGGCGGCCCCGAAGCCCTGGCCGACCGCCCCTCGCGGCCGAGCCGGGTGTGGAACCGCCTGCCGGCCGAGGTTCGCGAGCAGATCCTCACCCTCGCGCTGGAGCAGCCGGAGCTCAGCCCGCGCGAGTTAGCGGTACGCTTCACCGACGAGCGCCGGTACTTCGTCTCGGAAGCGACCGTCTACCCGCCTGCTCAAGGCCCAGGACCTGATCACCAGCCCGGCCTACATCGTCGTCAAAGCTGCCGATGAGTTCCACGACAAGACCACCGCGAAGCTGTGCGCGACGATGCAGGCCAGCGACGTCACCGCCACGCTCGACTTGGCGCTGACCGCCGTTGGCCTCGATCAGGTGGAGGTCGTGCATCGCCCGAGGCTGCTGACCGACAACGGGTCGAGCTACGTTGCAGGTGACTTGGCCGACTGGCTCGGCAGCCGCGGCATAACCCACATCCGCGGTGCGCCCCGTCATCCGCAGACGAGAGGGCAAGATCGAGCGCTGGCACCTCACGCTCAAGAACCGCATCCTGCTCGAACACGCCTACCTGCCCGGCGAGCTGGAGGGGCGGATCGAAGCGTTTGCCGATCACGACAATCACGTCCGCGCCCACGAGAGCCTGGGCAACCTCACACCGGCCGACGTCTATCTCGGTCGGGGCGAAGATATCCTGCGCGAGCGGGCGCGTAATGGCGCAAGCATCAGACCCTTACCGATCGCCGTTTGCGCCATCACGCGCAGACCGCCTAACCTCTCACCCAGACGGACCCAGAGCCTCCGCTCCTGAACGCCACGAACCGTCCCAAATCATCTGACGACGGACACTGCAAATAAATATCTGCCCTGCACACGAGAGCACCTGTAATTCCATCACGCAAATTGCATCGCCGCGACTGAGAAAGAATTTCATTTAGGATTGACTAATAAAAACCAAATGTACGCGAATAATATATAAACTAAACGACAGTCATTAATTCTATACCCCCTCAGAGATCATGAATTATTAAAGCAGTCTTCGATTTTTTGATAAATTTATTGATCATATGTATTTGATATTATCATTGAAAATCAAGGTATTCACGCATTGTCGCGTGTCTAGGGTTTGTCTTTGAGATCAACACTTGGGCCAGAAGCACAGCGGTTGGGGCATCGACCGCCGAGGCATCGGCACCGACCCGTTCGACATATTCGGGATGCTCAAGAAAGATCGGTCCACCAACCATGACGCCGATCGAAGCATTGAGCGATGCCCGCCGCACGGCACGGATAGAGGCGGTGATTTGATCGAGCTGGCTCTCCTGGCTCAAAGTTAGGCCCACCACACCGAACAGCTCCGAACCTACGAGATCGGCGATCTGCTCGGGACTGGAGGCGAGGCCGCTCGCCACATGCCAGCCGGCCTTACGCATGAACTGCTCGACAATCGCCAGGCCGAAGGTGTGGCGTTCACCTGGTGCCCCCATCAGGAGGATACTGCGCTCGCTATCATTAGGTGCAATGCCTCCGTCCATGCGGAACGTGGCCAACAGGAACTGGAGCTGGGCGAGGCCGGCTGCCACCTCGATGAAATCGCACAGGTCGTCATCCCACATGCGTCCAAGCAGGGCCGCCGAGGGGGCCAGCAGGTCAAGGAACAGGTCGTCGACGGAATAGCCCTTGGTTGTCAGGGCATTGAATGCGTTCCTGAGGGCCGTGATGTCGTGCCCCAGGATCAGATCCGTGAAGCCCGCGACCGCTTCCGTATCCAGCTTCGGCAGAACGTCGAGCTGCGTCTGCCTTTCTCCGCGATCAGCCAACCTCAGACGGGGGATGATGTCAGCCTGAACGACGCGGCCGAGCGCGAGGGTTCGCTGTCGTGCCTCGTCGGCGGATCGCCGTCGTGCATAGTCCTTACGGGCATACGCAGCTTCAGCGATCCCCGCTGAGATGAGACCGACCCACTCCCAGCGAGGTGATCCTGCATATACCATTGCCTCATCCCCTGGCCCGGGTTTGTGATCCCCGTTTGTTATTGACCGTCGTCCGGCGATTACAGGACCGCAACAGAGACCGAAATGCTCGGGTTGTAAAGCAAGCTTCCTCCGCGTCGCACTTGGCGGTTTCGTCGGTCCACGGCGAGTGACAATAAATCGGACCAAGGCAACCACCGATATAAGACAGTGTTCCTATTACTACGTCGTTGACGGAGCCGGTCCGAACCCAACGTAACGCGAACTGGCATCTATCGACACAGCCTCGTCACAGACATCGTTGGTATCGCCCCCGAAGTCGGTCGGTCCGAGCCAATTAAACTGCCACTGAACAGACCCTTTGAAGGGCTGCAGCGGGTCGAAAGCAACCGAGCCGCCAATTCGGACATCCGACGGTTTTTCCGTCGCGCATAGCTGCATCTCACAGCGTTCGAGAAGGGTGGGGAGCGGGCCCTAGCCCTTTGTCCTAAAGCGGAGGTTTCGGCTTCGACCTTTAATGGCCGTTGATGCTAGCACGCACCATTCTCGAAAACAGGAAAACGGAGCAGCGCCCCTATGGGGTTTGCTCCAATCGACCTTGGCCGACCTCGCTGAAGCGAGAGATCCAGATCAGCTGTCGTGGGGTTGAGGTTATGTCTTATCCGGCTCGGTCGAGGGACCGGCAACGGCGCCCACGCCGTTGCCGAGATAAACTCCCCTGTGAGGCGGTACTCCACACGGCAATACGGGAACGGTTGAGGTCTCCTCCCGCACCTGTGCGAGGCCGGCTTCCACCTCTTGGATGAGGTCCGCAAAGACGTACGGCTTGCTGACCAAGCGTGTGCCCGGCGGTAATTCGCGCTGCAGATCCGTTCCAGCTCCCGAGGTGACAATGATGCCCAGACCGGGCCAACGGCGGTGAACGAGGTGGGCGAGGGCAACACCATCACCCACGATGCCCCGCCCCGTGATCAGCATGCGCACGACGGCTGGTCCTTGGAGCACCGCCAGTGCCTCGGCGGCCGTGCAGACCTCTATGGTCTGAAAACCAACATCCGCTAGCATGTCGGCTGTGACCATACGGACGAGCTCGTCGGCCTCCGCGATGAGGACGGCTAAAGGCCTGCTGTCAAACACAGACGTGCTCCGCGCGATCAGGGCGGGAGCGCTCGCGGCTCTCAGGCACTGGCGGCCGGG
>NZ_JAKSYO010000148.1 GCF_022829635.1 Methylobacterium sp. E-066
AGCAACCGCTGCGGATCTGAGACCCTGAAAAGCCAACAGCCCCTTCCCGGCAAGGAAGAGGCTGCTGAAATTCCTGGGGCCTGGTGGGGCCGCGTGACTGCTCCCCACAAGCCACATGATTCCCTCGGGAGTCAAGACGGAACCCGCTTCCGTCAACGGGAAGGCTTTGCCTGGACCCTAGCCGCGGCCCGTGAGGGACCGGGTTCGATGAACTATACCGATGAGATCCGCCGACAGGTGGAGGCGGCCCCGCGCGCCGCGTTGCCGGCTGTCACGGCTGCGCTCTGGCGCGCCTACAGCGAGGGGAAGGTCACGGAGGCTGAGGCCGAGGCGCTGTCCGGCCTGATCGAGGCGAGAACATTGTCCACGGGTAGACCGCGGTCCGAACAGACCCCGAACCCAACAGAAACCGTCACACCCCAAACAGGGGATCCCACCAAGAACGTATCAGGTCTCACGGGAGCCCCCAGGAGGCCCGGCGTCGGCTCCAGGCCACGCACGGACGCCTCAATGGAGCGCCGCCGCCGCTGGGCCGCCTCTGGCCGCATGCCGCAGGCTATCGTCGCCCGGTTCACCTTGGCCGAGCAGGCCGTGCTCTCCCTCGTGGCTGCCGAGGTCGCCCGCCGGAAGGACTGCCGGCTGTCGATCGAGAACATGGCCGCCGTCGCAGGCGTGTGCCGCTCGACCGTGAAGAATGCGATCCGCGAGGCCGCACGGTTGGGCCTGCTGACCGTCGAGGAGCGCCAGATCACCGGCTTCCGCAACGACACCAACATCGTGCGCATCGTCTCGCCAGAGTGGCTGGCATGGCTCCGGTTGGCCCGGAAGGGGAATACCGCCTGGCCTACCTCTGCCCAAGGGGAGGGTCGTCACGGTCCCACCTTCCAAAGGGGAGGGGTCAAAAGCGTGACCAGCACGCCTACTGAAGTTCCAGATCTGGGGAAAACGAGACCAGCGGAATCAAAGAAGGGTTGCCGACAAGCGGCTGGCGACCTCGACCGATCAGGCCAGACAAGAATCCGCGCGAGCGGTAGGGCCGGCCGAGCCATGCGGTGAGGGTCTACGATCGGACGGTTTGCCGAACGGCGCTGGGCTCCAGGCGAGGTTTATCGACTGTCGTGCGACGCTCCACATGAAACTATTTGAGCATTCTGCATCATCAGTGCGCACGAGCACGATTTTAACCGTGTTCGGCTTGCGAAGATTCCGGATCATCCTGGCCTTGAACTGTTTCTTGCCCAAACCAGTTCTGAGAGGATGTTACAGCGTAGTCCCGTCTTTGTAGGCGATCTGAAGCCTGTGGGTGCTGCCCGGCCACTCATGGTCGTAAGGCCTAGCAGCCACCTATCATCTTGGGCCACGATCTCGATTTCCTGCCTCTCTACCCTCACACTGATTGCCGTCAGCGCGGCCTGGCTTGTTCCGCGCAGCAGCTGGATTTCGCTGACGTCGCCGCGTCGCACGACATCTGTCGTGCCCGTCGAAGCTTCGACACCCGCTATCTTTCCGTCGTGGGTCGAGGTCCCGCACCTGACAGGACCACTATCAACCGGGGACTATCCGGATGTTTCGCCGTCTGCAGACGGACTACGCACCTTCCTGGATCCGCACCCGGCGGACACGGCGGAGCAGCCGGGATTCCTGCCGCCCCGCGTCAACCCGCGCCTGCCGCTGATCGGCCGCGCGCCCCTCGACGCGGCGCGTCTAACGCACGAACAGTCGCCCGTTTGGAATGAGCACACCGAACGCCGGGATGGCGGGACATCGGTTCCGCCGCCCGTGGTAGCGACGCTCGAACCGGATGTGCCGCAACAGTCGCAGAATCGAGCCGGGACGGGGCCGACCCCTGCGCCGATCCTGCCACCCCGATCGGCGCAGATGCAGACCCCGACCGAGGTCCTCGGTCGTCCCGCACCGACGATCAGCGCTGTGCACCCGCCCGGACGCGTGGCGACGCTCAACCCAGATCCTGCGCGGCAGGTGGTGGATCGAACGAGCCCGATC
>NZ_JAKSYO010000151.1 GCF_022829635.1 Methylobacterium sp. E-066
ACGCGTCATCGTCCCCACCCGCCTCAAGGCGCCGGGGGCATGGCCCAAGAAGACCCAGCACGAGGGACGCGGGACGCCGCGGGGACCCAGGTGTCGGCCAAGTACGCGCGGGATCCGATCCCCGCGGCGACCCGCGGCACCGACCGGGCATCACCCCCGGCCGCTGCCGTCTTTCTCGTCGCGATGTCTTGTCAGCGCCCTGATCCCGCGACTCCAATGCCAGCGGTCACTGCCCATGGCGCCCAAGCCGCACGGCCAAGCCGTATTGCAGCCGAGACGCCCCCGGAACCCGCATTCACCGCCGTGGTCTCTCACCCGACTGCCGCCTCGTAGTGGGCGGGT
>NZ_JAKSYO010000162.1 GCF_022829635.1 Methylobacterium sp. E-066
TCGACACCCCCGACGACCGCATCGTCTGGGACGTCGGCCATCAATGCTACCCGAACAAGATCCTCACCGGCCGCCGCGACCGCATCCGGACGCTGGGCCAGGGAGGAGGACTGTCCGGCTTCACCAAGCGCTCTGAGCGCGCCTACGACCCGTTCGGCGCCGCCCATTCCTCGACCTCGGTCTCGGCCGCCCTCGGCATGGAGGTGGCCCGCGACCTCGACTCCGAGGCCGCCAAGGCCAAGGGCCGGCAGTCCAAGCGCCGCAACGCCATCGCGGTGATCGGCGACGGCTCGATGTCGGCCGGCATGGCGTATGAAGCCATGAACAATGCCGGCGCCCTGCACTCGCGCCTGATCGTGATCCTCAACGACAACGACATGTCGATCGCCCCGCCGGTCGGCGCCATGTCGGGCTACCTGGCGCGGCTGGCCTCGGGCGGCACCTACCAATCCCTGCGGGAGACCGCCAAGCAGCTCGGCAAGCTCCTGCCGAAAGCCATCTATCAGCGCGCCGCGGCGGCGGAAGAGTACGCCCGCTCCCTGGTGGTGGGCGGCGGCACGATGTTCGAGGAGATGGGTTTTCACTATGTCGGCCCGGTCGATGGGCACAATCTCGACCAGCTGCTCCCGGTGCTGAAGAACGTCCGCGACGCCGAGCACGGCCCGATCCTGCTCCACGTCGTCACCCAGAAGGGCAAGGGCTACGCCCCGGCCGAGGCCTCGGCCGACCGCTATCACGGCGTGGTCAAGTTCGACGTGGTCTCGGGCGTCCAGGCC
>NZ_JAKSYO010000099.1 GCF_022829635.1 Methylobacterium sp. E-066
GAGCTGGCGACCCAGGCCGAGCGGCTGCAGGCGACGATCGCCTACTTCCGCATCGACGAGGCGGATGCCCGGATCGACGTGGCGGCGACGCAGCTGCGGCCGACGGCGGCCCGGATGGGCGCGCCGGCGCCCGCTCCGGCCAACGCCAAGCTCAGCAACGCCCGCCGCAGCCGGGCCGCCGCGGCCCCGGGCGGCGGTTGCGCCCGCGACATGGGCGGGGCCGACTCCCGCCACGGCCGCTTCATCCCGGGCACCTGACCGGCCCCGCCTCCCGCGCCTGGCTCACCCGCCCCGTCGCAGTTACTGTTTCCTCGCGCCGGATGACCCAGCGGCTGTGCCACCGCCCCC
>NZ_JAKSYO010000169.1 GCF_022829635.1 Methylobacterium sp. E-066
TCGAGACGGAAGCGGAGCTGACCGCCCTGCGTGCAGCCGGGATCCAGCTGTTCCAGGGCTACCTCTTCGCCAAGCCCGCGGTGGCCAGCCTGCCCGCGGTCCGTTTCCCCGCCTCCTCCGCCTTGTCGACAGAAGCTCTCGCTCAATCCTATGTCGCCTAACGGCGGCTAATAGGCCCAAGGCCATCTCACCTCGACATCTGCCCGCGCCCCCCCGAGCGCATACCCGCTCAGCACGGCCAGACCTACGATCCGCAAAGGAGCCGCCCGCACCTTCAGTGCGTATGGTGTGATACCCCTCCTGCTACCGTGCTTCTTACCGTAGCGCTGCCGTCGGCTACCGCCCCTTGCCGCACGCTACCGTTCCACGGCCGTGTACAGCCGTCGTCCTGCTGCCTCGGCGTCATCCCTAAACCGAAGCCGATCGAAGCAACACGCAGCAGACCGAAGCGGCGCCGATGCTCTCGGACGTTCGCGCTTGTTCGGAAACGCTCGAAAATATTCTCTGCACACCTGTGCACCCTGGGGTGCGGACCAGCTTGCCCGGCACAATCCGTGACTACGGGTGCCTTGGTCTGTAGGCGGAATAACCCCGCCTCTGCGCCCCTGTTCGGTCCCGGTTCGGCACCGGTCGTGGCTGCCTCATGGGACCTCGTTACTCGACACGGCGGCCGCCATCTTGGACCCCGTGCTCGAGAAGCACGATCAAACCTACGATCCCCGCGCCGGGCCTCTCACCCCGGCATTCCGCAGCATCCCGTAGAACTTGCCCGGGTCGAACATGGCCCGCGCCTGCTGCAGCGAGATCGGCCGGCCGCCCGGCGCCTCACCCCCAGCCATTCCGCCGGCCTTCTGTCCCTGACCCTGTTTTTGCTGCCCGCCGGCGATGCTCTTCAGAGCGTTGCTGATCTGAGCGTACTGGTTGCTGGCCTGGTCGGGCTGCGCCGCCGGATCCGAGGAGAACCCGCCCGGCATCGGCATCGTCGTGAGCGGCTGTGCGGAGAGGGACGCAGCATCCGGTGTCGGCGATGTCTGCCCCGGGACTGCCGAGCCCTGTCCGACGATGCCGCCGAGCCCGAATGCCCCTTGCGTGGCCGTCGCGCCCATCGAGCCGCCACGAGGAGCCGCGACCCCGGGAAGGGCCTGCCCGCCGCCGAAGCTGTTGGCGTAGGCCTGCGTGGTCGCCAGCCGCGCCGTGTTCTCACCGCCCGGTCGATTATAGCCCGCGAACTTCCACGCGTCCGCCATCAGGCGGTGCGCCTCGTCGGCACTTCCAGAATTCTGCAGGGCCTGGATCAGCGCCGGGTTCTCGGCCAACGTGAACTTCGCCTGCGCCACCACCGGATCGGCCGCGCCCTGTGTGAACGCCTTCATGTTGGCGAGGCGGTCGGCGCGCCACGACAGGATGCCGCCAGACTGGCCGGCTTGCCCGCTCTCGCTCGGGTCGGACCACGATCCGGTGATGTTCGAGGGCGAATACCGGCTCTCGTGCTGGGCGTAGGCCGCCACCGCGCCCAGGCCGTTCGGATTGGTCAGGCCGCCCTGCTGTAGGGTCGAGATGAACCGGCCGCGGATGTCGTTCGGATCGGGCGTCGCTGCCTCGGCGCTGTTCGGGCCGAGCATGGACAGCAGTCCCGTACCGGCCGCCTGCGCGCCAGGCTGCACCACGGGCGTCGGTGCCCCGGTCGGCGGGGTCGGTGGCGTGAAGCCCGAGTAACCCGGCGGGGTGGCTGCCGGCACGTCCTGGCCCATGCCACCCTGACCCTGCGCGGCCTGCTGTTGTTGCAGCCAGTCCTGCAGAGCCGGGCTCAGCGGGTTCTGATCGTCGCCCGCCGCGAAGGAGGGCAGAGAGCCGAAGCCGGTCGTCATGCAGAATGCCCCATAGCTGCGAAATCCGGCCCGCTGGCGAGCGCGGCGGGAATGCAGGTATTGTCGTCCGGTTTCAGGTCAGCGCCAGCCCTGAGCCAAATCTGACGGACTGGTCGGCTATCGACAGAATGACGGGTCGGGGCCACATTCCAGGGCATGCCCCGCTGGCTCGAAATCCTGCTGACCCTGGTGCTGTTCTCGGCCGGCATGGCCGTGTTGTCCTGGGCCGTGAACGCGAGCGTGCCGAGCTTCGATGCTTGGCTGGTTGCGCAGGCAGGAGAAGGGGGCGCCTGGGCTCTATTCCTCGCCATCATGGCTATCTGCGCTTTCTTCGCTTGGAGGGGTCATCGCCCTGTGAAGGGCAGCGCCGGTAAAGTCCGCGGGAGGTAGCCCCGCGCCCGATCGTTCTGAGAGATCGCTCCAGCCTGAGCGCCGACACGGGCAGCATCGCCGTAGGCGCCGACCTGCCGCATCATCGCCCCGCGCCGTTCGATAGCCGCGAGAAGCGCGTCGAGGGCGTCGCCACCCTGCATCGTCACCGCCCGCGCAAGCTGCTCGTTGCGAGCGAGGTCCGCCTGTCGGCCGGCAGCGCTGGCTGCGAGCTTCAGGCCGCCCATCCCTGCCTTGGTCGCCAGGGCGCTCGCTCCTGCGTCGGCGCCGCCCAGGATCGTCGCCAGCCCAGGCAGCACGTCGGTCGAGCCCGCCGACACCTCCCGCGGGGCGATATCCCGTGCTGCTGCAGCCCGCTGCGCAGTCTGGCTGCCGCGCACCACGTCGTTGTAGGTCCGATCGAAAGCGGCTTCCCGATCAACCGCATTGGCGAGGCGCTGGGTCGGCTCATCGCCAAACACCGTCGCCATCCGGGCGCGGTTGTAGTCGCCCTCGCCCATCAGGTCGCGGCGCAGGGCGATCCGGTCGTTGAGTTGCGTCCCGAGGTGCCGGTCGATCTCGGCCCGCAGCCCTGTGCGCTGCATGAACTGCTCCATCGGAGACATCGCCGCCGTGTCGGCCGCGAGCTGCCCGGGGCGGACCGCATCACGACCGCCGTTGAGGAGCGTCTGACCCTGCTCAAAGGCGTCACGGCCGGCGAAGTACTGCTGGGCTGTCCGGTTCGCATCGCGATAGCCCGGCACCTGGGTTTCGAGGGCATCATTCAGCGCGCCGCGGACCTGGCCGAGCCGGTTGACCGTGCTGGCCGCTGCCGAGCCCATCTGGCCCTGCGCCTGAGCCATAGCAGCGTCCAGCGCCTCCTTGGCGTTGTGCAACGCTTCCGGCCGACGATCCGGGATCATGGCGCGTCCGACACCGGGCACGTCGCCGTCTTGGTGCAGGAGCGCCCATGCCCGATCGAGGGCGTCGGCCGCTGGCCCCTTCTCCTGGCTCCGGAGATCGCGGACCATCCCAAGGACGTTGCTGGTGTCGACCTGAACGGGCTGGCCGGTCGCCTCGCGGTAGAGGGGCGGCACGACCTGGTCGTAGCTCTGCTGCCGGGCAGCACGCACCGTGGCGGGCTCGACGGCGGGGCCGAGCGCCTGATCGACATCACCACGGATCCGGGCGTTCGCGCCGGTGGCCCGTGTCTCCAGCGGGTTCACGATCGCGGTGCGGGTGGCGGGCTCGACTGCGAGCCCCTGTGCCCGGCCGACGAAACTCGGCGAGGCATCCATCAGCATGGCGGGCTGGCCGAGATCTGCGAGCCGAGCGCGGACTATATCGGCGCCACCGGAGGCGGCCACGTCGTCGGCGAGCTTCCCAGCGGCGGCCGAGCCGAACCCAGCCGTGGGGGCGAGGCGTTCGGCAGCGAACTCTCCAGCCTTACGCACGCCAGCGCCGACGCCGGCGCCGAGAAGGGGGGCGCCGAGGCCGAGGGCAGCCCCCGTGAAACCGCCGCGCCGGGTTTCCCCCAAATCCCCGCCACTGCGCACCGCCGCATCGGCGGAGCCGAGCGCACCGCCTGAAACCGTAGACGCCAGCAGCCGCGCCGGTAGCGCCGCCTCGCCCGCGCCGAACAGAGCCGGTGCCGCCATGATCATGGGGGCGGTCCCGATCACGCCGCCCGCCACACCGCCGACCGTGCTGGCGACGGGGTGCGCCGCTTTGGCACCCGCGTCGTAATCCTGGATGCGCTTGAGCTCGTCCGAGTAGGTTGTCCCATCACGATACGAGCGAATACCGGCAGCGACGCGGTCGCTGGCACCCGTCATCATCGGCCCGACCACGGGGATGCTATCCATGGCGCTGCTGGCCGCGGCGTAGAGGCCGGTCGGCACGCCCGCACCCTGCTTCCGCAGGTCCTCGCTGCTCGGCATGTCAGGCAGGCCGCCCTCGACGTAGGGGGCAGCCGCAGCAGCCTTTGCCGCTGCAATCTGCTGCGCCTGGCTCGGTTCAGGTGCTGGGCGCGCCTGCTGAACCTTGAACGCCGCATAGGCGTCAGGGTCGAACGCCTCAATGGGGGCCGCCTGAGCGCCGACGGTCTGAGCTTTGTAGGCCGCGAAGGCCTCGGGATCGAACGCCTCGATCTCAGCCATCAGAACCCCTCCTGCGACATGCGAGCGTGAGCGTCGGCTGCGGACAGCCCGCCCTGCCGGAGCTGCTGGTAGCGGGCGGCCGGATCGACAGTCTTCGACGGCCGGTCCTGAGCTTGCTGCCCGAGCTTGGGCGGGGTCGGGGCCTCTGGCAGGTAGGTCGCCCGGTCGGGGTCGACGCCATACTTGGTCGCGAGGTCGCGATAGCGTTCTGCCACGCCCTGCGCGGTGTTCCTGGCGCCGTTGTAGATAGAGGTGGCCTGGCCGAGGAAGTCCTGGCGCTGGCCATCCGTGAGGATCTGGCCGTTCCGCAGCTTCTCGTAGGCGCTCCACACTCGGTCGGGGACGCCGGCTGTCTTGCGGGCCGTCTCGTACTCACCCTCACGGACCACGGAGGACGGATCCAGCATTTTCATAAATCCGAAAATCAGGCCCATGTCCGACGCGGGCGAGACAGCTTTCGGGTCGTCCTGGCGGATCTTCGTCGCGGAGATGATCCGGTTGTAGCCGTCGTGCACGTCCGAGAAGCTGCCGAGCTGCTTGGAGAACTCGCCGCGCAGCTTGGTCTCGGTGTCGAACCCGTCAGGCTTGGCGGACGGCGCACTCACGATCGGCTTCAACGTTACCGGGTCGTACAGGGTCGCCCCCGGGCGCAGCTCGCGCGGCGCGGCCGGCACGGCCGTGACCGGCTTCCCCTCCTCGTCGTAGCGGGTCTGCCCGGGGCTGAGCGTGTACGAGCCGTCCCGACCTGCAGCCGCGAGCTTCGCCTTCATCTCAGGGTCGGCTTCGCTGCCGGGAATGTATTCGTAGCCCTGACCGTCCGCGCACATCCGGTAGTTGGCCGGCGGTTGCACGTTGAGACCAGTGAGACCTCCCGTGAGCACTGACGATGGGCTGGCTGCAGCCAACGCTTGCAGCTCTGGCGAACCGCCACGGCTCTTGACGAAGTTCCGGGCGGCGGCCTGCTGCTGCATGTCTTGCTGCATCTTGTACAACTCAAGCTGCTGCTTCACGTCGCCCATGCGGCTCTGCTGGTAGCCCTGCAGGCCCACACCGATACCTGCACCAAGGCCGCGCTGCGTCAGAAGGCCGATGCCGAGGTTCAGCATCAGGTTCGAGAAGTCAGGGTTGTTCACACCCTGAACGAACCGCTCCATGACGCCGGGCTGACCACCAGTGCCACCAGCCTGACCAGACGCTGCGGCCGCACCTGACGGGGAAACCGCGCCCTGCGGCGCCCCGAGTGGGCGCGGCTGGCCGGCGGTGATCTGACCGCTCAGCGGATCGAACTGGCCGGGATCCGGGGGCGCCGTCTGCGAAGGATCAGCGAACCGGCCGCTCGGGGGCATTCCGGCCGACCGGGGCCCGACCGCTGGAGCATCGGGGCGATATGCAGATGAGGCGACCGTCTGTGCCGGCAATGCACCGGGGTTCGTGCCCGCCACCACGGGCTCGGTGGCGGGCAAGGCCGCGAGGTCGGCATCCGAGGGGCGCTGCGGCGGGGTCGGCACCATCCGCGAGCCCATCGGATCGGCAGTGCCCGTGAAGCCTCCGGGGCCACCACCCATACCGGCGCGATTGAACAGAAGCTGATCGGGCGAACCCGGCTGCTGCCCAGCGCCCGGCATGCGCATGCCCATCTGCTCCTCGAGCCGACGAGTATCGCCCTCGGTCATCGCGACCTGTGGGCCGCCCCGGTCCGGGATCGCGCCCGTGGACTGCGGGTCGGCCTGACCGAGCAGGCTGCCCGGCGCTTGGGGTGCCGCAGGCTGCCCCTGCTGCTGTAAGGCCGCCATGACCTGTGCCTGCTGATCAGGGGTCAAATCGGCGAATGCGGGGAGAGCCCCGAAGGAGAGACCGGCGCTCATCGGTGCGTCCGTAGGTTCGAGGAAGAGGTGCGAGCGGTCATGCCGACCCCGCGCTGCTTAAGAGGGCGCCGTAGCGCTCGGCCTCGTTGCTGGCCTGACGATCGAGCTGGCCCAGCGCGCTGAACAGGCCGCACAGATCCGGGATCGGGCCACCGTTCTCCAAGTTGCTCGCAGCAAGGCCGGCGATGCCCTGAATGGCTCGGAACAGGGTGGCGAGTTCGGTCCGGCAGGCGAGCGTCCGCATCTCCAGGTCGGTTAGGCCCGACAGGTCGGCGGTGGTGTCGTGCGGGATGGCGGGTCGGGCAGCCTCGATCATCAGGCGGCCCTCGGAATGGCGACGCTCAGCCGACCGTCAGGGGCAGCGGCGGGTGAGCGCGCTACATCGGCGGTGCCAACCAAACCGATGGAGCAGAAGTAATGAGTGTGCATGGGTCGGTCGAAGTCGATCCCCAAATTCTGTCCGGACCGTTGTTCCACCTGTGCGGACCGATCCTTCAGCCTGGCGCCGTCATCTTGCCTGGCAATTACGGTCGTGTTCTTGCTCGCTTCGGATGGCTGCACGCCATGAGTGTACGCGAACATGCGCTGGAAGAATGGCGCAGAGTGAACGCGCACGAGAAGGCTTCGCGGCTTCGAAGCTGCTACGTCTTCCTTTCGAAGGATGATGCGCTCGCCTTCCGAGGCCAGGTAATACCCGGTGGGCAAGCTCAAGGCTTCGAGGCGCACTTGCTGTACTTGGTGCGACTGTGTGAACCCGAGAAACCTCACCACCTCACGCACTATGATTTTGTAGGACCGTTTGGCCCTCCGGGCTTTTGGCCAGAGATTTATTGGCGTCCGGTTAGACCCATGGCGGGCATGACCGCCGACGTAGAACAGCTGCGGACGCACGCCATGCGCGCCGCCGGCCGCGGCGGTTCCGGCATGGAGCTGCTGACTGAGTCGGCGCTCGTCGTCGAGCACCGTTTTGACGATCTGTAGGCGCACGTCACAATCTGGCGTGCCGCCCGGCGACCGGCCGTCGCCCGACATCACGCTGCCACCAGCATCAGAGCGGACGGAGCAGTAGGCGGAGGCGCCCGAGGCGGATCTTCAGGCGCGATGATCGAAGCAACTGCCCGGCGCACCAAGGCGCTGGCCGTGGTGCCCTCACGACGCGCTGCGCCGTGGAGCGCCGCATGAAGCTCGCGGTCAGTCCGGACGATCAGAATGGTGTCGAGGTTGAGCGGTCGCACGGGCGCCTCCCTTTCCATGACTTGGAAAGTAGAGGATCGCGCGCGGATGTATATACGAAGATTAGAGCCGGTTCGTCTTCCCAGTCTTCTGAGTTATGCTGCGTCAGTGCCAACCAAATATTTCAGCAGCTTGGCCTTCTCTGCATCAGCATCGCGCTCGGAATTCTCAGTCGCCCCTAATTCCGCAGCACGCTGGCTAAGCCAGCCCTCGACGGCGGGATTGTCCTGCGACGCGGCGAGGAGGCGGCCATACAACGTCCCGGTCTCCTGGGCTTTCTTGAGGTCAGCCAGCGCGATCCCCGAGCCCTCGATATTGAGCGGGTGCTTGAGGAAGATCGTGTCCATCACGGCCTCGACCCCGGCGCGGAACGCCATGCGGGCGAAGACATCGTTCTTCCAGCTCTTGTTCAAGTAGGCCATCGCGGCGCCGACAGCAGTCGTCATGTTGCGGAACATCGACTCCGTGTCCCCGTCGATCATTTTTCCGATCGGGTTCTTCTTCAGCGCGTCCTCTATCTTGTCCAACATGAACGTGTGTTCGAGGCGCGCTTCAATCTCTTGAGAAACTGAACGCCCGCTCAGTCGGGCCGCCTCCTCAAGGCGGTTCTTCCCCTCCAGCGTCGTCCGGAACCCCATCGCGTGGCGGCGGCCCTCGGTCTCCGGCAGCTTTGCGGGCATCAGCCCCTCCTGTCGTCTGCGTCGCTTCCTGTCTCCCCTGTACGGCTACTCCAACGACGCCACGCCCGTCAATGACGTTTCATCACACGAGTGAAACGGTATATCTGGACGTACCGTTACAAATATGCGAACAAATACGCGAGACGGATGTCGACGGAGCTACCCCATGCAGGCATGCGAGAGCGCAGCGGCTGAAACCAAGGCGAGCGCAGAGGCGCCCCGCCGGGCCGCGGGCGATGTTTTTTCCAGGATCCGAGAGGGGAAGAACGTGCGCGTCGCCCCGCTCGCGGAAGCGATCGGCATGAGCCGCGGTGGGCTCTACGGCGCCATCGAGTCGGGGGACGTGGAGGCGGTGAAGATCGGCCGCGCCGTGTTCGTCCCGGCGCACGTCGCTGGTCGGCTGCTCGGCATGAAGCTCGACGCCGTCGCCGCCTAACGAAAAACCGCCGGCCCCGAAAATCAGGACCGACGGCGGATCGTGTAATCAGCGTCTTGACACCGCTGTAGATATGCGATCCGGCGCTCAGCGCCAAGGGTTTTCAGGCCGGCACCTCAACAGCAGGTGTCACCATGAAGTCGAAGACCAACAACAGATCGATCGCCATCCGGCCGACAGAGGCCGTACCCGACCCCGCCGTGCTGCAGGCCGACGTCGAGCAGCGCCTGGCCTTCCGGTTCGGCGTGTCCTTGCCCGTCGCGGCGGTTCTCTCCAGCCTTGCCGGGATCGGTCCCCAGACCCGGGAGGCGCGCCGATGAACGCGCCCGCCCCCATCTCTCCCACGACCGGCCTCGTGTTCGACGCGGTGGCCGAAGCCGCCAGCATCGCCGAGGCCTATGCCCGGAACGCGGTCGAGTTCGCCCTGATCCGGGACGCCCGCGGCGCGGCCTACAGCCTGAACTGCGCGGCCAAGGCACTCGCGTCTGCCGCCTCGACCGCCCAGGCGCTCCGGCCCGCTCCCCAAAACGGGGGAGCGGTATGAGCAGCACCCGTATCCTCACCCCCGCCCCAGGCGCGCTCGCGTGCTTCAACTGCACAGCGTGGCGCCCCTGGGGAGATATGGGCGTCAGCTACGAGATGCCCGGTGGCCGCACGGTGGTAGGCCGGCGGCCGTCCGGGCAGTGCCGAGCCAGCGTCCCGACGATCGATCCCGACGCGATCGGGTCCGAAAACGCGACGTGGCCCGTGGTCGGCGCCGACGACTGGTGCCGCCAGTTCGAGCCCGCCCGATCCGGCGAGCGCGGGGATGCGGCCTAACATGCATCGCCTCATCAAACCTCCACGCAAAGCCAAGGCCTGCGCCTGGTGCCAGCACTTCGCCCAGACCAGCACCGCCTACGTCCACGGTGGCCGCGGGATCCTCGGCGCGATCGGCGAACAGCCCCGCGGCGACTGCCGCGCCAAGCCTCCGCGCCGGGACAAGAAGACTGGCGACGCCCTGTGGCCCGACGTGCTGGGCAACGACTGGTGCAGCGCGTTCGCCCGCCCCGAAACCGTGAAGCGCGGGGAGGCGGCTTGAGCAAAGTCGTCGCCTTTCCCAGCCCGCTCTCGACCCGCAAGACACCTATCGCCGTCGAAGTGATCGTGGCCCCGCAGGTCGACTTCTGGGTGGCGTGGCTGCGCCTCCCGACTGGGTATTTCACCGCCCTGGAGCGGACGCCCGACGAGCAGCACGCCATGTCGGACGCCCGCGCCTACGCCAAGCGCTACGGCATCCCCGTGACTTGGCGGGACACGCCGCTCGCCGTCGGGCTGGCCGAGCCGATCCCCAACCGACCCGGCGAAATCAGCATCTGGCCTGACGACGAGGGCGGCGGCTGCTGGCGGATCGACCACACGTCCGCCTCCGGTGACTGCGGCGCACTCGTCGGAACCGCCTTCTCGCTCGGTGAGGCCGTGCAGATCGCCCGCGATGCCGCGGTGCGCCTCGGGGCGACCTTCGAAGATCCTTCTCATCATTTCGGAGGTGCAGCATGACGGCGCACGCCTTTCCGTCCGAGACCGACCTGCGCCTCGCCCTGCGTGAGAACGGCTACCACCCGGTGCCGGTCTCCAGCCCAAGCATGAATATCGCATCGGCCGGCAAGCGCCCGGTCACATTGCCCACGATCGCCTGTCCGCCCTGGTAGACGTGGACGTGCTCGACCCGCACCGTCTGCTCGCCGCCGCGGCGCAACTTCGCCAGCGCCTCGACCTGTTGGGTATAGGTGCGCATCAGCTTGTTCGCGAGATTGCCCATGGTTTCCGCGACCTCGGGGTTATCCGTCTGGCAGGCTTTGCCGAGCGCTTGCATCGCGGCCTGGTGCGTCGTCGCCATCTGCACCGCCAGCATCCCCTCGATCTCGTTCTCGGGTCGAACTGCCTCCACGGCCGACAACATGCTGTTGGTGGCGCTCTCGGCCGTATCGGGCAGGCCGAACGCCACGCGCGTCAGGTGCCGGAGCTGTGTCTGCCCGAAGCTGACCGAAGCCCCGCCCGAGGCATCGTTCACCCGCACCGCCCAGCCGCTGTGGTCGGAGTGCGCCGGGCCGACCCTTGGGGTGTCATCCTCGTCCCGGGTCATCTTCACCGACACCGGCCGGCGCCGGGCCGTGTACCGCCGCAGGGAGTTGAGAGCGAGCACCTGCTCCTCGGTGGACGGATCGGGTCGCGTCTCGACCACGGCGGATTTTGATTGTTTCATGTTCCGCTTCCCCGTTAGCCGACCCGCATTATCACCGACCCGTCGCTAGGATCGACAGCCTCAACCCGAGGGCCTCCTAGGCCGATCGACCCTACAACGTCATCCAAGGCGCGATTGCAGGCTGCTGCGAGCGCATCGCTGGATGTGGTCGGCATGACGAGTAGGAGGCTGCGTACCAAGACGGACACAACGGTCACGCGCATGGTTGGGTGAAAGGGCGCTCCATCCCGATCGCGTTCAAAGGCAGTTACGACGTTGTCAGCGATCAGGGTGGCGAACCGTTCAAGGTCGAGGCTCGGCATCATCTCGAAGGTGCCTACGCTGAAAGATTTCTTTCAAGGTAACGTATTGCGTTTCGCAGCGCGACAACAGATTGTGCTGTCTTACTCAAAATCAGGTGCACCGTGGACCAAACCGTAGAGACCATCGAGGCTCCAGCCATCGATTTCATTGAACTGACGGCGGGCCTTGTCTCAGCCTACGTCTCGAACAATCACCTGCAACCGAGCGAGATCGCGACCCTGATCGCCAACACGCACGCTGCGTTGGCTGGGCTCAGCGAGGGGGCTGCTCCTGAGGCTCCGGCGGCCGAGAAGCTCACCCCCGCCCAGATCCGGAAGTCGATCACACACGAGGCGCTGATCAGCTTCATCGACGGCAAGCCGTACAAGACCCTGAAGCGCCACCTCAGCGGCAACGGCATGACGATTGAGGAGTACCGGGAGCGCTACGGGCTACCGCGCGACTACCCGTCTACGGCCGCCAGCTACTCCGAGAAGCGCTCGGCGCTCGCCAAGAGCCTCGGCCTCGGAAACAACCGCCGGAAGGCGGCTCCGAAGGCCGCTGAGCCGTCAGAGACCGTCTCAGACAAGCCGAAGCGCGCTGCTGGGCGGCCGCGGAAGGCGAAGGCAAGCGCTGAGGCCTAAGGAGAGAGCGTAAATCCGGCTCCTATCTTGGTCTTGAAACTGCGCAGGTACAGGGGCTCGACCGGCGGCGATAATCATAGCCGCCGGCTGACCCCTGAGCGTGGCTTAGGGTGTGAGCATCGGCACAGCCTCC
>NZ_JAKSYO010000015.1 GCF_022829635.1 Methylobacterium sp. E-066
ACCAGAGGGCACGTTCCCACGCGTTACTCACCCGTCCGCCGCTGACACCCCGAAGGATGCCCGCTCGACTTGCATGTGTTAAGCCTGCCGCCAGCGTTCGCTCTGAGCCAGGATCAAACTCTCACGTTGAAGAGATTGATCTGGCCGATCACGTAGTTCTCAGACGGAGCCTCACAATCGACCAAGCAGCGCTTCACAGCGCAGCCAGATCGGTGAGCTCAAAAAGAAAGATACGACGATCGGCACTAGTCTCTCACTTGTCGAAGCCTAAACTCCGACCGCAAGGACAAACGCCGTCCGCGTCTCCCTTCCTCAAATCCAACAATGTCAAAGACCGTGCGGCAGGATCCAGAGACCCGACCTACTACAGACAAACAGCAAGCTGCTCGGCTTTCTCGCCGGCCAACCCCGCAGATCTGTCAGAAGATGCCTCAGCGCCCGGGCCACTTCCGCGGCCGGCGCCGATGAGCGGTGTATACGCAGCTGGTTCCCGGCCGTCAACAGGGTTGTTCCGGGAGGAGCCGATTTTCTTGGACTCCGGCGACGACAAGGGTGTGACAGCCGATTCTGCCCCTACCTCCGATTGTGTTCCCCTCCCCCGAAGCGTGTCTCAGGCGTCGAGGCTCAGGGTCATCCCGTCATAGGCCGGCGCGACACCCGCGGGCAGGCGCACCGCCAGGGCCGCGTAGTCGAGATCGGTGTGGAGGTTGGTCAGCACCGCCCGCCGGGGCTTGGTCTCGGCGATCAGCGCCAGGGCATCCGAGACGGAAAAATGCGTTGGGTGCGGCGTGTCCCGCAGGGCATCGATGATCAGGAGGTCGAGACCGTGGAGACGTGCCCGGCTCGCCTCCGGGATCAGGCTGACATCGGGCATGTAGGCGGCCTGCCCGAACCGGAAGCCCAAGGCCGCCTCGGTGCCATGCTCCACCGGGAGCGATTCCACGGTGATCGGACCGCCCGGACCGTCGAGGATCAGTTCGGAAGGCAGATCGCGCAGGTCGAGGATCGGCGGATAGGCGCTGCCCGGGGGCGTCTCGAAGCAGTAGCCGAACCGCGTGGTCAGCAGCGACTGGGTGAGCGTGTCGGCATAGACCGGGATGCGCCCGCGCATGGTGATCACCAGGGGGCGCAGGTCGTCGATGCCGTGGGTGTGGTCGGCGTGGGCGTGGGTGTAGAGCACGCCGTCGAGGCGCTGGACGCCCGCATCGATGAGCTGCTCGCGCAGGTCGGGCGAGGTGTCGACCAGCAGCGTGGTCCGCCCTCCCCCAGAGGCACGCTCGACCAGGATCGAGCAGCGGCGGCGGCGGTTGCGCGGATCCTCCGGATCGCAGGCGCCCCAGCCGCTGCCGACCCGCGGCACCCCGCCGGACGAGCCGCAGCCGAGGATGCGCAGGGTCAGGCTCGCCGGCGCGGCGCCCGGATCGGTCATGCCGCTTTCGCCTTGTCGAACAGGGCGAAAAAATTCGCCGTGGTGAGCCGGGCGAAGTCCTCGGCGGACAGCCCCAGGGTCTCGGCGAGCGACCGGGCGGTGTCGGCCGTGTAGGCCGGCTCGTTGGTGCGGCCGCGATGCGGCTCGGGGGCGAGGAACGGCGCGTCGGTCTCCACCAGGATCCGGTCGCGGGGCACGCTCCGGGCGATGTCGCGCAAAGCGTGCGAGCGCCGGAAGGTGACGATGCCGGAGAACGAGATCGACAGCCCCAGCTCGATCCCGACCTCGGCGAGGCGCCGGCCCGACGAGAAGCAGTGCAGCACCGCCCGGAACGGCGTCCGGCCCATCTCGTCGGTGAGCACCCGCTCCATGTGGTCGTCGGCATCCCGGGCGTGGATGACGAGCGGCAGGCCGGACAGGCGCGCCGCCTCGATATGGGCGCGCAGCACCCGCTCCTGCACGGCCTCGGGGGCGCCGTCGGGATAGTGGTAGTCGAGTCCCGCCTCGCCGATCCCGACGCAGCGGGGATGCGCGGTCGCGATCCCCGCGATCGTCTCGGCGGGCACATCCGGCTCCTCGGCGGCCCCGTCCGGATGGGTGCCGATGGTGAACCAGATCTCGGGATGGGCCTCGGCGATCGCCCGGTAGGTCTCGGCCCGGGCGACCCGGGTCGAGATGGTGAGCATGCCGGTGACGCCCACGGCCCGGGCGCGGGCGATCACGCCGGGCAGGTCCGCGGAAAAGTCCGGGAAATCGAGGTGGCAGTGGCTGTCGATCAGCATCGTGTCTCGGATCGCTGTCAGGCGGCCGGCGTTTCAGGCCGCTCAAACCGGGGGAAGACCGGGGCTGGGGCGGGCAAGGCGGTGCCGGGCACCAGGCGACCGCCCTCCCCCACATCGGCGAGCATGCGCCGGTCTGACGGTACGGCGAGCAGGTCCAGGAGCCTGGACGCTGCCGTGGGCACGAAGGGCTGGACCAGGATGCCGAAGGCCCGCAGGGCTTCCAGCGTCGTGTAGAGCACGGCGTTCATCCGGGCCGGATCGGACTTGCGCAGCTTCCAGGGCTCCTGGCCGGCGAAGTAGCGGTTGGCCTCGGCCACCACCGCCCAGATCTCGGCCAGGACGCTGTGGAGCGCGAGATCGCCCATCAGGCTCCGCACTCTGTCCGGGAGGGCGTCGGCCTGGGCCAGCAAGGCGCGATCGGCCTCATCCAAGGAACCGGGATCCGGCACCGCGCCGTCGCAGTTCTTGGCGACCATCGAGAGCGAGCGCTGGGCGAGGTTGCCGAGGTCGTTGGCGAGATCGGCGTTGATCCGCCCGATGATCGCCTCGTGGCTGTAGCTGCCGTCGCCGCCGAACGGCACTTCGCGCAGCACGAAGTAGCGCACCGGATCGACCCCGTAGGTGTCGGCGAGCTCGAACGGGTCGAGGACGTTGCCGAGCGACTTCGACATCTTCTCGCCCTTGGAGAGCAGGAAGCCGTGGCCGAACACGCGCTTGGGCAGGGGCAGCCCGGCCGACATCAGGAAGGCCGGCCAGTAGATCGCGTGAAAGCGGACGATGTCCTTGCCGATCACGTGCAGGTCCATCGGCCAGAATTTTTTCCGGGGATCGGACTCGTCCGGGAAGCCGGTAACCGTCAGGTAATTGGTCAGGGCATCGACCCACACATACATGACGTGGTTCGGATGCCCCGGCACCGGCACGCCCCAGTCGAAAGTGGTGCGGCTGACCGAGAGGTCCTTGAGGCCGGAGCGCACGAAGCTCGCCACCTCGTTTTTTCGGGTTTCCGGCCCGATGAAGTCCGGCTGGTCCTCATAGAGCTTGAGCAGCCGGTCCTGGTAGGCGGACAATCTGAAGAGAAAATTCTCCTCCTCCATCCACACCACCGGCGTGTCGGTGGCGAGGCTGCGGCGGCTGCCATCCTCCAGCAGGCGGGTCTCGGCCTCGTCGTAATAGGCCTCGTCGCGCACGGAGTACCAGCCGGCGTATTTGTCCAGGTAGATGTCGCCGTTGGCCTCCATCCGCCGCCAGATCTCCTGCGCGGCTTCGTAGTGGCCGGGCTCGGTGGTGCGGATGAAGCGGTCGTAGGCGCAATCCATCCGGTCGGCCATCGCCTGGAACCGGGCTGCCGTACCGTCGACGAAGGCGCGCGGGCTGGTGCCGGCCCGGGTCGCCGCCTGCTGGATCTTGAGGCCGTGCTCGTCCGTGCCGGTGGAGAACAGCACGTCGTAGCCGTCGAGCCGGTGGAAGCGGGCAATGGCATCGGCGGCGATCACCTCGTAGGCGTGGCCGATATGCGGCGCGCCGTTGGGGTAGGAGATCGCGGTCGAGAGGCCGAAGGTTTTTTGGGACTGCGCCGGGGCGTTGGACGTCACGTCTGTGGTGTTCCGGATGATCGCAAAAGGCTGCCCGCGTTGTCGCGCGGCAGCGGCGGGGACGCAACCGCCGTGGGCTCAGGTCCCCGGCGCAGCGCGGGATCGCCGGATGCGATACGGCGCCGCCGTCATCGGAAGCGCGGATTGTGCGCGATTAAAGCTTTGGCAACCATGTTGATCGGACAAGACATCGCGATTTTCCAATCCGGAGCGGGCCGTCGTGAGTTTTGCGCTCGACATCGTCAGAAATATCGTCGCGCATCGGGGCGCCGAGATCCCGGATCCGATCATCGATCGCTGGGTGTTCGGCGACCGGGCTCCGAGCCCGCTCCCGGCGGCGCATGCCCTCGAGGCGATCGCCAGGCTGGTCGAGAATCAGGCCGAGTACGACCATGTCGGAAGTCTTCTCGATGCGCGCTCCCGCAAGCTCCTGAGCGACGTCATCACGTACCGGGCCCTCGGGCCGGTCCGCTACGCGCTCCCCTTGAGCACGCCGGACTACATCGACCTCTACACCAAGGCCGCCGCCTATCGCGTCGGGCCGAGCGACCAGGTGTTCCCGCCGTTCCTGTTCGAGGCCTTCGCGGTGGAGCACCAGGGACACACGCTGGAACTGGGCGCGTGGCTCGGCAACATCGTCGCGACCTTCCTCCTCCGGCAATATTACCTGGACGGGCCGCGCAGCATCCAGCCCGAGGCCGGCGACGTCGTGATCGATGCCGGCGGATGCTTCGGCGACACGGCCCTCGCCTTCGCGGCCACCGTCGGCGAGACCGGCCGCGTCTTCTCCTTCGATCCGCTGCCGGCGCATCAGGCGGTCATGCGCGCGAACTTCGATCGCAATCCGCAGCTCGCCGAGCGGATCGCGCTGGTCCCGCACGCGCTCAGCCATGCGGCCGGCGAAACCGTCCGGTTCGCCGCGAAGGGCGCCGCCTCCTTCATGCACGCTCAGGGCGACATCGAGGCCCGGACCGACACGATCGACCAGCTCGTCGAGAGGCAGGGGCTCGACCGGGTCGACTTCATCAAGATGGATATCGAGGGCGCGGAGCGCTCCGCACTGATCGGGGCCCGGACCACGATCGCGCGGCACAAGCCGAAGCTCGCGATCTCGGGCTACCACTCGGATGACGATCTGATCATCATCCCGATGCTGATCAAGCGCCTGAACCCGGACTACGAAATCCATATCGGGCACTACACCAACTTCGAGTGGGAGACGGTCGTCTACGCCGCTTGAAGCATCCTCTCGACGCGGCCGGACGGCCCTACGCAGTCTCGGCGAGGTCGCCGAACAGGGACAGCACCACCGGGCGCCGGTCGAGATTGTAGATCGCCGCCTCCCGGGCGGCGCGGCCGAACCGCTCGGCGACCTCGACCAGGGCGGCAAGGCGCGCCGGCGGCTCGTCCCGGCGGCGGTCGAGCTCGGCCGAGACGAAGCGCAGGACCGCGTCCTGGGCGGCCTCGAACCGGGCCTCCGCGTCGCGCCCGGCCAGGGTCTCGGCGAGCTTGAGCACCCGGCCCCAATCGGGCGTCTGCGCCCGGGCCAGCAGGGTCTCGACCTCGGCGACGAGGCCGGCCGTGACCGGATCGAGCATCGCCAGCGCCCGGGCGACCGAACCCTCGCACTGGGCGACCGCCCGGGCCAGGGCGGCCTCGTCCGGCTGCGGGAACGGCTCGGGCAGGCCGCGCACCACCTGGGCCACCACCTCGGGGGCGAGCGGGCGCAGCATCAGCACCCGGCAGCGGGAGCGGATCGTCGGCAGGAGCCGGCCGGGCTGGTGGGCCAGGATCAGGAACAGGGCGCGGGGCGGCGGCTCCTCCAGGACCTTGAGCAGGGCGTTGGCGGCATTGGCGTTGAGGTCCTCGGCGCTGTCGAGGATGCAGACCCGCCAGCCGGAATCGGTGGCCGTCGAGGCGAACAGGTCCAGCGCCCGGCGGACCATGTCGACCGAGATCTTGGTGGGCAGCGCCTTGGCGCCGGCGGTGCGGTGGCGGCGCAGGGCCACCAGGTTCGGATGCGACAGGCCCGCGACCTTGCCGGAGACGGGATTGTCCTTCGGCACGTCGAGCCCGGCCGGTCCGCCGCCCTCGGGATAGGCGAGCAGCCGGCGGGCGACCCGGTAGGCGAGGGTCGCCTTGCCGATGCCGGGGGCGCCGCCGATCAGCCAGGCATGGTGCAGGCGCCCCGCCGCGATCCCGGCCCCGAAGGCGTCGGCCGCAGCCTCGTGGCCGACCAGCGCCCGGGTCTCCCGCGGGCGCGGGATACCGGGGAGGTCGCCGGGCTCGACATCGTCGGCGGCGCGGTCTGCCAGTCTCATGCGGCCTGTCTCTTCGCGCGAAGTCCGGCCTACCCGGCAAGGGGCGGCAGGCCCTTTGAAGTCCCCGTTTCGCGCGGTTTACACAGATGGAACGGCGGCGCCCACCGCCTCGGGGCCGACTCACGCCGGCCTCGCACGGTGGGCCTCACCAACCCACTCCGCGAAGGCCGCACGCGGCCGGATGCGGCCGGGAGTGCAGAGAATGGTTCTCTCTCTGGCAGTCTCAAAATCGGAAAATGGCGAGTGGAGATTCCACCTCCGACTCGCCATTCACCCACTGATTTTGAGTTGGCTACACCTTAACGGGTGAATGCCAGGGGTCGGCGGCAGCCACCGCCGGTCCCACTCCCGAATATAGACCGGCCGAGACGCTGCGCAAATCCGCGCCCGGCGTCTCAGGCGGCATCGCCCCGGCTCCCTTTCATCGGCAGCAGGCCGGGCAAGCGGGAGGCCACCGTGGCGCGGATCGCGGATTCCACCGAATCGGGGGCGCGTCCGGCATCGATCACCGCGCAGCGCTGCGGCTCGGCGCGGGCGATCGCCAGGAAGGCCTCGTGCAGCCGCGTGTGGAAGGCGAGGGATTCGGCCTCGAACCGGTCGGCCCCCTGCCCCGTCCCGGCGGCGCGCCCGGCGGCGCGGGCGAGCCCGGCCTCGGGGGCTAAGTCGAGGATCAGGGTGAGATCGGGCCGGGTCGGGCCGACCACGACCCGCTCCAGGGCGGCGACGACGGCCGGGTCGAGGCCGCCGGCGGCGCCCTGGTAGGCCCGGGTCGAGTCGATGAAGCGATCGCACAGCACGATCTCGCCCCGGCGCAGGGCCGGGCGGATCAGCCGGTCGAGATGGTCGATCCGGGCGGCGCTGAACAGCAGCGCCTCCGCGAACGGGCCGTAGGGCTTGGCGACGCCGCCGAGCAGGGCCGCGCGGATTTCTTCCGCCCGGGGCGAGCCGCCGGGCTCGCGGGTCACGCACACCGTCCGCCCCGAGCGCGCCCGCAGGGTCGCGGCCAAGCGGGCGATCTGGGTCGACTTGCCGGCGCCCTCGCCGCCCTCGAAGGTGATGAAGGCTCCCGGCGCGGGCTCTTCGACGCGTGGCACGATCACGGGTGCAACATCACGTCGGATCGGCCGTCCGGTCGCCGGATTTCGCGTCCTTCTTGCCGACCCGGTCGAAGGCTTTGCGCACGAGGCCGGTGCCGAATTCCAGAGCCGCATCCATAGCCCGCTGCGACAGGGTGCCGGACTCGACCGTGGCGCCGGCGAAGAGCGGCTGGTCGAGGGCGACGGTGTCGCCGCGCTGGATGCGCAGGGTGCCGACCTGCCGGCCCTCCTCCACGGGGGCGACGAGGGGCCCGGTATAGACCACCTTGGCGCTGACCCGGTCGTTGGAGCCGCGGGGCAGCAGCACCCGCACCGGCTTCTTCGAGACCAGGGGCACGGAACCGGCTTGGCCGCCGAACACCGAGGCCTCGGCCACGGTCTCGCCCGTCGCGAAGATCTGCCGGGGCTCGAAGGCGCGGAATCCCCATTCCATCAGCTTGCGCGATTCGGCGGCCCGGTCCCGGGCGGTCTTGAGGCCGGAGACCACCAGCACCAGGCGCTGGCCATTCTGCACCGCCGAGCCGGTCAGGGCGTAGCCGGATTCCTCCAGGTAGCCGGTCTTGAGCCCGTCGGCGCCGATATCGAGGGTCAGCAGCGGGTTGCGGTTCTGCTGGCGGATCTTGTTCCAGGTGAACTCCTTCTCGGCGAAGATCTTGTACAGATCCGGGTAGGTGTCGATGATGTGGATGGCGAGCTTGGCCATGTCCCGGGCCGTGACCTTCTGGTCGGGCGCCGCGTAGCCGGTGGCGTTGCGGAAGGTCGAGTTCGTCAGCCCGATCTCCTTGGCGCGCTGGTTCATCAGCCCGGCGAACGCCTCCTCGGTCCCGGCCATGTTCTCCGCGATGGTGATCGCGGCGTCGTTGCCCGACTGGACGATCAGCCCGCGCAGCAGGTCCGACATCTTGATGCGGCTGTTGACCTGCGCGAACATCGACGAGCCGCCGCCCCCGGCCCCGCCGCGCTTCCAGGCGTCCTCGGTGACGGTGAACTCGGTGTCCATCGACAGGCGGCCGGATTTCAGCGCCTCGAACACGATGTCGGTGGTCATCAGCTTGGCCATGCTGGCCGGGGAGAACCGCTCGTCGGCGGCCTTCTCGAACAGCACCGAGCCGGAATCGGCGTCGATCAGGATCGCGTGCGGGGCCGCCGTCTGGAAGCTCTGGGCGGCCGCGCCGGCGAGGCCCGCCCCCAGCGCGCAGGCCGCCGCGAGAAGGGTGAGAAGGGTCCTGCGCATCACCGTTCCGTCCCACGCCTGCCGCCCGGTTGGAAGACCGCCAACCGTATCCGGATAACAAGCGTGACCATATTACGGTTTCGACGTGGGATCGAACGCGAAATGCCGCATTGCGGGACCGGCGGCCCTTCGCGGCGCGCCGGTCCGCGTCAGTAGATCCCGGCCAGGCGCGGATGCTTGGCGTTGGCGGGCGCGGCCGTCTTGGTCGGCGCCTCAGGCTTCCCGGGAACCGGCGCCTTCGCGGCGGAGGCGACCTTCGTCGTCATCGCAGCCTTGGCGGTGCCGCTGGCCAAAACCTTGGCCGGCGCCGCCGCGGAGGCGAGATGCGCCAGGGCGGACTTGGACGCGGGCGGCAGCGCCGCGGGCGCGGCCGCGGCGACCTTCGTCGGGGCGGCACCGCCGGCCCGAACCGGCGGCCTGGCGGCTTCCGCGAAGGTCGGACGACCGGCGGGCTTCGTGGCCCCGTGCCCGGCCGCCTGCGGCGCACCGTGGCCCGAGGCCGGATTGAGGCCCGCAACCTTCACGCCCGCGCCCTTGGCGTCGGCGAATTTGGATCCTGCGCCCTTCTGTTCGGCGACCTGGAGCGGCGCCGGCCGGAAATCCCGCACCTTGGGGGCGGTCGGCTGGACGGCGGCCGGCACCCGCATGGCAGCCGAGGCCATCATGATCGGCGCGCGCACCGGGGCGGCTCGCTCGGGCCGCGGCGCCGGGGCCTCGTCGGGTTGCGCGCGCTCGGGGGCCGGCTTGAAGGCCAGGGGCTCGGGGGCCGAGCGGGCGTAGCGCTCCGGCTCCTCCGAGGGGGTGGATGCGGGTCCGAGATCGGCCATCATCACGGTCGAGCGGCCGGCCGGCTGCCCGTCGGTGCGCAGGCTGGCGAGCAGCTTGCGGTCGTCGCTGCCGGCGACCGAGGCCCGGCCGGCATACTCGACGCGCACCCGCGCGGTGCCGCGGCGGTGGAAGCCCAGGGCCTCGGCCGCCTCCTCGGAGACATCCATGACGCGGCCGGCATGGTAGGGGCCGCGGTCGTTGACCCGCACGATCATCGAGGAGCCGTTGTCGAGGTTGGTCACCCGTGCGTAGCTCGGCAGCGGCAGGGTCGGGTGGGCGGCGGCGATCGAGTGGCGGTCGAACACCTCGCCGTTGGCGGTCATGCGCCCGTGGAAGGCCGAGCCGTACCAGGAGGCCAGGCCCTCCCGCACGTAGCCGCGCGGATCCTCCTTGGGCACGTAGGTCTGGCCCGCCACCACGTAGGGCTTGCCGGTGTAGCGGCGTCCGCCGCCCTTCGGGATCACGTCGCCCTCGTTGTAGAGGCGCGGGCTCGCCTTGACCCCGTATTTCGGGTCGATGCCGTTGCCGGAAGCGAGCTTCTGCTGTTGGGGGGTGGTGGCGCAGTTGGCCGTGGCCAGGGCCACGCCCGAGACGGCCAGCAGCCGCAGGGCGAGGCGCGCAGGCCGGGGAAGGGTCGTGCGCACCATATCGGGGATCACCAAACGCGACGCGGAACTATGGCCGGGAAACGAACCGGCACCGGCCGCGCCCCTGGGCTCAGCCGGTCCACCCAGAATTGTAGGGATCGCGTAAACGAAGCCTGAACGATCCCGGCTTCGTCGCTCATAACCCTGCCCGTTCGTCGGGCGATTTCCTCGCTCAAAGCGCTAAGAGTTTCGATTAAATCATTGTCAAAAGTCAAAAATCCTGGATTCAGAAGGTCCCGGACCCAGCCCTTTCAAGATGTTGGGCTGAGAGCCAGGACAGGGCGTCGAGCCGGTCTGCACGGCCGTTTTCCCGGGCGCATGCAGCGCCAGCGGAATGCGACCCGGGACCCAGCACACGACGGCGCGAAGCGTCCGTCCGATCGACCTGTGCCGCTGGCGCGGCGCTTCGTGTGCTGGGTCCCGGATCAGGTTCCGCTTCGCTTCACCTGTCCGGGAAAGGGGCGCGCGTGATCTACTCGGGAGCGCTGATCCCACGACGCGCACGGGGCCAGACACCTTGAAAGCGCTGGGTCACAGACCTTTTTCGGGTCCAGGGCAGAGCCCTGGTCTCTCGGGGGCCAAATCCTGGAGGTCTTGCCCCGAACCCCACCAAAGGGCACGTCCCTTCGGAAACCCGGTTCAGCGGGACTGGGTGTCGGTCAGCTGCGCGATGGAGCGGGCGCCGCGCTGCTTGAACAGCAGGTCGAGGCCTTCCAGCATCAGGGCATGCATCTTGGTCCGCTCTGCATAGGCCAGGTCCCGGAGCTGGTCGTAGACCGGCGGCTCCAGGTAGACCGACATCTGCCGGGCGCGCTGCTTCAGCGTGGCGGCCGGCTTCGCCGCCGGGGGCGCGAGCGTCAGCGTCACGATCTCGGCGCCCTGCGGCCGGGCCGCGTGCCGGTCCGGCGGGTTCGCCGAGGCGACGATCGCCGCGAGGCTGAGCTTAGGCGGCTTGGACATGCTGGCCCGTCCTCAGCGACTGCGTGCGGCGCTCGATCCAGGACCAGAGGCGGCGAACCTCCCCGGCGGCCTGGCCCTTGGGGTTGAACTCGGTGACGCCCTGGCCGAGGCCGATCGCGTCCTGATGGTCGGTGCGGGCGACGATGTTCACGTCGGGCAGGATGCCGAGCACGGCGAGCCCGTCGGCCGCGTCCCGGACCCGGTAGGAGCGGGGCGGGGTCTGGTTCAGCACGAAGGCGAATTTCTTCTCCAGCCGGTAGACCGCCGCGAGCGTCGGCTTGAACGCCCGCAGGTCGGCCGGCGTCGGCCGGCACGGGATGATGCAGAGATCCGCCGCGCGAATCGCCGAGAGCGTGCCGGTGGAATCGACCCCCGGCGTGTCGATGAACACGAAATCGTAGGCGGATTCGCGCAGACGCTCCATCACGGCGTCGATCTGCGTCGCGTCGATCTGGGCGACCTCGGGACCGTCGGCGGTGCGGTGGTCGAGCCAGTCCGAGATCGTGGCCTGGCGGTCCATCTCCAGGATGCAGACCGTGTGGCCCGCCTCCCGGGCGGCCACCGCCAGGGAGATGCACAGCGTGCTCTTGCCGCTGCCGCCCTTCTGCGTGACGAAGGTGATCGCTTTCATCCTGGGCGTCCTCCAGAAGGCCCCGCGCATCCGCCGGGGCGCGGGCAATCCGAATTGCCGCACCCGCGCCGGGCAACCTCAGGTACATGATCACGGGCTGCCGCGATCCTGTGACCCAAGGATGTCGTGCGGCAGGTTGGGGGCGTCATGGTTAACGACTCGTTAAAGCAGGTCCTACTCTCCCGGGTGGCCGAACCGAGCCAGGATTCGCGGACATGACAGGCATTCTAAACTTCAGGTTAACATTTGTGGTGTCTAATTCCTGAACGGCCTTTTCAGCCGCTATAGGATACCGTAGCGTTAGGATCGCCGGCGCCGGGACCGCGATGGATTTGATAACCTCAGGTTTGGCGGCGTTCGACAGCCCGGCAAGGAATGGCATGGCCGAAGCCCCGATCCCGCAATCCGTCCTCGATGCTTCCGGCGTGGTCGGTACGTGGGTCCACGATCATTGGGCCGACCGGCTGGCGCTCTCGGCCTCCCTGGCGGGGCTGCTCGGCCTCGACCCGGTGGCGGCGGCCACCGGCGTGTCCCTGGCGGTGTTCCTGGACCGCACCCATCCGGAGGATCGCATCCGGATCGAGAGCTACCTGCACGCCGTGTCCGAGACCGGCGGCACCCTGGAGGCGGAGTTCCGCACCCGCGACACCCGCAGCGGCATCCGCACCCTGCTGATGCGCGGCCGGATCGACCGCGATCCCACGGGCCGCACCCTGCAGGGCCAGGGCATCGCCATCGACCGGACCGAGGTGCAGTCGGCCAACCTCGTGCAGAGCGAGCGGGTCGTGAACCGGATGGCCGAGCACGTCATCGCCCTGCGCGACCTCGCCCAGGCCCTGCAGCGGCCGGTGCTGGTCGAGCAGATCGAGCGCCTGATGATCGCGATCGGTTTCGAGCTCGCCAGCTTCCTGCCCGAGCCGGAGGACGAGCCGCGCCACTGAGCGCGTCTCCCCGGAAGCGCGATTGATCGCGCCCGCGCCCACAAGCTACTGTCCCGGCAACACATTGCCGGGAGGACGCCGATGGCCCGCGACACGATCTACGACCGCGATCTCGACCGCGTGCCGGCCAACCACCAGCCGTTGACCCCCCTGCTCTATCTCGACCGGGCGGCGCGGGTGTTCCCTGAGCAGGTCGCCGTGATCCACGGCCCCCTGCGGCGCTCCTACCGGGACCTCTACGCCCGCGCCCGCCGCCTGGCCTCGGCGCTGGCGCAGCGCGGGCTCGGCCGCGGCGACACCGTGGCGGCCTTCCTCGCCAACACCCCCGAGATGGTCGAGTGCCACTACGGCGTGCCGATGACCGGGGCGGTGCTCAACACCCTCAACACCCGCCTCGACGCCGCCGCGATCCGGTTCTGCCTGGAGCACGGCGAGGCCAAGGTGCTGATCACCGACCGCGAGTTTTCGAAGACCGCCGCGGCGGCGCTCGACGGCCTGGAGCCAAAACCCTTCGTCATCGATGTCGACGATCCGGAGTATGACGGGCCGGGCGCGCGGCTCGGGGAGACGGATTACGAAACCTTCCTGGCGGGGGGCGACCCAGAGCACGATTGGCAGCTGCCCGGCGACGAGTGGGACGCGATCGCGCTGAACTACACCTCGGGCACCACCGGCGACCCGAAGGGCGTGGTCTACCATCACCGGGGGGCGGCGCTGCTGGCGCTCGGCAACGTCATCACCGGCGGGCTCGGGCAGCACCCGGTCTATCTCTGGACGCTGCCGATGTTCCACTGCAACGGCTGGTGCTTCCCCTGGACCCTGTCGATCGTGGCCGGCACCCATGTCTGCCTGCGCCAGGTCCGGGCGGAGGCGCTCTACCGGCTGATGGCCGAGCACGAGGTCACGCATCTTTGCGGCGCGCCGATCGTGATGCAGATGCTGATCAACGCCCCCGATGCCGAGCGCCGGGACCTGCCCCGGCGGGTGGCATTCTTCACCGCGGCGGCGCCCCCGCCCGAGGCGGTGCTGGCCGGGATGTCCGAGGCCGGGTTCGACGTAACCCACCTGTACGGGCTGACCGAGAGCTACGGCCCGGCGGTGGTCAATGCCTGGCACGCGGATTGGGACGCCCTCGCGGCCGACCAGCGGGCGGCCAAGAAAGCCCGCCAGGGGGTGCGCTACCCGGTGCTGGAGGCCCTCGACGTGCGCGACCCGGAGACCCTCGCGCCGGTGCCCGCCGACGGCACGACGATCGGCGAGGTGATGATGCGCGGCAACGTGGTGATGCGTGGCTACCTCAAGAACCCGGCGGCCACGCAGGCCGCGTTCAAGGGTGGCTGGTTCCGCACCGGCGATCTCGGGGTGAAGCACCCGGACGGCTACGTCCAGCTCAAGGACCGGTCGAAGGACATCATCATCTCGGGGGGCGAGAACATCTCGTCGATCGAGGTCGAGGACGCTCTGTTCAAGCACCCGGCGGTGTCGGCCGCCGCAGTGGTCGCCAAGCCGGACGCGAAATGGGGCGAGACGCCCTGCGCCTTCGTCGAACTGAAGCCGGGGGCGACGCCGAGCGCCGACGAGCTGATCCAATGGTGCCGAGGGCGGCTGGCCGCCTACAAGCTGCCCCGCCACGTGATCTTCGGCGAGCTGCCGAAGACCTCCACCGGCAAGGTCCAGAAATTCATCCTGCGCGAGCGGGCCCGCCAGGACGGGACCTGAGGCGGGACCGGTCAGGCCTGCGGGGGCTGCCGACGCTCGGCGTGGGCCGGCACGCGCACGGTCTTGGCCACGGACTTGGCCGCGCGCAGATCGGCCGCGATCTGGGCGATGAAGGCCTGAATCGACACGAGGCTGAACAGGCTGATCGAGGCGACCAGGGCGGCCGAAACCAGGATCTTGGCGGTAGCGGGGTCCACGGCGTGACGTCCTTGATTGGGTCTCGCCGCGGGCGCTCCGGGCGAGGGGCGCCGATCACGGCGCCTGCGATAACCGGAAGTGGGCGTGCGGCCGCGGTTTCACCAGCGTCGCCGTGATGGACCTGGCATGCGTCTGGGTTCGGGCTCTCGGTGTCGGAACCGGCTCCTGCGTCAACCGGAGGTGCTGGCCGAACGCCTCGTTTCCCGCAATAAGCCCGCCCGATGCGGGGATCGCATCCGGGGGAGAGACGTATGGCCGGCAAGGGGATCTCGGGGGGCATCGCCGGCTGCGTTCTGGGAGGCGCGCTCGCCGTTCAGGCCGCGATCCTGGCGGCGGGGCCGGTCCAGGCTCAGGAACCTACCCAGGAGCCGGTCACCCGGGCCGGCTATTTCTACATCGGCGGGCGGTATCAAAAGCTCGGCGACAAGACCGTGATGGTCGGCCAGATGTTCGTGCAGTCGCGCACGCCCGCCCGGATCACCCAGCCCTACCCAGTGGTGATGGTGCACGGCCTGGCCCAGACCGGGGTGAACTACCTCGCCACCGCCGATGGCCGTCCGGGCTGGGTGCAGCGCTTCGTTGAGAAGGGCTATCAGGTCTACGTGGTCGATCAGGTCGGGCGCGGGCGCTCGGGCACCAACCCGGAGGTCTACGGCCCCTACGACCGGCTCGGCACCCGCAGCCTCGAGAAGACCTACACGGCCCCGGAGGTCTACGACCTGTTCCCGCAGGCCAAGCTCCACACGCAATGGCCGGGCGGCACCGGCGTGCAGGGCAATGCCGGCTTCGACCAGTTCTTCGCCAGCCAGGTCCCGTTCCTGGCCAACAGCCAGCAGACGGAAGAGCTCGTCGACCCGGCCCTGGTGGCGCTCCTGGAGAAGGTCGGGCCGGCGATCCTGCTCACCCACGGCCAGGGGGCGCTGTTCGGCTGGGCGGCCTCGGATGCGAGGCCCGACCTGGTGAAGGCCCATGTCACCGTGGAGCCGAACGGGCCGCCCTTCTTCGACGTGCAGTTCCGCGGCGGCAAGGAGTTCTGGGAGAAGTCCGGCGACGGCCGCGCCCGCGCCTACGGGCTGACCCGGATGCCGCTGACCTTCGATCCGCCGGTCAGGGCGCCGGAGGATCTGGTCGTGGCGCAGCAGGCCAAGGTGCTAGACCCCAAGGCTTCCGACGCCAAGGCGTCTGACCCCAGGGCTTCTGACGCCAAGCCGGCGGACGGCCAGATCCGCTGCTGGCTGCAGGCCGAGCCCGCCCGGACCCTGCCGAACCTCGCCAAGGTGCCGACCGCATTGGTGACCGCCGAGGCCTCGTTCCACGCCACCTACGATGCCTGCACGGCCGCCTTCCTGACCCAGGCCGGCGCCAGGCCCGACACGATCCGGCTGGCCGACCAGGGCCTGCACGGCAACGGCCACATGGTGATGCTGGAGACCAACAGCGACGCCGTGGCGGACGCCGTGGCCAGCTGGCTCGGGACCCGCGTGAGGTAGTGTTCTGGGACCGGACGCCGCGGCCCGTTCGGCGGCGTCCACAGGCATCTCCGCCGCCCCTTCGCAAGCAGCGCCCTGCCCGCTCCCGTGCCGCCCTAGGGGCGCCTCTAACGCTGCGTGTCGTAACCGCAACAGCCTTCGCCTTCCGCGTGCGGCCCGCTTGCGGCCAAGCCTGGCTGCACGTACTGCGTGTAGCAGAAAGCTGAATAATAACAGCAGTTTATCACAGTTCTAAAGAGCGGGACAGCCCCGCCGGGACCGCCCCCGGCGAATGCGGTCGGCTGTCCGCGGGGTCGCACAGGGTCCAGTCAGATGAGAGCCGTCCATCCCCGTTCCGGCGCCCTGCGCGCCCTCGTCGCCGGTGCCTCCCTCGCGGTGCTGGCGCAGGCCGTGCCGGCTTTGGCCCAGGATGCGACGCCGCCGCGTCCGCGCGCCAACAACCTCGGCAGCCAGACCGCGCAGTCGAGCGTGCAGCTCGAGGAGCTGAGCGTCACCGGAGAGGGCGGCGCGAACCGGACCGGCCCGGTGCGCGAGGATCCGCGCGGCCCGATCACCGGCTTCGTCGCCAAGCGCTCGCTCACCGCCACCAAGACCGACACGCCGCTGATCGAGACGCCGCAATCGATCACCGTGATCGGGCGCCAGCAGCTCGACGCGCAGAAGCCCCAATCGGTCTCGGAGGCGATCCAGTACGCGCCCGGCGTGTTCGGCAGTCCCTTCGGCCCGGACACGCGCCAGGACTTCTTCCTGATCCGCGGCTTCACCACCAACGACACCGGCCTGTACAAGGACGGCCTGCAGCTTCTGAACTTCGGCTTCGGCGGCTTCCAGCTGGAGACGTTCGGCCTGGATCGCATCGAGGTGCTGCGCGGGCCCTCCGCCGTCCTGTTCGGCGCCGGCAATCCGGGCGGCGTCGTCAACCTCGTGAGCAAGCGCCCGCCCCTCGACCCGCTCCGCTACATCGAGGCCGGCGGCGGCTCCTTCGGCCAGAAGTACTTCGCCTTCGATCTCGGCGGCCCGGCCGACGCGGAGGGGCACTGGTTCTACCGGCTGACCGCCATCGGGCGGAACGGCGGCACCCAGGTCGACGGGGTCGAGGACAATCGCGGCTACATCGCGCCGTCCTTCACCTACAAGCCGGACGGGGCCACGACCTTCACGATCCTGTCGAGCTTCCAGCACGACGAGACCGGCCGCATCAACGCGTTCCTGCCCTATTACGGCACGGTGCGCCCGCAGGCCGAGGGCCTGCGCATTCCGCGCTCGTACAACACCCAGGACAACATCCAGAACCGGTACCGGCGCACGCAGGCCTTCATCGGCTACGAGTTCGAACACGTGTTCGACGACGTCTGGACGGTGCGCCAGAACGCGCGCTACGCGATCTCGCAATCCTACGACAACTCGCTCAGCGGCGGCATCGGCTACCTGGATCCGACCACGCAGACGCAGCTCAGCCGCTATCGCTTCCAGGCGGCCTCGACGGCGCGCCAGCTCAACGTCGACACGCAGGCGGTCGCGCGGTTCAGCGACGGCCTGTTCGGCCACACGTTCCTGATGGGCGTCGACTACAAGTACTTCACCCTGAACGACAACCAGGGCACGTTTTTCGGCGTCGATCCGTTCAACCTGGCCGCGCCGAACTTCGTCAGCCCGGCCGGTCCGGTCACGCCCTACCTGGTCAATTTCGACCAGTTCCAGCAGACCGGCATCTACGTGCAGGATCAGATCAAGCTCACGCCCGAGCTGACCCTGATCGCCTCCGGCCGCGGCGATTTCACCACCAACGAGGTCAACAACAAGCTCGCCAGCCCGGTCTCGCGCACGACCCAGAACGCCAACGCGGCGACCGAGCGCTTCGCGCTGATCTACAACTTCGACTTCGGCCTCGCGCCCTACGTCTCGTACGCGACCTCGTTCAACCCGCAGGTGGGCACCAACGCCTTCAGCCAACCGTTCAAGCCGACCACGGGCGAGCAGTACGAAGCCGGCGTGAAGTACCAGCCGCCGGGCACGGATATCTTCGTCACGGCCGCGTTCTTCGACCTCGCGCTCAACAATTCGCTCACCACCGACCCGAGCAACGTCAACAACTCGCTCCAGCTCGGGCTGACGCGCTCGCGGGGCTTCGAGGGCTCGCTCACGGCCAGCATCACGCCCGAGCTCAACGTGGTCGCCTCGGTGACGACCTACGACCTGAAGATCGAGCAGGGCGACAATGTCGGCCGGACGCCGGCGGGCGTGCCGCAGACCTTCGCGTCGGTGTTCGGCGACTACACGATCCCCACGGGCGAGTTCGCGGGCTTCGGCGTCGGCGGCGGTGTG
This sequence comes from Methylobacterium sp. E-066, assembly GCF_022829635.1. GTDB lineage: Bacteria > Pseudomonadota > Alphaproteobacteria > Rhizobiales > Beijerinckiaceae > Methylobacterium. The sequence goes on from NZ_JAKSYO010000015.1 coordinate 18,198, forward strand.
CGCTACGTCGGGTCCTCCTTCGCGACGACCGACAACACGCTGAAGGTGCCCGAGCGCGTGCTGTTCGACACGCTGGTGCACTACACCAGCGGCAACTGGCGCTTCGCCATCAACGCCGCCAACATCTTCGACAAGCGCTTCGTCTCGTCCTGCACGTCGATCAACGCCTGCTTCTACGGCGAGGCGCGGCGGGTCACCGCGAGCCTGAGCTACAAGTGGTGAGGCAGCCGCCTCGGCGATCCTGAGGCGGCACGCGAACGTCGCGTTGTAAGTCTCTGACTCTGAAGGATTTTGATTCTAGTCCTTCCAGGCGTTTGGATACAGCCGAGACGACAGTCCGGAAATGGGCCAGGGATCGCGGAGCGGGATGCTCCCTTTACGGGGCCGCGATCTCCATGGACGCTTCCGCATCCACCCCGTCATCCCGGGGCCGCGCAGCGGAGCCCGGGATCCAGAAACACCGTCTGCACAAAGCCTTGCACCGTCGGCGGCTATGGATCCCGGGCTCGCCTGCGGCGCCCCGGGATGACGGGGGTGCAGCAGGACGGCCCGTGCGAAGACCCCGTGTCGTCGGGCCAGCAGGACGCTCCGCTGCCTGCTGCCGCCAGCGCCCTGAAACCCGGATCCCGTCACCCCGCCACGGGCGCCGGCCCGGAGAGGCGGGTCGGCAGTGTGTCGATGCGTAAGGATCGGCGCAGGCCCCGGGAGAGGGCATCCACCGCCACCGTCACCAGGGCGGTGGCGGCGATCAGCACCAATGCCACGTCGAGGCGCAGCTCCGAGATCGCGGCGTCGACGTAGAAGCCCAGCGTCGTCACCCCCAGGATGCCGAAGATCGCGCTCTCGCGCAGGATCAGCTCCCAGCGGTAGAGCAGATAGGCCAGGAACTGGCCGTAGAGGCGCGGCACCGTCTCGTAGGCGTAGAGGTTCAGGCCCCGGGGCGCGTCGGCCCGGTAGGGCAGCGCGTCGGCGTGCCGGCCCATCAGGTAGGCGACGATCCCGGCATTGTGCAGCGCCAGCGCGAGGATCGCCGGCAGCATCGAGGGGCCGAGCAGCTGCAGGCCGCAATAGGCCAGCATGTATTCCGGCGTCGAGCGCACCACCACGAGGAGCACGCGGCCGAGCGGCCGTCCGAGGGGGCCGGTGAAGCGCCGGGCGGTGAGCGGGAACAGCACCAGCCCCCCCAGCGCGGTCGCCGCCAGGGCGATCTGCGCCAGGATCAGGGTCTGGATCGTGCCCGGCAGGATCTGGTCCGTGAGGATCGGGCGCAGCCACGCCCAGAGCCGCGCCCAGGTCTCGGGATCGGCGAGCGCCGCGCCGCGCAAGGGCGCCGGCACGATGTCGTGGCCGAGGAAGCGCGCGAGGCTCGGCCCCACCGCGGCGTTGCCGATCGCCGGGGGCAGGGCCAGCGGCGCGGCGATGAGCAGGAGCGGCACGGTCCAGCCGCGGATCCAGAGCCGGCGGGTGCCGATCAGCCCGTAGAACACCAGGAGCAGCGCCCCGGCCTCGGCGTAGCGGCCCTGGCGGAAGGCGGATTCGAGGTAAAACCCCATGGTCGGCAGGCCGATGAAGCCGAGCACCAGGCTGGAGCGCAGGCCGCATTCGAGGCGGTAGAGGGTGTAGTCGCGCATCCGCCCGGCGACTTCGGGCAGGCGCGCGTACAGGAAGGCCGAGACCGCGCCGGTGCCCACGGGCAGCACCCGGAGCGCGGCGAGATCGGCCTCCTCGAGGATCTCGGCATAGACCTTGGCGCAGATGCCCGCGTAGGGCAGCGCGATGGCGAGCACGCCGGTGGCGGCCGAGAGCCCGAACACCTGCATCAGCAGCAGCGCCCAGAACAGCTCGTGCACGGCGCGAAAGCCTGCACAGGCGAGCCGCACGGTCCGCGAGCGCGCGAACGGGATCGCCAGCAGCAGGCCGGTCCCGGCCCCGAGCCCGACCCCCAACACCGCGAAGGCGACCGTGTAGACGACGCTCCAGCCCTCAACCGACAGGAAATCCGGCCGGACCAGGCCGTCGAGCAGGCGCGCGAGATCGGCCCACGGGTGCAGGGTGGTGACGTGCAGGTCCGCCACCAGCAGGCCGGCGAGCGCGGCCGCCAGGAACCAGCGGCTCACCGCCGCGTAGCCGGGCCGCGGGAGGGCGAGCTGCATCAGGCGGCCTCGTAATAGGGGCGCAGCCGAGCCGGATCGAGGCTTTGGGCCGGCGCGTCGAGGACGATCCGGCCGGCCTCCAGCACCACGATCCGGTCGGTATGGGCGAGCGCCAGGGTCACGTCGTGGAGCGCCAGGATCAGGGTCTGGTGGCTGCCCGCCATCTCGGCCAGGATCCGCGCGCCCTGCTGGCGGTCCAGGGCCGAGACCGGCTCGTCGCCCACCAGGATCGGCCGGCCGTTATAGAGGGCGCGGGCCACCGAGACGCGCTGCTGCTGGCCGCCCGACAGTGCGCCGGCCTTCGCCCAGAGTTTCTCCGCCAGGCCGACCCGGTCGAGGATCTTTTGCACGACGTCGATGTCGGCCTGGGCCGGGCGGACCAGGGTCCGGAGGTTGTGCAGGGTCGAGCGCCGGTCGAGCCGGCCCATATAGACGTTGTGGAACACCGACAGGGTCCGCACCAGGGCGGCCGCCTGCGGCACCAGCGCGACACGGTCGGGCGCCTGGGCCTGGATCAGCCCGATCAGGGTCGACTTGCCGGCGCCCGAGCGGCCCATCAGGGCGACGCGCTCGCCGGCCCGGACGGTCAGGTCGAGGCCCAACAGGACCGGGTGGCCGCCATAGGAGGCCGCGGCGTTCTCCAGGACGATCTCCGCCCGGGATCCGTCCGGCACCACCTCAGTCCAGCAGGCCGGTGGAGCGGCCGACCTCGACCAGGGGCTCGTAGGCGGCGTTGGTGACCGGGATGAACTTCGAGCGCCCGAACGGCTCCAAAATCGCCGGGTCGGTGACGCCGACGAGCGCGCCCTTGAGCCTCTCGGTGAAGCCGGCCCCGTAGGTCCGGTCGACGTCGCCGCGCACGGTCCATTGGTAGTCCGGGAAGGTCGGGCTCTCCCAGATCACCGAGACCGCCTTCGGGTCGACCTTGCCGGCCTTGGTGTCGAGGTCCCAGACCGAGTAGTCGACGGCGCCGACCGCGAAGGCGCCGGACTGCACCAGCTGGATCGTGCGGCTGTGGTCACCGGAGAACCCGACCCGGGCGAACACCTGCTCCGGGTTCTTGCCCGGGAAGGCCTGGCGGATGAAGTATTCCGGCATCAGCCGTCCCGAGGTCGAGGCCCGGGCGCCGAACGTGAAGGTTTTGTCGGCGATGGCCTTCGGAAAATCCCTGGTCGGCTCCAGCCCGGCCCCGGCATGGGCGATCAGGTAGGTCTTGAACGCCGCATCCTCGGCGCCCTGGGCGATCGCCTGGGAGCCCGGCACCGCCCGGCGCGCCTGGACCCCGGTGAAGCCGCCGAACCAGGCGAGCTGCACCTGTCCGTTGGTGAAGGCGGTCACCGCCGCCGGGTAGCTCTTGACCGGGATGTAGCGCACCGGCACGCCGAGCTTGGCCTCGAGGTAGGTCGCGACCTTGCCGAAGCGCTCGACGAGGCGGCTCTCGTCCTGGTCGGGGATGCCGGTGAAGACCAGGGGCGGGACCGGCTTCTCCTGGGCCTGCGCGGCCGTGCCGAGCGCGAGCGCAAGACATCCCAGGGCGAACCGCCCGACCCGTCCCAGTCCCAGCATGGATCCTCCACCCCATCGCGCCTGAATTGGGCACGCCGAATCTGGATTCTCCCTAGCGCATCGTCCTGAATACTGGAACCGGGGCGATGCGCTGGTCTCTGGCTTCGCATCCTCTTTTGCCGAGCACCGGACCCCACCTTTCGGGATGATGCTCGGCAGACGCCGCCGCGCCCGGTACTCCTGGGGCCTAGTCGTCCGGTCCCGTGCCTGCACGCGGGTCGCGCAGGCACGGGATCCCCAAAAACTCAGCGGTAATGGCGGCGCATCATGGGGTGGCGATGGTGCCGGCGCATCATGTGATGGCGGCTCGTCATCACGCCCCGGGAGGACATCCGGGCGCCGCGATGCATGCCGCCGAAATTGCTGTTGCCGGTGGCGGCGGCGTTCCGGTCGAGGCCGTCGCCCGGGGCGGCGAGGCTGGGGCTGGCGGCGCCGAGGACGAGGCCGAGGGCGAGCGTCGCGCCGAGGAGGATCTTGGTCATGGGGTTTTCGTCCCTTCGCGACCCTGCGCCGCGCCGACCGAACGGATCAACGATGCGCAGGTTCCAGACGATCAGGCCGCCGGCGTCTCGACGATGGCGAACAGGGCAGGCTGCGCGTCGCGCGCGTCGGGCACAGGGACAACCCGGATGCGGGGCGGCAGCGGCCCCCCGAGCAAATCCAAAAAGTCCCCCGAGGCGCCGATCTCAATCTCGGCCGCCTTGGCCCGGGCCTCCAGGCGCGACAGGGCGTTCATGGCCGGGCCCAGCACCGTGTACTCGGCCCGCACCCCGTCGTCGAACACCCCGACCAGGAGGTCGCCGGCATGCAAGGCGACCACCACCCGCAGGGTGAACAGCCCCTCCCCGGCCCGGGCTGCGTTGAGGGCGGCGATCCGGTCGTTAATCGACAGGGCACAGGCCAGCGCCGCCCGGGCCTGGGCGCGGGGGCGGCCGACCACGAACTGCACCAGCACGGCGTCGCCGACATACTTGTCCACCAAGCCGCCCTGCTCGGCCACCGCGGCCTGGGCGGCGGCCCGGACGGCGAGCAGGGCCGTCACCATCACCTCGGGCGGGTGCTCCCGGCTCAGCCGCGAGAAGCCGCGGATGTCGAGCACCATCAGGCAGGCATGGCGCCGGTGGATGCCCATCGTGGCGTCCGCATCCTCGGCGGCGAGGTCGAGGGCGACCGTGTCGGGCACGAACCGGGCGAGCTGGGCGCGCTCGTGCTCCATGCGCAGCGCCCGGGTCACCGCCTCCCGCAGGCGGGTCATGCCGTCGATCACCAGGAGGCCGGCCGCCACGAAGGTCGCGAGCCCGGTGATCTGCGCGGTCGGGAAGGAATCCGGCCCCGGGAACAGCTCCGGCCAGGCCAGCCCGACCAGGAACGCCGCGGTCCAGCAGGCTGTCACCACCCCGCAGAACAGCAGGGTGTGGGCGACCCGCATGCTCAGGCCGGTCTGGAGCAGAAGCAGGAAGGCCGGCAGGCGGCTGACCGCGTCGGCGCCGAGGCCCGCCTCGCCGCCGGCCAGCATGTGCTCGATGATCACGTAGACGGCGAGCCCGGCATTGAGCAGGGTCCCGGCCCAGCCATAGACCGCCGCCGCCGGGCCGCCACCCCGCTCCCCCAGGCCGAACCAGACCGTGCCGACGCCGTAGAGGCCGAGGATGAACCAGTGGCTGAGGGCGTGCAGCGAGCCGTCATAGGCCTGGGCCGCCATCAGCAGCACCAGCACGATCACGATCCGCAGCCCGAGCAGCCGCAGCCCGCCGCCCGCCTGCATGGCGCGCAGGACCGCGGCGTCGTCCTGGGCCGCCTCCGCCTTGCGCGCGGCGCGGTCCCCGGTGGTCCGGGAGGCGGGGAGCGGCGGTGTCCGGGCGCCGCCCGAGGCCATCACGCGCCCCGGTCGAGGCGCCGGGCCGCGCTGAAGCGGTTGAGGAAGCGCGGCTCCTTCTCGGGGGCGATCCGGATCGCCAGGTGCAGGGTGCCGTCGGCCTCCGCGCGCCGGTCCAGGATCTCGGCGTTCTCGTAGAGCCAGTTGAGCGCCGCCCCGTCCTCGGGGGGCAGCGACACCGCGAAGCTCGTCCGGTGGCGGCCGATCCGCGCCTCGATCCGGGCCGTGAGGGCGGCGAGCCCCTCCCCGGTCAGCGCCGAGACCAGCACCGGCGCGTCGCTGTCGCGGTCGTTGCGGGCCTTGGCCTGGCCGCTGAGGTTCATCAGCCGGGTGCGCTCGTCGTCGTCCAGCAGGTCGGACTTGTTCCAGACCTCGATGATCCGCTCGGCGGTGGTCTCGATGCCGAGCTCGCGCAGCACGTCGCCGACATCCTCGGCCTGGGCTTCGGAATCGACGTGGCTGACGTCGCGCACGTGCAGCAGCACGTCGGCCTCGATCGCGTCCTCCAGGGTCGCCCGGAAGGCGGCGATCAGGGCGGTGGGCAGGTCGGAGATGAAGCCCACCGTGTCCGACAGGATCACGTTCTCGCCGTGCGGCAGCTTGGTCGCCCGGGCGGTCGGGTCGAGGGTGGCAAACAGCATGTCCTTGGCGGTGACCTCGGCCCGGGTCAGGGTGTTGAACAGGCTCGACTTGCCGGCATTGGTGTAGCCCACCAGGGCGACGATCGGGTACGGCACCCGGGCGCGGCTCTGCCGGTGCAGGCCGCGGGTCCGCACCACCGCGTCGAGGTCGCGCTCGATCCGGGTCATGCGCTCCTGGATCATGCGCCGGTCGGCCTCGATCTGGGTCTCGCCGGGGCCGCCCAGGAAGCCGAAGCCGCCGCGCTGGCGCTCCAGGTGGGTCCAGGACCGGACCAGCCGCGACTTCTGATAGGCCAGATGCGCGTGCTCGACCTGGAGCGTGCCCTCCCGGGTCGAGGCGCGCCGCCCAAAAATCTCCAGGATCAGGCCGGTGCGGTCGATGACCTTGGCGCCCCAGGCCTTCTCGAGGTTGCGCTGCTGCACCGGCGAGAGCGCGCAATCCATCACCACGAGGCCGATCTCGCGGGCGCGGATCAGCCCGGCGATCTCCTCGACCCGGCCCTTGCCGAGGTAGGTCGAGGGCCGGATGCGCGGCAGGCTGATCGCCAAGCTCTCGACCACGTCGAGCTCGATCGCGGCGGCGAGCCCGGTGGCCTCGTCGAGGCGCGCCTCCACGGAGCGGGTCGGCTGGGCCGGCCCGTGGCCCGGTCCCCCCGGCCCGGGCGCGCCCCGGGCCAGATAGGGCCCGATCACCAGGGTGTGGGTCGCCGCGGCGATCTCGCCCTCGGGCGCGGCCTGTGCCTGGAGCCGGGCCTCGCCGGACGTCAGCGTCTCGCTCATGCAACCTTTAACGCCGCCCGCGCGCCGGCAGCTTCGTTCGAGAACTCGGATTGTTCGAGATGGGGATTCGGCGGGGCCGGGCCAAGATGCCGGGCTTCGGGAGGTTGGGATCGGGGAGATCCGAATCCGGCAGCCGGTTCGATTCGGCCCATCCCACCCGCGCCCTCATCCTGAGGCGCCGGAGCGCAGCGGAGGCCTCGAAGGAGCCCTCCAGCCGGCCGCGCGATCCCTGGAGGCCTCCTTCGAAGCGGCTCCGCCGCCCCTCAGGATGAGGGGAGAGTGCGGAATCGCCCTGGGATTCGCCGCTGCCCGCGCGGGGAGGCCGCCCGCTGCCGGCATCGCGGCTCCGGAGAGAGCGAACCGATCGCCCGCCCCCGCAAAGAAATCACGCCTTCTCGGGGGTCTCGTCCGGCTCGAACAGCTGGACCGGGTGGCCCGGCATGATCGTCGAGATCGCGTGCTTGTAGACGAGCTGCGAGTGGCCGTCCCGGCGCAGCAGCACGCAGAAATTGTCGAACCAGGTCACCACGCCCTGCAGCTTGACGCCGTTGACGAGGAAGATGGTCAGCGGGATCTTGTTCTTGCGGACATGATTGAGGAACGTGTCCTGAAGGTTCTGTGCGCGTTCGCCCGCCATCTTCTTTGCCTTCTTGTTGTCCCGGCGCGAAGGGCCCGGGATGGGTACGGCCCCTGAGGGGCCATCACGTGCGGGGTCGTCCGATCATCCCGCCCGTGATCGCGTATACAGCATGACCGCGTGAATGTGCGGGGGCAAGCGAGGCCCGGTCCGGCCGATCCGTGACGGATCGGCGTCAGTTTCACGGACCGATGCCGAGGGACTTCAGCTTGCGGTGGAGCGCCGAGCGCTCCATGCCGATGAACTCGGCCGTGCGCGAGATGTTGCCCGAGAACCGCGCGATCTGCGCCACGAGGTACTCGCGCTCGAAGATCTCGCGCGCCTCGCGCAAAGCCAGGCTCATCAGCTTCTCGCCGCCCGCGCCCCCCGGGGTGGTCGGCACCAGGGCGCCGATCTCGGAGGGCAGCATCTCGGAGGTGACCTCCTGGTCCGGGTCGGCCTGGGTCAGGATCATCAGCCGCTCGACGTTGTTCTTGAGCTGGCGGACGTTGCCCGGCCAGTTGTGCGACTGGAGCACCGCCATCGCGTCCTCGGCGATCACGCGCTTGGGCAGGCCTGTCTGGGACGAGATGTTGTCCATGAAGAACTGGATCAGCTCGGGCACGTCCTCCCGGCGCTCCGACAGGGCCGGCACCCGGACCGGCACCACCGAGAGCCGGTGGAACAGGTCCTCGCGGAACCGGCCCGCGGCGATTTCCTCCTGGAGATCCCGGGAGGACGAGGAGATGATCCGGACATCCACATGGACCCGCGTCGTGCCGCCGACCCGCTGAAAATTCTGGTCGACCAGGACGCGCAGGATCCGGTTCTGGCTCTCGCGGGGCATGTCGGCGACCTCGTCGAGGTAGAGGGTGCCGCCATGGGCCTCCTCCAGGGCGCCGACCCGCCGGCCGGACTCGCCCTCGACCCCGAACAGCTCCGCCTCCATGGTCTCGGGCAGGATCGTGGCCGCGTTGAGCAGCACGAACGGGCCGTTGGCGCGGGCCGAGGCCTTGTGCAGGCTGCGCGCCGCGAGTTCCTTGCCGGAGCCCAGCGCCCCGGTGATCATCACCCGGGCGTTGGTCGGCGCCACCCGGTCGATGGTCTGGCGCAGCTGGTTGATCGCGAGCGAGCCGCCGACGATGCGGTTCGGGTTGCCCGAACGCGCCGTCAGGTCGCGGACCTCGCGCCGGAGCCGGGAGGCTTCCAGCGCCCGCTCGGCCACCAGGATCAGCCGGTCGGCCTTGAACGGCTTCTCGATGAAGTCGTAGGCCCCCGCCTTGATGGCCGAGACCGCGGTCTCGATGTTGCCGTGGCCCGAGATCATCACCACCGGCAGGTCGGGATTGGCCGCCTTGATCAGGTCGAGCACCTGCAGGCCGTCGAGCCGCGAGCCCTGCAGCCAGATGTCCAGGAACACCAGGTGCGGCCGGCGCGCCTCGATGGCGGCGAGCGCCTCGTCGGAGCCGCCGGCCGTGCGGCAGCGGTGGCCCTCGTCGTCGAGGATGCCCGCCACGAGGTCGCGGATGTCGGCCTCGTCGTCGACAATCAGGATATCGGCGCTCATGCGTGCATCTCCGCGATCCGGGGGGCCGTCGGTGCGGCGCCCTTCTCCTCTGTCGGGGTGGAACTGGTCTCGGGGCCGGACGGCTCGGGCCCGTGCTCGCGCGGGACCCGCATCTGCACCTGCCCGCCACGGCCGGCGGGATTGTCGTTCAACGCGATCCCGCCGCCGTGCTCCTCAAGCACCTTGCTGACGATAGCAAGCCCCAGCCCCGTGCCACCTTCGCGTGTGGTCATGTAGGGCTCCAGCAGCCGCTGGCGCCCCTCGACCGGAAAACCCTTGCCGTTGTCGGTCACCGTGATCACCGCGAAACCGTCCTCGACCGCGAGGCTCAGGCCGATCTTGCCCTTGCCGAGCTCGGCCGGCGGCACCTCGGCCACCGCCTCGACGGCGTTCTTCAGGATGTTGGTGATCACTTGGCTGAGCAGCCTGATGTCGAAGGCCGCCACGATCTTCTCCGCGCTGCCGGCCCCCCCTTGCGCCGAGAACGCGAAGTCGATGTCCGGGTGCGCCACGCGCATCATGAACAGGTTCTGCTTGGCGATCTCGGTGAGGTCGTTCGGCGCGATGGCCGGTTTCGGCATCCGCGCGAAGGCCGAGAACTCGTCGACCATGCGCTTGATCTCGTCCACTTGGCGCACGATCGTGGCGGTGCACTGGTCGAACACCTCCTTGTCGGCGGTGATGACCTTGCCGTACTTGCGCCGGATGCGTTCGGCGGAGAGCTGGATCGGGGTCAGGGGGTTCTTGATCTCGTGGGCGATGCGGCGGGCGACGTCGCCCCAGGCGGAGCTGCGCTGCGCCTGGACGAGGTCGGTGATGTCGTCAAGGGTCACCACCGAGCCGCGGGAGGTCCCCTGCGCCTGCTCGCTCGTGACCCGCACGGTCACGGTGCGCTCGCCCCGCGAGCGGGTGAGCTGGAGCTGCTGCTGCTGGAGGGCGCGCGGGCGGCTCTCGCTCTCGGCGAGCACCGGGGCGAGTTCCGGCACCGCCCGGGCCAGCGGCTGGCCGATCAGCGCGTTGCTCTCCACGTCGAGCATCCGCTCGGCGGCCGGGTTGGCGATGGTGACGAAGCCCGCCGCGTCGAGGCCGATCACCCCGGGCGAGACCCCCGACAGCACGGCCTCGGTGAAGCGGCGGCGGGTGTCGATCAGGTCGTTGGCGGCGATCAGCCCGGTATGCTGGCGGCGCAGCTCCTGCGTCATCTTGTTGAACGCCTCGCCGAGATGGGCCAGGTCGCCGCTGGTCTTCTTGGTCGGCACCTGGGCGTAGAAATTGCCGGCCGCGACCTGGTCGGCGGCGTTGATCAGCCGGCGGATCGGGGCCACGAACCGGTTGGCGAAGTTCATCCCGAACCACACCGCCGACAGCAGCGCGATCAGGGCGATCAGCAGGAACACCGACGCGAAGGTGATCTGGATCGAGCGCCGGAGCGAATCGTAGGTCAGGTACTCCGCCGCCGCCGCCCGCGAGACGCCGGGGAAGTCGATGGCGAGCTGGCTGACCTCCCGCTGCACCATCAGCACCGCGTCGTCATAGGCCGGCATCCGCAGCAGCGCGGCGAAGACCCGGCCCTCGGAGGGCAGCAGGCAGATCGGGTCGGTCGAGGTCGCCGCCTCCGCGAAGGCCGCCGCCGAGGGCAGCCGCACCTGCTTGAGCACGTCGATCTTGGCCCGGGCGACCACGTCGGTGGGGCCGCGCATGATCTGCGCCACCGGCAGGCCGAGATTGGTCGCCCGGGTGGTCAAAAAGTTCTCGAACCAGGCCCGGTCCCGGTCGAAGTTCGGGCGCGCCCGGGTCAGGTCGTCCACCAGGATGCGGATCTCCCGGGCGAGCGACTGGCACTGGTTCTCCTGGTAGGCGTCGGCCACCTCGACGGATTTGAGCACCACGTCGCGGACCCGGTCGGTGAAGCCGAGCGACAGGCCCCGGTCGATGGTCACCGACGCCACCACGGCCAGCAGCACGGTGGGCAGGATCGCGATCAGCGAGAACAGGCCGACGATGCGCGAGTGCAGCCGGGCCACGGCCGCGTTGGCCTTGCGGGCATGCAGGAAGACCCGCGCCTCCCAGGCGATCACGAAGACCAGCCCCAGCACCAGGGCGGCGTTGATGCCGAGCAGCGTCACGCCGTAGGCCGGCGTCGGCGTCACCCGGATCACCCCGGCCAGGATCAGGAAGGTCGCCAGCGCCGAGACCAGCGCGGTCACCACCACGGCGGCGCCGATCCAGCCCGGCCCGCGCGGCCCGGGCTTCAGCGAGTCCGCGAGCGGCGTGCTCGGCTCCGGGAGCGTTTCTGCCTGAGCGGTTTCTGCCTGAGCGGTTTCTTCGGCCGCCTGGCTTGTCCCCTCGCCCGCCGGCTCGGCAGGCGGCTGAACACCCCCCTCGGGGTCCGGCGCAGGGCCTTCCACAGGCGGTGAGCGTCGCAGAAACGGCATGACTGGTGCAGGGCCACAACAGTGTGGCGGAATTAATACGAATCGCGGCGCCCCGGAGGCGGCGGGTGATCCATTCCGCCGCAGGGGCGTGTGCTTGACCGGTTTGACTCAGACCCGTACCCCCGCCCGTGGAGGCGAACGGGGTCTGGTGGCCCCCCTGGTCTTCAAAACCAGTGGTACGCCAACAGCGTACGGTGGGTTCGATTCCCATCCGCTTCCGCCAAGCCCCCGCCCCGCTTGCAGCCAGAACCGACATCGCCGCGCCTGCGATCCTGCCCGCGGGGGGCACGGTCTGCGATGGGGCTCGCCGGATCCTGATCGGCGCCTCTCCCACCCAGACCCCCTCATCCTGAGGCGCCCGGCGATCTTCGATCGGTGGGCCTCGAAGGAGGCCTCCAGATGCCTGGGCGATTTCTGGAGGCCTCCTTCGAGGGCGCCGCTGCGCGTCGCCACCTCAGGATGAGGGGGTGGGTGGGATCGCCCACCGCGGCGCGCATCGGCCGGCCCCAACCCGTAGCCTGGCTACCCGGACGCACCCGACCCCGGCCGTGTCGCCGGTCGTCGCGGGCTGTTTGACACCGGACCGGCTTGCGCGCGTCGCGCCAGGGTGGTCCGATCCGGGTGAGGCACTCGCAGAAGTTCGCCTAAAAAAATCCGGAGGAGACCCGCCATGCTGTCACGCCGGCAAACCCTCGCCCTGGCCCTCGCCAACGGCCTCGCCCTGACCGACACGGCGGCCCGGGCCGCGGGACAGGCCGCTACGCCGACCGTCAAGACGCCGGTCTCGTTCGAGGTCCCGCCGGGGGCCTGCGATTGCCACGTCCACGTCATCCCCGATCCGGCCCGGTTCCCGTTCTGGGCGGGGCGCGGCTACACCCCGCCGGTCGATCCGCCCGAGAGCCTGCTCGCCCTCCAGCACGCGCTCAAGCTCGACCGCGTGGTGATCGTGACGCCGAGCGTCTACGGCACCGACAACGCGGCCACCCTCGACGGCCTGCGCCTGTTCGGCCCCCAGCGCGCCCGCGGCGTCGCGGTGATCGGGCCGAAGACCGGCCCGGCCGAGCTCGATGCCCTGGCCCAGGCCGGCATCCGCGGCATCCGGGTCAACCTGGAGCAGGCCGGCGTGTTCGATCCGGCAGCCTCGGCCAAGGCGCTGGACAGCGCCGTCCAGCAGATCGGGTCGCGGCCCTGGCACCTCCAGGTCTATGCCCGCCTGTCGGTCATCGGCCCGCTGAAGCCGCAGCTGGCCGCCCTGCCGGTGCCGGTGGTGTTCGACCATTTCGCCGGTGCGCAGGCGGCCCTCGGACCCGATCAGCCCGGCTTCGGCGACGTGCTCGACCTCGTGCGGGGCGGACAGGCTTGGGTGAAGCTGTCGGGCGCCTACCGCGCCTCCGACAAGGCGCCGGACTATGCCGACGTGACGCCGCTGGCCCGGGCCCTGGTGGCGGCGAATCCGGAGCGGCTGGTCTGGGGCAGCGACTGGCCGCATCCGGACAGCACGCCGAAGCCGGGCCGCAAGCCGACGGATCTCGCGCCCGCGCAGGACGTGGACGACGGCCGCCTGATCGACCTGCTCGCCACCTGGGTGCCCGACCGCACGACCCGTGACAGGATCCTTGTCGAGAACCCCAAGCGGTTATACGACTTCTGAGCGAAGAGTGCGCGGGGCGGATCGCCCGCCCGGCCGGGTTCGCCCGGGAGGAGGCCGATGCAGGGCCTGGCACATCTCGACCTATCGGCCGCCACCGACCGCGAATCCGGTCGATCACGCTCGGCCGCGCGCGGAGCGCTCTGCCTGCTGACGGCTCTGGCGGTCCTGGGCGCCGGTGCCGCCTCCATGCGAGCCCCCGGCACCGCCGTCGATCCCGATCTCGTGCGGGTGATCCGCTTCATGGCGCTGATCAAGGGCGGGTTCGCGCTCGCGGCCTTCGCCGCCTGCGTCTGGCGCCTCGCCCGGGCTGCCGCGCCCTGGCGCACGGCGATCTACGTCGCCGGGCCGCCGCTCATGGCGGCGGGCGCGATCGGGCTCTGGTCCGTCCAGGGCGTCCCGATCGCGGCGACGGGCCTGCATCTCGGCTTGCTGGCGGTGCTGGCGGCCGCGCTGACCGATTCGGACTTCCTGCCCGACCTGGGGCGCCTCGGGCGAGGCCGCCGATGACGGCGCCGGAGCGGAACGGCGGATCGCCCGGCCCGTTGCCTCCAGGCCCGCACGGCGCGCCGGGCGCGACCCTGTGGATCCGCCCCGGCCCATTCGCCATGATCGACAAGTTCCTCCCGCTCATCCCGCCCGGTCCGCAGGCGGCCCTGCGCCGGCTCGCCGCCCGATGGCCGGCGCGCCCCGCGACGGCCGCCCCCGCGACGCTGCCGGACCGGGATCTGCGCCCCGGCCCGATGCCGCCCCTGCACCCGCCGGCGGCCACCAACGACAACCCCCTGCAGGCCGTCCACGAGGCCGTGGAGCGGGACCTGCGCGCAAGCGGCTATCTGCGCTGAGGCTTTCAGCGCCCGGCCGGACTCGCCGGGGCGGAGCGGGTCGCGGCTCCGGGCTCCATCCAGTGGCAGACCGTGGTCCCCGGCACGCCGGCGCACGCGTAGCTCTCGCCGCCGAGGGTCACCCGGTCGACGATCCCGGTGATCTCGGCGCGCGACAGCAGGGTGCAGCCGAGATGGTCCGCCTTGGGATCGGCCAGCAGCGCGGCGGCCGCGGCGGCACCGTCGTGCAGCAGCATCCGGTAATTGGCCAGGGACGGGCAGCCGATCACCCGACCGGACCCCTTCCGGTCCGGACCGGCCACCTTGTCCTGGCCGGGGCGGACCGGCGCCTTGGCCGGCTGCTGTCCCAGCGCCGGCATGGCTGAGAGGCCGAGCGCGAGGGTGGCGACGCGGAGGAGCATGCGGGTCATCGCCTGCTCCTAGAGCCGTTCCCGATCGCGTTGCAATCGGGAACGGCTCTAAGTCCTTGATTGGACGCGCTCGCTGACGCCGAACCGGTATCCACTTCGGCGGCGAGCGCTCTACCATGGGGACCGGGTCGTTTCGTACCTGCCCCGTCGCCGCGCCGCGCTGTTGCGGAGCGCGGCGAAACCGTCGATGAAGCCGTCGATGGAATCGCCGGCGCCGGGCATAAGCGGGCGCCGCGGCGGGACGTAAGGAGAGGTCATGGCGACGGCGATCGATAGCGACCAGAAGCTGCACCTGGTCTTCGGTGGTGAGTTGCAGGACCTCGACGGCGTCCAGTTCCGGGACATCAAGGGCCTCGACATCGTCGGCATCTTCCCGGACTACGCCTCCGCGCAGGCCGCCTGGCGGGCCAAGGCGCAGGCCACCGTCGACAGCGCGCAGACGCGCTATTTCGTGGTCCACCTGCACCGGCTGCTGGAGCCGCCGGCCGTCTGAGCCGCACTCTGCACCGGCCGTTCCGGGCGCGCGCCTGTGCGGTGCGCGCGTGAAGGCATTGTGACACCTTCGGCCCGCTGCTAAGAGCCTCGCCCGTCATCAGATCCATCCGGCCCGCGCGGGACCGGTGTTCGGAGTGCGGCGCGAAGCTCGGCCGCGAGTGGGCGGACCTCATGAAATCCTCGATCAAGATCATCGCCGGCAACGCCAGCCGGCCCTTGGCCGAGGCGATCGCCGCCTATCTCGAATTGCCGCTGGCCAAGTGCATGGTCCGGCGCTTCGCCGACATGGAGATCTTCGTCGAGCTCCAGGAGAACGTGCGCGGCGAGGACGTGTTCATCGTCCAGTCGACCTCGTTCCCGGCCAACGACCACCTGATGGAGCTGCTGATCATGATCGACGCCGCGCGTCGGTCCTCGGCCCGGCGCATCACGGCGGTGATCCCGTATTTCGGCTACGCAAGGCAGGACCGGCGCACCTCGGGCCGGACCCCGATCTCGGCCAAGCTGGTGGCGAACCTGATCACCGAGGCCGGGGCCGACCGCGTCCTGACCCTCGACCTCCATGCCGGCCAGATCCAGGGCTTCTTCGACATCCCCACCGACAACCTGTTCGCCGCCCCCGTGATGGTGCGCGACATCAAGGAGCGGCTGCCGACCGCCGACCGCATGGTGGTCTCCCCCGATGTCGGCGGCGTCGTGCGCGCCCGGGCCATCGCCAAGCGGATCGATTGCCCGCTCGCCATCGTCGACAAGCGCCGCGAGCGGCCGGGCGAATCCGAGGTGATGAACATCATCGGCGAGGTCGAGGGCCGCTCCTGCATCCTGGTCGACGACATCGTCGATTCGGGCGGCACCCTGGTCAACGCCGCCGAGGCCCTGCTCAAGGCCGGCGCCAAGGACGTCTCCGCCTACATCACCCACGGCGTGCTGTCGGGCGGCGCGGTCTCGCGCATCGCCGCCTCGCGGATGAAGGAGTTGGTGATCACCGACTCGATCCAGCCGACCCAGGCCGTCAAGCTCGCCCGCAACATCCGGGTGGCGACCATCGCGCCGCTGCTCGGCGAGGCGATCGGCCGGACCGCCACGGAATCCAGCGTCTCCAGCCTGTTCGACTGATCCCGCCGCGGTGAAGAATTCGCCGCAGTGCCGGCGGCGCAGTCCGGCGCTATCTCGCCCGCGCGGACGCATCGCCGATCCGGGAGGGGCGGACACTGGGTCGGACGACACTCATCGGCATCCACGGGCTCGCCAACAAGCCGCCCCGGGATGAGAAGGCCGCCTGGTGGCGGGCGGCGATCCTGGAGGGCCTCGCCCGCAACCGCGGGGGCTCGGCGCCCGCGGTGCCGTTCAGCTTCGTCTACTGGGCGGATCTGCGCTACCCGGAACCCCTGGCCGGCGGGCTCAACCGCGAGCCCTACAGCGCCGATCCAGGCACCGGCCCGTTCCCGTCCCCGGCGGACGATCCCGAGCAGGCCGAGCCCACCCTCACCGACCGGATCTATCGCGGCCTCGCGCATCTGGAAGAGGCCACCGGGTTCACCCCGGTCGACGGCCTGATCCTGGAATACCGCCTCGACGACCTCTGGGGCTATTACGAGGATGCCGTGTTCCGGAACGCCGCCCGCGCGCGGCTGCGCGAGGCCCTGGCCGAGGCGGCGGATCGCACCGTTCTGATCGCCGCGCATTCGATGGGCGGGCTGATCGCCTACGACGTGCTCCGGGCCGCCGAGCGGGACGGAACCCCCCTGCCCCGCTGCACCCTGGTCACCCTCGGCTCGCCGCTGGGGCTCGCCGAACTGAAGCTGAAGCTCGCCGCCGAGCACGGCGACCTGTGCGTGCCGGAAGCCGTCACGGCCTGGACCAACCTGATGGACCGCCAGGACATCGCCACGGTGGGCGACGACCTCGCCGCGATCTACCCGCCGAACGCCGCCGGGGTGCGGATCCGGGACGTACCGGTGATCAACGCCTACCGGCGGCAGGATGGCACCGAGAACCGGCACAAATCCTACGGCTACCTGCGCACCCCGGAATTCTCGGAGGCCCTGGCGGCGTTCCTGGCGGCCGAGGCCTGAAAGTCCCGGATTCAAAAGGTCGAGACCTTTTGCGGGTGCAGGGCAGAGCCCTGCAGATCACTCAGGGGCTCCGCCCCCGATACCCCGCCAAAGGGCTGAGCCCTTTGGAAACCCGGTCTCGGCGCTCAGGCGGCCTTCACCTCGGCCAAGAAGTCCTTGACCGCCTGGTCGAGGTCGTCGGAGCCGCGGGTGAGGTCGCGGGCGGCGGCCAGCACCTGTTCGGAGGCGAGCCCGGTCTCGTCGGCGCCCTGGCGCAGGTCGGCGATGCTGCCCGACACCGCCTGCGCCCCCGAGGCGGCGCTCACCACCCCGCGCACGATCTCCTGGATCGCGGCGTTCTGCTCCTCCATGGCGGCCGCGACCCCGACCGCGATGCTGCGCATCTCCTCGATGGTCTGGCCGACCTCGCCGATCGCCGCCACGGCCTGCCGGGTCTCGCCCTGGATCCGGCCGATCTGCGCGGCGATGTCGTCGGTGGCCTTGGCGGTCTGGCTCGCCAGCTCCTTCACCTCCGTGGCGACCACCGCGAAGCCGCGGCCGGCCTCGCCGGCGCGGGCCGCCTCGATGGTGGCGTTCAAGGCCAGCAGGTTGGTCTGCGCGGCGATGCCCGAGATGAGGGCGACCACGTTGCCGATCCGCTCGGTGCCGTCGGCGAGCGCCCGCACGGTCGCCTCGCCCTGGCGGGTGGTCTCGGCCGCCCGCCCGGCGATCTCCGAGGTGCGGTGCACCTGCCCGGCGATCTCCTGGACCGAGGCGGACATCTCCTCCGTGGCCGCCGCCGCGGTCTGGACGTCCGCCGAGGTCCCGGCCGCCTGGGCGGTGACCGCGCCGGAGCGCTCGGTGCCGCGGGCGGCCGTGGCGGTCATCGCCTGGGCGGTGACTTCGAGCTCGGACGCCGCCGCCGCGAGGCCCCGGCTCAGCGCGCCCGCCCGGGTCTCGAACGCCCGGGTCAGGCGGTCGAGGGCCGCAGCCCGGCGGGCTGCCCCCTCGACATCGTCGGCGGCGCGGGCATCCGCCCCGGCCTTGGCGATCAGCGCGTCCTTGAACACCTGCACGGCGCCGGCCATCGTGCCGATCTCGTCGCTGCGCCCGCGCTCCGGCACCGCGGCGGCGGTATCGCCCGCCGCGAGGCGGTGCATGGCCTGGTTCAGGGCCAGGAGCGGCCGCGTCACCCGGCGGCCGATCAGCGCTGCCAGCAGGGCGATCAGGGCGATCACCACCAGCATCCCGGCCGCCGCCCGCCAGGCCGCGTTCCACAGGATCGCGGCGGTGTCGTCGGCATAGATGCCGGTGCCGATCACCCAGCCCCAGGGGGCGAAGCCGCGCACGTAGGACAGCTTCGGCACCGGCGCGTCGGACCCGGCCTTGGGCCAGGAATAATCGACGAAGCCCTGCCCCTTCTGCTTGGCGAGGTCGACGAAGTCCCGGAACAGGTACTTGCCGGTGGGATCCTGCACCCCGGCCATGTCCTTGCCCTCGAGTTCGGGCTTCATCGGGTGGGCGACCATGCGGGGCTGCATGTCGTTGATCCAGAAGTATTCCTGGGCGTCGTAGCGCAGGGTCTTCACGGCCCGGATCGCCGCGCCCTGGGCGTCGGCCCGCGACAGCCGCCCGGCCCGCTCCTCGCCCTCGAAATAGGCCGCCACCCCGTAGGCCACGTCCGTCAGGTTGCGGGTCTTGGCCATGCGGTCCTGCTCGACCTGGGATTTCAGGTTGAGCAGGCCGATGCCCGAGACCACGGCGACGCCGACCAGGGCGGTGGCCGTGATGGTGTGGAGCTTCGCCCCGATGCCGATTTTCACGAGTTCGCTCCCGGGACGAAAATTCACACGGAGAGAGAGTGCAACGTTACCGTTACCGCACCGTGAAGACTGCCGCGGGCCTTGCGCTTATTGGCCTGAGCCTGTCCACTTGCCGTCAAGATGAGCCCGGATCCGGACATGAAGCCGGCGGGCCAAGGGAGGAATGACATGGTGCGTGCGTCGCGGGCGGCTGCGAGTCCGGGGATCTGCCGCCACCTCTTCCGGAGCGGGCCCGCCGCCCTGCTGCTGGCCGGGCTGGCACTCGCCGCCCCGTTTACCGGCGTGGCGAAGGCCGACGACGCCAAGGTCCGGATCAGCCGGCAGCCCGGCTTCGTCTACCTGCCGGCGGTGCTCGCCGAGCAGCACAAGCTGATCGAGAAGCAGGCCAAGGCGGCCGGTCTCGGGGACGTCACGGTCGAGTGGGTGAACCTGACCAGCGGCGCGGCCGGCAACGACGCGCTCCTGTCGGGCAATATCGACATCGTCGACAGCGGCTCCACCAACATGCTGCTGCTCAACGACCGCACCCGCGGCGACGTGAAGGGCCTGTGCGGGGTCGGCTCGACGCCGATGCTGCTGCTCACCCGCAACCCGGACGTGAAGACGCTCAGCGACTTCTCCGGCAAGGACAAGATCGCCCTGCCCTCCGTGAAGGTCTCGACGCAAGCCGTGCTGCTGCAGATCGCCGCCAGGAAGGCGTTCGGGCCGGACGGGGCGTCCCGGCTCGACCCGCTCACCGTCCAGCTCGGCCATCCCGACGCGGTGGCGGCGCTCGCCAGCCCCCAGAACGAGGTCAACAGCCACTTCTCGCTGCCGCCGTTCCAGCAGCGCGAGCTGCAGAACCCGGCGATCCACGCGGTGCTCAACTCCTACGAGCTGGTCGGCGAGCCGGTGAGCAACGCGATCTTCTATGCGCGCACCGGCTGGTTCACCCGCAACCCCAAGCTCGCCGCCGCGATCGTGGCCGCCATCGACGAGGCGAATGCCGAGATCGCCAAGGACCCGCTCCAGGCCGCCAAGGACTACATCGCGGCCACCAACGACAAGACGCCCCCCGAGACATTGGTGGCGATCATGAAGGAACCGGGGACCACCTTCTCCACCACCCCGTACGGGATCATGCTCCAGGCCCGGCACTTCTACGCGATGAAGACCATCAAGGCCGAGCCGAAGGACTGGAAGGACACGTTCTTCCCGATCGTCCACGGGCTGCCGGGGAAGTAGGGGCGTCGGTCTTCCCGCGCGGACGTTGTTGCCTGCTTTGGGCCGCGCTATATTGGGGAGTGGGATCGGCGGCGGCTACCGCCGATCCCTGGCAATTACCCGTTAGGGTTTAGCCAACTCCAGAACAGCGGGTGGACGGCGAGTCGGAGGCTGAAGCTCCACTCGCCGTTTGCTTGTCTGGAGACTGCCAGAAGGATGACCATCCTCTGCACTCCCGGCCGCAACCGGCCGCGTGCGGCCTTCGCGGGTGAGTCGGTCAGGCTCACATCCGGTTTGTAGCCCGGCCTCGTGCGCCGGTTAATCGGCGCCAAGCGACCGCGAACCGCCGAACCCGCGATTGCGCCCTTCCCCGGGCGGCCCTATAGTGAGCCATCCCCATTCGACAGCGTGAGACGGGACTTCCGGATCTGCATCCGGAGCCCGCGGCCCGGTGCCCGGCCCCCGTCCCGCCAGGCCGGAGCACGAGAGCACATGTCCCAGGGTCCGCTGATGCCGAAGGCGACCGCCGTCTGGCTGGTCGAGAACACCTCCCTGGCCTTCGAGCAGATCGCCGACTTCTGCAAGCTGCACCCGCTCGAGGTGAAGGGCATCGCCGACGGCGAGGTCGCGGCCGGCATCAAGGGGCTCGATCCGGTCTCCACCGGCCAGCTCACCCGCGACGAGATCGAGAAGGCCCAGAAGGCGCCCCACTACAAGCTCAAGCCCGCCGTCTCGAAGGTGAAGCTGCCGGAGGTGAAGCGCACCACCAAGGGCCCGCGCTACACCCCGCTCTCCCGCCGCCAGGACCGGCCCAACGCCATCCTGTGGCTGCTGCGCAACCACCCCGAGTTGAAGGATGCGCAGATCATCCGCCTGGTCGGCACCACCAAGTCGACGATCCAGCAGATCCGCGAGCGCACCCACTGGAATTCCGGCTCGCTCCAGCCGATGGATCCGGTGACCCTGGGCCTGACCACCCAGATCAACCTCGACTTCGAGGTCCAGCGCGCGGCGGCCGACCGCCCGGCGGCGCTGGCGGCCGAATCCGGCGCCTCGCTCCTGCCCACCGAGGTCTCGACGGCGCCCGAGCCCGAGGAGACGGCCGAGCATGGCGGCCGCGAGGAGCGGATCGACGCCGATTCGGTCTTCGCCAAGCTCAAGGGCCGGCATCAGGACGAAGACGACGAGGCCTAGAGCATCGTCCCGAACTGGTTTTCGGCCCTCGCCCGTCTCGGGCGAGGGCCGAAGCCGTCAGTCCGGCAGCGGCTTACCCGTCGTTTCCAGCATGAACCACGGCACGATCAGCCCGATCCCGTAGACGCTCGACATCGTCAGGGCCGCCGCGGCGACGCCGCCCGACAGGGTCACGATCTGACCGGCGATGATCGGGAAGATCCAGGCGATCAGGCGCGCCCCGTTGAACACGACGCTGGCTGCCGTCGCCCGCACCGCCGGGGTGAACAGCTCCACCAGGTAGATCGCCATCCACGAGAAGGCGAAGCCCAGGGTGAAGAACCCGTTCAGGAAGGCGAGCCCCATGAAGGGCACCAGCCCGCCGGTCCAGAGATAGCAGGCGAGCGAGGTGACGATGCAGCCGGCATACGTGATCAGCAGGAAGGCGCGCCGCCCGACCGCATCGGCCACGAAGCCGGAGATCAGGTAGGCGGTGATCGCGCCGACATTGTAGATGATGCCCATGCGCGGGCCCCAGACGTTGGCGGGCTCCCCGGCGGCCTTGGCCAACCCCTCCGTGTAGGCCGGCAGCCAGGACGAGACCGCCCACCAGCCGACCGTCGTGGCGAACGACATCAGGGTGGCGAGCAGGACCCGCCGGCGGCTCTCGCGCTCCCGGAAGATCTCCGTCAGGGAGAACGGACGCCGCCCCTTCGGCTGCGGGCTCGCGGCATCCTCGGCGGTGGCGGCCCAGCGCTGCTCCCGCAGGGCCTGCATCCACTGCTCGGATTCCTCCAGGGCGCGCCGCAGGTACAGGCAGACGAAGGCCGGAAGCGCGCCCAGCGCGAACATGATCCGCCACGAGTCCGGGCCGAGCGGATCGAAGGCGGCGAGCAGCGCCCAGACGATCGCGGCGAGCACCGCGCCGCCGCCGAAGCCCGATTGCAGGAAGCCGCAGCCCTTCGGCCGGGCCCGGTTCGGCCAGGTCTCGGCGACCAGGGCGATGCCGGTGGACCATTCGGAGCCGATGGCGAGTCCGGTGATGAACCGCAGGATCGCGAGCTGCGCGAAGCTCCCGGCAAACGCCGTCAGACCCGTGAACAGGGCGTAGCCCAGGATGGACAGCATCATCATGCGCTTGCGGCCGATATAGTCGGCTGCGATTCCGCCCATCAGCCCGCCGAGCCCCCAGCCCAGGAGGGTGATCCCGATCGCCGCGCCCACGTAGAAGGCCGGTGTCTGGGCCTGCTCGGGGGTGAGGAGGGATCCGAGGGCCGGGCGGAGCGCGTAGACCAGGGCGACCGCTTCGTAGCCGTCGAAGATCCAGCCGAGGTAGCTGCCCCAGAGGATGCGCCAGTGCCGCCTGGTCAGGCCGGCGTACCAGGGAGCGCTGGCCGCATCGGGCCGCAGGACGTCGCCCGCACGCATCGCTCGTGTCCTCCCGCCGGGACCGCAACCCAGGCGGCCCCTGTCGGGTCGGTATACAGGTCGTCCGCGCCGCGTCGGTGCAGGGATCGGCTCGGACGACACTCTTCGCGTCGCGCTGCGCCATATTCGCACCACGCCGCGCGGTATCCGGGCTGCCCCGAGCCCCGGCTCAGCGCGCCGCGTCGAAGGCGGCCAGGAAGGCCGTCAGGTTCTCCGGCAGGGCCGCGCAGAGATAGCCGCCCTCCTGGACGATCGCGGTGGGCAGCCCGGCGCGCGCGATCCGCTGCGCCGCCGCGGCGAAGCCCGCCCGCGTCACCGTGAGCACGCCGATCGGGTCGTCCGCGGCGGCATCGAGGCCCAGGGCCACCACCAGCCCCCGCGGCTTGAACGCCGCGATCGCCGCGAGCCCGGCCTCCACGGCGGCGAGCCAGGGCGCGTCGCCGGAGCCCGGCGGCAGCGGCAGGTTGCGGTTGAGGCCGGCTCCGGCCTCCGCCCCGGTCTCGTCGGCATAGCCGGCATAGAACGGGAAATAGTCCGACGGGTCCGCGTGGACCGAGACGGTGAGCACGTCCCCGCGCGTATAAAAGATCCCCTGCGTGCCGTTGCCGTGGTGCACGTCGATGTCGAGGATCGCCACGGGGCCGCCTGCGGCCGCCCGCATCCGTTCGGCCGCGATTGCGCTGTTGTTGAGGAAGCAGAAGCCGCCGGCCGAATCCGCGTAGGCGTGGTGGCCGGGCGGCCGGCACAGGGCGTAGGCGTGGCCCGTCTCCAGGGCCGCGTCGGCGGCCGCGACGGCGCATTGGGCCGCGCCGTAGACCGCCGCCCAGGTCCCGGCCCGGATCGGCGTCGAGGTGTCGGCGGTGTAGAGGCCGACGCGTCCGAGCAGGCCGGTGGGCGTCCGGTGCATCTGCGGCCGGGCGAAGCTGCCGGTGAGGATCTCGTCGGCGATGCCCGGGATCTCCGCCCGGCGATCCCAGGCCTCGGCCAGGAACGCGACGTAGCCGGGATCGTGCACGGCCCGGATCGGGTCGAGGCCGTGATCGACGGGCTCGGCGAGGGCGTGGCCGCCGTCCCGGGCCGCCGCGTGCAGGATGGCGTAGCGGGAAGCCTGCTCGGGATGCGGGATCGGCGTGCCGCGCCGCAGGTAGCGTTCGGGATCGTGCCGGGCGGAATCGGCGGTGTGGAAGACGCGCATGGGCGCAGGTTAGGCGCGCCCGCGCCGCGCGTCACCCGCCCCCCGGGTGAGGCTTGAAGTTCGGGTTTCCAAAGGGCTCAGCCCTTTCAAGATGTCGGGGCTGAGAGCCAGGACATGGCGTCGAGCGGGTCTGCACGGCCCTTTTCCCGGGCGCATGCAGCGTCAGCGGAATGCGACCCGGGACCCAGCACACGACGGCGCGCAGCGTCCGTTTGATCAACCTGTGCCGCTGGCGCGGCACTTCATGTGCTGGGTCCCGGATCAGGTTCCGCTTCGCTTCACCTGTCCGGGA
>NZ_JAKSYO010000050.1 GCF_022829635.1 Methylobacterium sp. E-066
GCTGCCGAGCGGACCGTCGAGGGTTTGTGGTCGGCCATCGGGCGCCTCGTCGACACCGTCACACCCGACGAGTGCGCCAACTTCTTCGCCGCCGCAGGAGCCGCAGGATAGGAGCCAGATTAAACCGAAAACGCTCTAGCGACTTCCCCACGGTCCTGCTGTGCCCCCGCGTTATCGTCGCCCTAAACCCTCCGAACCGTGCCACCACGTCAATCTCTGGCTGGAGCTGCCTCCTCCCATTCACGATCCTGATCCGCCAGCAATGCGGCACGACGGCCCTCGATTGTCTCTATTTCCGCTGAAGGTGCTTCCCTGGCCCCGTCCACGGGGCAAGGAACGGTCGCCCTGGACGCTCCCAGGAAACGGACGAGCGCGGTGACGATGCGATCTACGTCGCTGGGCGTTACAATTCCTGTACCGAGGAGGTTGAGGCGCGAACGGTCGGCCATATCCGCACAAGAGCCTCCAGCAAAACCGAGCGCTGCGATATTATCGGCATCCAGTGCCAGACGTTCGATTTGCGTTTCGCGCAGCAGCTCGAGCCTTCGTTCCCTGGTAGCCGCGACTGCGTGCGTCTGACATGCGCTCGGCAGCCAATGTGCAATCTCATCGAGGATGAAAGTCCGAATAAGCTCGACCCGGACCGGTCCGAACTTCCTGACTCGAGTGATCTCGTCCGGGGAAGACTGAGCCAAATGTGATAGGTCGCGAAATCCTGCTTTGCGCAAGCGGGCTCGGAGGGAGGCTGTCAGGAAGCCGCGACCGAATCCCAACGCCGAGAGATGCTGAATGTTGTCGGCAGAAAGGCCCTCGAACAGCGGGAGGCGCAAGCTGACCTCGTCAAAGAGGCTATCGTACCGGATGGTGCGAGGTGATCGCCTGGGCATCGCCGTCGCGCATACGGCGATTTCTGGATGTCCACAACGGGCGGTCGCCGCTGGCATTCGGAAGGTCTGCTTGCCTGCGATCTCATCGGGCTAAAAAGGACCAGGTTGGCCGAAAGCGGAATGACTGCTTCGGAGGTTGGCCGCCGAAAAAGCGGACAGCGTCCTACCGACCTAAGACGGCCGAACGAGCTGAGCTCTGCGTTGTCGGAGAGCGGACATAAGCCTCCCCAAACTTGTGGGTGACAGCAACAGGCCGGATGCAGATTGCATGCTGTCAAGCATCAGCGGCGGGGTGTTGAGCACTCCACTTTCCTCGCAGTTGCTTCTCAAACATTCGAGGCTGTTGAACCCGCGAGAAGCGGAGCATAGGCGGCAAGCCTGCGTGACAAAAATTCGATGAAAAGCCGCACTTGCTTTGTCTTGCGCGTCTCCCCCTGCGTCAGAATCCAAAGCGTCCCATGCATGTGCAGGGCAGAGCCGGGTACCCTGGCGAGGAGCGGGTCGGCATCTCCGACGAAGCACGGCAGCGTCGTCATCCCAATACCTTGCTGCACCGCCGCGACCTGCGCCTCTCCGTCCGTGATCCTGAACGTAACGCCCGTGGCAGGAGCCTCGCCCTCGCGGACCCAGTCAGGGATGCCTTGGGCACTGATCACGATCTCCATCGAATGGCGTCGGACGCACCCTCACGCCACGCAGCAAGCCGGTCACGGGACACGTAAACTCCCCCGAACAGATCCGGTCCCTTCAGGCCATGAAGGTTGGGCGGCAGGGTCTTACGATCGTAGACAACGCGGATCGCGACGTCGGCCTCCCGGTTGGTTAGGTTGGCCAGTTCGCCGGCGGACTGGATCTCCATCTCAATATCGGGACCATACAGCTAGGCCGCCTCCGCAATCCGGTCCTGGTGGGCGAGCGGCGCGGGGCCACCGTGCTGCTTGAGCCGCCGGTTGCCGCTGAGGCGGCGCAACAGGACGTAGAACACCGGCGTCAGGAAGAGCCCGAAGGCGGTGACGCCGATCATGCCGGAGAAGACGGCGACGCCCATGGCGCTGCGCATCTCGGAGCCGGCACCGGTGGCCGTCACCAGGGGCAGGACGCCCATGATGAAGGCCATCGAGGTCATCAGGATCGGGCGCAGCCGTAGGCGGCTCGCCTCGATGGCGGCCTGGAGCGGGGAGCGACCGGCGAATTCCAGTTCACGGGCGAATTCGACGATCAGGATCGCGTTCTTGGCCGAGAGGCCGACGAGGACGATCAGGCCGATCTGGGTGAAGACGTTGTTGTCGCCCGCCGAGAGCCAGACGCCGAACATTGCAGCCAGAAGGCCCATCGGCACGATCATCAGAATGGCGAGCGGCAGCGCCAGGCTCTCGTACTGGGCGGCGAGCACGAGGAAAACCAGGAGCAACGCAAGCGGAAACACCCACATCCCCGAGTTGCCCGCGATGAACTCCTGATAGGTCAGGTCCGTCCACTCGAAGGCGAACCCCCGCGACAGGGTCTCGGCCGCGATGCGGGCGGCCGCCGCCTGGGCTTGGCCCGACGAGTAGCCCGGTGCTGCGCCGGCGTTGATGTCGGCGGAGAGGAAGCCGTTGTAGCGCATGGCACGCTCCGGGCCGGCCGTCTGCCGGACATGCAGGAGGGCCGCGAGCGGCACCATCTCGCCCGAGCCCGCCCGCACCTTCAGCGCGCCGATGTCGTCAGAGCGGGCGCGAAAGGGCGCGTCGGCCTGGACCCGAACCGAGTAGGTGCGGCCGAACCGGTTGAAGTCGTTGACGTAGAGCGAGCCGAGATAGATCTGCAGCGTGTCGAACACGTCGGTGACCGGAATCCGGAGCTGGCGCGCCTTCGTCCGGTCGATGTCGGCGAAGAGCTGCGGCACGTTCATCTGGAAGCTGGAGAACAGACCCGCGAGTTCGGGCGCCTGCGCTGCCTTCGCCAGGAAGGCCTTGGTCGCGTCGTTGAGCGCCTCGTAACCGAGGCCGGCACGGTCCTCGATCTGGAGCTTGAAGCCGCCGATGGTGCCGAGGCCGTTGACGGGCGGCGGCGGGAACATCGCGATGAAGGCCTCGGGGATCGCGGCGAACTTCTTGTTGAGCGACTGCGCGATGGCGCCCCCGTTCAGGGCCGGCGAGCGGCGCTCCTCGAAGGGCTTCAGGGTCGAGAACACGATCCCCGAGTTCGAGCTGTTGGTGAAGCCGTTGATGGAAAGGCCCGGGAAGGCGACGGCGCTCTCGACTCCGGGCTCCTTCAGGGCGATCTCGCTCATGCGGCGGATCACCTCCTCGGTCCGGTCGAGCGTGGCACCGTCGGGAAGCTGCGCGAAGCCGACGAGGTACTGCTTGTCCTGGCCCGGCACGAAGCCGCCGGGGATCTGGCGGAACAGCACCACAGTCAACCCGACGAGGACGAGATAGAGCACCATCATCGTCGCCTTGCGAGATACGACGATGCCGACGCCGCGCCCGTACCCGTCCGAGGCCCGCCCGAAGAGGCGGTTGAAGCGTCGGAAGAACCAGCCGAGCAGCCCGTCGAGGATCCGAGTCAGGCGGTCCTTGGGGGCGTGGTGGTCCTTGAGGAGAAGCGCCGAGAGGGCCGGCGAGAGGGTCAGTGAATTGACGGCCGAGATGACGGTCGAGATCGCGATGGTGAGGGCGAATTGCTTGTAGAACTGACCCGTGAGGCCGCTGATGAAGGCGAGCGGCACGAACACCGCGACGAGCACCAGCGCGATGGCGATGATCGGTCCAGAGACCTCGCGCATGGCCTGGTAGCTAGCCTCTCGCGGCGACAGGCCACGCTCGATGTTCCGCTCGACGTTCTCGACCACCACGATGGCGTCGTCGACGACAATGCCGATGGCGAGCACAAGGCCGAACAGGCTCAGCGCGTTGATCGAAAACCCGAAGGCGTGCATCACCGCGAAGGTGCCGACGATGGAGACCGGCACTGCGAGCAGCGGGATGATCGAGGCCCGCCACGTCTGCAGGAAGAGGATCACCACGACGACGACGAGGGCGATCGCTTCCAGCAGTGTATGGATGACCGCCTCGATGGAGGCGCGCACGAACTGCGTCGGATCGTAGACGATCTCGTAGTCGACGCCCTCGGGCATGTTCAGCTTGATCTCGGCCATGGTCCTTCGGACCTCGTCGGAAATCTGGATCGCGTTGGATCCGGGCGACTGGGATATCGGCAGGGCGACGGCGGACTTGTTGTCGAGGAGCGAGCGTAGGGCGTAGTCGGAGGCCCCGAGCTCGATCCGGGCGACGTCGCGCAGGCGGGTGATCTCCCCGTCGGCCCCGGTCTTGACGACGATGTCGCCGAACTGCTCCTCGCTGGTCAGCCGCCCCTCGGCGTTGAGCGACAATTGGAGGTCGAGCCCCGGGATCGCCGGCGAGGCGCCGATGACGCCGGCCGCCGCCTCGACGTTCTGGGCCTGGATCTCGCGCACCACGTCGCCAGCCGACAGCCCATGCTCGGCGGTCTTCTGCGGATCAAGCCAGATGCGCATGGAATAGTCGCCTGAGCCGAAGAGTTGCACCTGGCCAACACCGTCGAGACGGGCGAGCCGGTCCTTGATGTTCAGCACTGCGTAGTTGCGCAGGTACGTCATGTCGTAGCGCCCGTTCGGAGAGACGAGGTGCACCACCATCGTCAGGTCCGGCGAGGACTTCACCGTAACGATGCCAAGCTGGCGCACGATCGCAGGCAGGCGCGGCTCGGCCTGCGAGACGCGGTTCTGGACGAGCTGCTGCGCCTTGTCGGGGTCGGTGCCCAGGCGGAACGTGACGGTGAGCGTCATGATGCCGTCGGTCGTGGCCTGGCTCGACATGTAGAGCATGCCCTCGACGCCGTTGATCTGTTCCTCAATCGGCGTCGCAACCGTCTCCACGATGACCTTCGGATTGGCGCCCGGGAAGGTCGCGCGCACGACGACCGAGGGCGGCACCACGTCCGGATACTCGGAGATCGGCATCGCGAAGAGCGAGATCAGGCCCATGATGAAGATGAGCATCGAGAGCACGCCCGCGAAGATCGGCCGGTCGATGAAGAATTTCGAGAAATTCATGCCGCTCACCTGGGGGCGAGAGAGATCGCGCGGTGTGGGACTGCGCGCAGCGAGAGAGGGCGGTCGCGAGGCGGCCGCCTTGAATGATGGTCGATCAGGGATGCGTACGGAGCCGGCTGTCAGCGCTGGGCGAGCTGGCGTGCGGCGGATGCGGCGTCTTGTGGCCGAGCACCCATGGTGACAGGCTCGGACCGCAGAAGCATTCCTGGGCGAACCCGCTGCAAGCCGTTGACGATTATGCGCTCACCGCCGGACAGGCCCAAGGTCACGACGCGGAGACCGTCGACGGACCGGCCGAGGGTGACGGCACGGAACTCGGCGCGGTCATCCGCCCCGACCACGAGCACGAACTTCTTGTCCTGATCCGTGCCAACCGCCCGCTCGTCCACGAGGAGCAGCGATTGCGGCGTGGCCTGACCAAGGCGCATGCGCGCAAACTGGCCGGGGATGAGATGACCGTCGCCGTTGGCGAAGCTGGCGCGGACCCGGATGGTGCCGCTGCGCGCGTCGACCTTGTTGTCGATGAACTGGAGATGCCCGCTTGCTCGAACGCCGTCGGCAGTGAACATCTCGACCGGGATACGATCGAGTTTGCCGCGCTTGCCCGATGATTCGGCGAGCGAAGCCAGCGCCTTGAGGACGACGGTCTCGTCCGCGTCGAAGCTGGCATAGACGGGATCGACCGAGACAAGGGTGGTCAGCACAGCCGCACCCGCACCCGTGGCGACGAGGTTGCCCGGCGTAATCTCGCGGCGTCCGACACGGCCGCCGACCGCTGCTCGAACCTCGGTGTAGCTGAGGTTCAGCCGCGCCGCCTCCAGCGTCGCCTTCGCCGCATCAAGGCTCGCCTTGGCTTCCTTGAATGCATTGGAGCGCACGTCGAGGTCGCGCGCCGTGACGATCTGTTGGCCCGACAGCCGCTGCCCGCGCTCTAGGTCGCTCGCGGTCAGGGCAACGCGAGCCTCGGCACCGGCGACCTGCGCCTCCAGACGCTGTACCTCAGCAGCGTAGGGTGCCGGATCAATGGTCACCAGCAGGTCGCCCGGTTTTACGAGTTCGCCCTCGGTGAAGTGCGTGGCCTGGATCGCGCCTCCGACGCGCGCCCGGACGTCGACCCGGTCGACGGCCTCGAGACGTCCAGAGAACTCGTCCCAGATCACGACCGCCCGAGGGACAACGGTCGCGACCGGCACCGGCATCGCCTGCTCGGCCGGCGTCGGGGCCGCGACCGCCTCCGTCCCGCGAGCCGTCAGGAATGGGATGAGCTGGACGGAGGCCCCTGCCAGCAGGGCGAGGGCGACACCCGCAGTGAGGCTGCGCCCGAGACCGGAACGGGTAGGAGGAGAATGAGGCGCAGGGTTCACGACCGACTCCGACATTTGTAGAGCACGCTACACATGTCGGCATGGACGTCTGGCGTCAAGAGACTTATCTACCACTCGATATAAAAGTTGGAGCCTGCAGACGATGGTGATGGGGCGGCCCCGGTCCTTCGACATGGACAAATCCCTCGACGAGGCGATGGAGGTGTTCTGGCGCCACGGCTACGACGGCGCGAGCCTCGCCATGCTGACGAAGGCGATGGGTATTAAGGCGCCGAGCCTGTACGCGGCCTTCGGCAGCAAGGAGGGGCTGCTCAAAGCGGCCCTCGACCGCTACGCGCTGCGACGGTCCGAGCACATGCGCTACGTGCTCGCCGGCCCCACCGCGCGCGATGTGGCGGAACGCTTCCTGAGTAGCATCGCCGAGAGCCATACCGACCCGGCCAATCCGCCCGGCTGCCTCCTGGTCCAGGGTGGCCTCGCCTGTGGCGCCGGTTCGGAGAACATCCCGTTCGAGCTGGCGTCGCGTCGGGCGCAGACGGAGACGGAGCTCCTCGGGCGCTTCGTCTCGGCCAAGGAGGCCGGCGATCTCCCGACTGATGCCGACCCCGTGGCGCTGGCGCGGTTCTTGTCGACGGTCGCCTCTGGCATGGGGGTCATGGCGTCGTCTGGTGCCAATCGGGACGCCTTGCGCGCGGTGGCGTCCGTCTCGCTCAACGCCTTTGCCAGGAGCGGACAGACCTAGCCCATCGGAAAATCGCGGTGGTACTTGACGCCTGCCCCAATCCTAAGACTGCAGGCCGCCCGATGGCTCGCAAATGCAGGCGATGCCTGCTTCCTGCTCTAGCATTTCCAAGAGCTGCCATCCTCCTTTTCACCCATCACAAACGCTCATGCAGACTATCTGCAACGGCGGCATCTGGCCGAAAGCCGCCGGCCCGTTTTAAATTGTTTTAATGTATAGACTGCAGGGGATTGCACGTGACCGTTTCAGCCAGTGCGGACCTGTGGAATTTTGTGCCGCTCGTCGGAGGTCGGCGGATTGACTAGATATGAGCTTTCAAGAGTTTGTTCATCCGGTGTGACCGCGCAAGACTGATGTTGCGACACGTCATCTTGCGAGGAACGATCGGATGAACATTCACAAGAATGCCCGAACCACACCGTACAGTCGAGCCGAGATGGTCCGGCGTGTGATGACGATGCACGAGACCCCCAGTGCGGTCGCGGCCGCACTGGGGGTCTCGTGTCGTACCGTCGCCAAGTGGCTGGCGCGTTACCGGACCGAGGGTGCCGCCGGTCTCGCCGATCGCAGCTCGCGCCCGCACCGGATACCCCGGGCCACTGCTACCGATGTCGTCGAGCAGGTCGTCGTACAGCGCCGCCAGCGGCTGTGCGGCAAGCAGATTGCCGCCTTGCTGGCGCTTTCGCCTGCCACCGTCAGCCGCATCCTGCGCGAGGCACGGCTGAGCCGCGCACGCGACCTCGATCCACCCGAGCCCGTTCGCCGCTACGAGCGGGACCACCCAGGCGAACTCATCCACATCGACATGAAGAAGCTCGGTCGATTCGACCGCGTCGGACACCGCATCACAGGGGATCGTACCGGCCAGTCGAACGCACGGGGCATCGGCTGGGAGTTCGTCCACGTCTGCATCGACGACCACTCGCGCATCGCGTTCAGCCAGGTGCTCGCCAACGAGAAAAAGGAAAGCGCCATCGCCTTCCTGCACGCCGCCGTCGCCTATTATCAAAGCCTCGGCGTCACTGTCACCCGCGCGATTACCGACAATGGCGCCTGCTACAAAAGCTTCGCCTTCCGCGATGCCTGCAAAGCCCTCGGCCTCAAGCACATCCGCACCCGGCCCTACACCCCAAAAACCAACAAGGCCGAGCGCTTCGTCCAGACATCATTGCGAGAATGGGCCTATGCCCGCCCATACCCTACATCGGAACACCGAAAAGCCGCCCTCGAACCGTGGCTCCATAACTACAACTGGCATCGCCCGCACGGCCTACAATCCATGCCACCCATCAGCCGATTTCGCCTGCCGATGAACAACCTCTTGAGGTTCCACAACTAGAGCGCTCGCCGCCGAAGTGGATACCGGTTCGGCGCAAGCGAGCGCGTTGAATCAAAGACTTAGAGTCGAGCCCGATTGCAACGCGATCGGGAACAGCTCTAGGGAAAGATCTTGGCAAGCCGCAACTGAACGAAGGTCGCCTGCTTCGTTCCGTTCTCGACGGTGAGATCCCGGCCGATCATGGCCTGGATCTGGAAAGTCGGCTCCGGGAAGTAGGCGACCCCGAGGCGGCCATACATCGTTCCCTGAGAATTTCGGAGCGAGACCTGCCGGAAAGATTGGTTGCCGCCGATCTTGCCGCCCAGGCCGCCCGCGACTTCCAGGACCGGATCGATCTTGTACCGCAGATAGGCCTGCAACTCGAATTGCGGATCCTGCGAGAGTCGCCCGAGGCCGCCGAAATTGTAGCGGGTGTTGTCAGAGTAGAACGTGACGTCGCCGGTCAGGTCGAGCGACCATGCCGGATCGAAGTGCTTGATATAGCCCGCCTGAAGGAGTCCTTGCCAGCGATTGGCGCCGAAGTTCAGCGATCGGGTCGGGTCGTAGCTCCCGGTCGGCGCGACGAGATACGGGGTAATGGCGAAGACGTCGTTGAAGGCGGTGTCGAGCTTGAACTTGAACGGGGCCGCCAGAATGAGGTCGCCTACGCCGCCCGGCGATCCGAGGGGCGCCAGCACGCCGCCGGTTGAGATCGCGCCGACGGGGAGGAGGAATTGCGGGTCGAGCGTCACCCCCGGAGCGACTTCATAGACGTGCAGAAGGCGGATGATGCCGACATTCGTGTCCAGCTTCGCATCGGAAGTCGTCTTCGTACCCCGCGCGTAGGACTCGTTGCCGTAGCCGTATTGGTAATAGAGCAGCCCGATTGTCGATCCGACCGGAAACTGTTCATTGTCCCCGGGATTGATCTCAATAGCCTCGGCGGAAAAGCTCATGCACGCACCGAGTGCGGCCGTGATCAGGCTCAGTCCAGATTTGATGCTCATCATGCGCCCCTCGCTCCCGGTCCTGATGTCGGGAGTTCTTGAGAGGAAGCTTCCGGATTTTCCGCCTGCGGTCGTTATCCGCAAACGTCTTTCAGTGTTCGATTCCTGCGGAAGCCGGCGGTGCGGCGGTGGATCGGCTCGCGTGATCGGTGGCTGACGAAGGCGGCCGGCTTTCGCAGGGACCGGGCGCACAGCGCGTGGAGGACGGGCGGTCCCGTCTTGGAAGAGGCTGGAGGCGCACGGCATGATGCATCCGCGCCTGGAGGGAGCCGGCCTCCGCCGCTTGGGCCGCTCCGCAGCCCGTCGAGGGATCTGACCGCTCGGCGCAGGCCCCTCCGGCGCGCGGCGCGCCGCCTATCTCTGCGCGGAGGCGCGCAACTGGGCCGGGGTCACGCCCATCGTGTTCCGGAAGGCGCGGGTGAAGTTCGCCTGCGACGAGAACCCGGTCGCCGCCGCGATCTCGGCGATCTGGGTATCCTCCGTCAGCAGCCGGTGCTTGGCGAGATCGAGGCGGCGCCCGCTCACATACTCGTAGGGCGTCCGCCCGGTCGCCGCGCGGAAGCTTCGGGTGAAGTGCGCGACGCTCATGCAGGCCGCCGCCGCGAGGTCGGCGACCGCGAAATCCTCGAACAGGTGAGCCGCAATGAAGTCCTCCACCCGCTCGAGACGCCGCCGGTCGAGCGGCTTGTCGGCGCTCTCCTTACGCAGGACGTTCGCTGCCGAATAGCGCTGCACGAGATGGGCGGCGAGCGCGACACCGAGCGACTCGATGAGAAGCCGTCCGGCCGCACTCTCGTTGTCCATCTCCTCGATGATCCGGCCGGCGACATGCTCGATGAAGGGATCCTGCGCGATGACCTCGTAGCGCAGTTCGACCCGGGCCGGGTCGATGTCGAGGTCGCGCAGCAGGGTCTCCGCGAACGGGCGGCCCGGCAGGAAGATGTGCAGGCAGTCGAGCATGGGATCGGAGATGTTGACATACTCCTCCTCGATGCCGGCCGGGCAGAGCCAGACCGTGCCGCGATGACCGTGGGTCTGCTGGCGGCGGCCACTGCCGACCCGTTCGACGAAGGTCCGGCCGCGCAGCAGGATGGCGATCTCGGTATCGTGCGGGGTGAGGGCCGGAAGCTCGCCCGGCATATGGCTCCAGCGCTCGGCGTGCAGGTGCGACCAGCGCAAGCGATTCGACGTGTCGAGCAGCCGTCCGGTCACGTATTTGTCGACCGAATGCCCCAGCATGCCTGGCGATCCTCCTCGGACGCTGAAACGGTTCCAATCCGGATGCACAACCTGCGCCAGCGCGCTGCAGGGCCTGGGGACGAGCGCCGCGTCCGGCGGCCCAAGGACCGCAATTCAGGAATACAAAGCCGCAGGTCGCGATAAAGCCCGCCGCCTCAATCGTTGGCACGATCCCCTCCTGTTCGAGACTTGGTCAACCGGAGGGTGGATATGGCCCGCGAAGTCGTCATCGGCGCATGCCCGCACGATTGCCCCGACACCTGCTCGATCCTGACGACGGTGGAGGATGGCAAGGCGATCGCGGTGCGGGGCAACCCGGACCATCCCTTCACCAAGGGGCGCCTGTGCGTGAAGGTCAACGACTACCAGAACCGGGTCTACAGCGACCAACGCCTGCTCTACCCGATGCGACGCGTCGGCCCGAAGGGCAGCGGCCAGTTCGCCCGGGTCACCTGGGACGCGGCGCTGGACGAGATCGCCGGCCGCTGGAAGGCGATCATCGCCGAGAGCGGCGCTCAAGCCATCCTGCCCTACAGCTATCTCGGCACCCAGGGCATCATCAACGGCCTCAACGTCGGCGATCCGCTGTTCAACAAGCTCGGCGCCAGCGTCTGCGAGCGCACCTTCTGCGATTCCAGTTCGTGCACCGCCTACATGATGACGATCGGCCATACGCCGGGCGTCGATCCCGAGAGCTTCGTCCATTCGAAGTACATCATCCTGTGGGCTTGCAACACGCTCAGCACCAACTCGCACCACTGGCCGTTCATCGAGCAGGCCAAGCGCAACGGCGCCAAGCTCGTGGTGATCGATCCGGTCCGCACCCGCACGGCGCGGCTGGCGGACTGGCACATCCCGATCCGCCCCGGCACCGACGGC
Organism: Methylobacterium sp. E-066; assembly: GCF_022829635.1. Lineage (GTDB taxonomy): Bacteria > Pseudomonadota > Alphaproteobacteria > Rhizobiales > Beijerinckiaceae > Methylobacterium. Next base: position 11,473 of record NZ_JAKSYO010000050.1, read on the forward strand.
GCGCTGGCGCTGGCGATGATGCACATCATCATCAAGGAAGGGCTGACCGACCGCGACTACATCGACCGGCATACGATCGGGTTCGACGAGCTCGCCGAGCGGTGCGAGGCCTACACCCCGGAATTCGCCTCGGCGGAGACCGGCATTCCAGTCGAGGACATTCTCAAGCTGACCCGGGAATACGCCACGACGCCGCCGGCGGTGGTGCGGATCGGCGTGGCGGTGGAGCGCCATGCGGGTGGCGGCCAGACCGTCCGGGCGATCGCCTGTCTGCCGGCGCTGATCGGAGCCTGGAAGCATGTCGGCGGCGGCCTGCTGCAACTGCCGATCTGGGCCTTCCCGGTGAACTGGCCCGGCCTGATGCGGCCCGACCTCCAGCCCGAGACGATGCGGGTGATCAATTCCTGGCGGCTCGGACCGGCGCTGGCCGGCGAGATACCCCTCGATCCGCCGATCCGCGCGCTGTTCGTCTACAACGCCAACCCGATGGCGATGGTCTCGCAGCAGCAGACGATCGAGCGCGGGCTGGCGCGCGAGGACCTGTTCACGGTCGTGAGCGAGCACTTCCTGACCGACACCGCGCGCTACGCCGACATCGTGCTGCCGGCCACCACCCAGCTCGAACAGGCGGACATCATGTTCTCCTGGGGGCACCTGTACCTGTCCTATAACAACCCGGCCATCGCCCCGCTCGGCGAGGCGGTGCCGAACACCGAGCTGTTCCGCCGGCTCGCCAAAGCGCTCGGAATCGAAGATCCGTTCTTCTTCCGGTCCGACGACGCGATGATCGCGGACGCGATGGATTGGTCGAGCCCGGTGGTGGCCGGCATCACCCTCGAGGAGCTGAAGCAGAAGGGCTACATGCGCCTGACCATGGACGCGGCCGATGCCTGGGCGCCCCATCGCGACGGCAATTTCCCGACCGCCTCCGGCAAGTGCGAGTTCAAGTCGAGCCTGGCCGCAGGCGGCAACTTCGTCGCGCCGCTGTTCCGCCAGGGCTACGGCGGCGGCCAGTCGGGCGAGCCGGTCGATCCGCTGCCGCACTACCTGCCCCCGAACGAGAGCCCGCGCTCCGCGCCCGCCCTCGCCGCGCGCTTCCCGCTCAGCCTGATCTCGCCCAAGAGCCACGCGTTCATGAACTCGAACTACGGCAACCTGCCGGCTCAGGTCGCGCAGGCGGGCGAGCAGCAGGCGGTGCTGCTGCACCCGGATGATGCCGGGCCGCGCGGCATTGCGGCGGGAACACCGATCCGCGTGTTCAACGACCGCGGCACGTTCGAGGCCTTCGCGACGCTCTCCCCCGACGTGATGCGCGGGGTGGTCGTCGCTCCGGCGGGCTTCTGGCAGCGCTCCAACCAGCGCGGGCCGACCGTCCACGCCCTGACGCCATCGGCCTTCGCCGATCTCGGCCACGCCCCGACCTTCTCCGACATGCTCGTGGACGTGGCCGCCGCCTGACAGCCTCCGCGTCCCCCATTTCGTATCAGCTGAGGTGAGACCGACATGGCCTATGTCGTCACGGATTCCTGTCGTGGCTGCCGCTACACCGAGTGCGTCACCGTCTGCCCGGTCGAGTGCTTCCATCTCGACGAGGAGATGACCTACATCGATCCCGAGAACTGCATCGATTGCGGCGGCTGCGCGCCGATCTGCCCGGTGCGTGCGATCCATCCGTCCTGGCAGATGCCGGCGGACAAGGCCGGATGGGTCGAGATCAACCGGCTGCGCGCCGCCGAGACCCCGGTGGTGAACGCCAAGCTCCCGCCGCTGCCCGGCGCGGATGAGCGGGCGGAGCGGCTGGCCTCATGAGCGCGCCGCATCGTATCGCGGTGGTCGGGAGCGGCCCGGCGGGCTTCTATGCAGCGGAGGCGCTGCTGCGCTCCGGTGTACCGGTGGCGGTCGACCTGTTCGAGCGCCTGCCCGCTCCGTTCGGGCTCGTCCGGTTCGGTGTCGCGCCGGACCACCCGAAGCTGAAGCAGGTGACCGCAGTGTTCGACCGGATCGCCGGCCTGCCCGGCTTCCGCTTCGTCGGAGGCGTCGAGGTTGGCGTCGACGTGAGCGTCGCCGAACTCGGGGCCTGCTACCACGCCGTGATCCTGGCGAACGGGGCCTCCCTCGACCGGCGGATGGGCATTCCCGGCGAGGACTTGGCCGGAAGCCATCAGGCGGGCGCTTTCATCGGCTGGTATAACGGTCACCCCGACGCCGCCGGGCTGGCCTTCGACCTCTCGACCGAGCGCGCGGTGGTGATCGGCCATGGCAACGTCGCGCTCGACGTCGCGCGTATCCTGCTCAAGACCCCCGACGCGTTGCGCCACACCGACATCGCCGCCCATGCGCTGGACGCTTTGGCCGAGAGCCGCATCCGGGAAGTGCAGATCGTCGGGCGCGGGGGCGTCGAGCGCGCTCGCTTCTCCCCGAAGGAGCTGGCTGAGTTCGGCGATCTCGCCGCGTGCAGCACCGGTCTCGACCCCGACGACCTCCCGGAAGGCGTACCGAAACCGCCGGCTGAAGCAGGCGTTGAAGCGCGCGCCAATGCCGAGATCCTGCGCGCCTTCGCGGAGGCCAGCCGGGACACCGGCCAGCCGCGGCGCTGCCTGATCCGCTTCGGCCTTGAGCCGCGACAGCTCGCCGGGGACGGCCATGTCGAGCGACTCCACCTGTGTCGACCGGCCACGAACGAAACCATCGCGCTGAAGTGCGGCCTCGTCATCTCCAGCATCGGACGGCGGACCGCGCCGATGCTGGGTGTACCCTATGATGCGGCGACGGGCGTTCATGCCAATCTCGGTGGCCGGATCCATGCGGACCACGTGACGATGCCCGGCCTCTACGCCTGCGGCTGGAGCAAGCGCGGGCCCCACGGCACGATCGGGACGAACCGCGCCTGCGGCGTCGAGACGGCCGCAGCCGTGCTCGACGACCTCGCGGCTCTGCCGGCTCCGATCGGGAACGCGGACGCGCTGGTGGCCAATCTCGCGAACCGGAGCGGGTGCACCATCGACTACGCAGCGTGGCGCCGGATCGAGGCCGCCGAACTGGCTCGCGGTCAGGCCGCCGGCAAGCCGCGCGAGAAATTCGTCACGCGCGCCGAGATGCTGGCAATCGCGGGCGAGGCGGCCTGAGATGGCCGCGCAGACGCAGGCCCGGACCTGCGGGCTCATCGACGGCTTCGGACGCCGCGTGACCTATCTGCGCCTCTCCGTCACCGACCGATGCGACCTGCGCTGCGTCTACTGCATGTCGGAGGACATGAGCTTTCGATCCCGGCGGGACATCCTGAGCCTGGAGGAGCTGGCCCGGCTCGCGCGGCTGTTCATCGCCCGCGGCATCGACACGCTGCGCATCACCGGTGGCGAGCCGTTGGTCCGACAGGGAATCCTCGATCTGTTCAAGGCGCTCTCCGAGCCGCTCCGGGACGGTTCGCTGCACGAATTGACCCTGACGACGAACGGAACGCAATTGCCCCGCTTCGCCGAGGATTTGGCCCGAACGGGGGTACGCCGGATCAACGTCTCGCTCGACACCCTCGACCCCGAGCGCTTCCGGACACTGACCCGCGGCGGCTCGCTCGCTCAGGTGCTGGACGGACTCGCGGCGGCTCGTGCGGCGGGGCTCACGGTCAAGCTCAACGCGGTCGCTCTGAAGGATGGGACAGAGCACGAGATCCACGATCTCATCGCCTTTGCGCACGAGCGGGACATGGCGCTGAGCCTGATCGAAACCATGCCGCTCGGCGATATCGGTGCCGACCGCCTCGACCAGTACCTGCCCCTCAATGCCCTGCGCCGGCAGATCGAACAGCGTTGGACGCTGGTCGACATCCCGATACGCACCGGCGGTCAGGCCTGCTACGCCCGGATCGCGGAGACCGGCGGCCTCATCGGCTTCATCACCCCGCACACCCACAATTTCTGCGCCGATTGCAACCGCGTGCGAGTCACAGCTTCCGGGACCCTCTATACATGTCTGGGGCAGGACGATGCGACCGACCTGAGGGCGATACTTCGGGTTGGCGGCAGCGACGACGATGTCGTGCGCGTCATCGATCAGGCGCTGGGCCGGAAACCGAAGGGCCACGATTTCGTGCTCCGGCGAGGCACGCCGCCCCAAATCACACGAACGATGTCCGAGACCGGTGGGTAATGCAACTTGGCCGCATCGAGATGCCGATGGCGGCTAGCGTTATATTTGATTGAGGGAATTTATTACGGTGTCCGCCATAATCAATTATTTAAATTGATTTTATAGGCCGCACCTACAACCTAGTTATCCGAAAAACCTAATATTTTAGACGAAGATATTTGATTTAAAGACATTGATTGACTGGCTGCACGACCGAGATAGGTGCGAAGCAGACACGATTCTTATCCAGCTCACATCGGGTTACTGCCCGCCTCTCGTCGATTTCAGACGGCGGTGGTTCGCAGTTCTGTTCCGAAGGGTATGGGTTTTGGCGCACCAGACACGTTTCGAACGTGTGACCTTTGCCTTCGGAGGATTAACGTGCTTGGTTTGCCCGGGGATTCCCCAGTTTGCTGGGATTAGCTAAAACTTTGATATCGCGGTGTTTTTTCATCCCTGATGTTTACCAGAGATCCCGCCGTTATTCCCGAATGCCCCAATCTGTGGTGACACTCTGGTGACACCAGCGAGAGAGGGCAAAGGTCCGGCATGCCGAAGCTGACCAAGAAGGCGGTCGATGCCGTGACCCCACGAGACGTCACGTACTTCGTCTGGTGCAGCGAGCCGCCGGGCTTTGGCGTCCGCGTGTTCCCGAGCGGCAAGCGGGTCCACTACGCCGACTATCGGACCAAGGGCGGCACGCGCCGGCCTATGTCGCTCGGCACCCATGGCAAGATCACCCTCGAGGAAGCTCGCAAGCTCGCGATCGTGACGCTGGGCGACGCGATCCGGGGCGAGGATCCAGCGGAGGAGCATGCCACCCGCCGCGGCTCGATGACGGTCGCGGAGCTATGCGACGCCTACCTCATGGCAGCCGACAAGGGCCTGATCATTGGGAAGGGCGGCCAGGCCAAGAAGGCCTCGACCCTCTATGTCGATCGCGGCCGGATCGAGCGGCACATCAAGCCGCTCCTGGGCCGGCGTCTGGTCGCCGATGTGACTGCGCCGGACGTCCAGCGCTTCTTCCGCGACGTTGCAGGCCGGCAAGACTGCTGGCGTGGTCAAGACGGGCTTCCGGGGCAAGGCGGTTGTCGAGGGTGGCCCGGGCACCGCGGCGCGCACCGTTGGGCTCCTGGGCGGGATCCTGAGCTACGCGGTCAGCGAGCGTGTCATCACCTCGAACCCGGCCACCGGCGTGAAGCGACCGGCGGACAAGAAGCGCAAGCGGCGCCTGACGCCGGCCGAGTACGCCGCGTTCGGCAAGGCGCTCGCCGAGGCGGAAGAGGGCGCTTCGGAGCGCTGGCAGGCCGTGGCCGGTGTCCGCCTGCTGGCGCTCACCGGTTGCCGGCTGGGCGAGATCACGAAGCTGTGCTGGTCAGAGATCGATTGGGCCGAGCCGTGCCTGCGGCTCGAGGACTCCAAGGAGGGCGCCTCGGTCCGGACGATCAGCAAGGCCGTGCTGCTGATCCTGGACGGCATCGAGCGGGCCCCCGGCTCGACCTACGTCCTACCGACGGCGCGGGGAGGGCAGGGGCCGTTCGCCAGCCTGGATGATGCCCTTGAGCGCATCGTGGGCCGCGCTAAGCTGGAGGGCGTCACGGCGCATACCCTGCGGTACGCCTTCGCCTCGACGGCCGGCGACCTCGGCGACAGCGACTCTACGATCGGCGCGATGCTGGGCCACGCCGGGCACGGGGTCACCTCATGGGACATCCACCATCTCGACGTGGTGCTGCTCGCGGCGGCGGACCGGGTGGCGATGCAGATCGCGGGGGCGATGAGCAGCACCAAGCAACAGTCCGGCTCCACGGAATGACTGGAGTTGGCTGATTGCTCGGGTGGAGTGAGCCGTTTTGGTCAAGGCCGGGCGAGCCGTGATGATATGGCCGCCCGGCAAGCACGCGCGCAGATCGCGTGCAAGGTCACGCGGGGTAGTGTTCATCGCCCTCTGGGGTCGTACCCTGGCCCTGGAATGGGTCAAGGACTGCCACCGGATGATGCTCCGGTTCATGCGTCGCGTCGATACAGGGTCCGAGGGATAGCGGCATGGTGTTGTGGGCCTGGTTCAACTCCCTGTCGCTTCTCGACCAACTCGTGATCGGGGCATGCATTGCCGCGATTCTGTGTGGCATCTATAAGGCCGGCTACAAGCATGGGTTTGCGGCCGGTGAAGCCGCTACCAGGACCCGATCGAAAATCCCATGGCCCTGATTTCAACGCCAACGAGTCTCGGTTCGGTATAACCCCATCGGCACGATCACGATTGGGGCCGCGCTGATGTTCCTTGTGCTGGTAGGCGTCGGCCGCTGGTGGACGCTGTGGTAGCTCAGAAACGAGCAAGGCCCGCCCATGCGGCATGCTGACCGATTGAGGTAGCCTAGGAACGTCGAAGACGCCGCTACGCTTGATCGCTCAACATATGCGGGAGAGGGGGCGATGAGGGTGTTTCAGATCCGTCAGGTGGCGACAGGCACGATCCTCTGGACCGGCTCGGCCGCCGACCCGATCGCAGCGCTCGACGCCATGGCTCACGAAGCCGGGTACTACGATCATGCCGATATCCCGGATCACCTGCGGGCTGGTGGCCTGCATGCCGAAGAGATCCAGATCTGACGATATCGCGCCACATGCCGCCGAGCGGCCAGCCGACGTGCGAGGTGGAGCTTGACGGCGTGTGGAGCGCCGTCAGCCTCTTGGAAGCCCGCACCATCTACAGGATGGTGCCGAAAGCGCTGCCCTGCTTGCCATGGGCAAGTGATCATCGCCGGCAACGTCACTGCTGGTGGAAGCTACAAGCTGCAGCACCGCCGCAGCCATCCCGGTTGTCCACTGACGCCGGCTGATTTCTCGGGCATTCCATCGCGGCACCCGCAGGCGATCGGATGACGCTGGCTCAGCCTTCGCTGTCACCCCCGGTTTTATCGTCGCTGCCGTCCAGCAGCCAATCAGGTAAGATGGGGATGACCTCTCCAGCCGCCTCACCAGCGGTCTCCAAAGCTCTTCCCGCTTTCGCCTCTGGGCTTTCAGCCCGAACCTCGGCGAACAATTTGCGCGCCAGCCGATCCAGCTCCTCGTCTGACAGCGTCTGGCCTGGCTCTTCCATCATGATCAGGAGCACCTAAGGCATCGGCCGCTGGGCCCCACCCGATCTGCTCATGGGGCGGGGGGCGTCCGATCTCACGAGCGGTTGAGCCGATACGCAACGTGGCTCGGAATGCAGGATGGCGTGGGGCGGTTACCGGGGCGTGCTGGTCGTCTGGGCCGGCCGTCCCGGGCCGGGATTCAGCACGAAAAAACCCCGCGAAGCGGCTGCCGGCGGGGCTGAAGGTGGTTCGGGAGGAATCGCTCGCATCACGCAAGCGGTGGGCCAAGTGCCGAGTTTCAAGCATCCTCATCGGGCGCGGCCGGCATCGCCTCGAGGGCGGGGCGCCGGGCCTGCTCCTTGTCGCCCGAGCGTTGCCATGAACCAGCCATCCTCCGTTCGGGACGGTCCTCGATCCGTCTCGCGCGCGCGAACGAGCGGCGCGGCGGCTAGGCTGGTGTGGTCCAGCCCACCACCGCGGTCAACGGATCGCTGAAGCCCCCTTCGGGCTTCAGGACATGCGTCTCGACGCGCGCGAAGCCGGCGCGCTGCAGGTACAGGCGAACCAGTTCCGCATGTCCGGTCCCATCGAGGGCGCCCCAGATCGCGACCGCCTTGGTCGGGAAGCAGCGGTTTGAGAAACTGATGACCACCGGTGCGCCGGGGCGCAGGACGCGCGCGAGCTCGGACAGAACTTCTACGGGGCGCTGCAGATACTGCACCGAGACGCAGATCAGAGCCGCGTCCACGCTGGCCGTGTCGAGCGGCAGGTGCGGCTGCGCGTTGAGATCCTGCACGAAGTGCCGTGCCAGACGCAGATTGGCGGTGAGTTCCGTTGCGTTCAGGCCATGGCCGATGACGCTCTCGTAGGCGACCTCGTCCGGCAGGTGGCTGATCCAGCTCGACATCAGGTCGAGGACCACACCGCCCGAGGGTACGACTGCCCTGTAGAGGTCGGTCACGGCGGCGATGGCAGCGGCATCGATATGGGTGACGAGGCGCGGCTGCGCGTAGAAGAGCGGATCGGGACTGCGATCCTGCTTGGCGAACGCCTCTGCGGGCAGCTCCGGCAGATCCTGAGCCATGGTGGGTATGCCTTCGTTTCGCGCGAAGCATCGGACTTGAGCCGCCTCCCCGCCCGGGGGGCGGGTGGGCACCCGATGCCACCCGGAGATAAGGCCCGGTGCGCCCCGCGGCCCACCTCGGCGCAAGATGCCGCATCGGAAGGCTATGGCCGAGGGCGGTTCGCGCCGGAGGGGCTGGCCACCACCAGACGCATTTCGCGCCGTGCAAGAGTTCGCTAACCGACGGCCGTCAGCGTCTGGGATATGTCCAAGCGAACGACCCGAACCGTGAGAGGCGTCCTCTGGGTCGCTGCACTCGCACTCTGTTGCTTCTCGGCCGTGATGCTGGCGAAGGCCAACCGGCCATCCGCGGGGGCACTGGCGCGTCCGGCCACCACGGATCCGGTGACGACAGGGTCCATTGATCGGGCTCCGATCCGATGGTGCGGGGCCGCGCCATGGTGCCGCTAACCTTCGATACCGTTCATGCCGCCTGATGAGGACACTATGCGACTTCGGATCTCTCTGCCGGTCGTGCTGATGCTCGGCGCCGTGACGCCGGCTCATGCACAGGGCTTGGCGCGCGGCGCACAGGATGGTCGCGAGCGTGGTGAAGCCATCGCAGGGCCGCTCGGCGCAGTGGTCGGCGAGGCGATCGGAGCGGCCGTCGGTACGGCCAACAGCATGCTCGGCATCGACCGGCGCGAGCGCTTCCGCATCTACGTGATCGGCGAGCGACGTCCATCGTTCGCCTACGCGGGACCGGTGCGGGTCGGAACGGTGCTGCCGGAAGACGGCGTCATCTACTACGACGTACCGTCCGAATTCGCATTGCCGAACTACAACTACACCATCGTCAACGATCATCCCGTGCTCGTCGAACCGCGGACGCGCCGCATCGTCGAGGTGATCGAGTAGGCCGCTTCGGGATCCCTCGACCTCGGCGCAGCCTGGGTGTCACCCGCTTGGTGCAGCCCAGGCGGCCAGGGCGGTCGATTGCCCGGCGGCTCTTGGGTCGTAGGGCCGGTTTCTCGCTCCCGGGTCGACCTGCGAGCCATGGCGCCACAGGGGCGGACCTATTGGCTGGAGCGCCTGTTGCCGACTCGGATCCGCAAGTGTGGATCAGCGAGGTTTCCAGGTGGCAGAACGGCATTCCAGTCAAAACGGTCAGCACGGTGGTCCCGGCATGCCGATGTTCTGCGGGGTGATCGGCGGCACCGGGCTCATGCTGGCAGCGCTGACCGTGCTGATGGCCGGCCAGATGGCGAGTTCGCACAGAACGACCGGCTATGCGGCAGATGCTTCGTCGCTCTCCAGCACCCCTGTAGGGGCGACTGGCGTTTCGTCCTCTCTGCAATCGGCAGTCCGCCGCACCAATCCATAGGAGCGTGCTGTGGCTGATCCCGTTTCCGACCCAACGCGTTTGCTGATCGTCTACTACTCGCGCAGCGGCAGCGTCGAAGCCCTCGCAACCGCGGCGGCGCAGGCCGCGCGCGAGGCGGGGGCCGAGATACGCCTGCGGAGGCCGCGAGAAGTCGTCGATGCAGCTGTGATGGCGAAAGTCGAAGGATGGACCGAGAGCGCCGCGCGGCAGAATGCTCTCTACGAGGCTCCCACACATGAGGATGCCGAGTGGGCCGACGCGATCCTGTTCGGTACACCTTGCTATTTCGGAGCTATGGCGACCGAACTGAAGAACTACCTGGACCTGCTCGGTCCGCAGTGGAAACGCGGCTTGCTCGCCGGCAAGGTCGGAGGTGCCTTCGCGGCGGCTTCCTGGCCACACGGTGGATCCGAGGTCGTCACGCTCTCGCTGTACGCCCCGATGGCGCATCTGGGCATGGTGATCCTGCCGACCGGCTACACCGACAGTGCCATGCTGGAGGCGGGCTCGCCTTACGGCGCGTCCGCCATCGTGGGTTCAGAGAACCGGCCACCCCGGAGGGAAGATCTCGATGCAGCCCGCCATCAAGGTCGGCGAATGGTGGCGATCACGAGCGCATTGATCGCGGCTGGGGAGATGCCAAGCCGGCAGAAGGCGCGCTAAGCGAGGCCGTCCTTGGCCGCCTTGTCCGGATCGTCGGGTTTGCTCTCGGCGTTCTTCACCGGGTCCTTGCCTTCAGGTTCGCTGCCCGTGGTCGGGGCAGGCACGTTGACGTTCCGGATCGGCACCGTCGGCGGCACGACGCTTTCGCCCTGTGGCTTGTCGCTCTCGGCCATTAAGTCCTCTCGCCTTGTTACCAATTATCGCTTCGGTGAACTGACTGCTGGACCAGAGTCACCGCGTTGGCCGCTGCCGTTCGTGACGCCACAACGCGACGGCAACGCGCCGAGCTTCGTATGTCCGTCGAAGTGGCGTACCGAGCCCGCCCTGTCCTTCGGGCGAGAAGGCGTAGATCAGCACTCCATCCGGCCCGTAGTTTCGACGCATCTCGGCGCGCCAGAGGAGATCCGCTGCGGCGAGGGCGGACTCCGTGAGCGCGAGGCGGGCGGGGTCCGGCGGGGGTAGGGGTTGAGCGGTCATGTCACGAAACGCAGCGATCTGGCAGACGATCCGCTCGACACCACGCATCGGCACCAACCGTCATGAGCGTACGCTCGGGCGGCGCGCCTGGACCCACGATCTCTGCGGTCGGCAATCATTCCCGCAGGTGGCGCGACCGCACCAATAGTCAGCCTGAGAGCGAGCGCGGCAGTATCGGCGAAACGGGAGGAAGCGGATGCAACGCCACCACGCCTCACGTCGCTGAAGGGAGCAGTCGCAGCCCTGGCCGCCATGATGGTCGTCAGGTTCTAAGCCGCAGTTTCGATTTCAACGACAGGCTCCACGTCTTCACAGAAGGGGACGTAGGCGCACCACCCGCATACGCCCGTGTCGGCCGCCCTGGGCGCATTCCATTGCGAACACTCCGGGCAGACCTTCACCACGATGTGGGAGCCGTGGACGAACGCCAATCCGCGACCGCGAAAGGTGGCCGCGCCTTGAGGGAGCTTTTTCAACATAGGTATTCCCTGCGTACTACTGCAGGTTGATGTCAATGAGCACTCAAGGCTTCCAGCCCTGCTTAATCAGCGTGGCTATCGCGTGAGGGCGTCCTCGTGCTCGGCCGCCTCGTCATGCCCCTTCCAGCGCAAACCTTGTGCGTTCGTAGCGGGCCGAGGTCACAAGAGGATGACCTGTTCCTGTTTCTTGGGCCGGCCGGCACTTACTGCCGCTTCCTCTGGGGCTGCTTCGACGATGATCGAGCCTTCCCGGAAAACAACACGCACGTCCGCGTAGCCGGCGACGCGCATGGCCCGGATCGCCCGTGCGATGTCGGCCTGGGTCACCTGGGCCGGCCGACGAGGCATCGTCTAACCCTGCGGGCGGCGGGGTCGGCCGCCTTTGCATTTCCCGTATTTGTCGAACTTCGGCTTTGACAGTGCGCGGAGCTTAGCTTCTAGGGATGCCGATGCAGCCTGATGCGCGTCGCTGGGCGTGCCTCCTTTTGGCTTGGCGCGAAGATCCACGGCTGCGCGATAGGAGGCTGCTATGGAGGAGGCCGCACGGTACTCATCGGTAAGGTGTGAGGGCGCCTGCCGTTCGACCGAAGGTTTCGCCGGGTGTCGGTTCCGTGCACGCCACTCACTGATGAATCTAAGGGTCGTGACGATTCGACTGCCGAGACGCTCATAATCGAGGTCGCCGCGGGCGGCGGCGCTCCGCAAGGCCAAACCCGTCACGACGCCATCGGGGAAAGCAAGTCGGGCCGCGGTCTCTAGAGCCTGTTATGAACTATACGCGGGGGTGGCGCGCTATGGGGCATGAGCCTGGATCGCACTGCCTATCCGTCCGACGTGTCCGATGAGGAATGGGCGCTGGTTGCGCCGTATCTGGCGCTGCTGCGGGAGAGTTCGGGCCAGCGCGATCACGACCTGCGGGAAGTGTTCAACGGCCTGCGGTTCATCGTGAAGACGGGGGCGCCGTGGCGGTTCATGCCGCACGACCTGCCGCCGTGGGCGGCGCGGTGTACCAGCAGACGCAGCGCTGGCTGGCAGCGGCGTGCTTCACCGATGTGGCCGGCGATCTGCGGGCGGTGCTGCGGATGGCGGCGGGCCGAGAGCCGGAGCCGTCAGCGGTGATCCTGGACAGCCGGACGCTGCGATCCTTGCCCGAGAGCGGCGACCGGTCGGGCTACGACGGGGCCAAGCGCAAGCGAGGTTCGAAGGTTCATCTGGCGGTCGATACGCCAGGCCACGTGGTGGCACTGCATGTCACGCCGGCTGATGCCGACGACCGCGGCGAGGTCGATCGCCTGACCGGCGCCGTGCAAGCAGAGACGGACGGAAGCGTCGAGACCGGCTTCGTCGATCAGGGCTACACCGGCGCGCGGGCGGCTGAGGCCGCTCGGCCGCACGGGATCGCGTTGGCGGTGGTCAAGGCCCCCGAGGCCAAGCGGGGGTTCGTGCTGCTGCCGCGCCGCTGGGTGGTGGAGCGATCCTTCGCCTGGGCCACGCGCTGTCGGCGCCTGGTCGAGGATTACGAGCGTTATACCAGCACGCTGGCAGGACTTCACATGGTCGCCTTCGTCTGCCTCATGCTCAAACAGGCCGGACAACTGATGACGAGTTCATAACACGTTCTAGGTGCAGCGGCGTGTCGTCGGTGATCTCGGATCGGTCCGGGAGGAGACGGAGGCGTTTCGTCATACTCCTCTCCAGCAATGGTTGGCACCGCCCTCGCGCGTGAACGCATCGATGACGTTCAGCATCCGGTACTTGCGCCCGTTGTGCGTACGGTGCTCGACGAAGTCGTACGACCAGACGTGATCAGGGCGCTCCGGCCGCAAGCGGAGGCAGGAGCCGTCGTTGAGCCAAAGGCGCGCTCGCTTGGGCTGGCGGGCTGGGACCTTGAGCCCCTCCCGTCGCCAGATCCCCTCATCCTGAGCCTGTCGAAGGATCGACCCGCTTCACGTTGACCGTCCAGCCGTCGCGCTGGGGCAGCGCCGTGATCCGACGGTAGCCATAGCGCCCGTACTGCAGCGCCAAGGCGACGATAGCGCCCGTCAAAGCGGCCTCATCCTCGACCAGGACGGCGACCTTGCGCTGCGTCGATCCTTCGACAGGCTCAGGATGAGGGATGCTGACCCAGGACACGGCAAGCGAAGCGTTTGGACACACCGTGCTCGGCAACGGCGTATTCGACACAAGCCCGGCGGCGAGCCGGGCTCAGAAGTTTTCCGAAGCCGCCTCCTTCAGGATCAGCTTCTCCAGGGTCAAATCGGAGATCGCTCGACGAAGGCGCTGGTTCTCGGTCTCCAGAGACTTCAGCCGCTTGACCTGATCACCCTTCAGGCCGCCGTACTCGGAACGCCAACGGTAATACGTGACTTCCGTCACCTCGATGGACCGGATTGCTTCGGCGACCTTGCGGCCCTGTGAGACCAGAACATCCACTTGGCGCAGCTTGGCAACAATCTCTTCAGCCGTATGCCTCTTCCGTCCCATGACAACATCCTCCACATGGCTCGAAGCCATACCTCAGGGAGGACCACTTTTCAGGGGGCAGGCCAGAACCATTCTTCTGCGAGCGGCCAAAGCACCGCCACATGCGGGGCCAGCCACTCCGCCATTTCGCGAGCCGCCGGGCTATGGACGGGAGATGCGCTCGTCATGGAACCGAGTCTCTTGCGATCTTGCCTCAAGGTCGAGATGACGTCCTCGTTGATGACTTGGGCAAAGGCTTCGAAGTCGGAGCTGCGCGCCGATTTCCGCGCGAAAATTTACACAAACAATTATCTCCTATCATTATCGCATTGCTTTCTGACATTCGCCAGCACATTGTGCGACTTCTCCAAGCATAGGTGGACATCGTGGACGAAAATCTGGAAACGCTCGAGCGCGGCGCGACCGACTACATCGAACTGACGTCGGGCCTCGTCTCTGCCTACGTCTCGAACAACCACCTGCAGCCGAACGAGATCGCGACCCTGATCGCCAACACGCACGCTGCGCTGACAGGGCTCGGCCGAGGCAGCGCACCCGCGGCGCCAGCGGTCGAGAAGCTGACACCGTCACAGATTCGGAAGTCGATCACGCCCGACGCGCTGATCAGCTTCGTCGACGGCAAGCCGTACAAGACCCTGAAGCGGCATCTCAGCGGCGCCGGCATGACCATCGAGCAATACCGCGAGCGCTACGGGCTGCCGCGGGACTACCCTTCTACGGCCGCCAGCTACTCCGAGCAGCGCTCGGCACTGGCCAAGAGCCTCGGCCTCGGCAACCAGCGCAAGACAGCGGCTCCGAAGGCCACCGAGCCGACCGCGACCGTCTCCGAGAAGCCCAAGCGTGCCGGCCGGCCGCGGAAGGTCAAGGAAACCGCCGAGGCCTGAAGCCCCCCGGTGATCCGCGTATCTCCCAGCGATCCCCATATGCCCACCTATCGCAGCGGTTGAGCCTAGCCAGGCTCCCGCCGGCGAGCGCGCCGGTCGCCGTGTTCCCCCCGTTCACGTGTGGCCGGCGCGTCCTTTCGCAGCAAGGATCAGGTGTCGCAATGCAGGTGCAGCACGCCTCACCCAGCTCGGCGGCCGCAACGAACGTAGGTCGAGGTGCCCATGGCACTCGTCCAGGTCAGACGGTCACCATTGACGGCTAGGCGGACCTGGGAGGACCAACGGTGATCGCGGTCACCACAATCAGCTGCCATCGACCAGGCATTGCCGGCTCGATGGGCACCGCGGAAGCTGCAGATGGTGTCGGCAGCCTGAGCACGCTCGGGCGTGATCGTCGCTGGGACGAATCCCTTGCGCCGCGAGGGAGCGCTGCAGGCGTCCGTAGTAGGCCCCCAGGTCCCAACGTAGTCCAGGCTGGCTGAAGCTGGCCGGGGCGTGGCTGGAGGCACTGTGGGTTGCGCCACGATGGCCGACGGTGCGGACGGCGGCACGTTAGACGGGGGCACGGCGGGCGTGACAGGCTCGGGTGCGGCAACCAAGATAATAGGACGAGAGAGGTCCGCCATTTGATCGATAGGCGGTTCGCCGATGGCTTGGATCGTCGAAGTTTGGAACGGCAGGTCCTCGTAGAGATAGGCTGCGCAGTAGGCGAAGAGGCCACCCCAGCCGAGCACAAGCAGGATCTGGAGCGCAGAGCCACGTCGGTCCTTTGGCTGAAACCCAACCGATGGCCCGGCTAAGACAATCGCCCCCATTTCCCCCTCCTACGGTGCTCCTCAGCAGTTTCCTGCACCGCAGCCAATGCTGGGCATTACTCAGGAAAGGAGCGGCGTGAATGCAATTGGCACTCAACTGACATCGCGATGTCGCGACGATATATTAACTTCAGATAAATCGTTAACGATGAGTTAATAAACCGAATTTCAATTCCGTGCTCACCGAGCTCTTTCGCGACATCGTGAAGAGCCAGGGGCGGCGCATGGCGAAAGCGGGATGAGGCACCAGGAACCGCCCGCACGCTGGCGCGGCTACCGAGACGAAGTCTGCCTCACGTTAATGCAGCGGACCATTGAGGGTGTAGTTTCGGCTCTCCTCCCAAGCCCCACCTTCAGCCCCGCCGGCAGCCGCCGAGCGGGGCTTTTCGTCTCGGCATCGTGACATGATCCGCGCACGGGTGCCGGTATGGTGCCGAAGTTGAACCTCCAAATTCGACAGACCCAACTTCAGCCCGCCCGGTTCGCCGGCGCGGGCTTTTTCGTGGCCTGGGCTTTGCCATGGGCGTCGGCTCGTCGATGAGACCACGAGCCAACTTGCGGCGCGCTCCTGACGGGGTGCGCCGCACTTTCCGCGACAGCGTGCAGAACCACTGGGGGCAGCTGGTGAAGGCGGAGTAACCCTGCTTCGGCAATCCGTTCAAGGGCATGGCACTGAACGGATGGCTGATGAGGGTTCAGGCAAATAGCAGATGGCGGTCGCCTGGGCTCCAGTACAAACCCAGCGATGTTTGGCATTTAGAATTTTTTAACCATGATAGACCACATTCGCTGTGGTCCTTGGTCCTGGATCAGCAATCTTCAGCCCGCCCGGTCCGCCGCGCGGGTTTTTTCTTGGCCGGACTCTGTCGCGGACTACCTAACAGCAGGCCTGCCGGATACGCTTGCACAATCAGCTTCTGCGTAATCCGCAGCAGAAGGAGGCCTCTGGTTCGCGTTGAGATCGCGCGATTCGCTATTATACTACCGCTGGTTGCAATTCCGGTTTTAGCACGAGTGGCGAGTCCGATGGCGCACGCCTATACGGTACGAAAATACGACGACAGAAATCAAACTGATGGTCTGACAAGTTTGTTTGTTTTTGTTCCATGCTTAATAGTATGGACAATCGGCGTTATATTTATGCTTCCGATTACGATACTGGCTTTTCCTGTTCAATATTTCTTTGAGCATAAGCCAAAACTACAAGGTAATATCGTCACTGGCCTGATGATTTTAGGTGCAGCAAATGCGGTTGTTACGCCGTTGTCAATTTTTTACGTTTATTGCACTTAAAACAAAATATTCAGCCGAGTAAATCTGTTCTTTAAGGCTTCTATTCGCCCGGAAGGTTGCAAGGCCTTACGACGACCTGGGGCCAGCGATCCATGCCAACCGGCATGAGGACGGCGATCTGCTCCGGCACCTTACGGTCGCCCAGCAGGCTGTGAAGCGAGGTGCGACAGGCCTCTTCCATCTCAGATGGGGTGCGCGCGCCCGATGTTTTGAGATCGGCGATCAGGAGTGCGGCGATCTCTTGCGCAAAAGCTTCGCTGTCCCGCATGGGGGCCTCCGGTGCTGACCGAGTAAGCCTACTGGCGACCGGCCGCGTCAGGCATCCGCACAAATTGGCGTGTTCACATACCGATTGAGACTGAGGATGCGACGGGCGGATTAGCCCTCATCTCCGGCAGGCTCCGACCATGACGCTCCATAGCGTTCGATCAGCTCCTGGTGACCTGCTGGTGTGATCTCGTACTCGACGCTGTCTTCCGCCGGGATCGCTCGACCAGTGGTCACGACAAGTCCGAGCGTCTCCAGGCGCCGCATGTAGACGCTGATCTGATAGAAGCGAGGTCCTGTCGTCGCGAGGTTGCGGAGGCGGTACAGACTGTTAGGCGCCAGCTTGTGCATCGCCGGTCAGTGTAACGATAGGCCGCTGCCGCGTCAGTCCTGGTTACGGCCATTTGGGCAGCGGCTCGGCCAATTGCGCCCCACCGGCAGCGGCGACGAAGGCGAGGGCGGCGGTCGGAACGTCCCGAACGACATCAATGACCGGCGCCACACAGCGCAGGGCTACTACCAGACGGGACTTCATCGAGCCGGGACGCGCGCGACGGCCATTCGGATCCGGAGCGCAGGTGGTCTCACCGCGGACATGGGCGTCAACTCACCCGATGCGAAAGAGGATGGCAACCCGGCCTGATCCGCGAGGCGGGGCCCGGGCACTACGACGTGTAGGCGGGATCGCCGACCTGGGCGTGACGGAGCCGAGGGCGAGCGCGGCACGCTGACGGGGGCTTGAGAAACGATCTCGACTAACGGAGATCCCAATCTCTTCCCTCGTCCTGACAGGCTGTCGGTCGTTCGATCGATAGACGGGCCTTCAGGCCAAGATGAGGCGCGGGTCCCCTCTGCCGTGCTGGAGAGGGACAGGGCGAGGGATGCGACCTCTCCGGAGAAACCTGATCCCTCACCCCAACCCTCTCCCGCACGGGAGAGGGGGCCTGGCGCGCTCCGTCGGGGTCCGCTGGCGCGGGCATCTCAAGATGAGGTCGAGGGTCGGAGAGACGGGTCAAGCAAAATCTAAGACTTCCGATGCCCGTACTGTCAGAACACGGCGTGGTCGCCGCGCTCGGCGACGGCCTCGCCCCGGACCAAACGCGCGTAATAATCGAACAGCGTATCCGACCCCGTCGACGGCGTGGCCCGGGCATCGTATCGGCCCGTCGCCGGATCCAGGACGAGCATCGACTCCGTGGCGTAGTAGCGTCCGATGCGCGCGAGCTCGGCCTTGGCGGCCAGGGCCGGGACAAGCCGCCCGAGGGTGGACAGAACGGCGATGATCCCGTCCAGCAGCGCCACCGGCACATGCCGGAAACGCGGCTCACGCCCCAGCAGGGCGAACAGGTGCTCGCCCTGCGCCTTCGGGGTGATCGCCTCGCCCGGTCCGCCGATCGGGAGGACGCGATTGCGCCGGTCCTCGGCGTCGATGCAATCGGCGAGGTAGCGGCCCAGATCGTCGTCGCTGATCGGCTTGCAGGCCGTGAGCAGGCCGTCGCCGAAGACCAGGAACGGCTTGCCCTGTTGCACGCGCTGGATCTGCCCCGAGAGCGATTTGAAGAAGGCGGTCGGCCGCACGATCGTGTAGGCGAGGCCCGATTCCATCAGCGCCTGCTCGAACGCCAGCTTGGCATGCTGGAAGGCGAGGATCGGCTTCTGGACGCAGATCGCTGAGAGCAGGATCACGTGCGTCACGCCGGCCGCCTCGACGGCGCGCAGCGCGTTCACCTGCGCCTGATAGTCGATCGCCCAGGCGTCGTCGGGCAGGCCGGTGCGCGAGGCGAGACACGAGACCAGGACGTCGAACGGCTCGCCGCAGACGCCGTCGCGCGCGAGCGAGGCCGGATCCATCAGGTCTGCGACCCGCGCGGTGGCGCCCTTGGGGAGGGCGGTAGGGTCCGCCGGCCCTAACGGGTCGCGGCGCCTGATGAGGCAGACGACCGCGTGACCGCGCGCCACCAGCGCCCGCACCGTCGCGCGACCGATCGTGCCGGTGCCGCCCAGAACGAGGACGCGCCGCGGTGGTGAATCATCCGGCCGATCCACCTTCACGGCACCCGCTTGCGCAGCACGAAATTCCCCACCGCCAAGAACTTCTGAGCCCGCTTGCCGGTGTCGACTTCCGTGGTGAACACGTTGCCCTTTGAGCGTTTCGGTCCCGTGCTTCCGGTATCCGCGATCGCGTCGGACATGGTCTCGCCTCTCAGGCTTTCTTTAGCCGCACGCCCGGCCCCTCGCCGTTCTCCTCGATGAAGATGACGCCGGCGGCTGCGAGGGGGCTACCAGAGGCGCAGCAGATACCCGCCAGCAAGCACGACGACGGTGAGGGTGACAATCGAGAGGTAGAACCTTTTTGCGGCTTCGGTCCGAAGGTTGGCACGACGCTGGTCGGTTCGAGGCCTGAAGGCCACGATCTTCGGATCCGACACGTGCTGCGTCAGGCTCTTGGGTAGCCTGCGCTTCGATCGTCCCATGCGCATGTTCGCTTCCCTACGGCCGTCGCATTGCATTAAGAGCTTGCGTCAGGTGCCCCACGACGTCGTCACCCTTTAGTCGCAGCCGGGCCAACATCAGGGGCCGCCTCGGCCTGCCCGATGCGCCTGGCGACCTCCATCAGCACGATTTCGACGGAAGGCGGCCAGGGTGCCCCATTGTCCAGAAGCATCCGGGCAGCCCTGACAAGCATGGTGAACTGCTCCGGCGGGATCGTCGTACCGGCGGCGTTCTGTTCCAAGATGCGGTCGGCGATCGCTGTTGCGAGCCGGGCGACCTCGGCCACCTTGTCGGGCTCTGCGTGAGAGCCGGTCAATTTGGATTGACCCATTCAGATCCCGCGCGGGGCAGAACGTAGCCTTGGCCAGTGGGCCAAGCTGTCACCGCGCGCACCCCAGTTGACGCTCCGTCGCCCGGATCTTGGCCACCTGCTCCCGCTGGCGCGTCGACAGCGGCACGTCCGCCTCGTCGTCGAACTGGCACCCGGCATTGCCGAACGCCTGGATGGCCTGCGGGGTGCGGAAGCAGTAGCCCGCAGCCTTGAAGATCGCGTTCCGCTCGGACCACAGCTCCTCGCACGATGACGAGGCGGATCCGCTCGGCACACTGCGGCCGCTCGCGGCTGTGCGGCAGCAGCCGACGTACCGAGCGCTCACCCATCCGGTCTGGCCGGACGGCAGCTGGATGTTCACCCAGCCGCCCTGGCGGCCGAGTTCGGTGAACAGGGTGTCGGGCCCGAGTCGCGCGAGGCGGACGCCTTGGGTGCCGCTTGGCAGGCTGCGCAGCGCCAGGAAGTTGTCGCCGTAAGGATCGAGGCCGACCGGGTAGCTGAAGGCTTCCTGCTGGACCTGGGCCAGAGCCGAGCCGCTGGGTAAGGCGAGCGCGGCGATGGCGCCGCCTATGATCAGACAGAGAAGCTTGTACATGCCGCTCATTCCTCAAGCGGCGCCCGGCTCGGGCAGAGGGCCTTGAAAATCTGAATGTTGGTCGGATAGCCGCTTGCCGACGATCCATCGGCGATCTCGCCCGACGGCAGGTTCTTCAGCACGTACTTGGTCATGCTGTCTTTGTCGCGGGATGGCCCGAGGACGCGGTAACGGTTTCCCTGAAAGTCTACGAACTCGCCCCTGGGGCAGTTCGCCGTAACCTCGTCGTTAAGCCGGACTGCCAGTTCCTCACGGATGCAATCGGGCGTGACCTTGCCGACATAGTCGCGGCAGAAGCCGACGGCATCCTCGCGTGTGTGCTTCGTGCGGATCACCGCGCGATCGGTATCGAGCCCATTCATGGACACGACCGTCACCGTCATACCGGCCCGCGACCCGTAGAAGATTTTACCGGATGCAGATGCAGGTGACGCAGCGAGCACCGCTATGGCTGCAGGAGCGAAAAGCCGTAATCGCCTCATCTCGAAAATGCTCCGGCATCCCAATGCCCAACTGGAATGCCGCCAACGATTCTATGGCGCGACAAACCGCTCTTCGTTGGATCCAGGATCCAGCCAACATGAATGAGGGGAGGGCGGTTCGAGCCGCCCGCTTCCGCAGTGCTTCCGCGGCGATCTTCGGACCGCATCGCGTAGTCCGCTAAGTCATTGACAAGATTGGCGCACCCGACACGATTCGAACGTGTGACCTTTGCCTTCGGAGGGCAACGCTCTATCCAGCTGAGCTACGGGTGCTAGCCGCGCCGATTTCCTAACCCAACCGCGCCGCCAGCGCAACGGCTCGGGTGTGCCTCTCTGAGGCGCGACAGGGAGGTATCGAGCCCCCTGCGGCAAAGGGCACAGGCTCGAAGCGTGTCGGGTGCGCGCGAGCGCTGAGCGCAAATGAGTCGGTCGGCCGAGGGAGGCTCAAGGGCGGCACGCGGCCTGTGGCGCGAACGCGCCGCGGCTTCTCCTCCGGAAGGAGCGTTGGCTTGGCGCGACGATGCAGGGGTTCCGAGTGAGACCGGGAGGTGTTCCCTGGAGGGCGCGACAACCTGAAGGTGTTCGGCCTGTAGCCAGAACCCAGCGGCTGTGCTGAAAAGGTCCGACAAACAGCTGCAGGGCGTCTCGGCGCCAGCGGGCAGCGGGCAGCACGGTCTCGGTTTGCTACCGTCCCTCCATCTTGGCCCTGCGGCGCGGCCGCAGATCATGGCTGACGACCTGATCCGGCGCATCGCCGGTTTGGGGCAGAGCGCGCGTCTGGTCGTCCTGGGCATCGATCGCACCGCCATCGGCGCCCTCGTCTCGGAGGGCACCGACCGCAGCGCACTGCTGGTCGCGAGCGGGGTCCAGCTCTCGGCCATGGCGCTCATCGACCGGCTTCTCGACGATCTCGCCGAGCTGGCCCTCGGACGCTGGCCGCATTGGCACGGCCGCGATGCGTCTCTCACTCCGGTCACCGCCGATCCTTGGCTGAAAGCGGCGTCGAAGCGCGCCAGGCTCGGCCTGGTGCCGCGCTTCCGCAGGATGGGGCGAGCCCTTGAGCTCCTCCGGCTTTCGCGTGCGATCGACCCCGCCGGCGTCGTTCTGATCTGGGAGGTCGATCCGGCATCGGCGACGCGGGCGCGTCCGGCGATCGAGGCGCTGGAATGGTGCACGCAGCACGGGGCCGCGGTGGTGGCGACGCTCGCCGTGCCGCCGATTGAGACCGCGCCCTATGACCGTGTCCTCTACGGCGCCTATGAACTCGCCCACCCGGAAAGCACAGCGGCCGAGCGTTTCATCGCACCGGTCGGTGCGCACCCGGCGAGCGCCATCGAGCGGCGGGTCGCCGACGCCCTGGCACAGGACGCCGACCTCAGGGACTTGTTCGTCTGCAATGCCCCTGTGCCCGTCGGGGCCTGGGGCGCGAGACCACGTGTCGACCTCCTGTGCCGGAAACACCGCGTCGTCGTGGAACTCGACGGTCCCGAGCACCGGGCGGAGCCCAAATTCGGCAACGATCGTCACCGGGACTACGAGCTGCTGACCGCGGGTTACCTCGTGTTGCGCTTGACCAACGATCAGGTCGCGGCCGACCTTCCGCTGGCGATCGAGAAGATCCGGGCCGTCGTCCGCCTGCGGCGCGGTTCGCAGGAGGGGTGAGTCGATGAGCGAGTCGGTAACGCCGAAGCAGGCGCTGATTCTGTGGTGCCTGATCGGCCGGTGCGGAAGCGCCCTGCAGAGCGCGATCACGCCCCGCATCGACAAGGCGGACCGGGAAGCCCTCATCAAGGGCCGCTACCTCGAAGCCGTGCGGCACGGGCGCTCGCTGCGCTTGACCGTCACGGACAAGGGCTGGAACTGGGCGGGCGGGCATATGCGCGAGCCCCTGCCGCCGACCTTCCGTGTGCTGCAGGACTGGCTGGCGCGCATCCAGGCCGATCTCGCCGCGACGGGTCGTGCCCTCGCCGACCTCGTCGGGACCGCCCCCGACGAGCCGGCACCGGCCGTGCCGCGCCCGCCCGCGAGCAAACCGGCGGCCAAGGGAGCGAACACGGGAGCGAAGAAGCCCGGGCCCAAGCAGCTCCGCGCCCGAATCGAGACCGCGTATCTCGCGCTGACCGGCGGGGAGAGGGCCAAGGCCGTGCGCTTGAGCGCCCTGAGGGCCGAGCTCGGCGACCTCGACCGGGCGACTGTCGATGCGGGCCTCGCGGCGATCCTGCGCGGCGACAAGACGGCGCGGCTGAGCCAGTTCAGCGATCCCAAGTCGCTCACATCCGCCGAGCGCGAGGCGGCGTTCAGCCCGGCCGGCGAACCCTTCCACATCCTCTGGATCCAATCATGACCGATGCCCTCGACGCTCTGCGCCGGGTCGATTTCGATTGGGTGCGCACGCTCGACAGCATCTGGGTCGACACCGCGCCCATCGGCAGCCCGAACGAGCGCCTCGTCCCCGGCCTCGTCGCCGACCTGCACGCCAAAGCCCGCAAGCCGGCCGACCGCGCCATCGGCCGCGTCTTCGTCGGGCCGGCCGGCGTCGGCAAGACCCATCTGGTCGGGCAGCTCCGCCGCGAGGCCTGGCGCACCGGTGCGTGGTTCGTGCCCCTGGACGTCCTCGGGCTGACGGATTTCTGGCGCAGCGCGGCCCTGAGCTTCGTGACCGCCCTCCTGCAAAAGATGCCGGACGGACGGCGGCAATCGGATGCGGTGCTGGCGGGCGTGGCACGCCGCTTCGGGGTCGAGACGCAGGTCGAGGCCGCGTTCAACACCCCGAATATCGACGCCCGCCGGATCGTCGATGTCCTCGTCACGGCGCTGATGCGGGTCGATGCGGCGCGGGCGCTCAAGCATCTCGACGTGTTCCGCGCGCTCTGCCTGCTGCGCTCGCAGGATTTCGGCGTGGTCGGCCTCGCCCATGCCTGGCTGCAGGGCTACGACGCCGACCCGGTTGAGCGGGCCGCCCTGGGCTTCAAGACGCCGCCGCCGGCCCCCGTCGAGCTCGTGCGGGGCATGAGCTGGATCATGGCCCTGAGCGGTCCGACGCTCATCGCGGTCGACCAGATCGACGGGATCATCGAGAGCAGCCGGCTCGCCGCGGAGGATGGGCTCGACGCGGAAGCCGGCCTCGCCGAGGTGCTGGCCGCGGGCCTGCTCGAGGTCAACATCGTCTGCGACCGCAGCATGACGGTGGTGACCTGCCTCGAGGAATCCTGGGCGCGCCTCACGGCGCGCAGCCTCGCGCCGATGCTGGGCCGCTTCGGGGAGCCGACGGTGCTGCTGGGCATGAACGAGCAGGCTGCCGCCGCCGCCCTCGTGGCCGGCCGGCTGGCCCCAGCCTACGCGGAGACCGGTTTCGAGGCCCCGTCGCCGACCTGGCCGTTCAGCGCGCGCGCCATCGCGGAGGCGGCAGCGGCCAACATGATGCCGCGCACCCTGCTGATGCGCTGCGACGCCGTCCGCCGCCGCTGCCTCGCGGAGGGCGCGGTCACGATCTGCGACAGCCTCGGCAAGGCGCCGGATGCGCCGGTGACGGTGGCGTCACCCACCGAGTTCGACCTCGCCGAGGCCTGCAAGGCGGCCGACATTTCGGGCATCCGCAGCGACGAGGATCGCTGGCTCGGCCAGTTGCTGCGCGACGTCTTCGACCTCTACACCCTGGAGGACGACCCGGACGACACGCTCGACGTCGCCAGCCGGGGCGAACCCGACCAGCGGATCCCGCCGCTCCACGGACGGCTGATCTTCATCCATCATGACGAGAACGACCGCGAGCGGCACGTCTGCTACCGGGCGCTCCAGCACCAGAATGCCATCGCGTTCCAGGCCCGCCTGCGGGCGGCGCTCACAGCCTCGGGCATCTCGGCGCGGATCCCCGACCGGGAATTGCTGCTGGTCCGCCGCGGGCCCATGCCGGGCGGGTCCAAGACGAAGCAGCTCGTCGCGGCGTTCACGGCGGCCGGCGGCCGGTCGATCGATCCCTCGGACGAGGACCTGCGGACCTTCGTCGCCCTGCGCGACCTGCACGCCTGGGCGCAGGCGGAGGGCATCTCCGACCGGTTCGAGCGCTGGATCCGCGCCGAGCAGCCGCTGGTGAAGACGGCCTTCTTCCGGGACGCGGGCCTCGCCCACGCGGCGGCCAGCGCAGAGGCCCCCGCATCCGGCCGGACGATCCCGGCCCCGAGGAGCGACGGAGAGGACATCGCTCTCCCGATCGCCCAGAAAAAGGCCGCCCCCGAGGGGTCCGACGCTGCCGGCAAACCCGCTTCGGCGCGGGCGGATGCCGATGGGCCGGGCCGGGCGATCCGGGCCGAGGGGACCGCCTCCGGGTCGGCTGCGCCGGACGCGATCCCGGTCGGGCACCGGATGACGCCCGACGCCCCCGAGGTGAGCCTGCCCCTGCGCCTGCTGCCCCGCCACACCGCGATCATCGCGGGCTCGGGCTCCGGCAAGACCGTGCTCCTGCGCCGCCTCGTGGAGGAGGCCGCCCTGGCGGGGATTCCGGCCATCGTGATCGATCCCAACAACGATCTCTCGCGGCTCGGCGACGCATGGCCGGCGCGACCGAAAGGGTTTTCCCCGGAGGACGACCGCAAGGCGGCGCTCTACGCCGAGCGGGTCGAGGTCGTGGTCTGGACGCCGGGCGTGCATGCCGGCAACCCGCTGTTTCTCTCGGTCCTGCCCGACTTCGCGGAACTCAGCGCGGATCGGGACGAGCGCCAGCAGGCGATCGAGATGGCGGCCGAGACCCTGGGCCCGCTGGCCGGCGCCAAGACCAATCTCCTGCGCGGCGTGCTGGCCGGCGCGCTCCATCATTTCGCGGACCGGGGCGGGGGCAAGCTCAACGACTTCATCGCCCTGCTCGCGGACCTGCCCGACGGGATCAGCCCGATCGGCAACGCCGCCAAGCTCGGGCTCGGCATGGCGGACCAGCTTCATGCCGCGATCGCGACGAACCCGCTTCTGAAGGTGGACGGCGCGGTGCTCGACCCGCGGCAGCTGTTCTTCGGGCGCGACCCCGCGCGCACGCGCATCTCGGTCATCAACCTGTCGGGCCTTGCCTCGGACGCGGCCCGGGAGGATTTCGTGAACCGGCTCCAGATGACGCTGTTCGGCTGGATCAAGAAGAACCCGTCCCCGCGCGGCATGCTCTACGTGGTCGACGAGGCGCAGACCTTCCTGCCCGCCCAGAAGGCGTCGCCGGGCCTCGGCAGCGGCATCAAGCTCGTGGCGCAGGGTCGCAAGTATGGGCTCGGGATGATCGTGGCGACGCAGGTGCCGCGCGGCATCCACAACCAGGTCGTCTCCAATTGCACCACGCAGTTCTTCGGCCGGCAGAGCGCACCCGCGACCATCGCGGCCGCCCAGGAGATCCTCGCGGCGAACGGGGGCACTGCTGCCGATATCGGCAAACTGGGGGCGGGGGAATTTTATTTCGCCACCGAGGGCTCGGGACGGCCGGCCAAGCTGCGCACGCCGCTCTGCCTCTCCTACCACCCAGCCAACCCGCCGACGCCGGAAGAGGTCGTTCGTCAAGCCAGGCGCTCGACCGAGCCGGATACCCGCGCGGGGGCCTCCTGAGGCACCCGATCCCGGGCCGGCGTCGCCACGCGCGGCGACGCCGGCCACGTTCAAGGCGCGGCACTGGTAGCTGCCTGCCTCATTGTAATCCTGCGGCATGGGCAGCTTCTCGGCGCGGCGCGGGGTGCGCGGCTTGTTGACATTGGCGGGCAGGGGCGGGGGTCGCGGATGGCGCAGACGATCGATCGCGGGACGCTGGACCGGCTGATCGCCCTCGGCCGGGCGCGCGGTGAACTCACGGCGCAGGACCTGCAGGCCGCGCTGCCGGTCGACCGCATGGAAGTCGACGCCCTGGTGCTGGTGATGCTGGAGCTCGACGCCGCGGGGGTCAGCGTCGAGCCGGAGGCGTTCGGGCCGCCCGTGGACCGGCCGATCTCCGGATCGCTGATGCTCCCGGAGCAGCTCTCCGGGACGCCGCCGCCTGTCTTGCCCGCGGGCGGGACGGGAGCCCCGGCCGTGCCGGCGGAGCCCGCGCCGATCCGGCCCGCCACCCCGCCCGAGCGGGATCCGGACGGAAGCCGGGACGTCACCCGGGCCGTCGCCCTGGCGGGGCTCGCGACGCTGCTCATCCTCGGCGCCGTGCTGTTGTTGCTGTGATGCCCGGCTGTGAGGCTCCGGGCCGGAACGCTTCCGCGGGCCGCCCCGTTGGCCCCGGCCCTGGCGGACCAAGAGGACGAACCCCGACCATGCGTCAACGCGCCGATAACACCCTGGCCCTGCTGGTCGCGGCCCTGCGCGAGAGCGCGGCGCATATGGAGGCGCTGCTGACGCTGGCGCGGACCGAGATCGACGGCAACGTCCGGGCCATCGTCTCGCTGATCGCGATCGTGGGCACGATCCCCGTGCTGCTGATCGTCACGTTCTTCCTCGGGCTCGACGCGGTGGTGAAGCTGCTCGCCGTGCCGTTCGGCTCCGAGGCGCCGGCGGCGCTGATCGTCGCGGCGCCGTTCCTGGCCGTGGCGCTGGTGCTCGGCTGGCTCGGCCTGCGCCGGATGGCGCTCTCGAACCTGGAGCCGTGGCGGACGTGGCGGCAGGTGAAGCAGGATGCCCGCGAGGTGGCGCGGACGCGGGCCTAGAGTCGCGCGCGACCGCATACGGACAAACGATCGGGGTTTCAAAAGGTCTTCGAACTTTTGCGGGTGCAGGGCAGAGCCCTGCGAGCCTCGGGACTTTGTCCCAAACCTGACCAAAGGGCTCCAAGCCCTTTGGAAACCCAGGGCTTTGCGATTTACTGCGTCGGCGCCAGGATCGCGCTGAGTCCCGGATCGAGCGGCACATCGAGGTGGCAGCGGAGGCCCTCGGCCTCGAAGGCGAGGTCGACGAGGCCGTCGAGTTCGCGCCGCACCCCACCCGAGATCAGGCGTGTCCCGAAGCCGGCCCGGGCCGGCGGCTGCACCGGCGGGCCGCCGCTCTCCTGCCAGGTTAGGCGCAGGCGCAGCGTCCCGCCTTCCATCGCGGCGAGGGACCACGAGACCCGGACGCGTCCCCCGGAGACCGAGAGCGCGCCGTACTTGGCCGCGTTCGTGGTCAGCTCGTGGATCGTCATGCCCAGAGCCAGCACGTGCCGGGGGGACAGCGAGACGTCGGGACCGTCGAGGCCGATCTGGTCGCCGCCCGTGCGATAGGGGCTCAGCTCGCTCTCCAGCACCTCGCGCAAGGAGGCCCCGCTCCAATCCTCGCGGGTCAGGAGGTCGTGGGTCTTGGACAAAGCCAGGATCCGCGCCTCCAGGACCCCCTCGGACCCGCGGGACTGGCGGGCCAGCGCCTGCACGGTGGCCAGCGTGTTCTTCACCCGATGGTTCAACTCGTGCAGCATCGTCACCTGCTGCTCCTGGAGGGCGCGCCCGCGGCGGATCTCGGCGTGCAGCTCGTCGGCGTTGCGCTGAAGCGTGCCGGCCATGGCGTCGAGCTTGCCGCCGAGTCGGCCGAACTCCGTGGTGCCGCGCACGCCCGTGCGGGCGGTGAGGTCGCCGGCCTGCCAGGCGGCCGCGATCCGGAGCAGGCGATCGATCGGGCGGCGGATGAACATCCGTCCGGCCAGGAGCGCCGCCGCCAGCGCCAGCACCGCGCCCAGGGCGATCAGCACCAGCCCGCGGCGCGTGGCGGCGTCGATATCCGCGAAGGCCGCCGCGCTGTCGCGTCCGACCATCAGGCGCACCCCCGCGAGCGGTCCCCCCGGCCTAGCGGTGGCGATGATCCGGGTGCGGCCGTCGAGGCCCTCGGCGATGCGCACGTCGCCGTCCCCGGCCGTCAGCATCGCGGCGCGTTCCGGCGGAATCCGTTTGCCGATCCAGTCCGCCCCGTTCGGGCGCTGCGCGATGATGAGGCCGTCGTTATCCGTCACCGTGATGGCCGTCTCCGCCTGGTGCAGCGTCTGCTCCAGGTGGTCAGACAGCCAGTCGAGATCGACGGCGGCCAAGAGGACGCCTGTGGCCGGGACGCCGGTCGCTCGAATGCCTGTCGCCGCGGCGACCGCCTCGTCGGCCGCGGACACCACCCGGGCGAAGTGGATCGACGGCCGTTTCGAAACGATGCCCTGCGCGTAGCCGCCGACCGCGAAGCCGTCCGCCTCGAGGGCGCGGCGGTGATAGGCCCGCGCCCCGCTCGAATAGGCCCCCGCCGCGGAACCGGCGCTGTCGCAGATCACGCTGCCGTCGGGATCCGTGAGCGCGATCAGGATCACGTGCGGGAGCCGGGCGGCGGATCGCTTTAGATACGCTTCACAGGCGGCGGGCTCGCGCGCCCGCACGGACGGATCCCCGGAGATGAGGTCGAGGGCCTGCCGCATCCGGTCCGACAGCTGGGCGAAATCCTCCGCGGCGCCCCGGACTGTGGCGAGGGCGTCGGCGCGCACCGCCGCGTCGCGGCTCGTCCGCAGGGCGACCTCATTGTAGCCCTGGATCACCAGCGCTGGGGTGAGCGCCAGCAGCACCAGCAGCAGGATACGCGTGGTCAGCGACATGGCTCGTCAGTCGCGGCCCTCGCCGGCATGAGCGGCCTGGAGCGCGGCGAATCCGAGGTCGCCCGGAACCTCCACGATCAGGTCGCGCAACGCCGGCTCATCCTCTACCACGCGCACGGTATGACCGCGCTCGCCCCGGTGCCGTTCGGTCAGGCCGGCCGCCGCCCTCTCAGGCGCTCCGACACCGAGGTGCCGCGACAGATAGAGCTTGACCGTCCTGCCGCAAGCCGACGCCGCGTGGATCCGGCCATGTCCCGCCAGCGGCTCGGCCAGGCCGGCGATCATCGACAGGCTGGTGCGGAACGGCAAGGCTCCGGCAGCGATCGCCGGTCTCACGGCCTGCGGATCGCGCGGCATCGGCCGGACACGGCCGGCGCCGGGGCAAAGGCGAGATCGAAGGCTGTACGCCGGCTCATCCCGGCCTTGTTGCAGAACCGGCGGACGCTCGCCAGCCCGCAGACGGGCTCGGCCTCGAAACGCTGCGGCTTGCCTTAATGCTCGTGGCTGCGCGCTCCGCCCGCGACGGGGCGCAGATGCAGGAAGCTGCGCTCGCCGGTAGCCGCCTCCGCGACGTGCTGGATCGTGTCGAGCAGCTCGGTGACCGCCTGCGGCGCGGCGGGTCGGAACTGCGCCTTGGGCTCGACCCAGCGCTTCCGCGTGCGCCTCGCGGCGATCTGCGCCTCGCTCAGCGCATCGAAATCCCGGCGTCGAACCATGGCTCAGCCCTCCGTCCGGAACTGTGTCGGCCCATGGTTGACGAAAGGTTAACGCCCCGGGCTGATCGGTGCCGGCATGGCGATCCCGCAGCCCCAAGGGGCGGGGTGGCGGCACACGAGCCTAGAGCGGCGCCGGGCCGCGCGGCTCCGTCCGGTCCGTCAAGGTCCGCAACAGTTTAAGCAGCACCGCGCGGATACGCGCGCGAAGGTGGGTCTCGTCCGACATGGGTCGATCTACGGCGCGACGACGCTGGAAGTTTCAGAAACCCGCTATTTCGTACGGCGTTGCTACGCAAAAAGGCGGTCGTGCGCGGAAGCCCGCGCGCCTCCCATCACCCAAGGGCGTATTGCCAAGCCGCCCTCAGCGCGTCTGATCCTTGGGTATTGATGGCGTACCGATCTTCGAGAGAACGCTCCGGATATGCGCCCGCACCATCTCTTTTCTGTTTGAACCGGTGCCCGTGCTCTTCGCAGCAGGCGGCTCTTCGGAGGTCGACATGTCAAAGCCCCGGGGTCGGAAGCACCACCTCTTCGGGCCACTGGGTGTGGGCGGGCGGGCTATGGCCAAGATCTATATTAGATCGCCGCGATCAAATCTCGGCGTTATTGTCGTAGCGCCGACCAATTCACGTTTTAGCTACATTAAGGTTTATCGCAGTCGGCGTTGGTCGCAGCCGCGCACCAGACTACGTAGCATGGTCCGAGCGCCCGCCAGCGGGTTCCAGCAGGGGGAAGTCGGTGCCCGAGCGCTTTTACTTCGATGTCGAGAACGACCGGGAGCGGATCCGGGACGATGTGGGCGTCGAGGCCGAGAGCCTGGAGGAGGCCCTGGCCGAAGCGCACAGCGTGATCGAAGAGATGGCGGGTTCTGTCGGCAGGGGCGCGTCCGGCGCCTCGTGGACCCTGGTGGTCCGGGATGCCGCCGGGTCGGTGGTCGGCCGCCTGCCGATCCAGCCGTGAGGGTGCCCCGATCAAAGAACCCGCCGCGGCACGGGCCGGGCGGGTTTGAAGGTGATCTCGTCTCGGAGAATGCCGGATCTTAGACGCCGCACCCGACGGCCGCATCCCTCATCCGGGGGAAAGCCTCCACACGTTTCAGCGATGCCTCGGCCTGGAGCCGTTCCCGATCGCGTTGCAATCGGGAACGGCTCCAAGTCCTTGATTGAACGCGCTCGCTGACGCCGAACCGGTATCCACTTCGGCGGCGCGCGCCTGACCGGAAGGATCGAGGCGATCAGCCGCCGAAGGCGCGGGGCGGCAGGCCGCTCACGCCGACATCGAGCTCGAACAACGCCCCCGCGGAGGGCTCGTGCTCGGCGCCCCGCGACGCCGACGTGACGAACAGCCGGTCGAGCCCTGGGCCCGCGAAGGCGCAGCTCGTGATGTTGGTGGCCGGCAGCGGGATGGCCCGCAGGAGGCGCCCCTCCGGATCCACCCGGCTGAGCCGGCCCGCGCCCCAATGGCCGATCCACAGGCAGCCATCGGCATCCGTGGTCATCCCGTCGGGCCAGCCCCAGGCCTCGGGGAAGCGCAGGAACTCGCGCTTGCCCGTCAAGGTGCCGTCGGCGGCGAGGTCGAAGGCGAAGACGGTCCGGGCGGCGCTGTCGCTGTGATAGAGGATCCGGCCATCGCGGCTGAAGGTCGGGCCGTTGGCGACGCCGTAAGCGCCGTCCATCCGGCGCCAGGTCAGGTCGGGATCGAGCCGGTGCAGGGCGCCCGAGATCGCGGTCTCGGCCTGGTGCATGCTCCCGGCCCAGATCCGGCCGGCATGGTCGACCTTGGCGTCGTTCAGGCGGTTGTCCGGATAATCCGGCTCCGGATTGCCGATCGGGGTGACGCTGTCGGCCTCCAGGTCGAACACCGCGAAGCCGCTCTTCAGGCCGATGATGAAGTCACGCCGCCGGGCGCGGGGGATGATCCAGCCGATCGGCTCCGGGAACGGGCGCGTGCCGGTCGCGCCGCTGGCGAGGTCGAGCCAGCGCAGGGCCGGCGCCTCGATATCGACCCAGAACAGCCGATCCCGCTCCGGCACCCAGACGGGGCCTTCGCCGAGCCGGTCGCGCTCGGCACGGGCGACGATGCGGAACTGTGCTTCCATGGATCGCCTTCTTCCAGTCCAGCGACGGGTCCCGGCCCGCCGCCTCACGCAGCATCGCGGGCGGGGCCGATCAGGCGCGGTCTGACGCGCCCCGGCTCGGCCGGCTGCCCCACAGCGCGAAGAACAGGACGTAGAGTTCGCAGGCGGCCGTGATCAGGAAGGAGTGCTGCAGGCCGAACCGGTCGGCGGCCCAGCCCTGCACCACCACCAGGGAGCCCCCGGCGATCGCCATGATCAGCAGGCCCGCCCCCTCCTCGGTCAGGGGCCCGAGGCCGCGGATGCCCAGGGTGAAGATCGTCGGGAACATGACGGCGTGGAACAGCCCCACGGAGATCAGCGCCCACATCGCGAGCGGCCCCGTCGCGAAGGTCGCCACCAGCATCACCGCGAAGGCCGCGATGGCCGCACCGGCCAGGATGGTCTCGGCGGAGCGCCCCTGCATCAGGTAGCTGCCGACGAAGCGGCCGACCATCATCCCACCCCAGAGCAGGAACAGGTAATGCGAGGCCTCGGTGTGCGTGAGGTTGCCGATCTCCGGCTGCGAGACGAAGTTGATGAACAGGTTCGAGACCCCGATCTCGGCGATCAGGTAGATGAAGATCGCCGGCACGCCGAATACGAGGTTGCGGTGGCGCCAGAGCGACAGCGTTCCGCGCTCGGTCTTGGCGGTGCGCTTCGCGGCATCGTCCCCGCCGCCGATGGCGGGGAGGGGGAAGCGGGCGATGACGACAGCAAGGACGACGAGGATCGCCGCCACGATCAGGTAGGGGAGCTGCACCGACTGCGCGTCGGCCAGCCGCTCGGCCGGGCTCAGGGCGGTGCCGGCGGCGACGTTGCCCGAGGCGGAGCGGCCGAGGATCAGGTAGCCGCCGAACAAAGGCGCCAGGGTCGTGCCGAACGAGTTGAAGGCCTGGACGAGGTTGAGGCGCGCCGGGGCGGTCTCCGGCGGCCCGACCACCGCCACGTAGGGGTTGGCGGCGACCTGGAGCAGGGTGATGCCGCTGGCGATCACGAACAGGGCGGTGAGGGTGATCGCGTACGAGACCTGATGCGAGGCCAGGACCATGCCCAGCGTGCCCAGCGCCATGATGCCGAGGCCAACCACCAGGGCACGCTGGTAGCCGATGCGCGCGATCAGCTTCGCCGCCGGGATCGAGGCCACGAAATACGCGATGAACCACACCGACTCGATCAGCGTGGTCTGCGTGTAGCTGAGGTCGAACACGCTCCGCAGATGAGGCAGCAGCGTGTTGTTGATGACCGTGATGAAGCCCCACATGAAGAAGAGGCTCGCGAGCAGCGAGAGGGCCGGGCGGTAGCTGCCCTGGTCCCGCGTCGCCGTCTCCGCCGCGGGCGCTCCGATGCTCGCGATCGGTCCTGCCATCAAACGTTTCCTCTTGCCGGGGCCGCCTTACGGGCCCCTTATTGTGAATTTCATTTGTATGAGTATATAGCGGATGTGCCGACGTCAACCGCGGCACCCTTGGAGGGCCGGCGCACGATCGGCAAGGGGAGGGCGAGCATCTTGCCAGGGGATCGGATGCGTGGAGTGGGAGCGGTTGCGCTGGGCGCCTGTGCGGCGATCCCGGTGGTCGCCCAGGCGGCCGAGCCGGTCCGGACCGTGTTCGGCACCTTGCCGGACGGCCGCACGGTCGAGGAGGTGACGCTCACCAACGGCAAGGGCGTCACCGCCCGCGTCATTGCCTGGGGCGCCCTGCTGCGGAGCCTCGAGGTGCCCGACCGCGCCGGCAAGCCCGCCGACATCGTCCTCGGCTACCGCGATCTCGCCGGCTACCTCGCCCAGCCCAACTATTTCGGGGTCAGCGTCGGGCGCTACGCCAACCGGATCCGCGGCGGGCGCTTCACCCTCGACGGCCGGACCTACACGCTCGCCACCAACGACGGCCCCAACGCCCTGCACGGCGGCACCGCCGGCTTCGACAAGCGGCTCTGGACCATCACCGAGGTCAAGGGCGGCGCCACCCCGTCGGTCACCCTGCGCCATGTCAGCCCGGACGGCGAGGAGGGCTATCCCGGCACGCTCACGGTCACCGCGACCTATGCGCTGGACGACACCAACACCCTCACGGTCACGTACCAAGCCACCACCAACAGGCCGACGATCGTCAACCTGACCAATCACAGCTTCTTCAACCTCGCCGGCGAGGGTTCGGGGCGGTCGATCCTGGGCAACGTCCTGACCATCCCGGCCGAACGCTACACCCCGGTCGACGCGACCCTGATCCCGACCGGCGAGCACGTTCCGGTTGCCGGCACGCCGTTCGATTTCCGCAAGCCGACGGTGATCGGCGACCGTATCCGCGACGGGCGGGACATCCAGATCGTGCGCGGGCGTGGCTACGACCACAACTGGGTCGTGACCGACGCCCCGACGGCCGAGCCGCATCTCGTGGCCCGGGTCGAGGATCCCGAATCCGGCCGGGTCCTGGAGGTCGCCAGCAACCAGCCGGGCGTGCAGTTCTACGCGGGCAACTTCCTCGACGCGACCGCGGTGGGCAAATCCGGCCTCGCTTACCGGCAATCGGACGCCCTGGCGCTGGAGCCCGAGCTGTTTCCCGACACGCCGAACCAGCCGGCCTTCGGCTCGGCCCGGCTCGATCCCGGTGCGACCTACCGGAACGTCATCACCTACCGCTTCTCCACCGGCGCGGCGCATCGAGGCCACGAATGATCGATCGCCCGACAGGACCGCCATGACCGCGCTCCTCCGAAAGCGCGCCTGATTTCAGTATCGGCCCCGGGACACTTCGACCGCCCCGGGCGCCGAGACCTGATGTGTATGAGTAGATAGAATGGCCTGCGCGCAATCGGCAGGCCAAGCCGGCGACGGCAGAAGGAACCTGGATGCGTCTGTTGAAGTGGTTGGTGCTGTGCGGCTGTGCGACGATCCCGATGGTCGCACAGGCGGCCGAGCCGGTCCGGACCGTGTTCGGTACTCTGCCGGACGGCCGCACGGTCGAGGAGGTGATGCTCACCAACGGCAAGGGCGTCACCGCCCGGGTGATCGCCTGGGGCGCCCTGCTGCGGAGCCTCGAAGTGCCCGACCGCGCCGGCAAGCCCGCCGACATCGTCCTCGGCTACACCGATCTCGCGACGTATCTCGACAAGCCGAAACGGTTCGGGGTGACCGTCGGGCGCTACGCCAACCGGATCCGCGGCGGGCGTTTCACCCTCGACGGCCGGACCTATACGCTGGCCACCAATGACGGCCCCAACACGCTGCACGGCGGCACCGCCGGCTTCGACAAGCGGCTCTGGACCATCACCGAGGTGAAGGGCGGCGCCACGCCGTCGGTCACCCTGCGCTACGTCAGCCCGGACGGCGAGGAAGGCTTTCCCGGTACGCTCACGGTGACCGCGACCTACGCGCTGGACGCCACCAATACGCTGACCATCAACTACCAGGCCACCACCGACAAGCCGACCGTCGTCAACCTGACCAATCACAGCTTCTTCAACCTCGCCGGCGAGGGCTCGGGCCGCTCGGTCCTCGACCAGATTCTGACCATCCCGGCCGAGCGCTACACCCCGGTCGACGCCACGCAGATCCCCACGGGCGCGCATGTCCCGGTGGCGGGAACGCCGTTCGACTTCCGCAAGCCGACGGTGATCGGCTCGCGCATCCGCGACGGGCGGGACATCCAGATCGTGCGCGGGCGCGGCTACGATCACAACTGGGTCGTGACCGACGCGCCCACGGCCGAGCTGCATCTCGTGGCGAAGGTCGAGGATCCTCACTCGGGCCGGGTCCTGGAGGTCGCCAGCAACCAGCCAGGTGTGCAATTCTACACCGGTAACTTCATCGACGCGACCGTGGTGGGCAAATCCGGCCTCGTTTACCGGCAGTCGGACGCCCTCGCGATCGAGCCCGAACTGTTCCCCGACACGCCGAACCAGCCGGCCTTCGGCTCGGCCCGGCTCGACCCCGGCGCCACTTACCGGAACGTGATCACCTACCGCTTCTCCGCCAGCTCCGCACCCCGGACCCAGCCATGACCGATCGCCCGACCAACCGCCCCCTGCGCTCCCGCGCCTGGTTCGACAACCCCGACAACATCGACATGACGGCGCTCTACCTGGAGCGCTACCTGAATTTCGGGTTGAGCCTGGAGGAGCTGCGCTCGGGCAAGCCGATCATCGGCATCGCCCAGACCGGCTCCGACCTGTCGCCGTGTAACCGGCATCACCTCGTCCTGGCGGAGCGCGTGCGCGAGGGCATCCGCGAGGCCGGCGGCATCGCCCTCGAATTCCCGGTCCATCCGATCCAGGAGACTGGCAAGCGGCCCACCGCCGGCCTCGACCGCAACCTCGCCTATCTCGGCCTCGTCGAGCTCCTGTACGGCTACCCCCTCGACGGGGTGGTGCTGACCACAGGCTGCGACAAGACCACCCCGGCCTGCCTGATGGCGGCCGCCACCGTGAACATCCCGGCCATCGCCCTGTCGGTCGGTCCGATGCTCAACGGCTGGTACAAGGGCCAGCGCACCGGCTCCGGCACCATTGTGTGGCGGGCGCGCCAGATGCTGGCCGCGGGGGAGATCGACAACGACGGCTTCATCAAGCTGGTGACCTCGTCGGCCCCCTCCACCGGCTACTGCAACACGATGGGCACGGCGACGACGATGAACGCGCTCGGCGAGGCGCTCGGCATGATGCTGCCGGGCTCCGCGGCGATCCCGGCGCCCTACCGGGACCGCCAGGAGGTCGCCTACCGCACGGGCAAGCGCATCGTCGAGATGGTGGCGGAGGACCTCAAGCCGACCGACATCCTGACCCGGGAGGCGTTCCTCAACGCGATCGTCCTCAACTCGGCGATCGGCGGCTCGACCAACGCCCCGATCCACCTGGCCGCGCTCGCCCGCCACGCGGGGGTCGAGCTCGACATCGCCGACTGGCAGACCCACGGCCTCGACGTGCCGCTGCTCGTCAATCTGCAACCGGCGGGCGAGTATCTCGGTGAGGATTATTACCGCGCCGGCGGCCTCCCGGCGGTGGCCGCGCAGCTGATGCGGCGCGGGCTGCTCCACGAGAACGCTCTGACGGTGAACGGGCGCACCATCGGCGACAATTGCCGCGGCGCGGAGATCGAGGACGAGGATGTGATCCGCCCGATCGACCGGCCGCTGAAGGAGGCCGCGGGCTTCCTGGTGCTGCGCGGCAACCTCTTCGACGCGGCGATCATGAAGACCAGCGTGATCGGCGAGGAGTTCCGGCAGCGCTACCTCTCGAACCCCGAGGACCCGGAGGCCTTCGAGGGCCGGGCCGTAGTGTTCGACGGACCGGAGGATTACCACCACCGTATCGACGACCCGGCGCTGGGGATCGACGACAACAGCATCCTGATCATGCGCGGCGCCGGCCCGGTCGGCTACCCGGGCGCGGCCGAGGTGGTGAACATGCGTCCGCCCGCCTACCTGATCCGCGCAGGGGTGCACGCGCTGCCGTGCCTCGGCGACGGGCGCCAGTCCGGCACCTCGGCCTCGCCCTCGATCCTCAACGCCTCGCCCGAGGCGGCAGTCGGCGGCGGCCTCGCGCTGCTGCGCACCGGCGACCGGGTGCGGATCGACCTGAAGTGCGGCACCGCCGACATGCTGCTCGACGCGGACGAGATCGAGCGGCGGCGCAAGGCCCTGGAGGAGGCCGGGGGCTACGCCTATCCGGCGTCCCAGACCCCATGGCAGGCGATCCAGCGTGCGAGCGTCGGGCAGATGCACACCGGGGCGATCCTGGAGGGCGCCGAGCGCTTCCAGCGCATTGCTCAGACCAGCGGGCTGCCGCGCGACAACCACTGAACGGAAGCCCCGCCGCCGTGACGGCGGCGGGGTTCTTTTACGCCTTCAGCGACAGTTCGGTGTCGGCAAGCGCGAGGCGGACCAGTTCGGTCATCGCCGCGCGCGCCGCCTCGACGTCGCCAGCCACGATCGCCTCGTACAGGATCCGGTGGTCCGGCATCGGATCGCGGGGCAGGGCGCTGCGGCGCTGCTTGAAGATCGTCGTCCAAGTCACGGCCGCGGCTATGGAACTCGACAGTGCCATCAGCGGCCCGTTGCGCGCCGCCTCCAGGATCGTGTTGTGGAAGGCCTGGTCGGCGGCCCGCCCGATCTCGGTGGCGAGGCCGTAGCGGCCCATCTCCTCAAGGGCATGGCCCATCCGGGAGATGTCGAGCCCCGAGCGCCGCTCGGCCGCCAGGGCCGCCGCCGCCGGCTCGACGATCATCCGCAACTCGAACAGATCCCGGATAAAGGTTTCGCTGGGCTCGGCCTCGAAGGCCCAGGCGAGGATGTCGGGATCGAGCAGGTTCCAGCGGCTGCGCTGGGTCACGCGGGTACCGGTGCGGGGCCGGCTCTCGACCAGCCCCTTGGCGCTGAGGATACGCACCGCCTCGCGATAGGCGGTGCGCGAGACCTTCAACTGCTCCGAGAATTCGATCTCGCCGGGCAGAACGTCTCCCGGCGCGTAGCGGCCCGCCAGGATCGCGATGCCGAGATCGCGCGCCACCGAGCCGTGGATCCGGCGCGAGCCCGAGGCCAGCGGCAGCTTGATGTCCTCGAACCCCGGATCCCCCCTCACCCGACACCTCCAGTCCGAGCCGCCAGGACGGGGCAGGATCGCCGCGATCGTACCTGGAAGTTGTAGGAGCGCAAGCGGCGACACCCGCAAGCATCATAGTGCCGCCAGGCTTGCAGCCACTGCACAACTGCTCTAAGTTATTTGTATGAGTAAAGAGCTGAGTGTGAATGCGGAGATTCGCGGCACGATCCTGATCGGCGCCGAGGATGCGACTGCGGCAGATACCTTCCGGGCCGTCGAGGCGGCAACTGGCGCGGCGCTGGATCCAGCCTTCTCCGCTGCCGGCGCGGCGGAGGTCGCGGTGGCCTGCGCCCTGGCGGATGCGGCGTTCCCGAGCTTTTCCGAATCGACCCCCGAGGTGCGGGCCGGGTTCCTGGAATCCGTAGCCACGGCCGTGGGCGATCTCGGCGAGCCCCTGATCGAGCGGGCCATGGCCGAGACCGGGCTGCCGCGCGCCCGGCTGGAGGGCGAGCGCGCCCGTACCATCGGCCAGCTGCGCCTGTTCGCGAGCGTCGTCCGGGCGGGCGACTGGGTCCAGGCCACGATCGATCCGGCCCAGCCCAAGCGCACGCCCCTGCCGCGCCCCGACCTGCGCCGCCGCCACGTCGCGCTCGGCCCAGTGGTGGTGTTCGGCGCCAGCAACTTCCCGCTCGCCTTCTCGGTGGCCGGGGGCGACACCGCCTCCGCACTCGCGGCCGGCTGCCCGGTGGTGGTCAAGGGCCACCCGGCCCATCCCGGCACCGGCGAATTGGTCGCCCGGGCGGTGCGGGCGGCGGTCGCCGCCAGCGGCCTGCATCCGGGCGTGTTCTCCTACCTGCCGGGGCCCTCGAACGCCCTCGGGACGGCGCTGGTCGCCGATTCGCGGATCAAGGCGGTGGGCTTCACCGGCTCGCGTGGCGGCGGACTCGCGCTGATGCGGGTGGCGGCGGCCCGCCCCGAGCCGATCCCGGTCTATGCCGAGATGAGCGCGGTCAATCCGGTCTTGCTGCTGCCCGGCGCCCTGCGGGCGCGGGGCGCGGCCCTGGCCGCCGGCTTCGGCCAGTCCCTGACGCTGGGGGCCGGGCAGTTCTGCACCAATCCGGGCCTGCTGATCGGGATCGCCGGTTCCGACCTCGAAGCCTTCGCTGAGGCCGCTGCAGCGGCGATCCGCGAGAGCGCGCCGCACGCGATGCTGACCGCCGACATCCGCGCCCGCTTCGAGCAGGGCGTCGCCGAGATGGCGGGCCGCCCGGGGGTGACTGTCGCGGCGCGCGGGGAGAAGGCTGGTCCCGGTGGCGCCCCCGCCACCCTGCTGCGCACGGACGGGGCGCGGTTCCTGGCGGATCCCGGCCTCGCCGACGAGATGTTCGGCCCCGCGGCGATCCTGGTGGCGGCCGCGGACCTCGATGAGGTCAACCGCATCATCGCCGCGCTCCCGGGCCAGCTCACCGCGACCCTGCATCTCGACCGCGCCGACGAGCACATCGCCGCCGGCCTGGTCCCGGCCCTGGCCCGCAAGGCCGGCCGCATCCTCGCCAATGGCTGGCCCACCGGCGTGGAGGTCGCGCCCGCGATGGTCCATGGCGGCCCGTTCCCGGCGACCTCGGACGGGCGCAGCACCTCGGTCGGCACCCTGGCGATCGAGCGGTTCCTGCGCCCGGTCTGCTACCAGGACCTTCCCGAGGCGCTGCTGCCGCAGCCCCTGCGCCCGGACAATCCCTGGCATCTCACCCGCAGGGTCGACGGCACCCTCAGCCCGACCTTCGATCGCTGACGCGCCGGCGCGCGGCGCCACCTGATTTCGAGCCGGTCCGCCGAAGGCTGGCCCTGGGAGGATCACGATGGGTCAATCACTCCTACAATTCCGTGCCCCCGACGGGCGGCGGGGTGTGGCGGTGCTGGAGGACGGCCGGGCGCGGAGCGTGGTCGGCGTGGACAGCGTCCTGGAGCTGGCCCGGCGCGCACTCGCGGCGGGGGACGGCTTGGCCGAGACGGCGGCCCGGCTCGGGCTCGGCGACACCGTGGATCTCGACGCCGTGCGGCTGCTGCCCCCGATCGACCACCAGGATCCCGCGCATCTGCTGCTCAGCGGCACCGGCCTGACCCATCTCGGCTCGGCCGAGGGCCGGGACAAGATGCACCGCGCCGCGGCGGCGGATCCGGCCCCGACCGATTCCATGCGGATGTTCCGGATGGGCGTCGAGGGCGGCAAGCCCGCCCCGGGCGAGACCGGGGTCCAGCCCGAATGGTTCTACAAGGGCGACGGCGCCGCGATCGTCGGCACCGGCGAGCCGCTCCTGTCGCCCGCCTTCGCCCTCGATGGCAGCGAGGAGCCGGAGATCGCCGGGATCTACCTGATCGACCCGGACGGCCATCCGGTGCGCCTGGGCTTCGCGCTGGCGAACGAGTTCTCCGACCACGTCACCGAGCGCGGCAACTACCTGTGGCTCGCCCATTCGAAGCTCCGTCCGGCCGCGCTCGGGCCGGAACTGTGGCTGGGGGCGCTGCCCGCCGACGTGCGCGGCTCCAGCCGCATCCGGCGCGACGGCGCTGTGCTTTGGGAGAAGCTGTTCCTCTCGGGTGAGGCGAACATGTCCCACACGATCGAGAACCTGGAGCGGCACCACTTCAAATACGCGCAGTTCCGCCGCCCCGGCGACCTGCACGTGCACTTCTTCGGCACCGCCACCCTGTCGTTCAGCGACGGCGTCACGGCCCAGCCCGGGGACGTGTTCGAGATCGAGGCTGCGCCCTTCACCCTGCCGTTGCGCAATCCCCTGGCGGTCGCGCCCGCCCGCGAACTCGCCGTGAAGGTCCTCTGAGATGTCGGTTTCGAACGGAACGATCCGCATCGGGCTGGTCGGCGTCGGCAAGATCGCCCGGGACCAGCATCTGCCGGTCATCGGTGCCTCGCCGGACTACACCATGACCGCCGTGGCGAGCCGGGAAGGCCGCTTCGAGGGAGTGCCGAACTACCGCACGCTGGCGGAGATGCTGGCGGGGCAGGGCGACCTCGACGCGGTCGCCTTGTGCCAGCCGCCGCAGGTGCGCTTCTCGGCCGCCCTGGCGGCGATCGAGGCCGGCCGGCACGTCTTCCTGGAGAAGCCCCCGGGGGCGACGCTCGCGGAGGTCGGGATCCTGGTGGAGGCCGCGCGGGCGCGGGGCGTCACCCTGTTCGCCAGCTGGCACTCCCGCTACGCCCCCGGGGTCGAGCCCGCGCGCCAGTGGCTGTCCGGCCGCCGGATCCGGTCGGTGGCGATCGCCTGGATGGAGGATGTCCGGCACTGGCATCCCAACCAGGCCTGGATCTGGCAGGCCGGCGGCATGGGCGTGTTCGATCCGGGGATCAACGCCCTGTCGATCGCCACCCACATCCTGCCGCCGTTCTTCCTCACCGGCGCGACCCTCTCGGTCCCGGAGAACCGGCAGGCGCCGATCGCCGCCGACCTGCACTTCACCGACGCCGCCGGCACCCCGATCGAGGCCGTGTTCGACTGGCGCCAGACCGGCCCGCAGACCTGGGACATCCGCGTCGACACCGAGGACGGCCTGCTGGTGCTGTCGAAGGGCGGCAGCGTCCTCACGATCGACGGCAGCCCGCAACCGCTGCTTCCGGAGGCCGAGTATCGCGGCCTCTACGACCGCTTCGCCGCCCTCGTCCGTTCCGGCACGAGCGACGTCGACCTGAACCCGCTGATCCACGTCGCCGACGCCCTCCTGCGCGGCGAGCGCCGCACCGTGGAGGCCTTCACGGACTGACCGGAGGGATCCCGGCGGAACACCAACGCG
Source organism: Methylobacterium sp. E-066 (assembly GCF_022829635.1). Taxonomy (GTDB): domain Bacteria; phylum Pseudomonadota; class Alphaproteobacteria; order Rhizobiales; family Beijerinckiaceae; genus Methylobacterium. Next base: position 54,103 of record NZ_JAKSYO010000050.1, read on the forward strand.
ACAGAGCCAATCAGGGCCGCGCGTTACTAAGGGGGAGTCACTGTTATGGGAAAGTACACGCGATGGGCGGCGCTCGCATTGTGCGCCGCGACACTCTCGGCGGGCGTCAGCCCGGCCGAAGCTCAAGAGCCTAATGCTCCGGACGGGGGACCGTCCCTGGTGAACCCGGGTCCGAAGGCGAGTCCGGCGGCGAAGGCCCAGTACCGCGCAAACCGCGCCCGGCGGCGGAACGTGCGCTCGGCGCGGAGCTTTGCCGGCGCCGATAGCGCGGCGGCTGCGGCCGACGTGCAGGGCGCCAGCGCGACGCCGCCGGGCCTGCCGCCGGGAACCCTCGACCTCGGCAACGGGATCAGCATGATCCTGAACTACACCGGCGAATTCGCCGCCAACCCGTCGGGCGGCATCCGCCAGGGGTCGGACTACACCGGCCAGATCGTGTTCGGCCTCGATGCCGACCTCGGCCGTCTCGCCGGGATCGACGGCGGCGCGGTGCATACCATCGTGACCCAGCGTCACGGCCGCAGCCTGTCGCAGGACTATATCGGCAACAACACCAGCGTCCAGGAAGTCTACGGCGGCGGTCAGACCGCGCATCTCACGGTGCTGTCCTACGAGCAAAAGCTGTTCGACAACCGCCTGGACGTGGAGGTCGGTCGCCTTCTGGCCAACCCGCCGTTCCTCGCCTCGCCGCTCTACTGCAACTTCCAGAACAACGGCACCTGCGGCGCGCCGAAATCCGCGTTCAAGATGACGAACTTCACCTACTGGCCGATCGCGAGCTGGGGCGGCCACGCCAAGGCCTGGGTCAACGACAAGGTGTTCGTGCATGCCGGCGTCTACGAGGTGAATCCTCGCAACCAGCGTGACGACCGGAACGGCATCGACTGGTCGACCAACGGCGCCACCGGCGTGGTGATCCCGGTGGAAGTCGGCTACTCGACCAACTTCGGCAACGATCCGCTGCCGCGCAACTACGGCATCGGCGCGATCATCGACCAGTCCGACTACAGCGATCCCGTGCTCGACGTGCGCCGCGGGCCTCGCCTGTTCAGCGGGCTCGACGACCTGACCCGGTTCGGCCGGTCGGCGGTCTATGCCCGGTTCGACCAGATGGTCTGGCGTCCGGACCCGAACGGCATCCAGGGCCTGACGCTGTTCGGGGTCGCGCTGGGCGCCACCGGCGGGCGGCAGACCCAGGACTTCTTCCTGGAGGGCGGCGCCGTTCTGACCGGTACCTTCCCGGGCCGGCCCTACGACACCCTCGGCGCCGTGTTCGTGATGGAGAAACTTTCCTCCCTCGGGGCAGCCAATATCCGGGCGGCGCGCGCGTCGTACGGGCTCAGCAGCCGCAACGTCGAAACCCTGCAGACCATCCTGGAGCTGAGCTACGGCATCCAGCTCACCCCGGCGGTGCGGCTGATGCCGAACCTGCAATACGTGATCGACCCGGACCAGACCCGCTTCCCGTTCCGGCCGAAGCCGATCCCGAACGCCTTCGTGGTCGGCGCGAAGCTCTCGGTCGACCTGTTCACCCTGGGCGGTCTGGCCAAGGGCCCCGGGAGCCTCTGACATCAGGGTTACCACGACGACGCCCGCGAACCCGCCCCCAGCGGGCTCGCGGGCGGGACGGTAACCGGATCGGCGCGCGCGGAACATCCGCGCGCGCCGATCGCGTTTCGGGGCGGGCGATCAGGGCCTCGCAGGCGAAGGCCGCCCGCAGGATCCGGCGCCAATGAAGCCAATGAAGAGGTGCAGGCCCAATCCCGGCAGCCGTGCGAGATCCATGGTCTGCTCCATCCCGAATGCCGGCCCCGCCTTTCGGGAGACGTCGCCCTCGGGGGCGCGTCCCGGGATGGAACCGTGCGCCCGGTCGTGGGTTGACGAGCAGATTATAGTTGTTCTAATTTGCAAGAACGAACGGCACGCCGCCGAACCGAAACGGGAGCATCGAGACATGGCCAGCGCAAACTGCGAGAGCTGCAAGTTCTTCGACGAGCACAAGGGCAACGGCGCGAGCGCCCAGGGCGATGCCGGCCTGTGCCGGTTCAACCCGCCGGTCAGCCAGCCGGCTCCGGAGTCCAAGGGTCTTTGGCCGGTCGTGACGACCAACGACTGGTGCGGCCACTTCACCGCCGAGATGACGGCGGCTGAGTAAGGCCAGGCGCGCCCACCGCCGGTTTGGCGCAGGGCGCGACAGCCAGGCCGTAGAGCCGTCGGACGATCCAGGGCCAGCCGCCACGGCTGGCCCTTTTTCGTGCCGATAAGCCAGGATCCAGGGCCGGGACGCGAGGGCCGAAGCGTCCCCGCGAGTTCGGCAGGGCCGGCGATCGAGCTCGACACGATCACCGCCGACAGCACCACCTTTCAGCAGCAACATCGTTCCTCAAATACGCCACCAAGAAAAATTATATTCTTTCTTATGGCCGAGCGGGAGATTGAACATTCGTCGGGGCCAGATGTCCCGGCCTGCCAAGCCATGATCCGCAAGCCGATCGATACGACCATGAGATGAAATCACACTCTCAATCGGCCATTCTGAGGAGAACATTTTTCTATTCGGGGCGAATTGGGAAAGCCGTTTCATTGACGTTGTGCAACGCAATCAGCAATTCTAGCAGCCTATTCGGATAACCGGTCGCGCTTCTGCCGCTCCTCACTGAGCAGGGCGGCCCGGCATTGTCGCAAGGCTTCTGCAATGACACGACCGAGACTCGTCGGGCTGAGCGCGAACGTTCAGCGCCCGTCCAAGACCCGCACGCTGGTCGATGCCGTGCTGCACGAGGCCTGCGCCCAGGCGGCGTTCGACGGGCGGATCTTCGACTTCGTCGATGCCGGCTCCGGGCTCGGGGCGGCCTGGACCCGCGACCAGCTGCCGCTGCCCGCCCGCCGGGTGCTCGACGCGATCGAGGAGGCGGACGGGCTCGTGGTCGGCTCGCCGGTCTACAAGGGCGCCTATACCGGCCTGTTCAAGCACCTGTTCGATCTGGTCGATCCGAACGCGCTGGCCGGCAAGCCCGTGGCCATCGTGGCCACCGGCGGCGGCGCCCGCCACGCCCTGGTGGTCGAGCATGCCTTCCGGCCGCTCTTCGGCTTCTTCGGCGCACTCCAGATCCCGACTGCAGTCTACGCGTCCGACGCGGATTTCAGCGATGGCGTGCTGACCGAGGCCGGGGTGCGCGCCCGCGCCGCCGAGGCCGGCGCCCAGCTCTCCGCCCTGCTGCTGCACCGGGCGGCCGCGGCGACCGGCCCGGCCGAACTCGCCGCCGCCGAGTGAACCGGGCGATGCTCGACCGCCGCACCCTGCTGGCCGCGACGCTTCTGGCTGCGGCCGTCCCGGGCCTCCGGGGTGCGCGGGCGGCCGAGCCCGGCGTGCTGCGCATCGGCTACCAGAAGAACGGCATCCTGGTGGTGGCCAAACAGCAGGGGATCATCGAGCGGCGCCTGGAGCCCCTGGGCCACACGGTGCGCTGGGTCGAGTTCTCGTTCGGGCCGCCGCTGCTCGAGGCCCTGTCCCTCGACGGGATCGATGTCGGCCTGACCGGCGATTCTCCGCCCATCTTCGCCCAGGCGGCGCGCTCCAGCCTCGTCTACGCGGCGGCCCAGGAGGCCGGCGGCTCGGGGGCCGGGATCCTGCTGCCAAAGGGCTCGCCGGTGCGCAGCCTCGCCGACCTCAAGGGCAAGCGCGTCGCCTTCGCCAAGGCGTCGAGCGCGCACAATCTCACGGTGGCGGCCCTGGAGAAGGCGGGCCTGCGCTACGCCGATATCGAGCCGGTGACCCTGGCCCCCGCCGACGCAGCGGCCGCCTTCGCCCGCGGCAGCGTCGATGCCTGGACGATCTGGGACCCGTATCTCGCCGTCGCCGAGGAGGGGGATGGGGTACGGGTGCTCGCCCTCGCCACCGCGATCACGCCGCAGAACAACTTTCTCCTGGCGAGCCGGGCCTTCGCCGAGACCCGCGGCCCGGTGCTGATTGCGGCGATCGACGCGCTGGGCGAGGTCGCGGCCTGGTGTCGGCAGAACCGCGGCGACGTCGCCGCGCTCCTGTCGCAAGGCACCGGCGTGCCGCTGCCGGCGACGCGCCGGGCGGTGGACCGCACCGATTTCGTGATCGGCCCGATGTCCGACCGCATCACCGCCGAGCAACAGGCCATCGCCGACCGGTTCTACGCCCTGAAGCTGATTCCGAAGCCGATCCACGTCGCCGACGCGGTCTGGACGGCACCCGCCCGCAACGGCTGACCTCATGACCGATCGACTCGCCCGCCCTCTTGCGTCCGGGCTCGCCCCGCACCGCCGAAAACTCCTGTCCGCGGGCCTCGGCCTCGCGGCGGCGAGCGTCCTGCGCCCGGCCCGGGCCGCGGGCGGCAGCGTCCGGGTCGGCTACCAGAAATACGGCTCCCTGGTGCTGCTGAAGGGCCGCGGCACCCTGGAGAAGGCGCTCCAGCCGCTGGGCACCACGGTGGCGTGGTCGGAATTTCCGTCCGGGCCGCCGCTGATGGAGGCCCTGAATGCCGGCGCGGTCGATTTCGGCTCGGCCGGGGAGGCACCGCCGATCTTCGCGCAGGCCGCGAGCGCGGAGCTGCGCTACGTCGCCACCGAGCCGCCGGCCCCCCGGGGCGAGGCGATCCTGGTGCCGAAGGACAGCCCGGTGCGCAGCGTCGCCGACCTGCGCGGCCGGACGCTGGCCCTCAACAAGGGCTCGAACGTCCATTTCCTGGTGGTGCGGGCGCTGGAGCAGGCCGGCATACCCTACGATGCGGTGAAGTTTGCCTTTCTGGCCCCCGCGGACGCCAACGCCGCCTTCGTGCGCGGCTCCGTCGACGCCTGGGCGATCTGGGACCCCTATCTCGCCGCCGCCGAGCGGGCCACCGGCGCCCGGGTGCTGGCGGACGCGCAGGGGCTCGCGCCCAACCGCCAGTTCTACCTGTCCCGCCGCGGCTTCACCGATGCCAACCCGGAGGTCGTCGCGATCGTGCTCAAGGCGATCGGGGAGGTCGACACCTGGGCGGAAGGCCATGCCGAGACCGTGGCGGCGGACCTTGCGCCCTCCGTGGGCATTCCAGCCCCGGTGCTCCGCGTCGCCCTCGATCGCCTGTCCTACGGGGTCACGCCCCTGGATGCCGCGGCGATCGCCGACCAGCAGCGGGTGGCCGACGCCTTCCACGGCCTCGGCCTGCTTCCGAAGCCGATCCGCGTGGCCGACGCGGTCTGGACACAGCCCGAACGCCGGGCGGAGAACCGATGATGCGCCCAACCCCTCTCGGCCGCCTGCGCGATACGGCGCTGCCGTGGCTGCTGCCGGTGGCGATCCTGCTGGGCTGGCAGGCCGCGGTCTCGGCCGGCCTCGTCTCCAACCGGTTCATGCCGGCGCCGCTCGACGTGGTCCGGGCCGGCTGGGATGCCGGGCGCACCGGGGAGCTCTGGACCAACCTCTGGGTCAGCACCCTGCGGGCGCTGTCGGGCTTCGCGGTCGGCGGCGGCATCGGCTTCGCGCTGGGCCTCGCCAACGGCCTGTCGCGCCTGTCGGAGCGGCTGACCGACACTTCGGTGCAGATGGTGCGCAACGTGCCCCACCTGTCGCTGATCCCGCTGGTGATCCTGTGGTTCGGCATCGGCGAGGAGGCCAAGCTGTTCCTGGTCGCGCTCGGCGTGTTCTTCCCGATCTACGCCAACACCCTGCACGGTATCCGCTCGGTGGACCCGGCGCTGGTGGAGATGGGCCGCGTCTACGGCATGTCGCGGACGGAGCTGTTCACCAAGGTGGTGCTGCCCGGCGCCCTGCCGTCGATCTTCGTCGGGTTGCGCTACGCCCTCGGGATCATGTGGTTGACGCTGATCGTTGCCGAGACGATCTCGGCCTCCTCGGGGCTGGGCTACATGGCCATGCAGGCCCGTGAGTTCATGCTGGTGGACGTCGTCGTGCTGGCGATCCTGATCTATGCCGCCCTGGGCAAGCTCGCCGATGCGCTGACGCGTCAGCTCGAGCGCGCCTGCCTCGCCTGGAACCCCGCCTACAGGAGCGCCTGATGCTGCTCGACGCCCTTCGCCGCGAGGCTCCGGCCGACCCCGCCCCCGAGACCCGGATCGCCGACGCGCCGCCCGCGTCCGCGCCGGCGCGCCATCCGGCGGAGGCCGCGAGCCGCGGCATCGCCGTAACCGCCCGCGACCTCCGAAAAAGCTTCGACGGCAATACCGTCATCGAGGGGCTCGATCTGTACCTGCCGGCCGGCGGGTTCACCGCCGTGGTCGGGCGCTCGGGCTGCGGCAAGAGCACCCTTCTGCGCCTGATCCTCGGGCTGGAGGTGCCGACCGGCGGCCGGATCGTGCTCGAAGGGCCTGAGACCGGCCCGCGTCGGAGCGATCCGCCCAAGCGGATCATGTTCCAGGAGCCGCGCCTGCTGCCCTGGGCCCGGGTGGTCGACAACGTCACGGTCGGCCTGTCCGGCCACGGCTCCCGGGCCGAGCGCCGGGAGCGGGCGCTGGCGGCCCTGGCCGAAGTCGGCTTGTCCGACAAGGCCGGGCAATGGCCCGCGACCCTGTCGGGCGGCCAGCGCCAGCGCGTGGCGCTCGCCCGGGCTCTGGTGGGCCGGCCGGGCCTGTTGGCGCTGGACGAGCCGCTCGGCGCCCTCGACGCGCTGACCCGCATCGGCATGCAGGACCTGATCGAGCGGATCTGGCTGGCGCAGGGTTTTACCGCGCTGCTCGTCACCCACGACGTGTCCGAGGCGGTGGCGCTCGCCGACCGCATCCTGGTGGTCGAGGCCGGCCGCATCGCCCTCGATGTGCGGGTCGACGTGCCGCGCCCGCGCCGGCGCGGGGATCCGGACCTGGCGCGGCTCGAAGGGCGTATCCTCGATCATCTGCTCGGCGCCGAGCCGAACGTCTGAAACCGGGCCGCCGTTTCCCGGAAGCGGCGGTCTGCTGTAGCTCTTGGTGATCGCCGGATGCGAGAAGTCGGATCCGGCTTTTCCGCATCCGGCCCATAGCCGCAATGGAGACCCCGATGACCGCGACGCATGACGGGCACGCCGACGTCCTCTGGTTCCTGCCGACCCACGGCGACGGCCGCTATCTCGGCGCCCAGGAGGGGGCTCGCGCGGTCTCGATCGACTACCTCCGGCAGATCGCCCAGGGCGCCGACGAGCTCGGCTATTACGGCGTGCTGCTGCCGACCGGGCGGTCCTGCGAGGATTCCTGGATCATCGCCTCGGCGCTGGCGCCGCTGACCAAGCGGCTGCGCTTCCTGGTGGCGGTGCGGCCGGGCCTGATGGAGCCGTCCGCGGCGGCGCGCATGACCGCGACCCTCGACCGGATCTCGGACGGGCGCCTGCTGATCAACGTCGTCACCGGCGGCGATCCGGTGGAGCTGGCCGGCGACGGTGTGTTCCTGTCCCATGACGAGCGCTACGTCGTCACCGACGAGTTCCTGACGATCTGGCGGGGCCTGCTCTCGGGCGAGACCGTGACCTACCAGGGCAAGCACCTGCGCGCCGAGAACGGCCGAGTGATCTTCCCACCGGTGCAGAAGCCTTATCCGCCGCTCTATTTCGGCGGTTCCTCGCCGGCGGGGATGGAGGTCGCGGCCGAGCATTGCGACGTCTACCTCACCTGGGGCGAGCCCCCGGCGCAGGTCGCGGAAAAGATCGCCGCCGCGCGGCAGGCCGCGGCGGCCAAGGGCAAGACCTTCTCCTACGGCATCCGCCTGCACGTGATCGCCCGCGAGACCGAGGCCGAGGCCTGGGACGCCGCGGAGAAGCTGATCTCGAAGCTCGACGACGCCACCATCGCGAAGGCGCAGGAGACCCTGAAGCGACAGGATTCGGTCGGCCAGAGCCGGATGATGGCGCTCCACGGCGGCTCTCGCGAAAAACTCGTGGTCTCGCCCAACCTCTGGGCCGGGGTCGGGCTGGTGCGCGGCGGCGCCGGGACCGCGCTCGTCGGCTCGGCCGATCAGGTTGCCGACCGGATGAAGGAGTATATCGATCTCGGGATCGACCGCTTCATCCTCTCGGGCTACCCGCATCTCGAGGAAGCCTACCGCTTCGCCGAGCTGGTTTTTCCAAAGCTGCCCCTGCGCGCCACCACGGGCCGGCCGGTCGGCAACGCCCGCAACGACGGCCCGTTCGGCGAGATCGTCGCCAACGACATCGTGCCCGCCCGCCGCGTCGGCGCGCACTGACCGATCGGACCTTCCTGCCCGGCGGGTGCGCGCATCCGCCGGGCGCGCGGTCATCCCGGGAGGGGGCCGGAAAAACCCGGCGCGCTCCCGGAGTTCTTGTCATGCACACATGGCCGGGCTGCACCGTCGCCATCCCGGCGTCATGGTGGCGCCATCGTTGGCGCTCATCCGCCGACTCCATCACCGTGCGGTCCGCTCACGCGGTCATCGGCTAATGACAAGGATATCCATGACTTCGACCAAGGCGGTCCTCCTGACCCTCGGTCTCTGCCTCGGCCCGGCCGCGGCGCTCGCCGAGCAATCCCCGGCCCGCGAGGCGCTTAAGCAGCACTGCACCGGCGACTACATGGAGTATTGCAGCGCCTACGCGCCCGGCGGCCCGGAGGTCGAGGCCTGCTTCAAGACCAATCTCAAGAATCTGTCGCCCGGTTGCTCCGCGGCGATCACCGCCTACAAGCAGGAGAAGCGGGCGACCAAGCGCGTCAGCGAAGTGCGCTGAGCCCGCTGCTGCGACACCTGTCCGGGAGGCATCCCGTCATTGCGCGCGGAGCGAAGCAACCCAGCGTGGCGCGGCGCTTGGGCGTGTCGTGCTGCCCTGGGTCACTTCGCTGCGCGCGTGATGACGGTGAAAGTGAAGTTTTTTAAGCGCACCGCGGTGCTTCGGTGAGCGGCGAATACCGGGAGATGTGCAACTGCTCCTTAGAAATCCGCTCGCAATAATGCGTCCCATGCGCCGACAATAAGCAAGAATCGATTTACGTCGCGAATATTTATATTAATTTTTACTTTGTAAGCATTATAAAAAATCTCGAAACATCAGACGCGTGACATTCCTGCACTTTCCGAGACCGCGCGCGGCATTAGCCTCCGCTGTGCCGAAAATCGGAGATTGCCTCGTGTCCACTGCACGTTGTTTCGCGAAAAATCCTCTCACGCGCGTTCTGGTCCTGGCCGTGCTGGCGGCCAGCGTCGCGGCCTGCGCGACCAAGCCGCCGGCCGAGCCGGTGCCGCTGGTGAAGAAGGGCTGAGCGCCGCATCCCGACAGGCGCAATTCGGCTTCGGGACGATAACCGAGCGCCGCCCCGGATCCGGGGCGGCGTTCTCAGGCGGCATCACCGCACGGCGATCCCCAGCGGAGCCCCCCGGCAGTTGAGATGGGCCGGGTTGGTCGAGACCACGCCGGCATTGCAGCCACCCTGCAGGCCGACATAGAGCGGCGTCCCGCCCGCGCCGGCGGCCGCGAGGTAACCGATCGGGCGCGTGCCGGCGTCGAGATGGTGCGGGTTGTTGGTGACCAGGCCGGCATCGAGCCCGGCCGCGGTCCCGGCATAGACCGGCGCGTCGGCGGGCGAGGATGGCTGCGCCAGGGTCGCGCCGATCGGAGCCGTGGCGCACCCCTTGTAGCCCGGGTCGATCGTCACCTCGCCGGCATTGCAGCCCTGCTGCGTCCCGACATAGAGCGCCACGCCCGGAGCCCGCGCGGCATCCGCTTGGGGCGCGGGGATGGCGGGTAGGGTAGCCGGCCGGCCGCCGGTCAGGGCCGCCCGCAGGGCGACGAGGCCCGCCCGGACATCCTGCAGCGTGCCGACCACCACGTAGCAGGTGTAGCTGTGCGCCCCCGCCGGAACATTGTTCTCCCGGAAGGCGCAGTTCCACTTCACCGTGGCGTTGCCCGAGCCCGGCAGGGTCGAGAAGTCGAACCGGCCGTAGCCGGCATTCGGCACCGTCGGCTGGGGGAGGGCGGGGCTGTAGACGCCCATCGCCCGGGATCCGTCGGGAGTGGCCAGGATCACCGGCACGGCCTGCTCGCCCGGCCCAGCGGAGAGTGCCGCGGACTGGCCGGTGACCGGGTCGAGGCTCCAGAATGCGGTGAAGTCCGGCGGCATGTAGGCGGTGGCCGCCTCGAAGGTCGCCGATTCGTGGGGTTGCGCGGTGATGTAGGTGGCGCGGTACGCGATGGCGTTGGCCACGCCTGCCGCGCCCAGGGTGACGGTCTTGGCCAGGATGTCGTCGGAACGGGGCCCGGCATGGGGGCCGGGTCCCTTCGGGCAGCTGCCGGTGACTCGGCCGGGCTCGATCCAGTAGGCCATCTGCGCCCGCGTTTGGAGGGTGTCCGGGCCGACCTTCAGTTCGGTGAGCAGGGTCGTGCTGCGCGGGCCGGTGCCGTCGGAATCGCTGCCCGCTTCGGTGGGGTTCAGGCACTCGCCGTAGCCGTCATAGGACGAGGCCGATTGCAGCTCACGGCCGTGGTCGTGGGCGTTGATGAACTGCGTGCCACCCCAGGTCAGGCTGTCGATGGCCCCGCCGGTCCGGGACGAGACGCCGACCACGATCGGCGATCCGTTGAAGGCCCGGCTGATCGTGGCCCGGCCGCCCGGCTCGGGCCACGCGATCGACGGGGCATCCTCGGCCTGCGCGGCCCCCGCGAGGCCGGCGAGCAGGAGCGCGGCGCGCAGGGGGCGGGGCAGGCGGGTCGAGGCGGGCATCGGCGGCTCCTGTGGGGGGCCGGCTTAGAGCATGACGCGGGGGAGGGGAATCCGGCCCCGGACTCGCCAAGCGGCACACGGCGATCGTTCCGATAGAGTGGATGAGACCTGCGTCCCGCATGAGTCCAGTCCCGCCATGACCGGTTGAAACTTGGACGGAACCGTCTCCCGACCGTCGCGGCCGGCACGATAATTTAAGTCCCGCGCTGTCATCGGGTTGGAAGGCTGCGGCCGCGCCTGACTCCCACCGTTCCGCTGCGCCTGTGCGCGCGACCGCCGGGGATCTGCTGCAGCGGCCTGGATCGAACCTTCGGAATACGGATGCCGTGCCGATGACAACCACCGATATGGTCTCCGCCGGCAGCGGGCAGCCGACCGAGGGGCGCCAGGCGCTGGTCCGCACCGCGCGCACGATCGCGGCGGCGGCCGTCGCCGCCATGGTGCTGCTGCTCGATCTCATCAGCTTCTCGCAGCTGATCTTTTCCGGCCCGCTGGCGGAAAGCCGGGTCGCCGGGATGTCGGCGATGCTGGCGGCCTACGTGCTGGGCAGCCTCGTCTTCGTCGCGCTCCGGCGGACCGTGCTGGTGTCGCTGTCCTTCATCGGGGCGGCCGCAATCGTGCAGGCGGCGATCGCCGCCGCGGTGGCCGGCGCGCTGCGGGACGCGGGCGTCACCGATCCCGCCACGGTCGGCCGGATCGTGCTCGTCGCCTGCGGCGTCTCGACCTTCGCCACCGGCCTCGTCTTCGCCCTGCTCGGCACGCTGCGCGCCTCGCTGCTGGCACAGCTCCTGCCCTACCCGGTCCTGACCGGCTTCCTCGGCGGCGTCGGGCTGCTGTTCCTCAAGAGCGGCCTGCAGATCGGTGCGCATCTCGACGATCCCGCCGCGGCGCTGCTGGGCCTGCTCGACCCGGCGGTGCTCGACCCGAGCCGGATCGACCTCGGACTGCTCGGGCGCATCGCCCTGACCGTCGTCATCGGGTTCTGCGCCTTCTACATGCCCCGGCGCATCAAGCATTGGGGCACTTACCCGACCGTCATCCTGGCGAGCCTCGTCCTCGTGCATCTCGGCCTGGCTTGGCAGGGCATCGACACGGCGACCGCGCAGGCCGCCGGCTGGCTGATCGAGGCGCTGCCCACGGGATCGCTGCTGCAGGCCCCGGCCGCGATGGCGCTCCAGGCCCTCGACCCGGCGCTGCTCCTGCCGATCCTGCCCCGGATCGCCACCGAGATCGTGGTCGCGGTGATCATCCAGATCCTCTACGTCATCAGCGTCGAGCTGGAGATGCGGCGCGAGCTCGATATCGACCGGATGTTCGTCGCCTCAGGCGCGGCCAACCTGCTTGGCAGCCTGTTCGGCAGCCCGACCATGGGGTTCGGGCGGACTTCGACGCTGCTGCTGCACAATATCGGCGGCAGCCACTGGCTCGGCTGGTGGCTCACGCTCGCCGTGATGGCGGCCTTGCTGGTCTTCGGCGCGAGCCCGCTGGCGCTGCTGCCGCGGCCGCTCGCCGGGGGCGCCCTGATCGCCATCGGGCTGGGGCTTCTGGTCAACCTCGCGCTCGCCTGCCGGACCTTCCCGGTCTGGGAAACCGGCATCGCCCTGGCGGTGTGCGCGGCGACCGCCCTGTTCGGCGCCACCGTGGGCTTCTTGGTCGGCGTCGTGCTGGCGATCCTGATCTTCGCGGTCCAGTACGGCCAGATCCCGGCGGTGCGCCGGGCACTGTCCGGCTCGGAGCGGCGCAGCAGCGTCATCCGCGCGCCCGACACCGCCGAACTGCTGCGCGAGGCCGGGGACCGGACGCGGATCTACGCCCTGCAGGGCTACCTGTTCTTCCTCAACGCCCAGACGATCTATCGCCGGGCCGCCGCCGAACCCGGCACCCTGCGCACCCTGATCCTGGACTTTCGCGATTGCGTCGGGCTCGACAGCTCGGCGCTGATCGCGTTCCGCAAGATCAGTCAGCTCGCCGAGCAACGCGGCTTCGACGTGCTGCTGGTCCATCTGGGCCCCGCGGCCCGCAAGCAGGTCGAGCGCGGCGGCCTCGCCGGGCCGCGGCTGCGGACGCGCCACACCCTGGACGAGGCCCTGCGCGAGGCCGAGACGCTGCTGCTCACCGAGGCCGGATCCGGCGGGGAGGGGGCCGTCGCGCTGTTTGCCGAGCACATGGCCGACCGGCTCGGCTGCGCCCTCGCGCCGGCCGATTTCGCGCCGTATCTCGGCCGCCGCAATCTCGCGGCGGGGGAGGCGCTGCTTCGCCAGGGCGAGGCGGCCGACAGCCTGTACTTCCTCGAGCAGGGCGTAGTCTCCATCGAGATGGAGGTACCCGGCCGCCCGAACCTGCGCCTGCGCACCACCACGGCCGGCACGGTGATCGGCGAGATCGGGCTGGTCCAGGGCGGGCGGCGCACCGCCACCGCCCTCGCCGAGACTCCCTGCCGGGTGGTCGGCGTCGACCGGGCCGCCCTGGCCCGGATGGAGCGCGAGCGCCCGGACCTCGCGCTGTCCCTGCAGCGCTTCCTGATCCTGGAACTCGCCGGCAAGGTCGCCGACACCAATTTGCTGCTGGAGGCCGAGCTGACCTGAGACTCCAATCGCTCTACCGGGCCGCCGCCAGCACGGCGGCGAGCCCGATATGGGTGATCTGGTGCAGGAACTGATCGACCCCGATCAGCCACCAGAACCGGGCATCGGTGGCCGGGAATTGGGTCCGCTGGCCGACCACGGCCTTGCCCCGATCGATGCCCGTGTGGATCACAAAATCCACGAGCGCGATCCACCACAGGGCCGGCTTGACCGCCAGGGCGATCAGCAGCGTTCCGAGTCCGTGCAGGCCGGTATGGGCGCAGAGCGGCCCGGCCCAGGCCGAAGCCCGCTCCTTGCCCTGCGCCATCCAGTTGGTCTGAAACAGGAAATCCGCCGCGAGATGCTTCACCGCGAAGGCGACGAGCAGGAGCGCGAAGGCGCCCACCGGAACGGGCGTATCGACGGATGGCATTCCGGCCCTGTTTCTCCCGGCGCGACTGCGCGTCGAATCGTAGCCCTCTTCTCATACACCCGGCCCGCATCCCTGGCAGCGTGATGGCGCACACAGAGGATCGGGTTTCCAAAGGGCTCGCAGCCCTTTGGCCGGGTTCGGGGGCGGAGCCCCCGAGACCCACAGGCCCAAGTCCTTTGTGATGATGCTTCAAACCGTCAGGATGACGCGCCCCGTCGTGCGTCCGCCCTCCAGATCGGCATGGGCCCGGGCCGCGTCCCGGAGGTCGTATGCGGCCCCGATCGGGCTGGTCAGGCCGTCTTGCAGGGCCGCGATCAGGTCGGCGCTGCCGCGGCGATACAGGTCCGGATCGTTGGCGTAGGCGATCACGCTCGGCCGCATCAGGGCGACCGGACGGCCGTTCCCCAGCGTCTCGACGCGGACAGGCGGGATCGGGCCGGCCGGCTGGCCGAGGTTCGCCACGAGCCCGAACGGCCGCACCGCCGCGAAGGTCCGAGCCAGCATGCCGCCGCCGATGCCGTCGATCGCCAGATGCACGCCCTGCCCATCCGCCAGGGCCCGGGTGCGCTCGGCCCAGTCGTCCGCGCCGTGCAGGAGCACGGCATCGGCACCGGCCTCCAGCGCCAGCGCCCGCTTCCCTTCGGAGCCGACCGTGCCGATGACATGCGCCCCGAGGCGCTTCGCCCAGCGGGTGACGATCTGGCCGAGCCCACCGGCGGCGGCATGGACCAGGATCCAGTCGCCGGGCCCGACGGCCCGGACCTTGTGCAGCAGCATATGGGCGGTCAGGCCGCGCAGCATCGTGCCGCCGACATCGCGGTCGGGGAGGGCGTCGGGCAGCCGCACCAGGCGCTCGGCCGGCAGGATCCGCGCCTCGGCATAGGCCCCCATCGGCTGACCGTGATAGGCGACCCGGTCGCCGGGCTTCAGCGTCGTGACCCCCGGGCCGACCGCCTCGACCTTCCCGGCCCCCTCGAAGCCCAGCACCGCCGGATAGGCGTCGAGCGGGTAGAGGCCGGCTCGAAAGTAGATGTCGACGAAATTCACGCCGATCACGGAATGCCGGATGCGAACCGCGTTCGCGCCAGGCTCGCCGATGTCGATCTCGGCCGCCGTCAGGACTTCCGGCGCGCCGGGCCCGGTCATCATCATTGCTGTCGTCATGGTCCACCTCCTGCCTGGACAGCGAACCGCGTTTTGATCTGTGAGAGAATTCGGGATCTCTTCACCGGTCCCGTGCGAAACTTCACCGATGGTCGATTGGCAGGACCTCCACCACTTCGCGGTGCTCGCCCGGGCCGGCTCGCTCTCGGCCGCGGCGCGGGACCTCGGCGTCGATCACGCGACGATCGGCCGACGGGTGGCGTCCCTCGAGGACGCCCTAGCGCTGCGGCTGATCGAGCGCCTGCCCCGCCGGGTGACGCTGACCCCGGAGGGGATTGCCATCGCGGCCCTGGCCGCCGAGATGGCCGGGACCGTGCAGGCGATCGAGCGGCGCGCCCGGGGCTACGCGGCGTCGCCGGTCGCGACGGTCCGGATCAGCGCGCCGCCCGCCTTGGCAGCCCGTCTCATCGCCCCGCAGGTCGCAAGCTTCCACCGCGCGCATCCCGGCATCACCCTGGTCCTGTCCGGCGCCGCCCGGATCGCGGCGCTCGACCGCGGGGAGGCCGAGATCGCCGTGCGGCTGACCCGCCCCGACGACCCGGATCTCCTGATCCGCCGGATCGGCGTGATGCGGTTCGGGCTCTACGCGACCCCGGACCAAGCGGCGAAGCCCGCGGCGGACTGGACGTTCATCGGCTACGATTCCGCCCTGGAGCATGTCCCCCAGCAGGCCTGGCTGCGGACCCTGCTGGCGGGCCGGCCGATCGTGTTCCAGGCCAGCGACCTGTTCGGCCAGCAGGAGGCGGCCCGGGCCGGCCTCGGCGCCGTCGTCCTGCCCCGTTTCCTCGGGAACGGCGATGCGGCGCTCATCCGCCTCCCAGTCGAGCCAAAGCCGCCGCCCCGGGATGTCTGGCTCGTGACCTATCCTGACCTGAAGCGCTCGCCGGTGATCCGCGCGGCGCTGGCGTTTCTAGTCTGGGTGATCGCCCTCGGATGCCCGGTCGCTTCGCCAGTGGAGTAGATCGGGACGTCGCGCTTCAGAACGCGGCCTCGCCATAGCCGAGCGGCGTGACGCGGAAGACGAACCGGATCTCGGCCTCGGCATCCGGCAGCGCCAGGGTGCTGACCGGCCCGGTGACGATCTTGCCGTCCCCTTCCGACCGCGCGGCGTAGCGGCCTCGGCGGCCGAGCGCGGCCAGGGCGCACAGGACGTGCCGGGCCGCGCGGGGGCACCAGGCGCCGTTCTCGCGGAGCCAGAGGGTTTCATCCGCGGGCCATAGTCGGACGGGGTGCCGCGCGTCGTCCCGCACGGGGGCTGCCGGCTTTCGGAAGGAGAGGATCCCAAGCCGAAGACCGATCGCGTCGCGGACGATTCGAGGCGTCACGAGCGGACGCCCCAAGCCGCGGCGTGGAGCGCCCGGAGGCTGCCCGCCGGGATCGCCGGACGGACCCGGGGCGCGGGTGCGACCGGACCGATGGCGACCAGCCGGACCAGCTCGGCAGCGAGCCCGGTATAATCCGCGAGGTGCACGCCGTCCGGATGGAGACCCGTGCGGGCGAGCCCCGAATCCTCGTCGCGCAGGGCCGCGAACGGGTCGAAGAAGCTGTGGCCGCCCGCGCGGCAGAGCGCTTCGAGGCGGTCCGAGAAGGCCGCGACGGCGGCGGGATCCCGGCCCGTCGCCCAGGCGCCGATCGGCGGGATCGCGGCCACGAAGACCTGCGCCGACCAGACCTCCAGGATCCGCAGGATGCGCCGGACCTCGGCCTCGAACCGGCGCTCGGTGGAGGCCCGCTCCGGGTGCCGCCAGCGCAGGATGTCGTTGGTGCCGATGATCAGCACCGAGGCCGCGCAGCGAACCGGGGCCCGCAAGTCCGCGAGATGGGCCGCGCAATCGGCCGCAATGCTGCCGCCGATGCCGAGATTGATGCAGGGCCGGCCGCCGAAATCCGGCGTCCCGAGGAACTCGACATGCGAGTTGCCGGCCAGGATCACGCTCTCCGGCGCAGCCTTGCGGAGCGACGCGCGCAGGGCCGGCCCACGCTCGGCCAAGCGGTTTCGGACGCACCGCCCATGCCGCCAATGCCGGGCGGCCGTCGCGATCCAGGGTGCGTGCATGGCGGTCCCGAACAGGCATGAGGGATCGGTCGCGCCCGGGGCTGCCCGGGCGCGGGGATGCGGCGTGAACCGTGTCGAGACCGTGCCGCCGGCCAGATGTCCTGGTGTTACGGCCGCAGAAACACGTGTTTACTTTCGATCATCGGCTGCATGGCAAGCAGAACTCGGCATAACAGCGGGCAATGACTTCGTCCTGCATATGTGGGAATTTTTCACACGTCAACGGCTCAGCTGTCGGAACGGCCTTCCGGACTTCACGATCCCGCGCTACGCCGGGGCTCCGACGAGCGGGGGGAGCCAGGATGATCAAGGATCGCGTCTACATCGTCACCGGCGCGGGCTCGGGGCTGGGCGCCGCGGTGGCGCGCAGCCTCGTGGCTGCGGGTGCCAGCGTCGTGGTGGCCGACATCGCCCGGGAGGCCGGGGCCGGGGTGGCGGCGGAACTCGGCGCGCAGGCGCGCTTCGCGGCCACCGACGTCACCAGCGAGGCGGACGGTCAGGCGGCGGTCCAGGCGGCGCTGGACGCGTTCGGGCACCTGCACGGGCTCGTCAACTGCGCCGGGATCGCGCCGGGCGAGAAGGTGGTCGGCCGCGACGGTCCGCACCGGCTCGACAGCTTCGCCCGGGCGGTGTCGGTCAACCTGATCGGCACGTTCAACATGATCCGGCTGGCCGCCGCGGCGATCGCCCGGGAGGCGCCGGACGCGGAAGGCGCCCGGGGCGTGATCGTCAACACCGCGTCGATCGCGGCCTTCGACGGCCAGATCGGGCAGGCGGCCTACGCGGCCTCGAAGGGCGGCGTCGTTTCCATGACTCTGCCGATCGCCCGGGAGCTGGCCCGGAACGGCATCCGGGTCGTCACCATCGCGCCGGGCATCTTCGAGACGCCCATGATGGCGGGGATGCCGCAGGAGGTGCAGGACGCGCTGGGCCAGAGCGTCCCGTTCCCGCCGCGCTTGGGCCGCCCATCGGAATACGCCGACCTCGTCCGGCACATCTGCGAGAACCCGATGCTGAACGGCGAGACGATCCGCCTCGACGGGGCGCTGCGGATGCCGCCTCGTTGAGTGCAGTTCAGGCCTGTCCGCCGAGCCGGTCCTTGTCACTCGGACGCGACGCACGTATATTTTCACGTATCACGAGGCCGGGAGGCGGGGATGCGTCGAGCCGAGTTCAAGGGGTCGATCACGACGACAGGACGCTCCGAGGCGCTGCGACTCGATAAGGCGCTGTTCAAGGCGCACCCGGAGTTTCGACAGAAGGCGAAGATCCGGGCTCACGTCATCGGCCCGGGAACGATGCTCGTCACCCTCGACCCCGACACGCCGACGCCGGAGGTCGAGACGGTGGAGCGTGACCCCGTCGTGTCGGCCTACCTCGCGTTCCTGGAGCGGGATATGACGGCGCATCCCGAGCGGCTGCAGCCGTTCACCGAGGACGAGTTCGCGCGTCTGGAGACCCTGACCGGAGACGTGACCGTGTCCGACGACGACGTGATCCCGGACGACGTCACGCTGTGACGCCGCCGCTGAGGCGCTTCGCCGAGCGCAACGGCTGGAGGCTCTATCGGGCGAGCGCCTTCATGGCGAGCCTCGCCCCCCTCACCGCCGAGGTCGCGCGCTTGGCGGAGGCGGACCCGAGCAGCTACGCAGCGCACCCGAAAGCCAAGCTCCTGGCCCGCATTCGTCAGCTCATCGTCGACGAGATTCCGCGCGATCCGAACGCGCGCGCCTATGCACTCGGCAACACGCTCGGGCCCGAGCATCGACACTGGCGACGGGCAAAGTTCCTGCAGCGATTCCGGCTTTTCTTCCGCTTCGACAGCGCGAGCCGCATCATCGTCTACGCCTGGGTCAACGACGAAAACACCTTGCGGAAGGCCGGCTCGCGCAGCGACCCTTACACGGTGTTCGCGCAGCGCCTGAACGCCGGCGATCCGCCCGACGATTGGGACGACCTGCTCGCGGATGCCAGCAAAGCCGAAACCAGGGCGCAGGACGCATCCTGAACGGTCCGAGCGCGTCGAATCGAGGACTTGGCGGCGAGCCCGATTGCAACGCGATCGGCAACGGCCCTAGCCGATCGAGACGCTGGTCAAGAGTTCGGCGGCCCGACGTACCTCGGTGACGATCAGCTCCTCGCTCGGCCCCTCGATTGGCATGTCGGACAGGATCGCGGCGACGTCGCACTTCACGTCCTCGCGAATCTCCGGGTTCTCCTCTGACAGGCGCCCGATCAGCACGCCCAGGACGATCTCCAGGGCGGAGAGCTTCGCGTGCACGCGGGTGAAGTCGTCCAGCGGTTCCGGCTCGTTCGCGTTCATGGCTTGCTCCGTGGGGTGGGCGGCGCGCTGGCCGGTCAGGCGGCCGCGCGCTCGGTCCAGGCGGCCAGCGCCGCTTCGACGCCGGCGCCCGGCGGGACGGAAAACCCTTCCGCCCGCAGGACCGCCTCCAGGGCGCCCAGGGTGATCAGCACCTTGTGCTTGCGGGCATTGTAGCCCATCGCGCCGATCCGCCAGACCTTGCCGGCCAGCGGCCCGAAGGCGGTGCCGATCTCGATCTCGAAATCCTCCCGCATCCGCCGCCGCACCGCCTCGCCGTCGATCCCGTCCGGGATGTAGAGCGCGGTGACATTGGTCATCCGGTAGCGGTCGTCGCCGAACACGGTGAGCCCCATCGCACGGATGCCGGCCGCGACCGCGCCCCCGGCGGCCGCGTGCCGACGGTAGCAGGCCTCCAGCCCCTCGCCCAGCAGCACCCGGGCGCATTCCCGGGCGCCGTACAGCATGGTGGTCGCCTCGGTGTGGTGGTTCAGGCGCTTCTCCGACCAGTAATCCATGATCATGGCGAGGTCGAAATAGTTGGAGCCGATCCGGGCGCCTAAGCCGTCGTCGATATCGTCCCGGCGGATGCCGTGCTCGACGTGGCGCCGGGAGAAAATCCGCTCGGCGGCCGCCGGCGAGACGGTGATCGGCGCCGAGCCCGAGGGGCCGCCGAGGCATTTCTGCAGGCCGCCGGTGACCACGTCGACGCCCCAGCGGTCGGAGGCGATCGCCATGCCCCCGATGGTCGCGGTGGCGTCGACATAGGAGAGGGCGCCGGCCCGGCGGCAGATCTCGCCGAGCCCTTCGAGGGGCTGGGCCATGGTGGTGGAGGTGTCGCCGTGCACGGTCGCCACGACCTTCGGGCCGAAGCGCTTGACCGCGGCGGCGATCGCCTCCAGGGGCACGACCTCGCCCCAGGGCGCGTCCACGGTCTCGACCACGGCGCCGACCCGCTCCAGGATCTCGGTGAGCAGCAGCCCGAACCGGCCGAAATTGACCACCAGCACCCGCTCGCCGGGGGCGACTAGGCTCACCAGGGCCGCCTCGATCCCGGCCCGCGCCGTGCCGTCGACGAGGAAGGTCCAGCGGTTCTCGGTGCCGAAGATCGGGCGGTAGAGCGCCATCACCTCGTTCATGTAGGCGGTCATCTCGGGGTCGAACTGCCCGAGCAGGTCGGCCGACATGGCGCGCAGGACGCGCGGATGGGCATTGACGGGCCCCGGCCCCATCAGGAGCCGCTGGGGCGGGTCGATCTCGCCGATCTGCTCGAGCACGGGCTGGCTTCCTTCGCTGTTGCGCATTCCGGGCGGGGCGACGCAATCCGCTGGCCAGTCGCCTCCGGCCAATCACCTCCGGCCATGTCGCGGTTGGGAGCGGTGCTAGGGATCTGCGGCGCTTCGATCAAGCGGTGCGTTTTTTCCCAGGGGCGGAAACCCCTTTCGGACCTCGGCGTTTCTCGGTCCCACAACCGAACCCGCAAAGGGAAACCCGCCATGATCAAACGCTTCGCCACCGCGGCCGGCCTGCTCGCGCTCTCGACGAGCTTCGCCCTGGCCCAGTCCGCCACCCAGACCGACAGCAACCTGAAGGAGTGGCAGGTGGCCAAGGTCGCCAAGGTCGGCCTCGCCCAGGCACTGACCACCGCCCAGGCGCAGGGCGACGAGAAGGGCGGCCGCGCCATCGACGCCGATTTCGAGAAGGCCGACAGCAAGAACCCGGCGCATTACGCCATCAAGGTCGTCTACCCGAGCGGCAAGCTGGTGGAATACGGCATCAACGCCGATAGCGGCGCCCTGTACAAGACCGAGAACCAGCCGATCGAGCGCTACTTCACCCGGCTGAAGCCCGCCGACTTCCAGAACGCCAAGACCTCGCTCAAGGACGCGCTCGCCATCGCCGAGCAGAAGGCCGGCGGCGGCAAGGCCTACGAGGCCGAAGTCGAGAAGGACGGCAAGGCGGTGCAGTACGAGATCAAGGTGGCCGGCGCCGACAAGGAGCAGACGGTCAAGGTCGGCCCGGACGGGAAGGTGGTCGACTGAACGAAGAGCGGGCTGCGACGGCACTGCGCCGCTGCGGCCCGAACGCGTGAGGAACCGCTGCGAGAAATGCTCCTGTCTCGCGAGCCTCAAGATTGCTGTCGTCCCCATCATCCACCCCGTCATCCCGGGGCCGCAAAGCGGAGCCCGGGATCCAGAAACGCCGACTTTTCAAAGTCTTGCGCCGTCGGCGGCTCTGGATTCCGGGCTCGCCTTCGGCGCCCCGGAAAGACAGGGTGGTTTATCCTGCTTCGGTAACGTCCTAAGTTTTCAGATACCCTTGCGTGATCTCTCCAGCCTGCTCACCGCAAGGAACGCGCGCTATGGCTCGCACGTCGCCCCTGACCGATCCGGACGCCCCCATCCTGACGGATGATGCGCTGAACGAGATGCGCCCGGCGCGCGAGGTTCTGACCGCCGAGGAGTTTGCGGCCGTCTCGTCGGTCCGCAAGGCGGGACGCCCGGCATCGGCCAGTCCGAAGGTGCCAGTGACGATCCAGCTCGATCCGGCCACCGTCGACGCGTTCAAGGCGACGGGCCGCGGCTGGCAGACCCGGATGAACGCGATCCTGACCGAGGCCGTGAAGGCCGGGCGCCACGGATAAGCACCCCGCCGCTGCATGGTGTCGCCCCACCGCCCGGACGCGGAGCCGGGCGGTCGCCTCGGCGATTGCTCCCGGATGAGACCGCGGATCGGGAGCGCGAACATGGAATCAGGCACGCGGGACTCCCAAAAAATCCTCGGGACGGCCCATACCCGGGTCGAGGGGCCCGACAAGGTCACCGGCCGGGCGCTCTACGCCTCGGACCGGCCCGCCTCGGAGACGACGGCCCACGCCGCCCTGGTCACCAGCACCGTCGCCCGGGGCCGGATCACCGGGTTCGACCTCGGCGCCGCCCAGCGGGTGCGGGGGGTGCTGGGGATCTTCACGCATCGAGAGTTCGCCGGGGCGGTGGCGCCGGTGAAGCACCTGATGGCCGGCGGCTACGCCAACAGTTCCCACCGGCCACTGGATTCCGACGCGGTCGCCTATGCCGGCCAGATCGTGGCCCTGGTGGTGGCCGAGACCCAGGAAGCAGCCGAGGAGGCCGCCGGTGCGGTCCGGGTCTCCTACGCGGAGGAGCCCGCCGCCGGCGGCTTCGATGCGCCCGGGGCCGAGACCGTCCGGCTGGCGGACCTCAAGGCGCAGCACGCGGACATCGTCCGGGGCGACGCCGAGGCCGGATGGCGCGACGCCGCGATCCGGGTCGCGGCGCGCTACGAGACCCCGGTCCAGCACCACAACCCGATCGAGCTGTTCACCACCCGGGCCGCCTGGGACGGCGACCGGCTCACCGTGCACGAGCCGACCCGCTATGTCGGCGCCGCGCAGCACGGGCTCGCGGTGCAGCTCGGCCTCGACCCCGCGCAGGTGCGGGTCGTGGCCGGGCTGATCGGCGGCCATTTCGGCTCGAAATTCGCGCTGTCGCAGCACACGGCTCTGGTCGCGCTGGCGGCCCGGCGTCTCGGTCAGCCGGTGTCGCTGGTCCCGACCCGGCGGCAAGGCTTCACCATCGCCAATTACCGGCCGGAATCGCGCCACGCCATCCGGCTCGGGGCCGACCGCGACGGCCGGTTCACCGCCCTGGTGCACGAGGCCGAGACCGTGACCTCGCGGTTCGATCCCTTCGTCATGGAGGGCGCCGAGGTGACCGCGAGCCTCTATGCCTGCCCGAACATCCGGACCGAGGAGCGGGCGGTGCGGGTCGACCGCAACACCCCGGGGCCGATGCGGGCGCCCCCGGAGGTGCCGTTCCTGTTCGCCCTGGAGAGCGCCGTCGACGAGATGGCGGTGGCGCTGGACATGGATCCGATCGTCCTGCGGCGGCTCAACGACACCGCAATCGATCCCGTCTCCGGCAAGCCGTTCTCGACCCGGCCGCTGATGGCCTGCTTCGACGCCGGCGCGCAGGCCTTCGGCTGGGCGCGGCGGGCGCCGCATCCGGGGACGATGCGTGATGGACCTTGGCGGGTGGGGTTGGGCTGCGCGGCCTCGGTGCGGCCGGTGAAGATCGCGGCCGCGACCCTGCGGGTGCGGCTGGGTCCGGACGGGACCGCGGAGGTCGCCTGCGCCCATCACGAGATCGGCAACGGCATCACCACGCTGCTCGCCATGGGCGCGGCCGAGGGCCTCGGCGTGCCGGTGGAGCGGGTAACCGTCCGGCTCGGCGACACGGCGCTGCCGGCGGCCGGCATCTCCGGCGGATCGAGCACGACCACGAGCCTGATGAATGCCCTGGCGCTCGGCTGCGGCCAGATTCGCGAGACCCTGGCGCAGGCCGCGACGGGGCAGGGCGGGCGCCTCGCCGGGCGGGATCCGGCCGCCCTGTCGCTCGCGGCCGGGCGGTTGTCCGCTCCGGACGGCACCGGCCTCGCGCTAGCCGACGCCGTCGGCCCCGCGGGGGTCGAGACGCTGGCCGAATTCGTGCCCGCGGGCGGCGACCGGGAGAAGGCGCTGGCGGGCCTGCGGCAGGGCCATATCGGGCTGGCCTTGGGCGGGGGCGGCCATGCCGTGTCCTGGGGCTTCGGCGCGCAGTTCGCGGAGGTCCATGTCCATGCCGAGACCGGGGAGATCCGGGTGGCCCGGCTCACCGGCGCCTTCGCGGCGGGGCGGATCCTCAACCCGCTGACCGCCAAGAGCCAGCTCACCGGCGGGATGATCTGGGGCCTCGGCTCGGCGCTCCTCGAAGAGACTGTGCTCGACGGCGCCGCCTACCGCAATCCGGATCTCGCCGAGTATCTCGTCCCGACCTCGGCCGACGCGCCGGAGGTCGAGGCGTTGCTGGTGCCGGACCCGGACGATCAGGTCGACGCCCTCGGCCTCAAGGGCCTCGGCGAGCTCGGCATCATCGGCGTCAACGCGGCCATCGCCAACGCCGTCCACCACGCCACCGGCCGCCGGATCCGCAAGCTGCCGATCCGGCTGGAGGATGTGGCGTGAGGCGGGCGCCTCTGCCTCCTTCTCCGCCGGCTACGATGCTCGAACATCGGCCTGTGTAAGGCGCGACGCGCTCTCCTCCCCCTTGCGGGGAGGAGAGCGCGTTGTGTTTCAGAGGCTTGCCACAGAACAGGCCCGATGTGCGCCTCCGCGGGGGAGGGCGGTCGCACGCGCCATTCGAGCAGCGTTCGACCTGCCCTACTCCATCGTCGGCGCGAGCTTCTTCACGCTCTGCACGTCCTCGCCGAGCCAGGCCGCGTTCTTGGCGGTGCCGTCGAAGGTCGCGCTCGTCTTGAACAGCTCGTACTTACCCTCCAGCGCGTAGGGCTTGGAGCGGGACAAGAGCTCGGCCACCGTCGCCTTGTCCATCGGCTTGAAGGTCTTCACCGCCTCGAAGGCCTGGTCCAGGTCGCGCTGGTTCTGGATGCCGGTGATCACCACCGAGACCGGCAGGTTCAGCGAGAAGTGCAAGTATTCCAGTGGCTTGATCGGCGCGTCGGCCTTCAGGATCACCCCGTCGCCGAAGGTCTTCATAGCGAGCGGCGCGATGCCCTCGGCCACGAGGTGCGGCAGCACGAGATGGCCGAACGAGCGGAAATGCGCGTCCATCACGTTGAGCGGCATCTGGCAGGAATCGAACTGGAAGCCGCGCTCCTGCGCCACCGCCAGCATCTGCAGGTGGATGCGCGGGTCCTTGTGGCCGGTGAAGCCGATATAGCGCAGCTTCCCCTGCTTCTTGGCCTCGAGGAATCCCTCCATGGCCCCGCCCTCCGCGAAGACGCGGTCCGGGTCGTCGTAGCGCAGGATCTCGTGGTGCTGGACGAGGTCGATCCGGTCGGTGCGCAGGCGCAGAAGCGACTGGTCGATCTGCTTGAGCGCCTCCTCCTTGGTCCGCCCGTCCATCTTGGACATCAGGAAGACCTTGTCGCGGTAGCCGCCCTGGGCGAGGGCCGCGCCCATGCGCAGCTCGGAGCGGCCGTCGTTGTAGTCCCAGCAATTGTCCATGAAGGTGATGCCGCGATCGACGCCGGCATGGATCAGCCGGGTCGCCTCGTCGTCGGTCACCGCGCTCTTGCCGAGGTGGAACCCGCCCATCCCGATCGCCGAGATCTTTTCCGACGTCCGACCGAAGGTGCGATAGAGCATCTCGCCCCGGCGCTCGCCCGGATCGGTGATCAGCGGCAGGTCGGCCGGGTCCTGCGGCCGGGTGTTCGGAAGCGGCGGGACGCTCACGGCTGCACCTGCGCTGCCGGCGCCAGCAAGACCTGTTCCCGTGATCCCTGCGCCGAGCACGGCGCCTTGAAGGAAGCTGCGGCGTTCCATCGGATATCTCCGTTCGGACAGGATTGGGGTTCGGGCGGTAACGGGTGGCGACAGGTCATCGTTCGGCCTCCTGGGCGAGGCGACTCGCCGCGTTGAGCAGGCGCAGGGCGGCGCAGGCCGCGCCGTAGCCGTTGTCGATGTTGACCACCGTGATCCCGGGGGCGCAGCTCGCCAGCACCGCATCGAGCGCCGCGCGCCCGCCCGCGGCGACGCCGTAGCCCACGGAGGTCGGGACCGCGATCACCGCCCCGGCCACGAGGCCGCCGACCACGCTCGGCAGCGCCGCATCCATGCCGGCGGCGACGATCACCACCGGATGCGCCCGAATCGCGTCCAGCCGCGTGGTCAGCCGCCACAGGCCGGCGACGCCGACATCGGCGAACAGCGTCGCGGCCCGGCCGGCATAGCCGAGCGTCCGCAAGGCCTCCCGGGCGACCGGGACATCCGAGGTGCCGGCCGCCACCACGGCGACCCTGGCCGGCCCCGCGACGGCCGGGGGCTGCCCGAACACCGCCGTGCGCGAGACCGGGCAATAGTCGAGCCGCGCCGCAGCCCCGAGTCGGGAGCACTTCTCCGGGTCGAGCCGGGTCAGGAGCAGCGAGGCGCCCCGATCTCCGGCCGCCATCAGGATCGCATCGATCTGCTCAGGGCTCTTGCCGGCGCAGAAGATCGCCTCCTCCAGGCCGATCCGCTCGGGCCGGGCGAAGTCGAGGGTGAATTCGTCCGCAACGCTCATGACGGGGAGGCTCCGGTCAGGAAGGCGCTGCCGACCCGGTAGGGCGCGAACCGGACGAGGCCGGCAAGCCGCGGCGGCGCGATCTCCCGGATGCCGGCCCCGAGTTTTTCGCGACTCTTCGGGTCGAGGGCGGCGAGGCTTCCGGGGTCGAGTTCCACCACCACGCCCTCGGCGCGCACCCGGCAGCGGACGGCCCGCTTGGCGCCCGTCTCGGCGTCGAGGGCGCCCCCGACCAGCCGCTCGACCGCGTGGATGAAGCCCAAGGTCTCCGGCTCGATCGGGATGCCGGTCTCGACCCGGCTCGACAGGCACGGCGCGGACGGCAGCTCGGCCACGTTCCCGAGGCCGAGGTCGCGGGCGAGCGCCCGCACGGCCGCCTTGTCGAGGCCGGCCTCCACGTAGGGGTGGCGCACCCCGTGCTCCCGGGCGGCGTCGAGGCCTGGGCGGTACTCGCCGAGGTCGTCGCGATTGGCGCCGGACAGGATCTGCCGCTCGGTGACGCTCCGGATCGCCCCGTACAGGTTGGTCTTGCAGAAGAAGCAGCGGTTGACCGGGTTCGCCCGGTAGGCCGGGTCGGCGAACTCGCCGGCCTCGATCACCCGCAGGTCCCAGCCCTCCCGGGCGGCCTCGGCCCGGACCCGCGCGGTCGCCTCGCCGGGCACGGCCGGAGAGACCGCGTGGACCACGAGGGTCGTGTGCGGCGCCAGCCGGTGGGCGAGGGTGGCCAGCGTCAGGCTGTCGACCCCGCCGCTCACCGCCACCGCGACGGGCCCGAGTTCCGCCAGCACGGCTTCGAGATGCGCGCGCGTCACCGCTCCTCCTTCGTGATTTCTTGTAAAGCGAGGCGCTCGGCCTCGCGGCGCAGGCGCGCCCGGTCGGCCTGGCCCGCCTGATTCAGGGCGTCGTCGGCCTCGGCCTTGGCGGTGCGGCCCCCCGGCCGGTCGACGACCTTGACCCGGACCGGGCGGCCCTCCGGCGCGACCGTCACGGCCTCGCGGTCGAGGACCGCGCGCGCGACCCAGTGGTGGCGCAGCCCGATCGTGGTGGTCTCGCGGAAGCAGGCCGCAATCGCCGCCTCCAGGCTCTCGGGCTGCACCAGGGCCTGGATATGGGCCATCATCCGGCCCTTCTTGCCCAGGACCGGCATCTGCACGACGTCGAGGATTCCGGCCTCCGCGCGCAGGCGGTCGAGGCCCATGGCCAGGTCCTCGCCCGACTGGTCGTCGATCTCGAACGCGATGACCGCGAGCGCGCCCCGCTCCGGTCGGGCGGCGGATGCCTCGTCCAGCACCAGCGCGCGCAGGCAATTGCTGAGGCCCGGCAGCACCTTCGTGCCGAAGCCGATGCCGCTGCGCCCGATCGTGCCGGGGGGCCGGCCGCGCCCGGGCTCGAGGCCGCAGAGATGGCGCAGGATCGCCGCGCCGGTGGGCGTCACGCGCTCGCCCGGGATCCCGTCATCGAGGGTCGGAAAGCCTTCGAGCAGGAGCGTAGTGGCGGGGGCCGGCACCGGCAGGGGGCCGTGCTGGGTCCGGACCCGCCCGGAGCCCAGCGGCAGGGCCGAGACGCTCCAGCTTCGCACTTCGAGCAGGGCGATCAGGTGGGCGGCGGCGACGATGTCGGCGATCGAGTCGAAGGCGCCGACTTCGTGGAACGCCACCGCGTCGACCCCGATGCCGTGGACCCGGGCTTCCGCGTCGGCGAGGTGCCCGAAGATCGCCAGCGCATGCGCACGGACGGCCGGCGCCAGGTCCGCCCGCTCCAGCTCCGCGCGGATCTCGGACCAGGGCCGGTGGCCGTGATCGGAAGCGTCGTGCGCGTGGCTGTGCGAGTGATCGTGCCCGGGATGATCGTAATGATGGTGGTGGTCGCCATGCCGGTGCGGCGCGGGCGGCGCCTCCGCACCGGGGGCCGAGACCGCGAAGCGCAAGCCCTGCAGGATGCCGTCATTGTGGTCGGGCGCCGCGCAGGCGATGCGCGGATCGACCGCCCGCACGCTCGCGCGCACGCCCTCCAGATGCTCAGGAAAGGCATCCAGCAGCGCGGCGGCGAACATGTCGCCG
Organism: Methylobacterium sp. E-066; assembly: GCF_022829635.1. GTDB lineage: Bacteria > Pseudomonadota > Alphaproteobacteria > Rhizobiales > Beijerinckiaceae > Methylobacterium. The sequence continues at coordinate 82,441 of NZ_JAKSYO010000050.1, forward strand.
GCCACGCCGCCGAGCGCGTCGAGGTGAATGTGCATGGTGTGTCGGTGGGCCCGAACCGGAATCCTGATGCCGCTCAGATCGGCCGCGCCCGGCTCAAGGCAAGGGACGCGGTCCCGATCCCGTCACGCGGCGTATCGCCGTCGGTCCCGACCGGGTGGCTCGCAGAACCATCACCTCACTCGGCGGCGGCCCCCACGGAATCAGCCATGCGGGCTCGCCGCGTGCCCAGCGGCTGCGGTTCGCCCACCGTCGTGTCCTCGGCGGTCTGGTGCTCCATCTCGGCGTTGAGCTGGGCGCCGGCGAGCACGATCATGGTCGAGATCCAGATCCAGGTCATGAAGCCGATGGCCGCGCCGAGCGAGCCGTAGGTCTTGTTGTAGCTGCCGAAATGGGCGACGTACCAGGAGAACAGCAGCGAGGCGACGATCCACAGCACGGCCGCCGCGGCGCCCCCGGGCGTCACCCAGCGCCAACGCGGCGCGTCCCGGCTCGGGCCGTAGCGGTAGAGCATAGCGAGCCCGAGCAGGACCGCCACGAGCAGCGCCGGCCAGCGCAGCAGGGTCAGCCACCAGGCATCGGGGCCGAACCCGACATAGGTCAGCACCACCGGCAGCACCACGACCGCGGCCAAGGCCAGGATCAGGAAGGCCAGCGCCCCCGCGGTGAAGCCGAGGGAGACGACGTTGAGCAGGACGAAATTGCGCTTCTCGCGCTCGTTGTAGACGATGTTGAGCGCGTCGAAGACGTGCTTCACGCCGCCATTGGCGCTCCAGACCGACAGGGCGATGCTGACGATCAGGCTCAGGCCGAGCGCCGTGTTGCCCTTCTCGTTCAGGCGCTTGACCTGATCGTCGAGGATGTCGAGGGCGCCCTGGGGCATGATGCCCTGGAGGCTGGCGAGCTGGTCGTTGATGGTCGAGGCGTCGGCCACGAGGCCGTAGCAGGACACCAGAGCCGCCACCGCCGGGAAGATCGCCAGCAGGGTGAAGAAGGTCACGCCGGCCGCGATCAGCGGCAGGCGGTTCTCGCCGATGTCGCGATAGGTCCGCAGCGCGATGTCCTTCCAGCCCTTGGCGGGGATCTCGGCCGGATGGCTGGCGCCCCGCCCGCGATCGGCCTCACGCCGGGCGACCGCCTTCGCGTCGTCGCCCTCGTGCGTGGGCGAAGGCTCGTGCGCCGAGGAACCCGCAAAGGCGGGCCGGGAGTCCCGATCCGTCCGCGGCCCGGCGGGTCCGGCTGCCCGGCGCGGGAACGCGACCAGGCCGACCAGGGCGGTGGCGAGGGCCAGGGTCCAGACCGTCGAGGCCTGCCCCCCGGGGTCGCGGGCCGGGATGCGGTCTGGATCGGGAGAAGCCATCGATACGCCTCGGCACGGGGTCGCGGATCGCCTGCGGACGGCACCCGACGGGGCCGCGGATCCGAGAGGGGAACGCCGCGGCACGGCCCCGGTTCGCCGGCCCGGTGTGATCCGGGGCAGCATCCGATCCTCAGTGCCGCAGTCTTGCTTGTATTGGACCGGTTTCACCTTCGACGCGGCGGGTTCTAACCCATGTTGGGGCAAGGGCGACGCAAGCGCGCCACAAGCGATAGCGACGGGCGCGACCGGCCCGTTCGCCGACCCCCGGACCTGATGCCCGACACAGAAGGCCACACCCTGCCCGATCCGGCCCGCGACATCCGGCACGGCCTGCCGGAAGCGGTGCGCAGCCATCTCGGAAGCCTGCTCGGCCTCACCTACGACCGGGTCGGCCCGTCCCCGGGGGCGGCCTCGGATCGCTTCGCCGACCTGCTGGCGCGCCTCGACGCCGCGCTCGCCAAGGATGCAGACGCGGGCGCGGGCGAGCGGGAGGCCGCGTTCCGGGCCGGTCTGCTGAAGGTGGTGCCGGCCCTGCACCGCTTCGCGGTCTCGCTGACCCGCGACCCGGCCGCGGCCGACGACCTCGTACAGGATACGCTGCTGCGCGGCTGGCGCGGGCGCACCGGCTTCACCCCCGGGTCCAACCTGGAGGCGTGGCTGTTCACGATCCTGCGCAACGTCTTCTACAGCCAGCACCGCAAGCACGGCCGTGAGATCGCCGACACCGACGGCAGCTACGCCGAGCGGCTGACCAGCGTGCCGGAGCAGGGCGGCCATCTCGACCTCCAGGACGTGCGCGCCGCCCTCGAGCGCCTCGCCCCGGTGATGCGCGAGGCGCTGGTCCTCGTGGCGATCGAGAACCTGAGCTACGAGGAAGCCGCCGCCGTCATGCAGTGCCAGATCGGCACGGTGAAGAGCCGGGTCTGGCGCGCCCGGGAGCAGCTCGCCCGGATGCTGGGCTACACGGGTGCCGAGATCGGCAACGACGGGGTGATCCTGTCGGTGACCGGGACCTCCGCCTGACGCGGCCTCCACGGTATCCACCGGCCAATACCCATATCCGCCACACAGCCCTCTGTATTCGGCAGAAAATTTGACTTAAGTGAAGGCGCCCGGGGTCATTCCCGGGCGACATAGGGCGAGTTGGGTCGATCCGTCGTCCCGGCTCAACTCCCGTCGGTGTGACATCCCCCCGATCCACCGACGGGAGCCCCTTTCGGGGCTACCCGCTCAACGTTCGGAATCGTCCGCCCGGTCCGCGTCGAGCTGCTGCAGCAGCTCCGCCAGCCTCGGATCCAGCGCCTCGTCGATCACCGGATCATAGAGCGCCTGCAGCTGGCGGCCGAGCCGCATCCGCGTCTGCGCGTCGAGGACCGGAGCGCCGCTCGCGACCGGGAACACCCGCAGGGCCGTGGGAGCAGTCCCGGGCGCGGATCTCGGGGCGGCGCGCTGATGATCGGGATATGGCATTCCGCCTACATCGGCCTGAAGCGGCGCGACGGCAACCACCCGGCGCCACGAAGTCTCAGGCATCGTCCTCGGGCGCGAACACTTCGCCCTTCTCGGCGAGCACGGTGTCGGCCTCGTCGCGGGCCAGCTCATCCGCGTCGGCGCGGCCCAGGGCTCGCGCCAGCGCGCCTTCCCAATCCGGCGGCAGAGGGGTGCCCTGCGCGGACAGAATCTCGGCGGTGCGGCCGCGGAGCCGCGCCCAGGCCTGTCCATCCAGGCGGGCGACGTCGCTGCCGAGGCCGAGCTCGGCGGCAGCCCGTGTCGCGGTCGCAATCCAGTCGGGCGGGGCAGGGAGTTCGGTCATGGCGGCCTCGCGCGGGGTCTCGATCGTCCCTGACATAGCGCGCGCGTCGCAGAGGTCAGCGCAGCCCGTAGCGGGCGATCTCCTCCGGGACCAGCGCAGCCGCGTCCTGGCGCGCCAGGATCGCGTCGATGGCGATCGGGCGATCGTCCCAGGCATCGACGCCGACATCGCAGGAGCGGCTGGTATCGGGCAGCCAGCCATGGCTGTGGCCGTAGAGATGGCGGGTCTCCCGCCACAGGCCGGGCCAGGCCCGATGCGCGTAATGCGACAGGAACAGGCGGTGCTCCCGGCCCTGCGCGTCCGGGACCGAGATCCGGGCGCTCTCCGTGGGCGGCTCGGCCCAGGGCAGGTCGAGCACGCGGTTCGAATCGTGGTTGCCGCGCACCAAGCGCTTGATGCCGTTGAGCTCTGCGAACAGGGTCGCGCAATGCTCCCGGCTCGCCCCCGCGGCGAAGTCGCCGAGATGCCAGACCGAATCCTCTGGCCCGACCACGGCGTTCCAGGCAGCGACGAGCGCCGCGTCATGCGCTTCCAGGCTGCCGTAGCGCGCCCCGCGATGGCGCAGGATGTGCGGGTCGCCGAAATGCGTGTCCGCCGTGAAGAAGATCGCCATGGGGTCGAATCCGCGAGTCCCGTCCAAACCCACCGTCGCATCCGGCGCCGCTCCGAGGTGGACCGGCACGGGCGCCCGGCAAGGCTTGCGCGGCATCGTGGCCGCTGGCGGATCGCAGGCGCGGCGGGCGCGCCTGTGACGGCACGGCCTTGAGGCCGCACCCGATTGCCCGGCGAGCGGCTCTCTCCCTATCTTGGCCGCGATGCTCGACCCCAAAGCCTACGCGCACTTGCTCGACGCCGCCCGCGCGCATCCGCCCCTGGAGGCCGCGATCCGGCAGGCCGGCCCGCTCCGGATCGACCCGCCGCCGCATGCCTGCGTGGCCGACCGGCTGTTCGTCGAGGTCGTGAACCAGCAGCTCTCCACCCGGGCCGCGGCCGCGATCTGGGCGCGGGTCGAGGCCGCCGCGGCGGCGGTGGGTTCGAGCCCGCGCGGGCTGTTCGAGGCCGGCGACCCGGCTCTGCTGCGGGCCTGCGGAATCTCGGGCAACAAGGTCCGCGCCCTCCAGGCGATCGTCGCCGCCGAGGCGGCGGGCCTGCTCGGCCCCGACCTCGCCGGTCTGCCGCATCCTGAGCGCGCCGCGATCCTGTGCGGCATCCGCGGGGTCGGCCCCTGGACCGCCGACATGATCGGCATCTTCCACTTCCACGACCCCGACATCTGGCCCGAGGGCGACGTGGCGGCGGTGGGCTGCCTGCGCCGCCTCACCGGCGGCACCGACACGCGCGCCCTCGCGGCCCCCTTCGCACCGTACCGCTCGATCCTCGCCCGCACCCTGTGGCGCATCAAGGACACCGCCCCGGCCGAGCCGCCAAGCCTCCCCGCGGGCCGCCTCCGCCCCGCGGCGAAATCCGGGTGACGGACGCGCCCCGATCGGCTATCCGTTCGGAGGGCGCAGGGCCTGTAGCTCAATGGTTAGAGCCGACCGCTCATAACGGTCTGGTTGCAGGTTCGAGTCCTGCCGGGCCCACCACCGGTTCTCATGTGTAGAGCGCCTCGTGCCGCCCCGTCCCGGAACCTACGGGGACAGTTATGGGGACAGAACCGCCTCAAAGCGCAGCTCGCGAAGGTCCTCGCAGGGTGGTCGAAGACGCCGCGGTCGTGCTTCAAGCAGCCCCGGCGGTCACTATCGACGGCCCCGCCTTGACGCCGTTCACGCGCCCGGTGAGCGATCTCGGCGACATGCCCGAAAGCTGCAGCCTCGTCGGTTGGTGACCGCCTCGGCCAAGGCCTTCGCGAAGAAGCGGATTTCCGGAGCGCGCTTCCGGTCGGCGTCCCGGTTCCGAGCCAACGGCCTCGCCAGCAGAACCGCGTCACCCGAAAGGCAGTGCCGAACTTGCCTGGGGTCTTCTACACTGGATGGGCAAGCTCGGCGGGGGTTGACGATCCCCGCCGAGCGCAGGCCGGTTCAGAACCTGAGGGTGAAGGCGCCCTTGGCGGCGTGGTCCTGGGCGCGGGCGCCGATCTGGCCGGTGTAGGACACGCCCAGGCTCGCGGCCGGGGTGAGCAGCACCGCCAGGCCGGCCTCGGCCACCAGCGCGTCGCGGTCGATCGGCAGGCCGGCGCTCACGAACCGGGCGCCGGTGCCCCGGAACGCCAGCACCGCGCTCGGAACGACGTCGCCGAAGCTGCGCCGGTAGCCGGCGAGCGCGTGCACCGACACCGGCAGTGCCGCCTCAGGGTCGAGCTGCGCCTCGGCGCGCAGCCCCGCGGTGGCGGTCGGCAGCAGGCTGGCGCGGGCCGACCCCGTCAGCGCCGCCGCCCCGCCCTGCTCGGCGAAGCGGTCGCGCCCCAGCGCCACCGCCCCGGCCCCGACGAACGGCTCCAGCACCGAGCCCGAGCCCAGCGCCACCCGGTAGCCGGCCTCGCCGAAGCCCTGGACGCTGCGGCCGCCGGTGTGGGCATTGGGCGTGTCGGTCAGCCCCGGGAACGCCACCACCCGGCGCAGCCGCGCCGGCTCGTCGGCGGCCAGCGCCCCGAACCGCAGAACCGCCGGACCCGCCTCCAGGCTGCCGTAGACGCCGCCGAACGTGCTCGCCAGCGTCCCAGTCTGGACCTGGCCCGGGCTGGCGAAGCTGGTCTCGACATGGCCGCCGGCGATGCCCAATCGTAGCCCGTTGATGCCCAGGGTATCCAGGCGGGCGTCGACGCCCAGGACGAAGCCGGCGCTCTGGCGCGACAGCGCGGCGGCGTTGCCGTCGGCGCGGACGTGGCCGAGGCTGCCCAGGCCCTGGCCCCACAGGCCGACCACCCGCGGGTCGAACACCCGCGCCGGCACCGCCACCGGCTCCACCGGCTCCCCGGGCCGGTCGGCCGCGTAGGTGGCCGGCAGGGCGCCGTAGTCGCGCAGCTCGGAGGCCCCGCCCCAGCGCAGCCGGTCGAGCACCGCCTCGCGGCTGAGCCCGGCCACGGCGAAAGCGGTCGAGGCCAGGCTGGCATGGGCGTCGCCGGCCATCCCGGCGAACGCCGCCCGGGCCTGGGGCCCCGACAGGGTCGCGACCGCGTCGTACAGGACCGAGCCCACCGCCCCGGCCTGGACCGCGGTGGCGGCGGCGCGCTGGTTGCGGCTCTGTGCGACCGCGGCGAAGTCGAGATCGTTGCGCGCGAGCGTCAGGGTCACGGCGCCGGGCTCGTAGCCGAGGAACGGGGTCAGGAACGCGAAGGTGCTGGTGACCCCGTCGAACCGGCCCTGGACCCCGCCGGCGGCGCTCAGGATGGTGTAGCGGGTGCGCGGGGCCCAGGCGCCGGCGCCGGCCACCGCCTCGACCCGGGCGCCCGCCACCGTGGCGCTGCCGCCGACCGCGACGAGGTCGGCGCGGCCGTCAGGGGTGGCGTCGACCCGGTAGACCGATCCGGGCGCCAGGGTGAGGCTGCCGGCGACGGTGATCCGACCGAGCACACCCGGGGCGGCACCGGGGCTGAGCACGCTGCCGGCCCCGAGGCTGAGGCTGCCGAACCAGCCGTCGCCGGTGAGCCGGCTGCCCGAGCCGAACGTGAGCGCGGCGTTGGGCAGGGCGCCGGTGACCGCGAGTTCGCCGCCCTGCACGCTGACCGGCCCCGAGAAGCTGTTGAGCCCGGACAGCCTCAGGGTGCCGGCGCCGACCTTGGTCAGGCTGGTCGGGCTGGCGCCGTCGACGATCTGCCCGGCATAGTCGGTCGAGCTGCCGTCGGTGCCGACCGTGAGCCGGCCGTTGCCGAGCGTGGCGCTGGCGGCGGTGCCGGTGAGCGAGCCGACCGTCAGCGCGGTGCCGCCGAGGTCGAACGCGCCGTCGTTGGTCAGCCGGGTGATGCCGGTGGTGGTGCCGGTGAGCGCGATCACCGCGCCGGGGGCGTTGCTCACCGGCCCGGCGAGCACGCCCGCGGCCTGGACTAGGCCGGTGTTGCTCAGGCCGCCGGTGAGCGTACCGGTGGTGACCAGGGTGCCGGCGTTGGCGAGCGGAGCCGAGACCGTGGTGAAGCTGCCGGTGTTGATCAGCGTGCCGCCCGGGGCGTTGAAGCCGTCAGCGGTGTAGGCGCCGGCATTGACCAGGCGACCGGTGTTGACGAGGTCGTCGACCACGCTGGCCTGGGCGGCGATGGTGAACAGGCCGGCATTGGCGATCGAGCCGGCGCGCAGCCGGCCGCCGTCGGTGACTGCGACGGTGCCGGTGTTGGTGAGGCCGCCGGCGAGGTCGTAGTGGCCGGAGACGATCAGGCTGGCCTGGGCGGCGTTGGCGAAGCCGGCATCGGAGGACACCGGCCCGGTGACGGCGACCTGCCCGGCGTTGCGGATCGCGCCGTCGAGGGCGCCGCCGGTGGCGATGAGGCTGCCGGTGTTGGTGATCCCGCCCGCGATCGTGCCGCTGGTGAGGGTGGTGCCGGCATTGCTCAGCCCGCCGGCGAGCGTCCCGGCGTTGGTCAGGGTGGTCCCGGCCAGGGTGACGACGGGGGAGACCAGGCTGGCGGTGGCGGTGAGATCGAGCCCGCCGGCGGCCAGGGTGGTCAGGCCGGTGTAGGTATGGGCACCGGTCAGCGTGAGGGTGCCGGCGCCGCGCTGGATCAGGTCGCCGGGCCCGGAGACGGTGCCCGCGAAGGTGACGGCGTCGGCGCGGTTGAACGCCAGGGTTCCGGCGTTGGCGACATCGCCGACGAGGCTGCCCGCAGTGCCGCCGTCGCCGACCTGGAGGGTGCCGGCCGCGATGGTGGTGCCGCCGGCATAGGTGTTGGTGCCGGTGAGCGTGAGGGTGCCGGCGCCGGCTTTGGTCAGGCCGCCGGTGCCGTCCATCGTGCCGCTGAAGGTCGTGGAGGAGCCGTCGCCGCCGGCGGTGAGGCGGGCGGCGCCCAGGGCGACGCGACCCTGTCCGGCGAGCGACCCGACGGTCTCGCTGTCGGCGAGCGCCAGGGTGGCGCCGGCGCCGATGCGCACGGCGCTGCGATCGCCGATGGCCTGACCGCCGATCGCCCGGAGGGTGCCGGCCGCGATCAGGGTGGGGCCGGCATAGGTGTTGGTCCCGGCGAGCGCGAGGGTGCCGGCGCCGAGCTTGGCCAGGCCGCCGGATCCGGCGAGCGACTGGCGGAGGGTGAAGGTGTTGGCCGGGTCAGCGATGTCGAGCCCGCCACCGCCGTTCGCCCAGGTGATCGGGCGTGTGGTGGCGGTGAAGCCGGTGCCGGTGATCTGCAGGATGCCGCCGTCGAAGGTCAGCGGGGCGGTGCCAGCGCCGAGGCTGGCGTCGTGCGACACGGACAGCGTGCCATCGGCGAAGGTGGTGCCGCCGGAATAGCTGTTGGTGCCGGAGAGCGTGAGGGTTCCGGCGCCGAGCTTGATCAGGCTGCCGCGGGTCGGGATCGACGCGAACGAGGCGACCCGGGTGGTCTCGACCTGGATTTCGGTCTGCGAAACGACGCTGGCTTTGCGGGTCGCCCAGGCTGCGGCCTCAGCATCGTTCTCCTGTTTGCGCTGGATCAGCGCGTCCTCGGAGATGTCGTTGGACCACGTGTCGGCGGTGCCGGCCGGGAGGTTGGCGGCGACGGGCCCGAGGAACTGACCGGGTCCCTTCATGGCCTTGTTCAGGTCGATCACGCCCCAACCCCAGACGGCGTTGGGGGCATTGGGGTTGGCGTCGGGTTTGCCGTAGACCGCGTTGCGGTGATAGGCGGTGGTGAGAAGGACGTCGCGAGCCTGCGGATTGGTCATGTACGGATAGCGTTGCATGATCACCGCGAGCGCGCCCGTCGCATGCGGGGCCGCCATCGACGTGCCGTCCACGGATGCGTAGCCAGCGGCTTGTTGGTTCGGATCGACGTGCCATTGCGCGGCGCTCCAGGGAGCGCCGGACGTATAAGGCGGCGTCGTACTGTAGATGGCGCTGCCAGGCGCAACGACATACCAATACTTTGCGGCGCCCGCTCGATTTGAATAGTATGCAAGGACGAGATCGGCAGGATTCAAGCTGCCATTGGCGCCTCTCGCGGCGGCGCCGACGGAGACCCAGTTCTTCTCGGTGTCGGGCCTGAAGTAAGGGATATCCGAGCGAATGTTCGGATTGCTGTAGCCGGTGTTGCCTGCTGCAAACACCTGGATGATATCGTATTGCTTGGCGACTTCGGATAGCGCATCGACGTAACCCAGCTTGCCGTCGAACTTCGAATAGGCGCTGCGCAAGCTCTGCAGACTGTTGTAATTGTCCCCGAAAGGCGGGTTCCCCCAGGAGGAGTTGATCACGCGTGCGCCGGCCGCGGCCAAGCTGCCATAGGCGTTCTTGAAGTAGGCGTAGTCGGCGTTCGCTCCGTATTGAGCCTCGTCGGTCGCTTGCGTGTTGGTGACATAGACATTGGCGTCGAACGCCACGCCATGCATGCCGACGCCGTTCCGGGAGGCTCCGATCGTGCCGGTGACATGCGTCCCGTGTGGATCGTTGAAGACGGGATTGTAGGTGCCCGGAACGGTATAGGAATCGCCTTTCTTGAAGAAGCTCGGTTGCGGAGACCGGTTGCTCGGGCGTCCAGAACCGTCCGTGAAGTAGTATCCGTCCGAACCGAAGATCCCGGTGATGGTGAGCGGCTTGATGCGGCCGTCGGCGAATTCCGCGTGGGCGCTGTAGACGCCGGAATCGACCACCCCGACAGTGATGCCCAGGCCGGTATAGCCGGCTGCGTAGGCATCGGCCGCCCGCATGGCCTCCAGACCCCAATCCGCCCGGTATTCCGGCGTGCGCCAGCTCGCAGGGTCAGTGCTGGCCAGGCTTTGCGCGAGAGCGTGGTGAGAGACCGAGGCACCTAAAGCCGCGAGTCCAAGGGTCGAGCGACGCAGCGCGGCCCCGATCAATCGGCGGCGATAAAGTCCGCCGGGGGCAGCGTTGTGGATGTACGCCCGTGTACGCATCGTCAACTGCTCGATCGCCTGCAGATATGAAAGTAACTCTGTCCTTCACTGCAGCAGATCGCCGTTGACCATGGCACTGCGTCTGAAGGAGATATGAGACGCAGTAGATTTTGGATCAAAAAATAATGGACGCAAGTGGTAATATGTCGTCGTATTACATTGATAATTTTGACTTTTATTCATGTCGATGTATAAATATGTACGACCTCCTTGTGGCGCGGCCTCCAAAGATGTCGCCGGCTATATTTTTTATGGCACGTTTCTTGCTTCAGATCCTGAAATATACGGCGTGCCGATGGCGCTGCGATGCGCGCGGGAGGAGATGCTTCCTCAGACCCTGTGATTGAAATGCCACGGCACGCCCACTGGCCGGCATAACGTTGGCGCGCGTTGGGAGCGCGCGACGACTCCCGACACCGAAGCGCGATACGGAATGGCTCGGCGGTGACGGCGGTTCGTTCGCGGCGGCAGCGCCATGCGGGCCAACGCTGCGGAGGCCGGCGTCATGGACCGAGCGCATCGTCTTGGGCATCGGAACCAGGACGATGCGCTAAGTCTTTCGTATTACGTCATATTCTGCCGGAATCTGCCTTTCGGGATAATGCTCTAAAGCTCACCGCCGAAGCTGAGCAGGCCGCCGATGGCCGTGGTGCCGAGCGCCGTCGTCCGCACGGAGGCGGTCGCGGAGACGGTGAGATTGTTGCCCAGGCCGAACTTCAGGCCGGTTCTCGCCTCGCCCCGCGTCCGGGTCAGATCGGCGGCGTACTTGAAGTCGCCGATGTAATCCGCGTGCGCCGTGAAGCGCAGCGTCGGCTTGCGCACCGCCTGCTCGATCTCGACGCCCGAGATCCAGCTCAGGTTCGTCGTCAGCGGCACCGCAATATCCGCCCCGAGATAGGCCAGCGTGCTGCGGTAGACGATGCCGTCATACTGCACCGGGAAGCTGACATTGGCTTCCGTGTAGCCCTGACGGGTGATGCGGCTGGTCCTGACGCCGCCATGCCAGCCCACCACCAGATCCTCGAACACCGGGACGGTCTGCCCGAACTCGAGCGTGCCGGCGAGGCCGCCGATCCGGGCGCCGCCGGTGCCGGCCTCCGTCGCGGTGGATTGCAGGCGGCGGATATCGGCATGGTACTGGCTGGCCCCGAAAGCGGTGCGCAGATACCACGCGCCGCCCGCATAGGGCTGATTCCAGTTCAGGAAGGCGCCAGCGCCGACGGCGGTGCGCGTGTCGTTGAAGGCCGGCGACGGCAGGGCGCGGTAGGGGGCGTAGCTGAGATGCGCGCCGACCGTGAGATTGTCGGTCAAGCCGTAGCTCAAGGGAAGCGTCGAGAGCGTATCCGTGCCGCTGCCATCCGAGACGAAGCCTGCGCTGGCCGACCAGCAGAGACTGCCCCGGCTGCAAGACCAGGTCTGTTGCTGATAGGCGAGCGACTGGCGCTGCAACTCCAGGACCGAAAAGGTGTCGTAGCGCAGCCGGGAGACCGACCGACGCGTGTTCGTGACATCGACGAGCTGGGTGCGAGCGTCGGAGGCCGGCGCGGACGGCGTCGGCTCCGGCGCCGGAGCCTGTGAAGGGCTGGACGCAACCGTCGGCGAGGCCGGTTCCGCAGGCTGAGCCGGGGACTGAGCCGTCGCCGGCGCTGGAGCCTGGGCGGGAGCTTGTTCCGCCGGCGGTGCCGCCGTGGAAACCGCCGGACCGGATGCTCGCGTCTGGGCCTGCGGGTTCGTGGACCCACTGGCCGGTGTGGTCGGATAGGTGATCTTCCACAGGACCGCATGAGGATCGCCCGCATCGGTCTCGGAATAGCCCGCCGCGACGCGGCCGTCGGCCGAGAGGGCCTGAACCTCGGACACGCCGCCGCCATCGGACCGCAGGGTGCCGAGATCGGTCCGGCTGCGCCAGCCGTCGCCGAACCAGACGACGCCGTGCGCGAACCCCGAAGCGGTGGTGGCCATCCCGCCGGCGATCCGGCCGTCGGATGAGAGGGCCCGCACCCAGGACGAGCCGCTGTTGTCGGCCCGGAGCGTCCCGAGATCCCGCTTGTCCGACCAGCGCGATCCGGACCAGAGGGCGGCATGGGTGTAGCCGGAATCCGTCGTGCTGCTGCCCGCCGCCACCGTGCCGTCGGCCGAGAGCGCGCGTACCACCGAGGTGCCCCGGTTGTCGGATTTCAGGGTGCCGAGATCGGTCTTCGTCGCCCAGTTGGTGCCGGACCACAGCGTGGCGTGCGAATAGACATCGACGCTGCGATCGGTGGCCGCATAGCCCCCGACCACCGACCCATCCTTCGAGAGGGCGTAGGCCCAGGACATCCCGGAATTGTCGGAGCGCAGGCTGCCGAGGTCGGTCTTGGTCGACCAGTTCCGCCCCGACCACAGGGCCGCATGGGTCGTCCCTAAGTCGACGCTCGACTCGCCGGCCGCGATGCGTCCGTCGCTGGACAGCGCGTAGACGCCGGACGTGCCCGACTGATCCGATGTCAGCGTGCCCAGATCGGTCTTGGTCGCCCAGTTCGTCCCGGACCAGGTGACAGCGTGTAAATTCTCGTCCCCGTTCTCGGCGATGCCCGCGATCACGGCGCCGTCCTTGGACACCGCATAGGCCTTGGCGGCGCCGGTATTGTCGGCCCTCAATGTGCCGAGATCCTGCTTCTGCGACAGGTCGGTGCCCGACCAGGCCGCGGCGCGCATGTTGGGGCCATTGCTGTCCGTGTAGGAATCCCCGACCGCGATGGTGCCGGTGGCGGAGAGGCCCCAGATCTCCGAGGCCCAGCCATTGTCGGCCTTGAGCGTGCCGAGATCTCTCTTATCGCCGCTGCCGGCCGAGGGGGCAGCCTGGGCCCGCCTATCCGCGGTCGTAGAGGGCGCAGCGTTCTCGACGGTGATCTTGGTATCGTTGTCGAGCACCCGATGAAGTTCGTCCGAAGTCAGCGACACCACACCACCGTGCCGCGGATTAAGGTCATTTATGTCGGTATTGCTGACAGTCGTAAAAGTTTTGAAATCATCAGTTTTCGATAGACCGAATCCATTGTTAGGATAATATCGATCATACATCACCATGTAGCCGTTGCCGTCGTTCAGTCGATAGGCCTGCGGCCCTTCGATAGCTTGCCCCCCGTTTACGAGAGGCAGATACTTGTTGGTCGGCATCGTATAGCCCCAGGTCAGGTGATCTGAGACTGCGAGCTTGATGCCTTTGGTCGGCGTACTTTCCGTCTTCATCAGGAGATAATATTTTCCATCTTTCTCGGTTATATCATTGTCAATATACTTGACACCGTCCCGTGCGAAGAAAAGTTTTCGCGGCGTCTCCGTCAGTTTTGTAAAATCATTGTTGGAATGCGCATAATACGACTGATGGCCCCAGTCATTATTGGCCGCGCTTAAATAGACCATGTTTCTGTCTACGAGAGGATCATAGGCGACCTGCGGCGCCCAAGCGGCTGTCAAGCTCGGAAACAGATTTGGAAACTCGGTCGCAAAATTGATTGTTGAAGATTTCCAGTGGATAAGATCTGCAGATCTCATCAGAACAATGCCTCTATTGCTTCCCCATCCCCAATCACTTTTCATATCCGTGGCGGTGATGTAAAAATTCCCGTCCTGGCCTCGAGCGATATAGGGGTCGCGCAGGTTGCCCGATTGTGCAAACTTCCCGTCTATAACTGGGTTACCATTGTTCAGTTTGTTAAATCGGCGACCGTCCAGACTATATGAAAATTTGAGGACTTCCTCCCAGGGTCGATTTCCCGTAAAATATGTCAATAAATAACCGTCGTAAGGCGGATACTCTCCTGCCGCAAAGCTATAGCTGGATGCACCCAGCGATAATACGGCAGCGGCGGCGACCCTGATCGCGGACTTCATGATATCCCCCCAACAAATTTGTATTTTTGGATGAGCTTCGGTCTTGAGCGCGGCCTCCTGGTCAGCGCTCGGTTTCTGAGGTCGCCATGCGACTGCTTCTCACTGCATGGGGCAGCGCCCGATCTCGTTTGACGTTGCTATCGACGATCAGGACGAGATGAGATTTATCGAATGCGACCCAAGATTAAATTACAGCGTCGCATGATTTTATGTCGGACTCGATGCGTGTAATTTATATTTTATCACTGATTTTTCTGACGTTATTACTTCGGCACGCTGTGGCGATCAGCTAAGGTGAAACATAAATCTCATCGAATTACCGACGCAAGAGGAAAAATGCACATTTTTGCAAGGTGCGATTGATCCGCTCAGGCAGATTATGATTTATATTTCTTCATATCATCGACATACGATCGAACCGAGAGACTGAATTCAGCAAAGACTATAAAAAACAAATCCACTGATCTGCCGCACGAGTCCTGAATCTGCAGGTTTGGGCAAAACCGCTCTATCGCGCGTTTGCGCGAAGGCTCGACCGCCCGCAAACCTGATCGGAATCCTCTACAGAGGCGCTCAGGCTTCCTTGCTGGCTGGCTTGGACGGATGTCCGTGGCGCGTGGCCACCAAGTCGGCCTGCGGGAGACCGTCCCACGGATATGGTCGCCATCAGCCAGGGCCGTTCCACATGTCGGCGTGCGCCGCGCGTTGGGAACCTGCGAGCCGCGCCTGATCACGACCTGCGTCAGGGCTGCACGCGGGTGGTGGCGAAGTGCCACGACCCGACAAGAGCTCGGCCCAGGAGCGCTACCTGGGCCGCCGTGAGGCCGCGCGGCTGCTCCTGGGGATGCTGCACAGGCCGGAGATGCAGATGCGGCATCACTGTCTCGACACAGAAGGTCGTCGCCACGTCCGAGACCCCGGCCTTCCGCAAGGGTTAGGCGCAGAACCCGGCCCAGGGGAGGAAAGGCCGCAGGCGACGATCTGAGCCACCTTCGACTGCGTCCGCTCAAGGGGCCGATCACGGTACTGATGCGTTTCCTTGAAGCCCGCTCCGAGACCCGGCCGCGAGCGGCCGAGGTCATCATATCCCAGGCGCCGGGCGAGCGGGGCCGTGCAGGCCGTGAGAGGTGATCCGATGAGTTCCGACCTGACCGTCTACTACGATGGCGGCTGCCCGCTCTGCCGGGCCGAGATCGGCCATTATCAACACTGCCGGGGAGCCGAGCGGATCGCCTTCGTGGATGTCGGGCGCAATGCGCCGGCCGCTGACCTGGGGCCGGATCTCGACCGGGGCGACGCGCTGCGGCGCTTCCACGTGCGTGGCGCGGATGGTCGGCTGGTGTCGGGCGCGGCGGCGTTCGCGCGGTTGTGGCGTGTCCTGCCGAACTGGCGCTGGCTCGGCCGCCTCGTCGATCTGCGCGTCTTCGGGCTGCGGCTTGTCCTGCCTCTGGCGGAGGTGGCCTACCGGCTGTCGTTGCCCCTGCGACCGCGGCTGGCGCGGCTGATCGCTCGCCGGCAGCGCTGAACACCCCATCCCATGCGCGCTCTGCGGCGGAGGCCGAGGCCTAACCTGTGACCGACCGCATAACAAACGTCGACGATATCAATTTGAGCGCCACTGCGTGGCCATTACTGGATTGAGCATCGGTATTAGAGCGTTGTCTGTGAGGCTTTCATCCGGCTCGCTCGCTGGTGGCGTGATGGATGGCCGGGGGAAACGCGATGACGCACACACTGAGCCGTCGGCACATTCTCGGATGCGGTTGCAGCCTCGGGGCGGGGATGATCGCCGCCCTGGCGACGCAGCACCCGGCCTGGGCTGCCGCGCCGAGCACCAAGAAGACCGACATGACGCCCGATCAGGCGCTCAAAGCCCTCAAGGACGGCAATTCCAGTTATCTCACCGACTCGCCGGTGCGCTCCGCTCAGGGGCGTGAGCGCCGCATCGAGATTGCGCTCGGGCAGACGCCCTTCTGCGTGCTGGTGAGCTGCTCCGACAGCCGCGTCTCGCCGGAGATCCTGTTCGGCCGCGGCCTCGGCGAGCTGTTCATCGTGCGCAATGCCGGCAACACCGTCGACACGACGGCGCTCGGCTCGATCGAGTATGCCGTGGCGCAGCTCGGCGTCCCGCTGATCCTGGTGATGGGACACAGTCGCTGCGGGGCCGTCGAGGCCGCCGTGAGCGTGGTCCGGAACAACACCACCTTCCCGGGGGCCATCGGCCAGATGATCGAGCCGATCGTGCCGGCGGTCCTGACGGTCCGGGACAAGCCGGGGGATCTCGTGGAGAACGCGGTCCGCGCCAACGTCGATCGTACGGTGACGCGCCTGCGCTCGGCCGCCGAGCCGCTCCTCACCGACCCGCAGAAGAGCGGCAAGCTGCGCGTGGTCGGCGCCGCCTACAGCCTGGATACGGGCAACGTGGACTTCTTCAACGAAGGGTAGCGGGGTCGCTCGCCCGCTTCGCCGGCGAGCGCCATCCGTCCTGACATGCGCCTTCGCTGCCGTCCTTGACCCCAGGCCACCGCGATCGGCCCTGTCCCGGTCAGCCGAAACACTTCCGCATGGCCGCGAAAGCTGGCATCCTAGACCCGTGATCCTCTGGTTGGCCCTTCGGCGGCTGCTTCCGCTTCTGGCGGTTCTGAGCCTCGCCCTGATTCCGGTCGCCGCCCCCGCGGCGGTCGCCGGCATGCATGCGCCGATGGCCCAGGCGGATCAGGCTCCTGCCCTGCACGGGCACGCCCATGCGATGGACGGGGCCGCGATGGCGATGGACATGGCCGAAGTCGCCATGGAGGCCATGCCCTGCTGCCCGCCCGAGGCTGCGGCGCCGGCGGATCAGCCCGGGGACGGGGCCAAGGGCTGCCTCAAGGGCTGCCCGCTGATGGCCCTGTGCCTCGGTAGCCTCGCCTCCCTGCCGCCCTCTGGGATCGGCCTGGCGGTGCCCCTCGCCACCGGGGCGGCCGCCTTCGCGCGACGCGCCGAGGGGTTCGCCAGCGTCACCGGGACGCCGCCGCCCGAGCCGCCCCGAGCCTGACCCCGATGCCGCGGGCCATGACGCCCGCGTGAGGCCGCACGCCCGTGCGGCCGGCCATCGTGTTCAGGAGATTTTCGTGACCTTTCACTCTGTTGCCCAATCCTTGGCGCGCGCCTGCGCGGCCGCGCTCGTCGGCGTCGCCCTGATAGTCCCGGCTCGCGCCGCCCCGTCGGATTACCGGTTTGAGCTCGTCACCCAGGAGGCCAAGGTCGGCGAGGCCGTCGTGACGGTCCGCCTGGTCGACACGCGCAGCGGCCAACCGGTCACCGACGCGGTGATCTTCGCCAAGCGCATCGACATGGCCCCCGACAGCATGGACGAGATGACCTCGACCCTGGCGCAGCTCCCGTCCACGGAGCCGGGCCTCTACCGGTTCAAGACCAAGCTCACCATGGCGGGTGGCTGGCGGCTGGCGCTCGGGGCGAAGCTCCAGGGCGAGACCGGCACCGTCAGCGACAAGCTCGTCTTCCGGGCCGTGCCGTGAGCCGCGCGGCCTGGCTGACCGGGCCCCTCGTCGCCGTGGCGGCGGGGGGCCTCGGCTATGGGGCAGGGCGCGTGAGCGACGGCGCAGCGCCCCTGTCCGTCGCCCGCGCCTGGGCGGGCTTCGCCGGCGGGACTCCGGCTGCTGCGCCGAAGCCTACGGAGCCGGTGGTGTATTACCAGGATCCGGACGGGAAGCCGGTCTATTCCCTGTCGCCGATGATGACCGAGGACGGGCGCCTGTTCCGGGCCGTCCAGGCCAGCGAGGATCTGCGCTTCGACAGGCCCGCCGCCGAGGACGTTCCGGGTCGGGCCGGGCCGGGGGAGGGCGACGGGCCAAAAAAAGATCCCGGCCGGACGGTGCGCTACTACCGCAACCCGATGGGCCTGCCCGACACCTCGCCCGTGCCCAAGAAAGACTCGATGGGGATGGACTACATCCCCGTCTATGACGGCGACAATCCGGACCCGAGCACCGTCACGGTCTCCCCCGGCCGGATCCAGCGCACCGGCGTGCGCAGCGCCGTGGTCGAGCGCCGGGTCGTGTCCCGGCCGGTCCGGGTGCCGGGCACGGTGGCGCTGGACGAGCGCCGGGTCACCGTGGTGGCGACCCGGGCCGACGCCTATGTCGACCATGTCGAGGACGTCACCACCGGCGACCGGGTCCGGCAGGGGCAGCCCCTAGTCTCGGTCTACGCGCCGGAGATCAACGCCGCCGCCGCGCAGCTGATCGCCAATCCGGGCTTCGACGGCGCCCGCCGGCGGATCCGCAACCTGAACGTCTCCGAGGCGGTGATCGCCGAGATGGAGCGAACCCGCACGGTGCCCCGCGCCATCACCTGGGCCTCGCCGCGCGACGGGCTGGTGCTCGAACGGCGGGCCATCGAGGGCATGAAGGCGGCGGCCGGCGACACCCTGTTCCGGATCGCCGACCTGTCGCGGATCTGGGTCCTGGCCGACGTACCGGAGCACGATCTTGCCGGCATCCGCGTCGGCCAGGCCGCCACCGTGCGGGTGCCCGGCCGCAGCCTCACCGGCCGGGTCGGGATGATCTACCCGCAGGTGAACCGGGAGACCCGTTCGACCCGCATCCGGATCGAATTGCCGAACCCGGACGGGCTGCTCCTGCCCGACATGTATGCGGATGTGGAGATCGCCACGGGCTCCACCGAGCCGGTGGTCGCGGTGCCGGAGGGAGCCGTACTGGAGACTGGATCGCGCCAGGCGGTGCTGATCGATGGTGGGGAGGGCCGGTTCGCGCCCCGCGCGGTCGAGATCGGGCGCCGCGGCGACGGCTACGTCGAGATCCGCGCGGGCCTCCGGGCCGGCGAGCGGGTCGTCACCGCGGCCAATTTCCTGATCGACGCCGAGAGCAATCTGAAGGCGGCGCTGGCGAGCCTCGCCGCCCCGCCGGCCGACGGGGAGGGCGGCCGATGATCGCCCGGCTGATCGCCTGGTCGGCGCGCAACCGCGTGCTCGTTCTGATCGGCACCGTCTTCGCGGTGGCGGGGGGCATCCAGGCCCTGCGCACCCTGCCGCTGGACGCCATTCCGGACCTCTCGGACGTGCAGACCATCGTCTACACCGAGTATCCGGGCCAGGCGCCGCAGGTGGTCGAGGACCAGGTCACCTACCCGCTGACCACCGCCATGCTGACCGTGCCGCGCGCCAAGGTGGTGCGCGGAGTCTCGATGTTCGGGGTCTCGTTCGTCACCCTCATCTTCGAGGACGGCACCGACCCGTACTGGGCGCGCTCGCGGGTGCTCGAATACCTCAACGGCGCAGGCAGCCGCCTGCCCGCCGGGGTGATCCCGACGCTCGGGCCCGACGCCACCGGCATCGGCTGGGTCTACCAGTACGTCATCCTGGCCCGGCAGCGGACGCTCGCCGAACTCCGGTCCCTGCAGGATTGGGTGATCCGGTTCGCGGCCTCGCGCGGGGAGGGGGTGGCGGAGGTCGCCCCGGTGGGCGGCTTCGTCAAGCAGTACAGCGTGATCGTCGATCCGAACCGCCTGCGGGCGCAGGGCATCGGCCTGAACCGCCTGCGCGACGCTATCCGGGCGAGCAACGCCGATGTCGGCGGCCGCACGGTCGAGCTGTCCGAGTTCGAGGTGGTGGTGCGCGGCCGGGGCTACCTCAAGGGCACCCAGGATATCGGCGCCATCGTGCTCAAGACCGACAACGGCACGCCGGTGCGGGTGCGCGACGTCGCCCGGGTGGAGATCGGGCCCGACGAGCGGCGCGGGATCGCCGAGCTCGACGGAGAGGGCGAAGTCGCCGGCGGCATCGTGGTGCAGCGCTTCGGGGCGAATGCCCGCGCGGTCATCGCGAGTGTCAAGGATCGCCTCGCCGAGATCGCCAAAAGCCTGCCGTCGGGGACCGCGATCGTGCCGGTCTACGACCGGTCGCAGCTCATCGACGCGGCCATCGCGACGCTGACCCACACCCTGGTCGAGGAATGCGCGATCGTCGCGCTGGTCTGCGTGGTGTTCCTGCTGCACCTGCGCAGCGCGCTGGTGGCGATCCTGATGCTGCCCGTGGCGATCCTGATGGCGTTTTCGGCCATGCGCGCGCTGGGGCTCGGCGCCGACATCATGAGTCTCGGCGGCATCGCCATCGCGGTCGGCGCGATGATCGACGCCGCCATCGTGATGATCGAGAACGCTCACAAGCACCTGGAGCGCGCGCCGCCGGGGCGGCCCCGGGCCGAGATCCTGATCGGGGCCGCCGCCGAGGTCGGGCCGTCGCTGTTCCTGTCCCTCCTGGTGATCACGGTCTCGTTCCTGCCGATCTTCACCCTGGAGAGCCAGGAGGGCCGGCTGTTCGGGCCGCTCGCCTTCACCAAGACCTTCGCGATGGCCGCCGCCGCGCTGCTGTCGGTGACCCTGGTGCCGGCGCTGATGATCCTGTTCGTGCGCGGCCGGATCGTGCCGGAGCACCGCAACCCGGTGAACCGGCTCTTGGTCGGGGCCTACCGGCCGCTGATCGCCGCGGTGCTGCGGGCCCGGGTGCTGACGCTCCTCCTGGCCCTCGGGATACTGGCCGCCACGATCTGGCCGGCCCGCCAGCTCGGCTCGGAATTCATGCCCGAGCTCAACGAGGGCACGCTGCTCTACATGCCCACCACCCTGCCGGGCCTCTCCGTCACCAAGGCGGCGGAGCTGCTGGCGACCCAGGACCGGATCATCAAGACGTTTCCGGAGGTCGCCTCGGTCTACGGCAAGGCGGGCCGCGCCGGCACCGCCACCGATCCGGCGCCGCTGGAGATGTTCGAGACGATCATCCGGCTCAAGGCCCCCGAGGCGTGGCGGCCCGGGGTGACACTGGCGAGCCTGCGGGCCGAGATGGACAAGGCGCTGCAGTTTCCCGGCGTGTCCAACGCCTGGACCCAGCCGATCCGCGCCCGGATCGACATGCTCGCCACCGGCATCCGCACCCCCGTGGGGATCAAGCTGTTCGGGACCGATCTCTCGGCGATGGAGCAAGTCGCCCGGGCGGTCGAGGCGGCGGTTCGCACGGTTCCGGGCACGACGAGCGCCTATGCCGAGCGGGTCGTGGGCGGCACCTTCCTCGACATCACCCCGGACCGGGAGTCGCTCGGCCGCTACGGACTCACCGTGGGCGACGTCCAGGATGTCGTCGCCACGGCGCTCGGCGCGGCGACCGTCACCACCACCGTGGAGGGCCGCGAGCGCTACGGCGTCGCCGTGCGCTACCCGCGCGCCCTCCGGTCCGACCCGCAGGCGATTGCAAGCGACGTCCAGGTGGCGCTGCCCGCCGGCGGGACGGTGCCGCTCGGCGCGGTCGCGTCGATCCAGCTCGCGCGCGGGCCGACCGCGATCCGCACCGAGAACGGGCGGCTCGCCCTCTACCTCTACGTCGACATCGCCGGGCGCGACCTCGGCGGCTACGTGGCGCAGGCGCGGGACGTGGTGGCGCGGGCGGTGCCGCTGCCGGAGGGGATGACGCTGCAGTGGAGCGGCCAGTTCGAGGCCCTGGAGCGGGCCGAGGCGCGGCTGCGGATCGTCGTGCCGGCAACCCTGATGGTGATCGTGCTGCTGCTCTACCTGGTGTTCCGCCGGGTGACCGAGACGCTGATCGTCCTGCTGTCGCTGCCCTTCGCGCTGGTCGGCGGCGTCTGGCTGATGTGGGCGATGGGGTTCCACCTGTCGGTCGCCGTGGCGGTGGGCTTCATCGCGCTGGCCGGCGTCGCCGCCGAGACCGGCATCCTGATGCTGGTCTATCTCGACCAGGCGCTCACCGAGCGGCGTGGCGAGGCCGCGCGGGCCGGGCGGCCCCTCACCCGGGAGGACCTGCGCGCCGCCATCATGGTCGGGGCGGTGGAGCGGGTCCGCCCGAAGATGATGACCGTGGTGGCGATCATGGCCGGCCTGGTCCCGATCCTGTGGAGCACCGGCGCGGGGTCCGAGGTGATGCAGCGGATCGCCGTGCCGATGATCGGCGGCATGGCCTCCTCGACGCTCCTCACCCTGATCGTGATCCCAGCGGTCTACGGCCTGGTCAAGGGCCGCGGCCTGCCGGCGGAGGCCGACCTGTCAGGCTCGGCCCCGACCGGGGCGGCGGCCCTCCCGAACCGCGCATAGAGCGCCGGCAGCACCACCAGGGTCAGCAGGGTCGCGCTGATCAGGCCGCCGATCACCACGGTGGCCAGCGGCCTCTGCACCTCGGCGCCGGTGCCGGTGGCGAGCGCCATCGGGACGAAGCCGAGCGAGGCGACCAGCGCCGTCATCGCCACGGGCCGCAGCCGGGTCAGGGCCCCCTCCAGGATCGCCGCCCGCAGGGGCCGGCCCTCGGCGACGAGCTGCTTGATGAAGCTCAGCATCACCAGGCCGTTCAGCACCGCCACCCCCGAGAGCGCGATGAACCCGACCGCGGCCGGCACCGACAGCGGCATGTCCCGCAGCCACAGGGCCGCGATCCCGCCGGTCAGCGCCAGGGGCACAGCGCTGAAGACGAGGAGCGCGTCGCGGGCGCTGCCGAGCGCCGAGGTCAGCAGCAGGAAGATCAGGACGAAGGAGACCGGCACCACCAGGGTCAGGCGCCGCCGGGCCGAGGCGAGGTTCTCGAACTGGCCGCCCCAGGTCACGGAGGAGCCGGCCGGCAGCGCGACCTGCTCGGCGACCTTGCCTTGCGCCTCCGCCACCAGCGAGCCGATGTCCCGGCCGCGGACGTTGGCGGTGACAACGACGCGCCGCTGGCCGTTCTCCCGCGAGATCTGGTTCGGCCCCTCGGTCACCGAGAAGCTGGCGACCTGCCGCAGCAGCACGGACGCGACCTTGCCGTTCGGCCCCGGGGGCAGGGGAACGGGCAGGTTCTCCAGGGCCTCGCGGTCCTCCCGGACGGCGTCGGTCAGGCGCACCACGATCGGGAAGCGCCGGTCGCCCTCGAACACGAAGCCGGCGTCCCGGCCGCCGATCGCGGCGCCGATCACCTCCTGGATCGCCCCGGTGCTCAGGCCCAGGCGCGCCGCCTCGGTCCGGTCGATCCCGATCTCGAACACCGGCAGCCCGGCGATCTGCTCGACCTTCACGTCGTCGGCCCCCTCGATGCCGCGCAGGATCGCGGCGATCTGGTTGGCGGTCCTGAGCATCGGCTCGAACGCGTCGCCGAACACCTTGACGGCGAGGTCGCCCCGGGTCCCGGCGAGCAGCTCGTTGAAGCGCATCTGGATCGGCTGGGAGAACTCGTAGACGTTGCCGGCCAGCGCCCCCACGGCCGCCTCGATCTGCGCCTGGAGCGCCGCCTTGGTCAAGGCGGGATCGGGCCACTCCGCCTGCGGCTTCAGGATCACGAACGTGTCCGAGGCGCTCGGCGGCATCGGGTCGGAGGCGATGTCGGCGGTGCCGGTCTTCGAGAAGACCGTGGCCACCTGCGGGAAGGTCGCGACGATCTGCTCGACCTTGAGCTGCATCGCCTGCGACTGGGTCAGGGAGGTCGAGGGGATCCGGCTGGCGTTCAGCGCGATGCTCTTCTCGTCCAGCAGCGGGATGAACGCGGTGCCGAGCCGGGCCGACAGCAGGCCGGCGCCCACGAGCAGCAGCAGGGCCGCCCCCAGGACCGGCGCCGGCGCCCGGATCGCCGCGGCGAGCAGCGGCCGGTAGGCGGCCTTGAGGCCCCGGATCAGCGGGTTGTCGGCCTCGGTGACCCGGCCGGTGATCACGATGGCGATCAGCGCCGGCACGAAGGTCAGCGACAGCAGGAACGCGCAGGCCAGGGCGAGGATCACGGTCAGCGCCATCGGCTCGAACATCTTGCCCTCGACCCCCGTGAAGGTCAGGAGCGGCGCGTAGACCAGGATGATGATCGCCTGCCCGTAGAGGGACGGGCGGATCATCTCTTCGGCCGAGGCCCGGACCGTCTCCAGGCGCTCCTCCAGATCGAGCCGACGGCCCAGCGCGTGCTGGCGCCCGGCGAGGTGGCGCAGGGCATTCTCGGTGATGATCACCGCCCCGTCGACGATCAGCCCGAAATCCAGGGCGCCGAGGCTCATCAGGTTGGCCGAGATTTTTGCCTCGACCATGCCGGTCACGGTCATCAGCATGGCGACCGGGATCACCAGGGCCGCGACCAGGGCGGCCCGGACGTTGCCGAGCAGCAGGACCAGCACCGCGATCACCAGGGCCGCGCCCTCGGCGAGGTTCTGGGCGACCGTGCGGATCGTGGCCTCGACCAGGACAGTCCGGTCGAGCACCGTCTGCACGACGATGCCGGGGGGCAGGGTGCGCCGGATCTGGTCCAGGCGTGCGGCGACCGCGGTGGCGACCGTGCGGCTGTTCTCGCCGATCCGCATCAGGGCGGTGCCGATCACGGCCTCCCGGCCGTCCGCGCTGCCCGAGCCGGTGCGCAACTCGCGCCCGAACCGCAGGGCGGCCACGTCCCGGACCCGCACCGGCACGCCACCCCGGGTGGCCACCACCACGTCGGCGATCGCCTCCATGCTCTCCAGCCGGCCGGCGGCGCGGACGATGGTGCCCTCGCCATTGTCCTCCAGGTAGCGGGCGCCCTGGTTGGCATTGTTGGCCTGGAGCGCCCGGACGACGTCCGCGAAGGACAGGTCGAGGGCGGTCAGCTTCGTCGGGTCCGGCTGGACGTGGTACTGCTTCTCGTAGCCGCCGATGCCGTCGATGCCGGCCACCCCCGGCACGGTCCGGATCTGGGGCCGGATGATCCAGTCCTGGACGGTGCGCAGGTAGGCGTTCTGCTCCAGCGCGGTGGCGAGGCGCTGGTTCTCCGGAGTCAGGTAGCTGCCGTCGGGCTGCCAGCCGGGCCGGCCGGCGGGCGAGACCGTCCGCTCACCGGGCTTCGCGTAGTGGACCGACCACATGGTGATCTCGCCGAGGCCCGTCGAGATCGGGCCCATATGCGGCTCGGCCCCGGGGGGCAGGTCGCCCTTCACCTGCGACAGGCGCTCGGCGACCTGCTGGCGGGCGAAGTAGATGTCGAGCCCCTCGTCGAAGACCGCGGTGACCTGCGAGAAGCCGTTGCGCGAGAGCGAGCGGGTGTAGTCGAGCCCCTTGATGCCGGCCAGCGCGGTCTCGACCGGGTAGGTCACCTGGCGCTCGATATCGACCGGCGACAGGGCCGGCGCGAGCGTGTTGATCTGGACCTGGTTGTTGGTGATGTCCGGCACCGCGTCGATCGGCAGCCGGGTCAGGGCCGTGGCGCCGAAGGCCGCCGCCAGCAGCACGAGGAGCAGGACCAGCCAGCGCTGGCGGATCGAAACGTCGAGGATGCGGCTCAGCATGTCCGGCGCCTCAATCGTCGTGGCCGGCTTCGGCCTTGCCGAGCTCGGCCTTCAGCAGGAAGGAATTGGCGACCGCGATGGCCTCGCCCGGCGCGAGCCCGGCCGTGACCGCGTAGGCCTCGTCGTCGGAGCGCCCGAGCTCGACCGCGCGCATCGCGAACCCGTCCGGGGTCCGCACGAACACCACCCGCGTGCCGGCCACGGTCTGGAGCGCCGCCTTGGGCACCCGGACCGGCACGTGGTCCCGGTCGATCTCGAGCTCGGCGGTGACGAAGGTCCCGGGCCGCCAGGCCAGGTCGGCATTGGGCAGGGCGACCACGACCCGGGCCGAGCGCGTCTCGGCGTTGAGGAACGGGCTCACGAAGATCACCCGCCCCTCTGCGCGGCGGTCGCCGCCCTCCCGGGTCGGGGTGACGGCGACGCGGGCGCCCTCCTGGACCTGGGCGAGGTCGAGGGTCGGCACCGACAGCTCGATCCAGACCGTGGAGAGATCGGCCATGAGATAGAGGTCGGCCGGGTCGCCCTCCTTGCCCACCGCCGAGCCGACATCGACCCGACGCTCGACCACGCGGCCGGCGAGCGGCGCGCGCAATTCGTAGCGGCGCAGGGTCGAGTGGGTCGGGGTCGCCTCGTCGCGGGTCTGCGCGGCCGCGACCGCGGCGGCGTCGAGCCCCAGCGCCGACAGCTTCTGGCGGGCGAGGTCGGCCCGCAGCCGGGTCTCCAGGAACGCCGCGCGGGCGCTCTGGAACGCCGATTCCGAGGCCGAGCGCGAGGCCAGCAGCTTCTGCTGGCGCTCGAAATTGATGGTCTGGAGTTCGACCTGGACCAGGGCGGTCAGGTACTCGCTCTTGGCGTCGGCGACCTCCCGGCTGTCGAGCACGGCGACGACCTCGTCCTTCTGCACGGAATCGCCCAGGCGCTTGCGCATCTCCGCCACGGTCCCGACCACCCGGGCCGGGACCCGGGCGATCCGGTCGGTATCGGGCGTGATCGTGCCGGGAACGAGCAGGTGGCGCGCCAGCGTGCCGCCCGCCACCGGGGCGACCGTGATGTCCTGGGCCGCCACCTGCTCGGGGCTCATCCGGATCACGCCCGCCTCCGCGTGCGCGTCGTGGCCCGCGTGCCCGTGGCTCTCATGCGCGGCAGCCTGCGCCGGGCCAGGGTCGTGATCGTGCCCGGTCGGTTCGGGGCCGGGTTTGCCGGCGGGCCGGGTCAGGCCGATCGCCGCGAGGCTGTCCCGGACGAACCCGGACACGCCCGGAACGGCGGCGCCGACGACGATGCCGGCGGCCAGGAGGAGACAGGAGATCAGGAGACGCATGGGGGCCTGCTCGGCCGGGACCGCAGGCGCCGCGCGGCGGCGTCCGGGGGATCCCGTTCAGATGACGCGTGAGGGCGAACCGGGCGCCCGCGCGGGGGCCCGGCCAGGACGCGCGCCGAGAGCGGCGGCGTCAGCTCACGCGCGGGGCGGCCGGGGCAGGCGGTCCGGGACGACCGAGGGGAGGGCGGCGGCGATCCGGACCGCGACCGGCCGGCCGGGAATCGCCGGCGGCGCCGGGATTCCGGTCTCGAGCTGCGCGACCTGGTGGCAGCCGCAATGGAGGTGCTCGGTCACGCCGGGATCGACGCTGCTGCCGGCCTCCGCGAGGGACGGCCCGTCGACGCGGTCGTGATGGCCGCCCGCATGGAACGCCAGATCCGCCGCGAGGCCCACGCCCGGTCCGGCCAGGGACAAGGCCAAGGACAGGGCGAGGACGCGCGCGAGCATGCGGGCGGCGATCGCCCACCAGCCGCGCCCCGAGCGCCCCTGCTGCATCCGAGATTTCATCGCGGCCGTTATGGGCGATACGGCCCCGGGCGCACAAGGGGCGCCGCACAAAGGGCCGGCGGGACCGGGGCGACCAGGCTCACGCGGACAGCCGCAGAACCCAGTCGTAGAAATCGGCCCAGTCCTGGCGCGGCGGCAGCGGGGAGGGTGGCGCGCCGGCCTGGGCGCGGACGTCCCGGGGGGCGCAGCCGAACGCGTCCCGGAACGCCTGCGTGAAATGCGCGGGATTCTCGAAATGCCACCGGTAGGCGACCTCCGAGATCCGCACGGACCGGCCCTCCCCCGCGCGGACGAGGTCCCGATAGGCGCGGTCCAGCCGGCGCTGGCGGATGTAGCCGGCCACGCCGCCCATCGGGGCGAACAGGCGGTAGAGCGCGCTGCGCGAGACGCCGAACCGCCCGCAGAGCGATTCGGCGGTCAGGCCCGGGGCGGTCAGCTCGGCCTCGATCACCTGCCGCATGGCGAGGAGGAGCGGCGCGCGCTCCGGCGCCTGGCCGGTCCGGCCGCCTCCGGACAGGCACGGGACGGCGGCGGCGAGCAGCGTCGCCGTCGCCTCTGCGGCCGCCCGCGCCTCGCGCTCCGAGAACCCGTCGGCCTGGGCGCTCAGGGCGCGCAGATGATCGGCGAGCAGCCGGCCGAACGGCGTGGTGCCCTGAAGGACAGTTCCGTGGAGCGCATCGAGATCGCCCGCCCCCTGGCCGAACAGCGGCCGCGGCAGCACAACCGTCAGGGCGCGGTAATCCGTGGAGCGGGCGGCCAGGGGCCGGGACAGGTCGAACAGGCAGAGATCGCCCGGCCCGCAATCGCGCTCGCTGCCGTCGATCGTGATCCGGGACCGGCCGGACACGCGGACATGGGCCAGGATGTGATCGACGCCCATCCGGGCGACCAGCGCGCGCGGGCGCTCGAACCGCAGGCTGGAGGCGCTCGCCCGGCACAGGATGGCATTGCCCAGGTGCCGGACCTGCGATCGCCCGCGGAAATCGGCGACATCCTCCTGCCGGATCGAGAATTCCCAGAACGGGGCGACGGCCTCACGCCAGGCCGCCGCCTGATGCAGACCAGGCTCGTCCGCGCCCATCTCCAGGACTGATTTCGACCGCATCACCGGAGTCACGCATTCAGCATTCGCGTGCGCAGCCGGCCGCGTACTGATGTGAGGTGCTGTTTTTCAGATGAAAGGTCAAGGTTTCGCGGATGGCGCCCGGTTCGCTCCGGGGGAAAGTGGGCGCATGGCGGATCCGGACCCGCCCTCGCCCAGGCCGAGCCACGAAAAAACCCCGCGGGCCGGGATGGGCCGCGGGGCTGAAGGAAGCACGGTCGTCGGAGCGCTGGGCTCCTGGATCGACCGATCTTTCGGCCTTTATGGTTAAGGCCGGGTTACCGACTCGCTTACTTGCCGCTGGGGGCAGCACCGCTGCCGGTGGCGCCGTTGCCCGTGCTGTTGCTGCCGGCGGGGGCGCCCGACGTCGAGGTGTTGCCGTTGGGCGTGCTCTGGGCGGCCGCCATCCCGGCGCTGCCGGCGACGAGCGCGAGGGCGAGAAGCGTGGACTGAAGGGTACGGCTGGTCATGAGACGCTCGAACTGAGAGGGGCCGACCGAGGCCGGCATGACCCCAACAACCGCCGGGGGCCAGCGGCTGTTCCCGGCGGTCGCGCACCGGCAGGGCTGCGCCGTCCCGGAGAGCCCGAACGGCAACGCCCCGGGAGCGGAGGCTCCCGGGGCGTTGCAGCGGGTCGGATCGCTACCCGGCCCGAAGGCCGGGTGGTCCGGGTCTTAGTACGAGCCGAACTTGTAGTTCAGGCCGGCGCGGACGACGGCGAACTCGTCGTCGCGGCGGCCGACGATGCTGGAGAAGGCCGGGACGTTGCTGGCGGCGTTGATCACGAACGCGCCCTGGTTGCGGGTGTTGCGGTCGAGGTTGACGTACAGGCCTTCGACCTTGACCGTGACGGCGCTCGACCGGAAGAAGTTCAGGAACGAGTCGACCGGGAGGGCAAATTCCATGCCGCCGCCGACGGCGTAGCCGGTGCGGAAGCTGTCGTTGCCGGCGAAGCCGCCGAACGAACGATCGGCGCTGCCCGAGCCGTAGGCGAAGCCGCCGGTGCCGTACACCAGGACCCGGTCGAAGGCGTAGCCGAGGCGGCCGCGCACGGTGCCGAAGAAGTCGAGGCTCGACAGGCCGCGCGGGTCGGTCACGTAGAGACCCTGACGCAGCTGGCCGCCGGTGATGAGGGCGTTGTTCCGGCTGCGGCCGAAGTCGAGATACTGGGCGTCGGCCTCGATGCCGACCACCACGCCCGAGCCCGGGGTGAACTGGTAGTTGTAGCCGACCTGGCCACCGCCGGTGAAACCTTCCTGGTTCCGCTGGCTGAAGGTGGCGGTGGTGACGGCGGTCGTGGCGAACGCGGCCGGGACCCCGAAGCTGGAGTTGCTGTTGCTGCTGGCGTCGAACGCGTAGCCGGCGTTGATACCGAAATACGCACCGGTCCAGGTGAACACGGGCACCGGGGTGAAGATCGGCGGCGGGGCGGCGCGACGCGGCAGGTCCGCGGCCGAAGCGGCGGCGGTCAGGGCAGTAAAGGCGGCCAACGAGGCCAGAAGCGTCTTCATGACTGGTCTTTCCCCAGCGAATGTTCCTATCGCCCCGGAAATTACCCGGTTTTCCACACTCAAGCTGTATCGTCGCTGCCACAGGTGCGGCGGAAGGCAATCGCCGCCCGATCGGGACGGGCTTGAACCATCCCGCCGCCGGCCCGTTGGCGCCCCACGGTACGGAGGCTCCCATGACCAAGCTGTTCATCGCCCAGATCCGCGATGCGGGTCGAGACAGGCCGCTCGTGACCGTGCGGGCCGAGGCCGAGGGCGAGGCGCGCCTGTTCCTGGCGGCCGCCTACCCGGAGGCGGAGATCGCCAGCGTCACCGAGCCGGGCGACTGGACCAGCGATGCCGATACCGGCGCCCGGGCCGGCGACATCCGCGAGCATCCCGGCGCCACCTGGCAGCCGCCCTCCAGCCTGGCGGATTGACTCGCATTCGAGCGATGATCTTCACCGGCCGTCAGCCCGCCTCGGTGAGGCTGGCGCCGTGATGTCCGGCGATCCGACTCCCCGGCTGTTCGCAGCCGCGGCCGCCCTGACCGGCGCCGCCTTCCTGATGGTCCGCTCGGAACCGTCCTGGACGGGTGTCGGGTTCGGCCTGGCCTGTCTGGCGCTCTGGGCCATCGGGACGCTGGCTGCGAAGTCCGGCAAGCCGCTCGCCCTGACCAAGCCGGCCCGGCCGCTGGTGCTGGAGGCGGTCGTCGTCGAGACGCCCCGGGCCAAGCCGGAACTGCTGCCGGCCCTCCCGAGTCCGACACGCCTCCCGGAGAGCCCGAGCCATCGCCAGCGGGTGATCGAGCGGCGCATCCCCCAACTGTAAGGGAGCCAATTCTGCGAAGCGTCCCGCCGTCACGGCCGCCTCTCCGCACAGGCTGCGAAGAGTCTTCGACGCGAGCTTCTGCCGCAGCGCCGATGCCGGACACTCCGCGTTGCCCGCAGCCCAACGAGGAGACCGGCATGGCCGACAAGGCTCACGTGACGACCTACACCATCAAGCAGGCCCTGGCCGCCAAGGTCGAGGACCATATCGAGATCGCGGTGGAGGCCGAGGACGGCACCAAGCTGAAGCTCAAGGCGACCGCCGATCAGCTCGACGCCCTGGTGGGCGACCTGGAGACCATCCTGGACGCGGACGATTCGGACAACGAGGCCGCTTAAAGCGACGGTCGGGGCCGCCGCCCGGATGCGATCGGGCCGGCGGCCCCACGCGACACGGATACCGCGCTCACCGCTTCGATTCGATGGCCTGCGCATCGAGCAGCGGGATCAGCGGCTCCAGGTCGATGATCGGGCCGCCGATATCGAAGAATTCGCTCTCGTCGGGCAAAACCATCTCCTCGTCCTCGCCCCGCCGCCCGAACGGCAGGAGGGAGGAGAGCATCCCGAGGCACAGGGCTCCGGCAATGAGGGCAACCAGAATCGCGACACTCATGGCGGAACACTCGGACGCGGCGGGCGAGCGGAATCAAGCACCGTCGAGATTAAGACGAAGTTCCTCGGGCACGCAACGCGAAACCCGAGCGGATCATGGTTGCGCCGGAACCTTGTCCTGCTGGTGATCGACCTCGTCGCGCACCCCGTGGCCGGCCATCAGGATCTCGGTCATGAACGCCCCGATCGCCGCCACGGTGCAGACCAGAGCCGCGCCGAAGCAGGCGAACAGGATCGAGGCGGTCGCCGCATCGCGCATCGCCCCGACGAACAGAGTCAGCACGGCCAGCCCGATCAGGCAGGCGCCGAGCGAGGCGAGCACGACGGCGACATCGAGGACGAAGGAGCGCCGCCGCAGGAAGGTCAGCCGGCGGGACAGGCGCGCGGCCTCCGCATCCGTCACCGTGACGATCTCCCCCGAGAGCGTGTCGACCTTGTCGGAGATCCGGCCGAGGCGGGTGGAGAACACGTTCAGCAGGGTCGCGAGCGCCGACAGCAGGAAGGCCGGCGCGAGCGCGACCTGGATGATGTGGGCGATGCTGTCGGGCTCGGTGGAGCTCAGAGAGAAGCCGAACATGGGCATCATGCTCGCGGGGGTCGCGCGACCGCCCGGCCTTCGGCATCGTCCCGCGCGGCGGCGGATGTTTTCGGACACGGCATGCCGGGAGGGTCACCACAGGATGCCGTGCGGGCGCAACCCGGTGCCCCGCGTCGCGGGCTTGCCGGAACCTCGCAGGTAGGCCCGCGATCCCGGATCGGCCGAGATCCACGATCGGTTTACGGCCGGTATCCGAGGGGCAGGGCGGGTAAATTAATCTTAACCGCTAACAACAGTACTCGATGGGCTTGCGGGCCGCCGGCCAGTCGGATCTAACAGGAGCCGAAGCTTCCTGGTTGGTCCTGGGAATGTTCTCGAGCAAACTACAGCCCCGTCAGCCTCCGTGCGGCGGGGTTTTTTGCTGCCGGAAACGTCGAGATACAAATCTTTGGGCCGAAATCGGCTTTCCTACGTGCGGGATGTGCTCAACCGCACGCGCCCGTCTACCGGTTCGAGGCCCTCGGGAGCCGTGTTGCAGCGCTGCACTATCGCGCTTCCTCAACCTGCCGTTTCTGTTGCCGGGCACACATCCCGTTGAACGGGAGACAGAGGACCAGATGATCAAGAAGCTTCTTCTCGCGAGCGCCGCCACGGCCCTCCTTACCGGCGCCCCCTCGGCCGCCGACCTGCCGCGCGGCGCTCCCCCGCCGCCGGTGTTCCCCCCCGTTCCGGTGTTCACCTGGACCCGCGCCTCCTTCGGTATCAACGCCGGCTACGCCGTCGACGCCAGCAGCCGCTCCGACAATTCGACCTTCCGCGTGCATGGCGGTGTCGGCCTGACCAACGCCCCTGCCGCCGTCCACACCTTCCCCAAAAGCAGCCCGGAAGGCC
>NZ_JAKSYO010000051.1 GCF_022829635.1 Methylobacterium sp. E-066
TTAGCGAATCTTGTCAGATTGCCCCTGTCCCGCGAGGGATGCCGGCTCTGGGGTGGCCACCCCAGAGCCGGCGCCGACTGTCGGATCGTTGGCACCTGAGGCCGTGGCCTGCGGCGCGGGCTGGTCCTGAGCAGGCTCGCAGTCGCCCTCTTCATCGGACCCGGCTGGTTGATTGCACGCCCGGTTCGCATCGCCAGGATGGGACGACGAAGCTGGCTCACTCTAGCAAACCCCGACGCCCAGCCAAAACCGCACCCACGAGCACACCCCAGCCCACATCCCAGGGAGCACCCGAAAGCAGGCCCGAAAGCCCCCCCGAAGCCCGCGCGCGACCGGTGGGCCGCACCCCTGTCGCCACAGGGCTCCTTGACACTGCCCTTCATTCGGCTCCCCCCCACCGCTCGCCCCCC
>NZ_JAKSYO010000105.1 GCF_022829635.1 Methylobacterium sp. E-066
CCAAGCTCGGCGCGGTCGAGCACGGCGCCACCGAGCGGCTCGCCGAGATCCCCGGCATGGTCCCGAGCCTGAAGCAGCGGATCGAGGGCTGCGTCTTCGCCGGCCGCTGCCCGGACGTGACCGACCTGTGCCGCATCTACGCCCCGGCCCTGGAGCCGAAGGCCCCGGCCCACCTCGCCGCCTGCCACTACGCGCCCAAGGACGCCCTCGCGGCATGATGTTTTGTGATTTGGCGCAAGGCGCGGCGCGTCTTCCCTCCCCCCTCTGCGGGGGAGGGTACCCTGCGGAGCAGGGGGGGAGAGGGGAGCGCCGCGTCCGGCGAGGGCGCGATGATCGCCACATCCTGCACCGTTGCTCCCCTCTCCCGACCCTCGCTGACGCGAGGGCCACCCTCCCCCGCAGAGGGGGGAGGGGACGCGCTGCGCGCGCCTTTTCTCGTCTCGTCACGGAGCCCCGCCCGTGACCACGACCGCCCGCACGCTCCTCCAGGTCAACGACCTCAAAAAGCATTTTTCCCTCGGCGGCGGCCTGTTCGGCCGGTCCACCCGGGTGCTGAAGGCGGTGGACGGCCTGTCCTTCACGGTGGACCGGGGCGAGACTCTGTCGCTGGTCGGGGAATCCGGCTGCGGCAAGTCCACGGTCGCCAAGGCGCTGATGCGCCTCTACGCCCCCACCGCCGGGCAGGTGGTGCTGGCGGGCCGGCGCATCGACGATCTCTCGGCCGGCACCCTGCGGCCCCTGCGGCGGCGGATGCAGATGGTGTTCCAGGACCCGTTCTCGTCGCTCAACCCACGGATGCGGGTGCGGGCGATCCTGGCCGAGCCGATCCGCAATTTCGGGCTGGCCAAGGGCTCGGCCGAGCTTGAGGCGAAGCTCGCCGCCCTGATGGAACGGGTCGGCCTGCCACGCGAAGCTTTGGGGCGCTGGCCCCATGAATTCTCGGGCGGCCAGCGCCAGCGCATCGGCATCGCCCGGGCGCTCGCCGCCGAGCCGGACCTGATCATCTGCGACGAGGCGGTCTCGGCGCTGGACGTCTCGGTGAAGGCCCAGATCGTCAACCTGCTGCGCGACCTGCAGCGCGAGCTCGACCTCGCGATGCTGTTCATCTCGCACGACCTCGCCATCGTCGAGCACATGACCCACCGGGTGGCGGTGATGTATCTCGGCAAGATCGTCGAGATCGGCCCCCGCCGGGAGCTGTTCCTGGCCCCGAAGCACCCCTACACCCAGGCTTTGCTCTCCGCGGTGCCGATCCCGGAGCCCGGGGCCGGGCGCACCCGCATCGTGCTCAAGGGCGACGTGCCGAGCCCGATCGACCCGCCCAGCGGCTGCCGCTTCCATACCCGCTGCCCGCAGGCCTTCGACCGCTGCCGGGTCGAGGAGCCCCGCCTCGATTCCGTGGGCACCGGCCATCTCGCCGCCTGCCACCTCAACGACGCGCCCGCGTCGGCGGTCGCGGCCTGACATCCCACCGGAGACCGCCGTGCAGCACGACCTGATCCTCAAGGGCGCCCGGGTGATCGACCCGTCGCAGAACCATGACGGGCTCTGCGACGTCGCCTTCGCGGAGGGCCGCGTCTCCGGCTTCGGCCGCGACCTCGTGGCGGGTCCCGGCACGCAGGTGCGGGAGATGGCCGGCGCGATCGTCACGCCCGGGCTGATCGACCTGCACACCCATGTCTACTGGGGCGGCACGTCGATCGGCATCGATGCCGACGACTTCTGCCGCACCTCCGGGGTGACCACCTCGGTCGATACCGGCAGCGCCGGGCCGGGCAACTTTGCCGGGTTTCGCAAGCACGTGATCGACCGGTCGGAGGCGCGCATCCTCGCCTATCTGCACGTGTCGTTTGCCGGCATCTACGCCTTCTCGAAGACGATCATGGTCGGCGAGAGCCAGGACCCGCGGCTGATGGCGCCCCGCGAGGCCGTGGAGGTGGCCGAGGCCAACCGCGAGGTGATCATCGGCATCAAGGTCCGGGTCGGGCGCAACTCCTCCGGGGACCAGGGCACCGCGCCGCTCAACATCGCCCTCCAGGTCGCGGAAGAGACCGGCCTGCCGCTGATGGCGCATATCGACGAGCCGCCGCCGAGCTACGAGGAGGTGCTCGCCATGCTGCGCCCCGGCGACGTGCTGACCCACGCCTTCCGGCCGTTCCCGAACGCGCCCGTGACCGCGCAGGGGGCGGTCAAGCCGGCGCTCCGCGAGGCCCGAGCGCGCGGCGTGCTGTTCGATATCGGCCACGGCAAGGGCTCGTTCGCGTTCAAGACCGCCCGGGCCATGCTGGCGGGTGGTTTTCTACCGGACACGATCTCGTCCGACGTGCACCAGCTCTGCATCGACGGGCCGGCCTTCGACCAGGTCACCACCATGTCAAAAATGCTCTGCCTCGGCATGAGCCTGCACGAGGTCATCGCCGCCTCGACGGTCAACGCCGCCGTGGCGCTCAAGCGGATGGAATACGGCACCCTGAAGGTCGGGGCACTCGGCGACGCCACCGTGCTGTCGGTGCGGGACGGCGCGTTCGATTACGTGGACACAAGGGGCGAGCACATGACCGGCGCCCAGCGGATCTTTTCCGAGGCCGTGGTGCTGCGGGGTCAATGGTGGCATCCGGTTTGAGGCCTGTTTGATCGCACGATCTCGGTCGAAGGACGGTTCTGACCAACCGATATTCCACTCTTCCCCCTCATCCTGAGGTGCTGCGCAGCAGCCTCGAAGGAGCCCTCCAGGGATCGCTGAGACTTCTGGAGGGCTCCTTCGAGGCTCGCTTCGCTCGCACCTCAGGATGAGGTCGAGAGTCGGAATGAGAGGGGGATCGACGATGCGCAGCCCGAAGAAGACACACCGCAGTGATGCACTCCGATCACTTCACGCAGCCGCCACGGATTCCCACGCTATCGGGGCGATCGACAAGGCGACGATGCGCCGGATCGATCTTGTCTGCCTCACACCCGTGGAGGCCCCGGTCCCAAAGGCGATCAGCTGAACGCGACCAACGGCGCACCGCGTGCCCAAACGGTTCTGTGACGCGCCATGGTTGCGATCCATCGCCTGCAACGCACCGTCAACCAATAAACAACCGTCTCAACCTGGACAGCAATCCTAATTTATTAAGAATACCAGGCTTTACAGCCTCTCCGCATCGACCCTACACTTTCCCGTGAGGCCCGGACCAACTCCGGGCCGTCAGCGACACGCGGCCCAAGCCGCGGCGCCAGGGAGGATGGATGGGTACGGGTCAGCCTCTGCTGGAGGTCGATGGCGTCACGCTCCGCTACAAGACGCCCGACCACCTCGTCACGGCCACCTATCGGGTGAGTTTCAAGGTCTGGCCCGGGGACCGGTTCGTCCTGCTCGGGCCATCGGGCTGCGGGAAGTCGACCCTGCTGAAGGCGGTGGGCGGCTACATGGCGCCCACTGAGGGCGAGATCCGGCTGAAGGGCCGCTCGGTGACCGCGCCCGGGCCCGACCGGATGATGGTGTTCCAGGAATTCGACCAGCTCCTGCCGTGGAAGACGGTCCGGCAGAACGTGGTCTTCGCCCTCGAAGCCTCGGGCCGGCTGAAAGGCCGTGAGGCGCTGGAGCGGGCCAACCTGTATATCGACAAGGTCAACCTCACGAAGTTCGCCGACAGCTACCCGCACACCCTGTC
Source organism: Methylobacterium sp. E-066 (assembly GCF_022829635.1). Lineage (GTDB taxonomy): Bacteria > Pseudomonadota > Alphaproteobacteria > Rhizobiales > Beijerinckiaceae > Methylobacterium. Next base: position 3,657 of record NZ_JAKSYO010000105.1, read on the forward strand.
GGGCGGCATGAAGCAGCGGGTCGCCATCGCCCGCGGCATGGCGATGGAGCCTGACATCCTGCTGATGGACGAGCCCTTCGCGGCGCTCGACGCGCTCACCCGGCGGCGCATGCAGGACGAGCTGATGATGCTCTGGGAGGAGACGCGCTTCACGGTCCTGTTCGTGACGCACTCGATCCCCGAGGCGATCAAGATCGGCTCGCGCATCCTGCTGCTCTCGCCCCATCCCGGCGAGGTCAAGGCCGAGCTCAACAGCGCCGCCACGCCGGAAGCGGCGCTGCGGCTGGAGACCCGCATCCAGCAGATGCTGTTCTCGGAAGAGATCGAGGAGGCGGAGAATGTCTAGCGCACGCGTTCTGACCGGCGCGCCCCTGACCGTGCCGCCGCGCACCGCAGCCGTCGAGCCGGTCCGCCCCGAGATCGTCCGGGAGACCGGCCAGGCCCACGGCGCCCCCGTGGTGGAGAAGCCGCTCTCGGCCTTCGAGCGCCTCTACAACCAGGCCTGGCTGCGCAAGATCCTGATCCTGGTCCTGCTGGCCGGCATCTGGGAGGCCTACGGGCGCTACCTCGACAACGATCTGCTGTTCCCGACTTTCTCGGCCACCATGGAGGCGTTCTTCCGGGCCATCGCCGACGGGACCCTGCCGGCCCGGGCCTGGAGCTCGCTGAAGGTGCTGCTGATGGGCTATGCCGCCGGCGTCGCGTTGGCGACCCTGCTCACCGGCATCGCCATCGCGTCGCGGATCGGCACCGATTTCCTCGAGACGCTGACCTCGATGTTCAACCCGCTGCCGGCGATCGCGCTGCTGCCGCTGGCGCTGATCTGGTTCGGCTTAGGCAACGGCAGCCTGATCTTCGTCCTGGTGCATTCGGTGACGTGGGCGATCGCGCTCAACACCCATTCCGGCTTCCTCTCGGTGAGCCGGACGCTCCGGATGGTCGGGCGCAATTACGGCCTCTCGGGACCGGGGCTGATCGGCAAGATCCTGATCCCGGCGGCCTTCCCCTCGATCCTCACCGGCCTGAAGGTCGGCTGGGCGTTCGCGTGGCGCACCCTGATCGCCGCCGAACTGGTGTTCGGCGTCAGCTCCGGGTCGGGCGGGCTCGGCTGGTTCATCTTCGAGAACAAGAACATGCTCGACATCCCGAACGTGTTCGCCGGGCTGCTCACCGTGATCCTGATCGGCCTCGTGGTGGAGAACCTGATCTTCCAGACCATCGAGCGGCGGACCATCCAGCGCTGGGGGATGCAGGCCTGACCGAAGTCCGGCATGGCATCGGGTCAGAACGCGCTGCGAACCGGAGCCCCGACCATGCCGAACCTGTCCCTCGCGGAGGCACATGCCCTCGCGGCCGGCGCCTTCCGCCGGTGCGGCGCCAGCCCCGCCGCGGCCGACAGCACCGCCCAGGCCCTGGTGGCCGCCGAGGCGGACGGCCTGAAGGGCCACGGCCTGTCGCGGGTGCCGAGCTACGCCGCGCAGCTGCGGACCGGCAAGGTCGTGGGCGATGCCGGGGTGGTCGTGACCCGTCCGCGGCCGGGGCTCCTGGCGATCGATGCCGGGTACGGCTTCGCCTACCCGGCGATCGACGCGGCGCTGGCCGAACTGCCCGAGCTGGCCCGCCGGCAGGGGATCGCGGCGGCCGGGATCCACCGCTCGCATCATTGTGGTGCGGCCGGGCTGCCGGTGGAGACGCTGGCCGAGGCCGGGTGTATCGCGATCCTGTTCGCCAACACCCCCGCCGCCATGGCCCCCTGGGGCGGAAACCGGGCGGTGTTCGGCACCAACCCGCTGGCCTTCGGCTGCCCGCTGCCCGGCCGGGCACCCATCGTGATCGACCTCGCCTTGTCGAAGGTCGCGCGGGCCAACATCGTCGGCGCGAAGCAGCGCGGCGAGGCGATCCCGGAGGGCTGGGCGTTCGATGCCGAGGGGCGGCCGACCACCGATCCGGCCGCCGCCCTCGACGGGACGATGGCACCGCTGGGCGACGCCAAGGGGACGGCGCTGGCCCTGATGGTGGAATTGCTGGCGGCCGGGCTCACCGGCGCCCGCTTCGCCGCGGAGGCCGGCTCGTTCCTCGACCCGGTGGGCGACCCGCCCGGGACCGGCCAGCTGATCCTGGCGATCGATGCGTCCGCCTTGAGCCCGGGGGCGCCGGAGCGCTTCGCGGCTTTGGCCGCCGCGATCGAAGACCAGGACGGTGCCCGCCTGCCGGGCAGCCGGCGCTTCGCTCTGCGCGCCCGCGCCGCGCAGGATGGGCTGGCGCTCCCGGACGCGCTCCTGGCCGAGATCGCGCAGCTAGGATGACCGGGGCGCGGTGTTTCCCGTGAAACATTCACGCTTCGGGTCCAGCCGGTTCGCCCGGAAGAAATTCTGATACACCGCGCGGGTAGAACCGCCCCGGTGTTCGCCTCATCAGGTGTCGGCGCCGGATCGCTCGGTTCTGCGGGGCCACTGAACAGGGACGCGACGATGGCTCATCTCGACAGGCGCCGGGTGCTGCAGGGCGGCCTCGGCGCGCTCGCGGCTGCGGCGATGCCGTTGCGTGCCCAGGCCGACGAGGTCGTGCTTCCGTTCGGCAACGGCACGCGCCCGCTGGTCGCCTATCCCGGCAAGCGCCCGCTCCTCCAGACCACGGCCCGGCCGCCGCAGCTGGAGACGCCGTTCTCAGTGTTCGACGAGGGCGCGATCACCCCCAACGATGCGTTCTTCGTGCGCTATCACTTGGCCGACATCCCGTTGGAGATCGACCCGGAGACGTTCCGGCTCGGGGTGACAGGCCATGTCGAGCGGCCGCTCACGCTCTCGCTCGCCGAGATCAAGGCCCTGCCCGGACGGACCGAGATCGTGGCCGTCAACCAATGCTCGGGCAATTCCCGGGGCTTCTTCGAGCCGCGCATGGCCGGCGGCCAGCTCGGCAACGGCGCCATGGGCTGCGCCCGCTGGACCGGCGTGCCGCTGAAGAGCGTGCTGGACCAAGCCGGCGTGAAAGCCGGGGCCGTGCAGGTGACGTTCGACGGGATGGACGGGCCGGTCCTCCCCGAGACCCCGGATTTCGTGAAGGCGCTCGGCCTCGACCACGCCCGCGACGGGCAGGTGATGCTGGCCTGGGGCATGAACGGCACGGACCTGCCCTGGCTCAACGGCTTCCCGCTGCGCCTCGTCGTGCCGGGCATCTACGGCACCTATTGGGTCAAGCACCTCAACGCCATCACGGTCCGGGACACGCCCTTCGACGGCTTCTTCATGAAGAGTGCCTACCGCATCCCGGACAATCCTTGCGCCTGCACGGAGCCGGGCCAGGCCGCCACCGCCACGGTGCCGATCGGCCGGCTCAACGTGCGGTCGTTCTTGACCAATCTCGCCGACGGGGCGGAGATCAAGGCCGGCCCGGTGAACCTGCGCGGCATCGCGTTCGACGGCGGCTCCGGCATCCGGTCGGTCGCGGTGTCCGCCGACGATGGCCGGACCTGGACAGCCGCCGAGCTCGGCCAGGATCTCGGCGCTTACGCGTTCCGGCCCTGGTCGCTCGGCCTCGATCTGGCGTCGGGCGCGCATGCGATCCGGGTCCGGGCCACGGCTCAGGACGGCAGCACGCAGCCGATGGACGCGCGCTGGAACCCGTCCGGCTACATGCGCAACACCGTCGAGACCACCCGGGTCCGAGCGGCATGAGGGGGAACGGGATGCGCGCGCTTCTCCTCGGATCGCTGGCCGCCGGCCTGATCGCCGGTGCCGCCCTGTCCGCACCGCGCAGCTACGCGCTGCCGGATCCCACGGTAGAGCTGAAGTTACCTAAGGGCGACCAGGCGCAGGGCTTCGCGGCGGCGCAGGCCAATTGCCAGACCTGCCATTCCGTCGATTACATCGCCACGCAGCCGCCGGGCCGGGGCAAGGCGTTCTGGGACGCGGAGGTGACCAAGATGATCAAGGTCTATCACGCCCCGATCGACGAGGCGGACGGCCACGCGATCGCGGCCTATCTGGCGGATACCTATTGAGCGATGGCCAAGCCGGCCAGGCTTTAGCGCAGGGCCGCGGCCTGGGCGGCGTAGGCGACGACGCTCTGCACCGCGGGCATGTCGTAGGCGTAGACCCGGCCTGCCAGGATCGCCAGCGCGAGCGTCCAGAACACGGCGCCGCCGACACGACGGGCGGTCCGATCACCCGCAGCGGTCGGGCACGCCTCGGCCACACCCTGGGCGACGGGCTCGCCGAAGGGGTCGAACGCCAGCGTCGTCGACCGGATGTCAGAGGTGGTGCGCATGGAGGTGAATTTCGCGCTCCGAACCCCGCCATGCAATGGACGCGTCTTCCGAAGATTTCTCGCGCGGTAGAGCTTCCTTCTCTCTTGCGCGTTCGCGACAAACGTTTTCTTCCCTTTGCCAGGATGCCGACCGCGGAGCGACCCTCGTGAGTCTCAAAACCTCGTCCCGGACGGGTGCCACCGAGACGGCCGCGCCGGGCGCATCCACCGCCTCCGTGCTGCCGGGCATCGGCCTGTGCGCGGCGATCACCGCCCTGGCGATGGCTGCGCAGGCCCTGGAGGAGCGCGTCGCCGGCCATCCCTATGTCGAGGCGCTGGTGCTGGCGATCCTGATCGGCATCGCGGTGCGCACCGCCTGGACGCCGGATGCCCGGTTCCGCACCGGCATCGCGTTCTCGGCCAAGCAGCTCCTCGAAGTCGCCGTCGTCCTGCTCGGCGCCTCCCTCAGCCTCGGGGCGATCCTGGCCTCCGGCCCGGCGCTGCTCGCCGGCATCGTCGGCACCGTGGTGATCGGCATCGCAGCCAGCGTCGGGATCTGCCGGGCGCTCGGCCTGCCGCCCCGGATGGCGATCCTGGTGGCGTGCGGCAACGCGATCTGCGGCAACTCGGCCATCGCCGCGGTGGCGCCGGTGATCGGGGCGCAGCCCAAGGACATCGCGGCCGCCATCGCGTTCACGGCGGTGCTCGGCGTACTGATGGTGCTGGGTCTGCCGCTGTTCGTGCCGCTCGCGGGCTTGAGCGACAACCAGTACGGCGTGCTGGCCGGCCTCACCGTCTACGCGGTGCCGCAGGTGCTGGCCGCGACCGTGCCGGTGAGCCTGCTGTCCACCCAGGTCGGCACCCTGGTCAAGCTCGTGCGCGTGCTGATGCTCGGGCCGGTGGTGGTGGCGTTCTCGCTGATCGCCCCGCGCCTGCCTCAGGAACCCGAGATGGCGGCGACCGGCGCGAAGGGGCGCCCCGGCCTGACTAAGCTGGTGCCGTGGTTCATCCTGGGCTTCCTGGCGCTCGCCACGTCCCGCTCCCTCGGGCTGATCCCGGACGCGGCGGTGAAGCCGCTGACGCAGCTCGCGGGCGTGCTTACGGTGCTGTCCATGGCGGCCCTGGGCCTCGGCGTCGATGTGCGCGTTCTCGCCCGGGTCGGCGGCCGGGTGACGCTGGCGGTGACCGCCTCGCTGGCCGTCCTCGTCGCCGTCAGCCTCGGACTTATTCACGGCCTCGGCATCGGCTGAGCGTGTGGGCAGATCCTGATTGCGTTCTGAGTCTCGTATTTAGAATTTTCTGTAAATCCGTGTTGGAGTGCCCAAGCAACGCGATCGATACGCTGGGCGAAGACAGACACCCAGAAAACCGGTTTCCTTAGAGATGCATTAAAGTGCGTCCGACCGGGTCGATCGGCTGAAGAAAACATCTTGACACTGGGATGATTTTTGCTTTGGAAACGTGGTGTCACCCACGAAACCTTGGACTGGAACTTGCGCCGTGCCCGAAACGATTCCTGAGAGCAGCACCGAGCTCGCCGTGCTGGTCGGCGACGTCGTCGCGGCCTATGTCTCGAACAACCCAGTCCCGCCGGCCGCCCTGCCGGCGCTGATCGCCAGCGTGCACGGCGCGCTGGTCAATCTCGGCCAGAGGCAGCCGGTCGAGGCCGAGCCCGTGATCGAGCCGCCGAATGCGGCGCAGATCCGCAAGTCGGTCCAGCAGGACGGCATCATCAGCTTCATCGACGGCCGGTCGTACAAGACGCTGAAGCGCCACCTGACGGCCCACGGCCTGACGCCGGAGCGTTACCGCGAGCGCTACAGCCTCCCGGCCGATTATCCGATGACGGCGCCGGGCTATGCCGCGCAGCGCTCGGCCCTCGCCAAGGCGATCGGCCTCGGCGTTCCGGGGGCCCGCGCCGAAGAGCGCAGGACCGGCACGCGCGGCTGATCAGCCGGCTGTCGCCTGTCGCGGGCGGAACGGCAGCACGCAGGCGGTCATTCCGGGCCACCAGGCACGGGGCGGGCGCCCGAACGTGTCGGCCCAGCTCAGGTAGATGATCCGGGCGCCGACGACCTCGGCGACCGCCTCCGGCGTCTGCGGGCGGCGGTTGTCTGTCCCCGGCCGGCGCGCGGATCCTTGGCGCCGGGACGGCTGCCCGGCCGGCAGAGACCGCTTGCGCGGCGACTGAGGATCATTGGGCTTGGCTGAGAACGACACGTCAAAAGTCCCCGTGCGCGTTCGAGGTGTGAGCGGGGACGGACGTTTCGGTCGGCCGTAGATCCGCCGGGGCGCTCGGCCCTCGACAACTGCAGACATTCTACCGGGTGGCCCGAAACGGAACAGACCGAGTCCGTCCAAAAAACTTGTCTCTGTGTCCCACGGTGTCCCTGGCGTCCCAGGGAGGAGGCAGGACGTCCCAACCCGCCCCTACGAAGCGCGGGCCCCCGGCACAGCGGCCAGGAGGCTGCGCGTGTAGGCGTGCTCCGGCGCGGCGAACAGGTCGGCGGTGCCGCGCATCTCCACGATGGCGCCGCGATGCATCACGGCGATCCGGTCGCAGATGGTGGCCGCCACCCGCAGGTCGTGGGTGATGAACAGCATCGCCAGCGACAGCCGCTGCTTCAGGTCCTCCAGCAGGTCCAGCACCTGGCGCTGGACCGAGACGTCGAGGGCCGAGACCGCCTCGTCGGCCACCAGCACGTCCGGCTCCATGGCGAGCGCCCGGGCGATGCCGATGCGCTGGCGCTGGCCGCCCGAGAAGGCGTTCGGGTAGCGGGCGGCTGCCTTGGGATCGAGGCCGACGAGGTCGAGCAGGCTCCGGGCGCGCTCCCGCGCCTCCGCGGCCGGCACCCCGTGGGCGATCGGGCCGGCGATGATGATCTGCTCCACGGTGCGGCGCGGGTTCAGGGACGCGAACGGGTCCTGGAAGATCATCTGGATGCGGCTGCGCTGCTGCCGCAGCTCGGCGCTCCGGAGGGCGGTGTAGTCCAGGCTGCCGAGCCGGACGGTACCGCCGTCTGGCTCGATCAGCCGGATCGCCAGCCGCGCCGTGGTCGACTTACCCGAGCCTGATTCGCCGACAAGCCCCAGCGTCTCGCCGCGGCGCACGTCGAAGGCGACGTCCTTCACCGCTGCGACCACGCGTGGCTTGCCGAACAGCCCTGCCTTGGTCGCATAGGTCTTGGACAGTCCGATCACCGACAGCGCCACCGGGGCCGCCTGCACGGCCGCGCGGGTCGGCGGCGTCAGGCTCGGCACCGCGGCGAGCAGCGCCTTCGTGTATGGGGCCTGCGGGTCGCGCAGAACCGCCTCGGCGCTGCCCGATTCGACCAGTCTGCCGCGCTGGAGCACCGCCACATGGTCGGCGATCTCGGCGACCACCCCGAAATCGTGGGTGATGAACAGGACGCTCATCCCGCGCTTGCGCTGCAGGTCGCGGATCAGCTTCAGGATCTGGGCCTGGGTGGTCACGTCCAGCGCCGTGGTCGGCTCGTCGGCGACCAGGACCGACGGCTCGAGGGCCAGCGCCATGGCGATCATCGCCCGCTGGCGCTGGCCGCCGGAGAGCTGATGCGGATAGGCCCGCACCGCCTCCTCGGGATTGGGCAGCCCGACCTCGGTCGCGAGCGCCACGGCCCGGGCGCGCCGCTCGGCCCGGGTGAGCAGGTTATGCGCCTCGAACATCTCGGCGATCTGGTCGCCGATGCGCATCACCGGGTTGAGCGCGGTCATGGGCTCCTGGAACACCATGGCGATGCGCCGGCCGCGCAGCGACCGCCAGGCCGGCTCGTCCAGCGTCAGCAGGTTCCGGCCCTCGAACAGGATCGAACCGCCTTCGGGCTTGAGCGCCCGGGGCAGAAGGCCGGTGAGCGCGTAGGCGCTCATCGACTTGCCCGAGCCCGATTCGCCGACCACGCAGAGGATCTTTCCGGGCTCCAGGTCGAGGTTCAGGCCCTCGACGGCGTAGGGACGGTCGGCGCCCTTGGGGAGCGCGATCGTCAGGTCACGGATGCGGACGACCGGCTCGCTCATCAGTCAGGTCCTCGCTGCGCGGCGTCGTAAAATGTCCGGGCCGGCTTCGCCGAGATCCCAGAACAGCCCGGCCATGATCGCCAGGCCCTCGCGGGTGCTGGAGGCGAGCATATGCTCGTCCGGCCCGTGCTGGCGGCAGGCCGGGTAGGAATGCGGCACCCAGAGGGTCGGCAGGCCGAGGATCTCCGAGAAGGCGTCGTTCGGCAGGGAGCCACCGAGATTGGGCAGCAGGGCCGGTTTTTTTCCAGTGCTCGCCTCGATCGACAGAAGCGCCCAGTCCACCCAGGGGTCTTCCACCGGCAGGCGGGTCGCCTGGAACACCTCCGCGGCCCGCGCCGGCCGGACCTCGATCATCGGAAAGCCGTTCTCGTCCAGATGGGCGCGCACGTTCTGGATCAGATTCTCCCAATCGGTGCCGACCACGAAGCGCAGCTGCAGGGTCGCCTTGGCGTGGGGCGGCACGGCGTTGAGCGGGCCGTCCGGATCGCCGGTCTTGAAGGCCAGGACCTCTAGGGTGTTCCAGGCGAAGACGCGCTCGGCCGGGGTCAGCCCGGGCTCTCCCCAATCGGAATCGATCGCGGGTGCGGTCGGATCCTCGCCGACCCGGATGTCCCGGAGTGCCGCGCGCACGCCCTCGGGGATCGGCGGCGGCCGCAGGGCCTCGACCAGAATACTGCCGCGGGCATCGACCATCGAGGCGATCGCCGAGGCCAGGACGGTGCCGGGGTTGCGCAGCAGGCCGCCCCAATTGCCGGAATGGTGCGGCCCCTCGCGCAGATTCAGGCTCAGCTCGAAATTGTAGGCCCCACGCGATCCCAGGAATAGCGTCGGGCGCTCGGCGCTGAGCCGCGGCCCGTCCGAGGCGATCAGCACGTCGGAACGCAGGGCCTCGCTCTGCGCCCGGCAGAACGGGCGCAGGCCCGGCGAGCCCGCCTCCTCGCCCATCTCGATCAGCAGCTTCACGTTGAAGCCGAGGCGGCCGTCGCGCGCCGCGATCACCTGCTCCAGGGCCGCGAGGTTGAGGACGTGCTGCCCCTTGTTGTCGGCGGTGCCACGCCCGTACCAGCGGTCGCCCTCGACCACGATCTCCCAGGGGCCGAGCCCCGCGCGCCACTGCTCGGGATAGCCCCGCACGGTGTCGCCGTGGCCGTAGATCAGAACGGTCGGCAGGTCCGGCCCCTCGTGCCGCTCGGCGATCAGGAACGGGCCGTGCACCCCGTCCGGATTGTCGTATTTTTTGGGGGGCTCGAAGCCGAGACGGGCGACCACGGGGGTGATGAACGCGTCGAGATAGGCGTGCAGGGCCGCTTCCTGGCCGGGCGCCTGGCTCTCGGTCGGGTAGGCGACCGCCTCCCGCAGGAGCGCGAGGAACGCGCCCGAATCGAAGGCCTCGGTGGCGCGCGCGATGGCGTCGTCTCGCGTCATGGTGTGATCTCGGAGGACAGGGGGGCTGGGACGAAGCTGATCGGGCGCATCCGCATCAGTTGCGCCCCTCGGGGGCGGTGATGTCCCGCAGGCCATCGCCGAGGAGATTGATCGCCAGCACGAGGAAGAGGAGCGCCACGCCCGGGATGGTGATCACCCAGGGCTGGAAGAACATGTACTGCTTGCCCTCGGCGATCATCAGGCCCCAGGACGGCAGTGGCGGCTGCACCCCGAGCCCCAGGAACGACAGGGCGGCCTCCAGCAGGATCGCGTGGGCCATCTCCAGGGTCGCCACCACGATCAGCGCGTTGAGGATGTTGGGCAGGATCTCCTGGAGCACGATGCGCAGGTCGGTGAGGCCCGAAGCGCGGGCGGCCGAGACGAAATCCTGGTTGCGGATCTGCTGGGTGGCAGCCCGGGTCACCACGGCGAAGCGGTCCCAGAGCAGGAAGCCCAGCACCAGCACCACGACCTTGAGCGAGCCACCGACCAGCGAGGCCATGGCGAGCGCCACCAGCACCACCGGCATGGCCAGCCGGGTGGTCACGATGTAGCTCACCACCGAATCGACCCAGCCGCCGAAATAGCCGGCGCAGAGGCCCAGCACCGTGCCGATCAACCCGGAGATCAGCGCCGCCGAGATCCCGATCAAGAGGGAGATCTGGCCGCCGTAGAGCAGGCGGCTGAGATAGTCGCGCCCGAGCTTGTCGGTACCGAGCACGTGGTCCCAGGTGCCCTTGGCCTGCCAGATCGGCGGGATCAGGCGGCGCGAGACGTCCTGCGCGTAAGGGTCGTGCGGGGCGATCAGCGGTGCGGCGAGCGCGGCCAGCACGATCAGCCCGAGGATGCCGGCGCCGATCAGGAAGCCGCCGTGGTGCAGGCCGCGCTGAAGCACGAGGCCGGTGGGCGAGCGCACCGGAGCTAGGGCGGCCGGGACGGCGATGTCCGGGGAGAGGGTGGGGGCGGCGAGCGCCGCCGTGTCGGGGGGCAGGCTCATGGGCGGCGCATCCTCACGATTGGCGCAGGCGCGGATCGAGGAAGGCGTTCAGCAGGTCGGCCGCCAGCGTCAGGGCGATGTAGATCATCGCCAGAACCAGCACGATCGCCTGGACCACCGGGAAGTCGTTGCGAGCAATGGACTCCCAGGCGAGCTGGCCGAGCCCTTGCAGCGAGAACACCGCCTCGATCACGATCGAGCCGCCGAGCATGAAGCCGAACTGCACCGCCGCCAGGGCGATCACCGGGATCACGGCGTTGCGCAGCGCATGCCGGACCAGGATCTTCCGCGGCGGCAACCCTTTGGCTCGGGCGGTGCGGACGTAGTCGGAGGCCAGCACCTCCAGCATGCCGTTGCGGGTGAGCCGCATCACCGCCGGCATGGCGTAGTAGCCGAGCGCCACCGCGGGCAGGACGAAGTTCTTCCAGCTCGCGTTGCCCGAGACCGGCAGCCAGCGCAGGTTGACCGAGAAGATCAGGATCAGGGTCAGCCCGAACCAGAAGCTCGGCATCGCCTGGCCGAGCACCGAGATCGACAGGGCGAGCCGGTCGATCCAGGTATCGCGCTTGACCGCGGCGATCACCCCGAGCGGCACCGCCACGAACAGGGCCACCGCGAGGGCGATCACACCGAGATAGAGGGTGATCGGCAGGCGGGCGGCGAGCAGGTCGATCACCCGCTCGCGGAAGTAGAAGGAATTGCCGAAATCGAGGTGCAGCGCCTTCCAGGCCCAGGCGAGGAACTGGGCCAGCAGCGGCTGGTCCAGGCCGTAATCCTTGCGGATCTGCACGATCTGGGGCCCCGTGGCCTCCGGCCCGGCGATGGCCGTGGCGAGGTCCCCCGAGAGGTGGAGCAGCATGAAGCTCGCCACCGAGACCGTGAAGGCCACCGCCAGGGCGACCAGGATGCGCCGGAGCGTGAAGGCCAGCACGGTGCCGCCCCCTTACTTCCAGGACGCCGCGTAGAAGCGCGGCACCTCGTCCGGCTGGGCGGTGAAGTTCAGGTCCGACGTGAAGGCGTAATTGGTCGCGTAGGAGAACATCGGCAGGGCGTAGGCCTCTCCGGCGATCCGCTGGAGTGCCTTGGCGTAGGCGGCCTTGCGCTTCTCCGGGTCGGTGGAGCCGTCGCCCTCCTGCAGGTCGGCGATCACCTGCGGATCCTTGGTCAGATCCTCCTCGCCGCCGCGGAAATACACCCCGTCGAAGGCCGAGACGTCGTTGACCGAGAACGAGCCCCAGGTCTGGTACCCGATCGAAATCTTGCCGGCCCGCAGGGAATCCCGGAACGCGGCGTAGCGCAGGTAGTTGAGCCGCACCTTGATGCCGACCGCCCCGAGATAGCCGATCACCGCCTCGGCATAGTCCCGCTCGCGATAGGCGCCGAGATCGATCTCGAACCCGTTCGCGTAGCCGGCTTCCTTGAGCAGGGCCTTGGCCTTGGCCGGGTCGTAGGGATAGCGCATCACCCCCTGGTCGTTGCAGCCGAACTGGTCGACGAAGCAGAGCGCGTTCATTACCCGGGAGGCGCCGCGCACCAGGTTGTCGACCATCGCCTTGCGGTCGATGGCGTAGGAGATCGCCTGCCGGACGCGCACGTCCTTGAGCGGCGAGTTCTCCCTGGCGCGGCTCAGCGTGTCGAACTGCAGGAAGCCGACCCGCATCGTCTCGGAGTTGAGCACGGTGACGTTGGGGGCGGCGCGCAGCTGCTCGGCCTGGTCGCTCGGCACCCGCCAGATCCAGTCGACGCCGCCGGTCATCAGCTCGGCCATCCGGCTCTCGCCGTCCGGGATCACCCGGAACTGTAGCTTGCCGATCTTCGGCTTACCCAGCGGGCTGCCGGCCCAGTACTGGGCAAAGCGCTCCATGGTGACGCCGCGGCCGCTATCGACCTTGGTGATCTTGTACGGGCCGCTGCCGATGGGCGCCTTGGCGAAGCCGTCGAGGCCGACCTTTTTGAAATAGGAAGCCGGGAAGATCGGGGTCGGGCCGGCGAGGTATTCCAGCGCCGCCGGGAACGGCGCCTTGAGGTGGATCCGCACGCTGTGCGGGCCGGTGACCTCCACCGACTTCATCCAGTCGACGTTCTGGCGGGTGACGGTGCGGGCTTCGGGGGTCAGCACGTAGTTGAACGTGAAGGCCACGTCCTCGGGCCCGAGCGGGTCGCCGTTGTGGAAGGTCACGCCCTCGCGGATCGTCAGGTCGAGGGTGGTGTCGTCGGTCCAGGTCCAGGCGGTGGCCAGCATCGGCTTGTAGGTGCCGTCCGCCGGGTCGCGCCACAGCAGCGTATCCCAGCAGTTGCGGGCCAGCACGACGCCCTCGCGGGCGCTGTTGTGATAGGGGCTGACGTTCTCGGGCTCGCTGTCGGAGGCGTAGACCAGGGTATCGTCGGCCTTGCCGGCGAGCGCTGGGCTCGCGGCGACCAGTGCGATCAGGGAAGCCGCCAGGGAAGCGGTGAGGGTGATCGTCCGTACCGGCATGTCGACTCCGTCTCCGACGGCAAGGCGGCAGGACGCTGGGAAAGACTCCGCGACTGCCGCCTTTTTCACCCTGCCATGATGTTGTGCATCTGAGATCGCAACAAGTAGAATTTGGCGAGCGCTGCGTTGCCGTTTCGGCAAGGGATATGGCGGAATAGTCGTTTTCAGGCAGAAAAATGCAAATTACGGGCCTGCGCTACTTCCTGACGGTTGCCCGAACCGGCTCGATCGCGGCAGCCTCGGCCCAGCTCAACGTCGCCGCCTCGGCGATCAGCCGGCAGATCGGAAACCTGGAGGCCGAGCTCGATTGCGTCCTGTTCGAGCGGCGCCCGCGCGGCATGGTGCCGAGCCCGGCCGGCGAGCTCCTGGCCCAGCACGCGCACCAGATGCTGGTCCGCTCGGAGCAGGTGGTCACCGAGATCCGCGAGCTGGAAGGCCTCGCCCGGGGCCTGATCCGGGTAGCGAGTTCCGAGGGGTTCGCCCTCGACATCGTGCCGAACGCCGTGGCGTCCTTCCACGCCGCCCATCCCGGCCTGCGCTTCGAGGTGACGGTGCTGCCCCCCGCCCAGGTGACCCAGATGGTGGCGGCGGGCGAGGCCGATCTCGGCATCACCTTCGCGCTCGCGCCGACCACCCAGGTCGAGGTGCTGTATGACGGGGAGGTCGACATGCGGGCGCTGGCCACCCCCGACCATCCCCTGGCGCGGGCGAAGCTCGTGCAGCTCTCCGATCTGCCAAACTATCCGGTCGCCCTGCCGACCCGAGACACGACCCTGCGGCAGGTTTTCGACGCCGCCTGCCTGCACGAGGGCATCGTGGTCGAGCCAGTGTTAACCGCCAACAACTTGGCCGCCCTGCTGCCGTTTGTCCGGAATTCCCGCGGTCTCGCGCTGATGTCGGCTTTGTCGGTACGGACGCCGGTGGACCTGAACGCGCTGGTCAGCCTGCCGATCCGCGCCCAGGCGAGCCTTACCCGGGGCATCCAGATCCAGGCCATGCGCGATCGGCGTCTGCCCCGGGCGGTGCGAGGTTTTCTGCGCCAACTCACCAACGCGCTGCCGCCGCCGAAGGGGGCGGGCTGAGCAGATTTTCGGCCGCGGTATCACCGCCGCATGGCAAGATCTGCGATGAACCAAGCATAGAAACGATCACGGCCTCGGCCTGGCGCAGCAATCTCGTCGCGATGAGGGAGTCCTGTGCCAGGTTCATCGTCCCGCTCGATGTACGGCGCATCCTTGCCGATCCGGATCTATACGGTGATCCTGTCGGCGGGCGTCGAGGCGAGGCCATGATTCTCGATGAGCTTGGGCCGCGCATCTGCATCATCGGCCCGTCGAACAGCGGCAAATCCACCCTCGCGGTCGCGATCGGGCGGACCCGGGGCCTGCCGCCGATCCATCTCGACCAGCTTCAGCATCGGCCGAACACCGATTGGGAGCCGCGCTCCGAGGACGAATTTCGCGCGCTGCACGATGCGGCCATCCTCGAACCGCGCTGGGTGATGGACGGCAACTACACCCGGTACCTGCCGCAGCGGCTGGAGCGGGCGACGGGCGTCATCCTGCTCGATGTCCCGACCATGACCAGCCTTGTCCGATACCTGCGCCGATGCTGGTTCGAACGTGACCGGCCCGGCGCTCTCGAAGGTGGCCGGGACAGTGTGAAATGGAACATGATCCGTCATATCGTCGTCGCCACCCCGGCGAACCGTAAGCTCTTGGCGGCGCAGTTCGACCGCATCGGCCTGCCGAAGCTCCGGTTGGATACGCCGGGCGCGCTGACCCGCTTCTCCCTCACGGCCGGGCTCGATCGCTGATCGGCGGCACCCCGCCTCAGGCGCCGCCGCGGCCCGAGGCAACGGCGCAGCTATGGTCCATCACGTCCTCGGCGCTGGCGCTCGGCGCCCGGTAGGCCAGCAGCAGAAAACCCGGCTCGGGATCACCCGGCGGCGTGGCGAGCGCGGCAAAACTCGTCCGGTGCAGGTCCGGCCGGGGTCCCGGCAGGGTGCGCAGGGCCGCGAACGGGTTGAAACGCTCGGCTTCCGCTTCCGGCACCCGCATCGCGTGGTAGCGATCCCCGGCGAGCGGCACCGGGAAGCGCGTCCAAGTCCCGCGGATCTGGCGGCCATGCGCCTTCACGGCGGCCAGCACGCTCGGCTTCAGGCAATCGAGATGGATATGGAGCTGGTCCTGGCTCCGCCCCCGGGCCGAATTGACCGCCAGCCCCACCGCCTCGGGCGGCAGCTTGCCCTTCAGGGCATCCGACACGAACGGGCGCGCCGCCAGCGCCGCCCGCCAATAGGCGGCCCCGCGCGGCCCGCGCAGGACCGGGGCTTCGAGCCCGGCCACGGTGTCGGTGGGCATCACCACGATGTGGGTCGGCTCGCCGGGCGCGCGCAGGACCGCCGAGCCGGGGCGGTCCTTGTCGCCGAGATCGACCGAGAGGCACGGAAACGTCCGGTCGGCGATCCGCTTGGCGAGCACGCAAGTCTTCAGCGCGGCCCACAGCACGTCCCGGGTCGGGTCCGGCGCGGCCGCGGCCGGCATCGCGAGGGCGACGAGAAGGACGGCGATCGGCGCACGGCGCATGGAAAGTCCCGATGAGATCGGGCCGGCGGACTGCCCGGCTCGCCACGCTTGCGATAACCGTCTTGGACCGCGCCGGCAAAGCGTCCGGTGCCGCATGGGACGTCTCGCGATGCCGAACGCGCTCACCCAGGAGATCGGCGCCCGCTTCGCCGCAGTGGCCCTCGGCCACGTCACGCGCGAATACCCGAACAAGCCGGGCCACGTCCTGGCCGGCCCCGAGGATGCGCACACCCCCGCGGCTTTGCACCCGGTCTTCCACGGCAGCTACGATTGGCATTCCTGCGTCCACGGATATTGGCTGCTGGCGCGGGTGCTGCGGCTGTTCCCCGACGGCCTCCAGGCCGGGGCGATCCGCACGCAGTTCGACGCGCGGCTGATCCCGGAAACAGTCGCCGGGGAATGCACCTATTTCGCCGCCCCGACCGCCCGGGGCTACGAGCGGCCCTATGGCTGGGCCTGGCTCCTGAAGCTCGCCGACGAATTGTCCCGCCTGCCCGAACGCCGCTGGGCCGAGGCCCTGGCGCCGCTCACCGGCATGATCGCGCAGCGGGTCCGGGACTTTTTGCCGGTCGCGCCCTATCCGGTGCGGGTGGGGACGCATTTCAACACCGCCTTCGCGCTGCGGCTGGCGGCCGACTACGCCGAGGGGGCGGACGACGCGGCCCTGTCCGACCTGCTGCTGCGCACCGCCGAGCGCTGGTACGGGGCCGACACGGATTGCCCGGCCTGGGGCGAGCCGGGGAGCGACGACTTCCTGTCCTCCGCGCTGATCGAGGCCGAGTGCCTGCGCCGGCTCCTGCCGGCGGAAAGATTCCGGCCCTGGTTCGCCCGGTTCCTGCCGGACCTCGCGGCGGGGCGGCCCGCGACCCTGTTCCGGCCCGCCACCGTGACCGACCGCAGCGACGGCAAGATCGCCCATCTCGACGGGCTGAACCTCAGCCGCGCCTGGTGCTTCCGGGCGCTCGCCGCCGCCCTGGACCCGGACGATCCCCGACGCCGGCCGCTCCAGGCCGCCGCCGAGGCCCACCTGGAGGCTGGTCTCCCGCACGTGACCGGCGACTATATGGGCGAGCATTGGCTCGCCACCTTCGCGCTGCTGGCCCTGGATATCGAGACGGGATCCGGCCCCCGCGCCACCGAAGGATGAGAAGGTCTTGAGAACTTTCGGCCGCAGGGGACGTTGTTCCCTGTCGGCCGCACGCGGCGCGAACAAAAAAAGGACCGCCCCCGAAAGAGCGGTCCGAAGTCTTGGGAGGAAACGCCCACAAGGGGCAGCAGCGCGGCGACACCATCGCCATGCTGCATCGCATCAACCGGAGAGCGGGGGCCTTGTTCCCCGCCCACCCCGAAGCTGCGTCGCCTCGTAGAGCACCTGGGCGAGCTGCTCGGCCGAATACGGCTTGCGCACCAGCATGAATCCGTGCGCGTCGTCGGTGGCCAGGATGTGGCTGTAGCCCGAGGTCAGGACCACCGGCAGGTCTGGGCGGGTGATCTGCAACTGCCGGGCGAGGGCGACGCCGCCCATGCCGGGCATGACCACGTCCGAGAAGACCGCGTCGAAGCGGGCGGGCGTCCGCTCCAGCTCGACCAGCGCCTCCTCGGCGGATTTCGTCCAGATCGGCGCGTGGCCGAGATCCTCCAGAATCTGGGTGCAGAAGCGCCCGACCTCGAGATTGTCCTCGACGACCAGAATGCACAGGCTCCGCTGCGGCTCCGGCTCGCGCCGGTCGTCGCGGCCGGAATCGGCCACGTCCGCGGGGGCGTCGACCTGCGGGAGGTACAGGGTGAAGCGCGTGCCGCGTCCCGGCAGGCTCGCCACGTCGATATCGCCGCCCGATTGCTTGGCGAAGCCGATGACCTGGCTGAGCCCGAGCCCGGTGCCCTTGCCGATCTCCTTGGTGGTGAAGAACGGCTCGAAGATCCGGCCGAGATCCGGGGCCGGGATGCCGCTCCCGGTATCGACCACCATCACGGCCACGAACGGCCCCGGGCCGCCGGCATGGCCGCGGATCGGCGGCATCGGGCGGCCGCTCTCAAGGCGCAGGGTCAGGCTGCCTTCCCCGTCCATCGCGTCGCGGGCGTTCACCGCCATGTTGATCAGCGCGGTCTCGAACTGGCTCTCGTCGGCCCGCACGAAGCAGGGCGTGCCGGGCAGGTCGGTCTCCACGTGGATGCGGGCGCCCGTGACCGAATCGAGCATGTCGGAGATGCTGCGCAGCCGGGCGCAGATGTCGAAGACCTGGGGCTTGAGCGCCTGGCGCCGGGCGAAGGCGAGGAGCTGGCCGGTGAGCTTGGCGGCCCGGTCCACCGTGTCGGAGACGGCGTCGAGGTAGCGGCGCCTGCGCTCCTCGGCGAGTTCCGGCCGGCGCAGGAACTCGACCGACGAGCGGATGATGGTCAGCAGGTTGTTGAAATCGTGGGCGACGCCGCCGGTGAGCTGGCCGATCGCCTCCAGCTTCTGCGATTGCCGCAAGGCCTCCTCGGCCTGGCGCTGTTCGGTGATGTCGCGCCCGAAGCCGTAGAACAGCCCGTCCTCCGGGACCACGGTCCAGAGCACCCGCCGCCAGCCGCCGTCGCGGGTCGTGCAGGCGACCTCGACATCCTCGACCCTGCGGTCCTCGCAGAGGGGCTTGAGCGCCGCGCGCGCCGCCTCGCGGTCCGGGGCGGCGATGAAGTCCAGGGCCTTCCGGCCCAGGGTCTCCGCTTCGGACCAGCCGAGCGCCCGGCTCCAGGACGGGTTCACCGACTGGACCTGCCCGTCCTTGGCCGAGACGAGCTTCAGCACCGGCGACAGGGTCCAGACCCGATCGCGGTCCCGGGTCTGGGCGGCGACCTGCGCCTCCAGATGGTCCGCCCGCGCCTTGAGCAGCGCCCCGGTGCGCCGGCTCTCCAGCAGGCTCATGAGGGTCCGGGCGAGCCCCTCCAGGATGAAGACCTGCGGCTCGGTCAGGCTGCGCGGTTCCCGGTCGAGGACGCTGAGCGTGCCGATCGCCCAGCCCTCGGATGTCGCGAGCCGCACGCCGGCGTAGAAGCGCAGATCCGGCTCGCCGGCGACTGCCCCGCAATCCGGCAGCACCAGCGCGCCCGCCTGGCCCAGGGTCTCGATGCAGGGGCCGGTCTCGAGGGGCCGGTCCGGCGCCGCGTGGCCGAAGGCGGCCTTGCTCCACTGCCGGTCGGAATCGGCGAAGGTGATCCGCGCCATCGCGGTGCCGCAGGATACGGCCGCCATCCGGGCGATCTCGTCGAAGGCGTGCTCCGGCGCGGTGTCGAGGATGGCGTAGCTGCGCAGAGCCGCGAGGCGCTGGGGATGATGGCGTTCAAAGCCCGCTGGGCAGGACATGGTCTCGTTCCGCGACACGGCTGCGTCATAGCCCACGGCACCGACCCCCCCAAGTGAATCATCAGCGGCGGTCTGACGGCTTGTTAAGCCGGATCTCTCTACAACGCCTGGATGTCGATTCGGGGCCGGGTCGCCCGGTGCAGATCGACGCGCCGCAGGGCCCTCATCGCCGCGGTCCAATCCGTCACGATGTGCAGTATCGTCGCACGGCGTATCGAAGCGAGTCGCGGCGGGTTG
Organism: Methylobacterium sp. E-066; assembly: GCF_022829635.1. Taxonomy (GTDB): domain Bacteria; phylum Pseudomonadota; class Alphaproteobacteria; order Rhizobiales; family Beijerinckiaceae; genus Methylobacterium. The sequence goes on from NZ_JAKSYO010000105.1 coordinate 23,000, forward strand.
CTCGTTCGAGCCTTTTGTGACCGGAGCAGGCGTGGACCTCAGACTCGACGATATCGCCTGGGGCACCCAGGGCGATCCGGTGGCGGCGGCCCGTGAGGTCGCGGTCGGCGCTGCGCGTCGGGCCGGAAGCCACGATCACGACGGGGGTTTTCCGGCCGACGATGTGGCGGCGCTGGCCCGGCTGGGCCTGCTGGCCGCGCCGGTCCCCCGGCGCGCCGGCGGCGCGGGCCTCGGCGAAGAGCCGGACGGGGCGATCCTGCGCGCTGTGCTCACCCATGTCGGGTCCGGCAGCCTCGCCCTGGGGCGCGTCTACGAGGGCCATGTCAACGCGGTCCAGCTCGTCGCCCGCTATGCCGCGGGCGAGGCCCGCAACAACCTGCTCTCCGACGCCACGCAAGGCCACCTGTTCGGGGTCTGGAACACCGAGCCGCCGGGCAACGGCCTCAAGATCGACAGCACCGGAGCCACCCCGGTCCTCAAGGGCGTAAAAACCTTCGCGTCGGGGGCCGGGTTCGTGACCCGCGCCCTCGTGACCGCGCAGCCCGCCACCGGCGGCTCGCAGATGATCGTCGTCGCCCTGGAGCCCGGCGCGCGGGCCGACCTCTCGGCCTGGCGGGCGCAGGGGATGCGGGCCTCGGCCACCGGCACAGTGGATTTCACCGGGCTGGGCGCCGAAAGCTTCACCCTCGTGGGCGCCCCCGACGATTACCAGGCCCAGCCGCATTTCTCGGGGGGCGCCTGGCGCTTCCTCGCGGTGCAGCTCGGCGGCCTGGAGGCTTTGCTCGACGCCTGGCGCGGCCATCTCGTCGCCACCGGCCGCGGCGAGGATCCGCATCAGCTCGCCCGCCTCGGCCAGGGCGTGATCGCCGCCGAGACCGCGCGCCTCTGGGTGGCCCGGGCCGCCGCGATCGTGACCGATGACGGCGATCCGGACGGGATCATCGCCTACGTCAACCTCGCGCGCCTCGCGGTCGAGCGCGCCGGGCTCGATCTGCTGGAATTGGCGCAGCGCTCGGTCGGCCTGCAGGGCTTCCTGCGCGACCACCCGCTGGAGCGCTTGACCCGCGACCTCGCCACCTACCTGCGCCAGCCCGGACCCGACCGGGCGCTCACCGAGGGCGCCCGCCACGTGCTGCGGTCTCCGCGGGCGAGCGGCGATCTCTGGCTGGACGAGGCCTGATCCCGGAAGGCCCGGGATTCCCGGACGCAAGCCTTTTCGAATGCGGCATCGCGTCTGTGAATCGGACCGGCGCGGCCGGGAGCCCTGACCGCCGGCCGGCGTTTGCAGGATCCGGGACAGGTTCGGATCAGGCATGGCCAAGCGCAGGACGAAGACGGTCGCCCACCAGGAGACCGAGGACGCGCCGCTGATGCCGACCGGCGCGCTGGCGGTGGCACTGCTGGGCTTGGCGGAGGGTGCGGCACCTCTCGTCCACGTCGCCCGGGATGCGAGGCGGCTGGAGGAACTGGCCGCGACGCTCCAAGCCCTGGACCCCGAGGCCCGCGTCGCCGTCTACCCGGAATGGGATTGCCTGCCGCTCGACCATGCCTCGCCGTCGCGGGCGATGATGGGCGCCCGCGCCGCCACGATGCGATGGCTGACCGACCGGGACGCCCTGCCGGGCTTCGTGCTGACCACGGCCCCGGCGCTGATCCAGCGGGTGCCCCCGCCGGAGACCTGGGCTTCGGCCCGGGTGACCCTGCGGGTCGGCGATCCCCTCGACGTGGCCGCCGTGATGGCCGACCTCCAGCGCCTCGGCTACATCCTCGACGAGCGGGTCGACGAGCCGGGCGAGATCGCCGTCCGGGGCCGCACCGTCGAGGTATTTCCCGCCGCAGCCCCGCGGCCCTGCCGGATCGAGCACGCCGACGGCCGGGTCACCGCGATCCGCTCCTACGACCCGATCTCGCAGCGCTCCGTCGCCGAGGTCGCGGATCTGGTGATCGATCCGGCCACCGAGATCATCCTGGCGCTGGATTCCGGCCAGAGCTTCGAGCCGTTCACTGGGCAGGAGCACCGGCTGGACCGCTACTATCCGCGCCTCGTGACCCTGCTCGATTACGTGCCCGAGGCCCGGCTCGTGGTCGAGGACGGCACCCAGGCCCGGGTCGACGCCTTCTACGAGCAGATGGACGAAGCCGGAGCCCGGCGGGTGCCCCGCGGCGGCCGGCCGGATGACGGTGCGGGCCTCTACCTCGCGCCCAAGGCGTGGCGGGACCTCGTGGCGGCCCGCACCCGGGCCATGGCCACGGACGCGGCGGCCGAGCCGGTCGGGATCCCGGTCTTCGCCCGGGAGCGCCGGCCGGACGCCGCCTTCGCCAAGGCGATGCGCGAGCGGCTGAAGGCCGGCGACGTGGTCGTGCTGGCCGGCTCGCGCCAGCCGCTCCGGCGCCTCGTGCGCCAGGCCGGCAAGATCGCGGAGCGCCCGGTCCGGCTGATCGACGGCTGGTCGGATCTCGCCGAGGCGGCGCCGGGGGATATCCTCGCCCTGGAGGCGCCGATCGGGGCCGGCTTCCGGGTCCCGGCGCGGGGCGCGACGCTGTTCGCCGCCGCCGACCTGTTCGGGCCGGACGCCGCGGTGGCCGGCACCGCCCGGGCGATCCTGCCGATGGGCGAAGTCGACCTGCGCCCCGGCGACGTGGCGGTCGACCGCGACCACGGCCTGTGCGTGTTCGAGGGGCTGGAGCCCGTGGCGAGCCCGCAGGGCGTCGGTGCGGACGACGAGCCCTCCGAGGCGTTGCGTCTTCGCTTTGCCGGCGACGCGATCCTGATGGTGCCGGTGACCCAGGCCGACCGGATCTGGCGCTACGGCCCGGAGCCCGACGCGGTCACTCTGGACAAGCTCGACGGCGGCACCTGGGCGCGCCGCCGCCTGCAGGCCGAGGCCACCATGGCCCGGACCGCCCGGGTGATGCTGGACGCCGCCCGCGCCCGCCGGGAGACCGAGGCCCCAATCCTGGCGCCCCCGTCCCGCGACATGGAGCGGTTCGCCGCCGGTTTCGGCTTCGCCCCGACCCCGGACCAGGCCGCCGCGATCGACGCGCTGATGGCCGATCTCGCCTCGGGGCGGCCCATGGACCGGCTGGTCTGCGGCGATGTCGGGTTCGGCAAGACCGAGGTCGCGCTGCGGGCTCTGGCGGCGACGGTTTTTGCCGGCAAACAGGCCGCGCTGATCGCCCCGACCACGGTCCTAGCCCGCCAGCATGTCGAGACCCTGCGCCGCCGGTTCGGCCGGTTCGGCATCGAGGTCGCGCAGCTCTCGCGCCTGGTCTCGCCGGCCGAGGCCAAGCGGGTGAAGGCCGGCCTGGCCGACGGCACGATCCGGCTCGTGGTCGGCACCCAGGCGCTGGCCGCGCGCGGGGTGCGCTTCTCCGACCTCGGCCTGACCGTGATCGACGAGGAGCAGCGCTTCGGCGCCAAGATGAAGACGGATCTCCGCCGCCTGGCCGAAGGCGGGCACGTGCTGACGCTCACCGCCACGCCGATCCCGCGCACGCTCCAGGCGGCGCTCGTCGGCCTCCAGAGCCTCAGCGTGATCGCCACGCCCCCGGCGATGCGCCAGCCGGTCCGGACCGTGGTGGCCCCCTTCGAGGCCGATGCGATCCGCGAGGCCCTGATCCGCGAGCATCGCCGCGGCGGCCAGAGCTTCGTCGTCTGCCCGCGCATCGAGGACATCGCCCCCATGGCCGAGCGCCTGCGCGGCCTCGTGCCGGGCCTCGACGTGCTGGTGGCGCATGGCGACCTGAAGCCGTCGGCCATGGACGAGGTCATGGTCCGCTTCGCCGACGGGGATGGCGACGTTCTGCTCGCCACCGCCATCGTGGAGAGCGGCCTCGACGTGCCCCGGGCCAACACCATGCTGGTCTGGGAGGCCGCCCGGTTCGGTCTGGCCCAGCTCCACCAGCTCCGCGGACGGGTCGGCCGCGGCCAGCGGCGCGGGGTCGTGCACCTGTTGAGCGACCCGGCCGCGCCGCCCCCGCCCGCGGCGCTCCAGCGCCTGCGCGCCCTGGAAGCCCTGGATCGGCTCGGCGCCGGCTTCGCGGTCAGCGCCCGCGACCTCGACCTGCGCGGTGCCGGCGACCTCGTCGGCGAGGATCAGGCGGGTCACGCCAAGCTCGTCGGGCTCGGCCTCTACCAGCACCTGCTGCAGCTGGCGCTCACCGCCGCCAAGGGCGAGCCGGCCGAGGATTGGAGCCCGGAGATCGAGATCGGCCTGCCGAGCCGGATCCCGG
>NZ_JAKSYO010000060.1 GCF_022829635.1 Methylobacterium sp. E-066
GTTCACACATCGTTGCCGGATGGAAGCAACGGCCGGACCCAAGCGCGTCTCCCTCCCCCCTCTGCGGGGGAGGGTGGGCCTCGCGTCAGCGAGGGTCGGGAGAGGGGAACCCGGCTTCCGGAGGAGGCAGCGCCGGCGTGCAGGCCGGAGCTTTGTCTTGCACCGTCGCTCCCCTCTCCCGACCCCCTTCGGGGGCCACCCTCCCCCGCAAGGGGGGGAGGGAGAGCCGCGGTGTCACCAGCGTATCCTGCCGACCCCGATGTGTGAACGTCGTAGCCCGTGCGGGAGAGGGGACGCGCGCCACACCCAGTGATGTGTGCCAACCGAGACGAGAGAGCGGGCGCGTCACAGCCTACAAGGGTGATCGCGCCTCGAAGAACTTGTGCGCTGCCGATCGCTCACATCACCACAGGTGGCGCGGCAGGCGCCGCTTCCAGCGCTCGCCGGCCTTGAGCGTGTCGCCCTGCCGCGAGAGACGGATCGGGCGCACCGGCATCGCGGCCGGCTGGGCCGGGGCGGCCGTCACCGGAGCGGGCGCACTCGTCGGCTGCCGCGAGATCGCGGGAGCCGGGGTGAAAACGGGCCGTGCCGCCTCGGTAGCAGGCTTCGGCGCGCGCTTGGTGGCCGCCTTGGCCCGGCGCACCCGCGGAAGGCGCTCGATCGTCGGAGCCTCGTCCGCCTCGGCGGTTTCGGGCTCGCTCGCGGTCGCGAACATCGGCATGAGGCTCGGCAGCACCCGGCGCGCCGGGGCCTCGGGCCGCGCCGGATCGGCCAGGACGACGGGGGCAGCTGCCGGCTCGGCCGGCTTGTCGACTGTGACCTCGGGGATGTCCCACCAGAGGTCGTGATTTTCGCGGGGCCGCATGGTCGCGTCGACCAGGGCGACGCGGGAGGTGCGGGTATGCTTGACTTCGACCGTGAACGGCCGCGCGCTCCGGCGCTTCATGTGTGCGGAATTCCTGAAAACAACGTGCCCAACGGCTCATAACGTGCCGGCAACGTTTGAGCATCATACGGGAGCCAACCACCCGTTGTCGAGCGTGGAGATCAACAATCCTGTTCAGTCAGCATAGGCTTTTGTGATGACCTCAAGTGCCGGTGTGACGTCGGCACTGTTGAAGTACTGGGTTCTGCGGCTCGCGCACGCAACGGCAGCACTTCATCGCCGATCGACCCGCTTACCCTGTCCGGGCGAGGCTCTAGCCGCCCCCTCCGCCGCCGCCGCCCGTCCCGGGACCACCGAGATTGCCGTCCTTGTTCGGCGTGTTCCAATGAATGATGCCGTCGTCCGCGGGGCGCAGCCGTGCGGCCGGGACGCGCGGGGCACCGAAGGGCGGGGCCTCGATCGCGCCGCGACGCCCGCGGTTGGCCCGATCCCGCTGAGCGACCGCAGGGGTGCCTGCGAAGACCGCGAGCGCGACCATCAGCCACTTCACCATCGCGCGTCTCATGAACACCCCACGGCGGCCCGAGCGCGCTTCCCGGCGGGGCGGAGATGTCGCGCGGGGGCGGGGCTCATCCGCAGGAAGGCCGTTGCAGGTCACGTCATCAGGAACGGTCCGAGAGCCCGTCGGGTTTCCTCGAAGCCGGGGGCGCGCCTCAGCGGCCCCGGCGAGGAGAGAATCCGTGTTCAAAGTCCCGACGTTGACGGGTGGCCTGTTCGCCGCCAGCCTGTTTCTCGCGCCGCTTCCGGCTGCCGCTGCCCAGATCGGCCTCGGCGCCGTCACCGAACCGGCCCCGGTGGTTGAGCAGGTCCAGTACGGCTATGGCGGTCCCCGCTTCGGACCGGGCTTCGGTGGCCGCCGCCATGGCTACGGCGGCCCGGGCTTCCGGGGCCGGGGTTACGGCTATGGCCGCGGGTACGGGCGTGGCTATGGCCGGCCGCATGGCTTCGGCGGCCCGCGCGGCTACGGGCGTCGCGGCGGCTTCTGACCGCATCCGATCCAGATCCTGATCGTCATGAGCCCGCCCGGCCTTGAAGCCGCGGCGGGCTTCTTCGTGCGCGGCCGGTCCCGGCTCGGGACGGCCGATCCCGCGGCCTCCGCACGGCCTGCTAGCCCTGGCCGGTCATCCTGCCTCACGAGCCGCGTTGCGTATCGGCTCGACCGCGGGTGAGATCGAACGCTCCCCCGCCCCGTGATCGGATCGGGGCGGGGCCGAGCGGCCGGTCCGCCCGGCGCACACGGCTTTGTCATGTCCGCGGTCGTAAAACGGCCGTCTCGTTCCTGCCTGGGTTCCTGCATGCGCCTGACCTTCGCCGCCCTCCTCGTCTGCTGTGCCACGGCCGCCTGCGCCGGGGAGCCGCTCCTGGACGGTCCGGTCACGGGCGGCGGCTTCGGGATGAGCGGCTCGGATTACTACGGCGACATCCGCAGCCGGATGCCGTTCACGCAGGAGGCCTCGCCCCGGCCGATCGGCCTCAGGGATGTCGAGCGCGCGCGGGCGGTCCGGAAGCGCGCGGAGGCGCGAGACCCGGCGCGGCGGCGCACGCCCCACGGCTGAGCCGGCCGGGGCCGATCGCCTATGACGCCGTGAAGAGAGACGCGGCCCGATACGCGCTCGGAGTCATGCCATACTGCCCCTTGAAGCGGCGGGCGAAATGGGCCTGGCTGGCGAAGCCGCAGCCATAGGCCAGGGTGCCGATCGGCAGGTGCCGGACGCCCGGGTCGGTCAGGCGCTTGGCGGCCGTCTTGAGCCGACGCTGCCAGATCCAGTCCGAGATGTGCTGGCCGTGCCCGTGGAACAGCTCCTGCAGCCGGCGCAACGATACGCCGACCGCGGCGGCGAGTTGCGGCGGGTCGAGGGTCGTGTCGCCGAGGTTGGCCTCGACATAGGCCTTGGCGCGCTGAACCACGACGGTGCCGTGCAGCGGCCGCGGAATCTCCCGGGCCAGGCGCTCGGCGATGCTGGCCACGATCAGGTCCGTGCCGGCCGAAGCCATGCGGGCCGCCGCGTCGGGCGGGAGCTTGTGCTGCACGCGGATCAATTCGCGGAAGAAGGTCGAGACCAGGGTCGCCGAGGCGAGATCCGCGGCCACGGTCAGGGCCGTGTAGAGCCGGGTGGACCCGAGCACGTTCTCCAGGCGCTCGCGCGGCAATTGAATCGATAGGCACGTGCTGCCCGTGCTCGTCGTTCTCACGACCGGCCGCTGATCGCTCACCACGAAGTCGCCAGGCCGCTGCACCGAATTCCGGCCATCCTGATCGAACGTCGCCGCGCCGGCGAGTTGCAAGATTGCCAGGACCATGCCCTCGTGGGCCGAGTCCCGGAACATCTCGCCGGTCGCCTCGCTCCGCAAGGCGGTCTGCGAGACGCGGTGCATCGCGACGGAGCCGATCGTGATGACGTCTATCTTGCCGCTGAATAGACCGTCGTCGAGGCGCTGCTGTTGGAGATTGGCGCCCAGATCGAACAGCGTTTCCCACCAGCGTTTGAAGCTATCGCGGGGATGCACCCCGTCAGTCGAAAACAATGTCTGCATGAAGGGTGCTTAAGTACTCGCGTGTGCAGCACGGGAGGATTTTTCCTATCGCGCACAACTGGAATTTTCAAATGGATCAGTATTAAACCTAGGATTGAGGATATGCGGCGGCGACTCTCCCTGAAAACCCCAGGGCTCGCTCGCTGAGGTTGGGCTATCGATTACAAATTGAAAATTGCCTCGGCTCGAACACGGGACGTTGAACCAAGACCGAGCCCGTCCGGCGCCCCCTGTGGCCTGCAGGTGACACGCGTATCAGGCCGCTCGTCCAGCAGGCGCCACACCCGTCAGGCCGTCGCCCGAGCCAGGCGAGCCGGGTGCGCAGCGATGGCCTCCGCGGATTCGGGAAGGCTGAGCATTCCGGCATAGTCGCCGATCGGCTGCGGCTTGCCGAACAGATAGCCCTGCATCTCCCCGCAGGCCTCGTCCGCCAGGAACCGCCGCTGGGCGGCCGTCTCCACGCCTTCGGCGACGACGCCCATGCGGAGGCTCCGGCCCAGGCTCAGCACGGCGCGCACGATCACGGCGGCCTGCGGGTCGACGCCGAGCTGGGCCACGAAGGAGCGGTCGATCTTCATCTTGTCGAACGGGAAGGCCTGCAGGGTCGCCAGCGATGCGTAGCCGGTGCCGAAATCGTCCATGCTGATCCGGACGCCGAACCCCTTCAGGCGCCGCAGGATGCTGATCGCCCGGGCCATGTCGTTGATGATGACGCTCTCGGTGACCTCCAATTCCAGCCTCTCCGGCGACAGGCCGGTCTGGGCCAGCACGGCCAGCACGGTCTCGGGCAGGTCCGGCTTCTGGAACTGCCGCGGCGACAGGTTCACGGCGACTTTCAGCGAGGGCGCCCAGGTCGCGGCCTCGCGGCAGGCCTCGCGCAGGACCCAGTCGCCGAGCGCGATGATCAGCCCGGTCTCCTCGGCCAGGGGCACGAACACGCTGGGCGGGATCTGGCCGCGCGTGGGATGCGCCCAGCGCACCAGGGCCTCGAAGCCGACCAGCACGCCGGAGGCGCCGTCCACCTGCGGCTGATAGTGCAGGCTCAGGGCATCGTCGGCCAGCGCCTGGCGCAGGTCGCTCTCCAGCACCCGGCGCTCCTCCGCCTCCTCGTCCATGTCGGCGGCGAACACCCGGTAGGTGCCCCGGCCCTCGGCCTTGGCCCGGTAGAGGGCGAGGTCGGCCCGCCGGTACAGGCATTCCGCGCTCGCCCCGTGCTCCGGGGCGAGCGCGATGCCGACGCTCAAGCCGACGGCGATCCGCTGGGCGCCGACCCAGAGCGGCGTCTCGAACAGGCCGATCAGGCACTCAGCGATCGCGATGGCCTCCTGGCGGTCGCCCGAGAGCAGGACGGCGAACTCGTCGCCGCCCAGGCGCGCCACGACGCCGTCGCCCACCACCGACCGCAAGCGGTCCGCCACGCTGCGCAGCAGATCGTCGCCGGCCTGGTGGCCGAGCGTGTCGTTCACGCCCTTGAAGCCGTCGAGATCGAGATACAGCACCGCCCCGGTGCCGCCCCGAACGGTGATGTCGGCGAGCCGCGCATCGAGATATTCGCGGAACAGGCCGCGGTTCGGCAGGCCGGTCAGGATGTCGTGCCGGGCGAGGCGTGCCACCTCGGCCTCCGCGGCCTTGCGCTGGGTGATGTCGGTGAACGTCCGCACGAAGCCGCCATCCTGGAGAGGCACGGTCCGGATCTCGAGCACCAGGCCGTTCGGGCGCACGCGCTCGTGGACATGGGCCTGGTCCAGCCCGCCGCGCTCGATCCAGTCCCGGTACGACCGGTCGGTCCGGTTGCGCTCGCGGTTCTGCAGCTGGTGGCGCAGGACCGCCTTGTAGCTGGGGCTGGCCAGCATCATCGCCCGCGGCAGATCGAGCAGCGCCAGGGCGCGCTCGTTGCACACCTGAACCAGGCCGCGACCGTCCACCATGATCAGGCCCTGGTCCATGCTGTCCAGGGTCATGTCGAGCAGCAGCGTCTTCTCGCGCAAGGCGACGCCCTGGCGGGCGAGGGCGGCGTTGATCGTGCGCAGATGGTCGAGCATCAGGGCCAGCGCCGCGAAGGCCAGGATCACCGCCATCATCACCGCGATGCCGCCCGCCACCGCACCGCGGGCGAGGCCGAGATCCGGGGTTTCCAGCGCCGGGTCCGGGATCACGCGCGCCGCCGCCATGGCCAGGAAGTGCAGCCCGGCGATGGCCGCCGTCAGGATCGTCGCAGCAGTCATCCGGGTCTTGGCGTCGCCGCGGCGGACGTGCACCATCAGGGCGGCGCCGGAGAGGCCGCAGCCGATCGCGGTCGCGGCCAGCGCCAGCGCCGGATCCCAGTCGAAGCGTCCGGGCAGGACCACCCCCGCGATGCCGAGGAAGTGCATACAGGCGATGCCGCCGCCCAGGACCAGGCCGGCGACGGCTCCGGCCCAGGACGCGTGCTGATGCGCGGCCCGCAGGAGCGTGAAGGCGACCAGGGCGCCCGCGACGGCGACGACCAACGACAGCAGCGTCGTGGCCATCTCGTAGCCGACGACGACGCCGGGATCGTAGCCGAGCATGCCGATGAAGTGGGTGCTCCAGATCCCCGCGCCGGCCGAGAAGGCAGCGGCCAGCAGCCAGGCGGGCGCGGAGGCGCCGCCCTTCCGGACACGCTGTTCCAGAAGCAGGGCGACGTAGCAGGAGATCCAGCAGACGCAGGCGGCCAGGGGCACCACCCAGGGTGTGTGCTGGTCGGTCAGGCAGGCCAGAGCGCGGTACATGGAAAGCCTCGCCGTGCGGCAACACGGGAGCACGGTAGCGGGTCGATACTAATCAGAAGTTGCATATTCGGTTGCGATTTTGCCTTGGCAACTGGTTTTCAGGGACGAACGCCCCGGCTCATCCCCGACAGTCGATACGGATTCTGAGGTACAGGCGCCGCTGCAGGCCGCGAGCGACTCCATCCCCCTCTGCGGGCTATCGGATTCACCCATACCCGGATGTGGCGCGGGTCCCCTCTCCCGTGCGGGAGAGGGACAGGGTGAGGGATGCGCGTTTTCCGGAAAGACCTGGTCCCTCACCCCAACCCTCTCCCGCACGGGAGAGGGGGCGCGTGGCGGCTTTCGCAAGCCGATGTG